>NZ_JBIRVV010000003.1:36582-574071 GCF_044387305.1 Lentzea sp. NPDC020367 | reverse complement strand
CCGGGCGAGCAGGGCCGGGCGAGCAGGGCCGGGCGAGCAGGGCCGGGCGAGCAGGGCCGGGCGAGCAGGGCCGGGCGAGCAGGGCCGGGCGAGCAACAAAACCGGGCGGCCGGACGTTCACGGGGTGGAGGAAGGGGAGTCCTATGTGGGCGATCATCGGGTGGCTGGTGGCGATCTGGATCGTGCTGGCCGTCGTCGGGGCCGTCGTGAAAGGCCTTTTCTGGCTCGCTGTGATTGGAGGACTACTCCTCGCAGGCACCGCGGCTTACGGTGCGATCAAATCCAAGCGATGACTCTGGATTAATGACTACGCACCGCTCACCATGGGGCGGTGTTGTTAGCCAACGAGGCCCGCCTCGAGCGGTGGGAGCGAAAGGTCGAGTGGCCGTTGACGGCACTCGCCGCGGTGTTCCTCGGGGCCTACGCGTGGCAGGTTCTCGATGATCACGGGGCCATGCACGTGCCCCTGGAGATCGCGTTGTGGCTGGTCTGGGTCTTGTTCGCGGCCGACTTCGTCACGCGGATCACGTTGGCGCAGAACAAGTGGAAGTTCCTGAAAACGCACCTTTTCGATCTTGCCGCGGTTGTCTTGCCGATGGTGCGGCAGCTGCGGGTGCTTCGGTTGATCACCGTCCTCACGTTGCTGAACAAGAAGTTCCAGCACAAGATCAGGCAAAGGGTCAGCATTTACGTCGCGGGCGTGACGATTATCGTCGCGTTTTGCGCGAGCCTCGCGGTGCTGGACGCCGAAAGGCACGCGGAAAACGCCAGCATCACCACGTTCGGTGACGCGCTGTGGTGGACGCTGACCACCATGTCGACGGTCGGGTACGGCGACCGCTACCCCGTCACGGGTGAGGGGCGGCTGGTCGCGGGGTTGTTGATGGTCGGTGGCATCGCGCTGCTCGGTGTCATCACCGGCACGATCGCCAGCTGGCTCGTGGAGAAGCTGCGCGGTGTCGAGGAAGCCGAGCTCGAGACCGCGCAGGAGCTGCGGAACCTACGCGCCGAGCTCGCTGAACTCCGCAAGGAGCTCGGCACGCGCCACAGCGGCTGACGTCCACAGTCGCGCGTCCCAGCCCGCGATCAGTGCGCCCTCCACATTGGACAGGCGGTCGTCGAAGAAGATCACGTCCGACGAACCGATCACGTCCGACGTGTGCTTCCAGATCGCCGCGTCCGGCTTCGCGCAGCCGAGGTCACCGGAGAAGACCAGGTGCCGGAAGTGCTTGGCCCACGGCACCTTCTCCGCCAGTCGCCCGAACGTCGACGGCGCGTTCGACAGCAACGCCAGCGGCACGCCGAGCGCCGCCAGGTCCTCGATCAACGCGACGGTCTCCACCACCGGGTCGTCGAGCCAGCCCGCGTTGTCCATGGCGGTCAGCTCGCGGACCAGGGCGTCGTCGAGGGTCAGCCCCAGAGAAGAGCCGATCCGCGCCCAGTAGTCGGCGTCCGACCCGCCGCGGTCGTACGCGTCGCGGTCCCAGTACGCCGTTTCGAAAGCCTCCAGTGTCACCCCGAGCTTCGCCGCCATCGCGGGCCGCGCCGGGTTCCGCTGGCTGATCACCTCGCCGAAGTCGAACACGATCCAGCGCATCTCAGACGTCCTCTCGAAGCCGGCGCAACACCTCGGCGATGTCGGACGAGTCCACGTCGCCGTGCGTCACGAACCGAACCTTGCCTGACATGGGACTGGCGAAAACCCCGACCTCGCGCAACGACAGCAGCGTCTTGTCCAGGTCGGGCACCGACGCCAGCACGATGTTCGTGGCGGGCTCGGCCACCTCCCAGCCCAGCGACCGCAGTCCGGAAGCAAGTACATCAGCGTTGGAATGATCGTCGGCCAATCGATTGATCCGGTCGAGGGCGACTAGACCCGCCGCCGCCAGCACCCCGCCCTGCCGCACTCCGCCACCCAGCATCTTCCGCACCCGCCGGGCCTCGACGACGAACGACGCGGAGCCGGCGACCACCGATCCGACCGGCGCCCCGAGCCCCTTCGACAGGCACACCTGAACGGTGTCCACCCCGGAGGCCAGGACCGCGGGCGACACCCCGAGAGCCACGGACGCGTTCCACAGCCGGGCCCCGTCGAGGTGCACCGCCAGCCCGATCGACCGAGCGGCCGCCACCAGCGAAGTGTGCTCATCGACCGAGGTCACCGTGCCGCCGGACGCGTTGTGCGTGTTCTCCAGGCACAACAACGTGGTCCGCAGCCCGTAATAAGGAGACTCACCGCCACCTGCGGCGATCACGGTCTCCGCGGACACGACGGGCAGGGCGTGCGGCATCCCGCCGGCCAGCCACGCGGCCGTCCCGAGTTCGGCGTCGAGCACGTGCGCGCCCAGCGGAGCCAGGAACCGGTCACCGCGCTCCAGGTGCAGGAACAAGGCGATGAGATTGCCCATGGACCCGGAGGGAACCCACAGCGCGGCCTCGACGCCGAGCAACGAGGCGACCCGCTCCTCCAGAGCGGCCATGGTCGGGTCGTGGTCCAGCACGTCGTCGCCGACCTCGGCCTCCGCCATCGCGCGGCGCATGGCCTCGTCGGGCTGGGTGACGGTGTCCGAGCGCAGGTCGATGGGGGTCACGAGCTCGATCACATCACATCCGGTGAACGACCAAGGGGGTGATGTAGCTCTCGCCGATGGTTCGTGCAACCGTTGGTGCCTCAGTTTCCGTCCAGTCAGTGCAACTCGAGGAACGAGCGGAGAGCAGTCCGCGTGGATCAGCGCGACGAGCAGGAGTTCGCGGAGTACTTCGTGGCTCGCCGTGAGGCTGTGCGCCGAACGGCATACCTGCTGTGCGGCGACTGGCACCGCGCTGACGACTTCGCGCAGACGGCCTTCGTAGCGGTGCACAGGAGGTGGCGGAAGATTCGGGACAAGCAGGCTCTCGACGCCTACGTCCGACGCACCGTCGTGCGCGCGGTGATCGACGAGTCACGCCGTCCGTGGCGTCGCGAGAAGTTCACCGACGAGATGCCCGAGTCGCCGACGACGGACAACGAGATCGGCGAGACGGTCGCGACCCGCGAGGCGTTGCTGAAGGGCCTGCGCAGAGTCCCGCCGAGGCAACGGGCCGTGCTCGTGCTCAGGTTCCTCGAGGGCCTCGACGTCACGGCCACGGCCGAGGCGCTGAAGTGCTCGGAAGGAACTGTGAAGAGTCAGACCGCGCGCGGACTGGCAGCGCTCAGGGAAGCTCTGGGCGACGCCATCGACGACCTGCGACCGGCGTCGTGACCAGCGAGAGGAGGACGTAGATGGACGAGCAGAAGCTCGCGGACCTGTTCCGCGACGCAGCACAGGACGCACCACCGGCGTCCTTCGACGCGGGCGACGTCCGCACGGCTTCGCGCCGCGCCACGCTGCGCAGGCGCAACTCGATCGCGGCCGGCACCACCCTGGTCGTCGTGCTCGGTTTCGGCGGTGTTCTCGCCGCCAACACCTGGGTGAGCCAGGACTCGAGCAGTTTGAACACCGCGGGTTCTGGGCAGAACCGTGACAACGCGGCAGAATCCCCGATGACCGCACTCGAGGCGATACCGCCTACAGGCTTCTCCGGTCAAAGCCAGTCCACGCAGGGGGACGGGCAGACGCCGGGAAGCACTGGCCCTTCGGCCAGTGAAAGCGCAGTGCAGGGCTGCGCAGGTGTGGACCGAGAGCTCGCTGACGCCCTCGCCGACGAGCTTTCGGTCTCACCGGACTTCGCCGTGGCACCCACGGAGAGCTGTCCGCCCGACGCGCGCTCGGTCGCGTTCAAGATCGACGGGTTGACGATCACCGCGATCGTCACGCCGCAGCCGTTCGACGCGCCCGCCGGTGCGGAGAAGGTGAAGACCGCCCAGGGCCAGGACCTCTACGTGTTCACCCAGGGCGACGGGGCGCTGAAAGGCCAGGCCAAGCGGTTCGCGGACGCACTGGCCCCCAAGTTCTGATCGTCCGCCCAGTACTCTGGCTCGACTATGACGGCAGCAACTCCCAAGGGTGAGCGCAGGCGGCAGGCGCTCGTGGAGGCCGCGTCAGGCCTGTTCGCGGAGGGCGGGTTCGACGCGGTCCGGCACCGCGCGGTCGCCGAACGCGCAGGTCTGCCGCTCGCGTCGACCACGTACTACTTCGACTCGCTGGACGAGCTGATCATCGCGGCCGTCGAGTTCCACGGCCGCAGCGAGCTCGCGAGCTTCCGGCAACGGCTCTCGTCGCTGCCCGAGCAGACGACCGACGACGTGCTCGTCGAGTTCATGCTCGACCTGCTGGTCGGCGAGGACGCGACCGACATCGAGGCCGTGCTGCTGCGCTACGAACGCCTCGTCGCGACCGGTCGCCGCCCGTACCTGCGGCCGTTGATGCGGGTGCTGTCGACCGAACTGCGCGAGCTGATCGCCGACGTCTTCGCCCGCTCAGGCCGGGACATCGGGAGCGACCGGGTCGAGGAGTTGATCGCGTTGGTGGACGGATCCGTGGTCAACTCGTTCATCGAACTGAAGTCGGACCCTCGTGGCGTGGCGGCCAGGATGCTCCGTTCGGCTCTTTCGCGTCACGCCTGATGCAACCTCGCGTTCCTCCCATGCGTTCCCCTGGTTGAGGACGCGAGAGGGGAACGCATGCGCAAGGCCGATGAACAGGGCTTTCGCGAATTCGCGGCAGCCAATGCCGCGTCTTTGCGACGTACTGCGTATCTCTTCTGTGGCGACTGGCACACAGCTGAAGACCTGATGCAGTCGAGCCTCATGAAGATGTACGTGGCGTGGAAGCGCATCAAGGACCTCGACAACCTGATCGCGTACGCCCGCAAGGTGCTGCTGCGCACCTGGCTGGACGAGAAGCGCAGGCCGTGGCGCAGAGCCGAGCAGCGTGACGGGGAGCTGCCCGACGCCGCGGACGCCACCGTGGATCCCGACACGACCAGCGCGAAACTGTGGGCGCGCGAACTGGTTCACACCGCGCTGTTGCAGGTACCCCCGAGGCAACGGGCGGTGCTCGTCCTGCGGTACTTCGAGGACCTGTCGGTCGCCGAGGTGGCGGTGGCCATGGGGTGCACCGAGGGAACGGTCAAAAGCCAGACGGCGCGCGGTCTCGCGACACTGCGCACCATCGTGGAGAAGCTCGACAACAGTTCGGGGAGGGTCGCGTCGTGAGTGAGCAGGAGATCCGCGAGGGAATGCTGCTGGCCGTCTGGGACGAGCCGCCGCTCGACTTCGACCCCGACACCCTGATCAGGCGGGTCGAGCAGAAAAAAAGTCGTCGACGAGCGCTGGTCGCTGTGGGCGTGGCTACGGCGGTGATCGCCGTCGCGTCGCTGGCGCTGCCCGGCCTGCTGCCTCGTGACCGCGACAGCCAGCTCGGCGCCGAGACCACGACGAACTCGTCCACGCCGCCCAGCCAGTCGGTGGAGAAGAAGGCCCAGCGCATCGGCGACAAGATGGCCGACAAGCTAGGGGGGACGGTGACGAACCTCAAGGACATCTCGGCGTCGTTCGGTCCCGGCATGGTCGTCTATCCCCCGTACGCGACGTCGAGCCCGGCGCGCAGGCCGGGCGACCCGGAGTTCTCCGGATACCTCTACCTGACCGACCCGATCGGGCCGACCTCGCTGCGCCTGGAAGCCGGCGGTCAGGGGTTCTCGACGAAGAGCTTCTGCTCCGGCGCCACCCTCTGCAAGGACGTCCAGCAGGAGGACGGGTCGGTCGTCACCGAGGCCGAGTTCAACGACGGGACGCCGGAGATCGCCAGGGCGGAGGTCGTGCGCGTGTTCCAGAGCGGATACGTCGTGCGCATCACCAGTCACAACTACAACCCGGCGACGGGCAGTGGTCTGAGGCAGACGGTGCCGGTGCGCGTGGGGGTCCTCACAGAGCTGGTCACGGACCCCGGCATCGCCTGGCAGTGAGGTGCGCGTGCACTAATCTTGCGCTGTGACGAAGCCCCGCATCGCCAACGTCCTCGCAGGTCGCTATGCCTCCACGTCGCTCGCGACGCTCTGGTCGGCCGAGCACAAGATCGTGCTGGAGCGCCAGCTGTGGCTCGCGGTGCTGCGGGCGCAGGCGGCCGCGGGCATCGACGTCCCGGCGACCGCGATCGAGGACTACGAGCGCGTGCTGGAGCAGGTCGACCTGGAGTCGATCGCCGCGCGTGAACGGGTGACGCGGCACGACGTGAAGGCGCGCATCGAGGAGTTCAACGCGCTCGCGGGCCACGAGCAGGTCCACAAGGGAATGACCTCGCGCGACCTGACCGAGAACGTCGAGCAGCTGCAGGTGCTGCGGTCGCTGGAGCTGATCAGGTCCAAGGCCGCCGCGGTCCTCGGCCGTCTCGCGCGCCTCGCGGCCGAGCACTCCGACCTCGTCATGGCCGGCCGTTCGCACAACGTGGCCGCGCAGGCCACGACGCTGGGCAAGCGCTTCGCGACGGGCGCCGACGAGCTGCTGGTCGCGTTCTCCCGTCTCGACGAACTGATCGCGCGCTACCCGCTGCGCGGCATCAAGGGCCCGGTCGGCACCGCTCAGGACATGCTCGACCTGCTCGGCACGCCCGAGAAGCTGGAGGAGCTGGAGCGCACGGTCGCGGGCCACCTCGGCTTCGAGCGCGTGCTCACGAGCGTCGGCCAGGTCTACCCGCGCTCGCTCGACTTCGACGTCGTCTCGACGCTCGTGCAGCTCGCCGCGGCGCCGTCGTCGGTGGCGAAGACGATCCGGCTCATGGCGGGCCACGAGCTGGTGACCGAGGGCTTCAAGCCCGGCCAGGTCGGGTCCAGCGCGATGCCGCACAAGATGAACACCCGCTCGTGCGAGCGCGTGAACGGCTTCGCGGTGATCCTGCGCGGCTACCTGTCGATGGTCGGCGAGCTCGCGGGCGACCAGTGGAACGAGGGCGACGTGTCGTGCTCGGTGGTCCGCCGGGTCGCGCTGCCGGACGCGTTCTTCGCGTTCGACGGGCTGCTGGAGACGTTCCTGACGGTGCTGGACGAGTTCGGCGCCTACCCGGCCGTCGTCGCCCGCGAACTGGACCGCTACCTGCCGTTCCTCGGCACGACGAAGGTGCTGATGGCGGCTGTGCGCGCGGGTGTCGGCCGGGAGACCGCGCACGAGGCCATCAAGGAGAACGCGGTGGCGGTCGCGCTGGCGATGCGCGAGCAGGGCCTGGCGCAGAACGACCTGCTGGACCGGCTCGCGGCGGACGAGCGGCTGCCGCTCGACAAGGCCGCCCTGGACGCGCTGCTGGCCGACCGCCTGTCGTTCACCGGCGTGGCGTCGGCGCAGGTCGCGTCCATCGTGGAGCAGGTCGCCGCGGTCGTCGACAAGTACCCGGCCTACGAGCCGGAGCCCATTCTGTGATCGTTTCCGACCTGATCGTCCACCCGGTCAAGGGATGCGGCGGACACTCCGTCGCATCCTCCGTCGTGGACGTCACCGGACTGCGCGGCGACCGGATGATGATGCTGGTCGACGACGACGGAGTGTTCCTGTCGCAGCGCAAGGTCGCCGCGATGGCCGCGCTGCGTCCGTCCCTCGTGGACTCCTCGCTGTCGATCGGCGGCGAATCCTTCCCGGTCGTCGTTGACGGGCCTCGGGTTCCGGTGGCCGTGCACACATGGCAGGGCACCGGAATCGACCAGGGCGACGCTGCCGCGGCCTACTTCTCCGACGCGCTGGGGAAGTCCGTGCGGCTCGTGCGGACGCCACCGGACCTGCGCCGCGAGACGACCGGCGAGACGACGGGACTGGTCGGGTACGCGGACGGCAACGCGTTGCTGGTGCTCTCGCTGTCCTCATTGGACGGCCTGAACGAGCGCATCCTGGAACGCGGCGGCGACCCGGTGCCGATGAACCGCTTCCGCCCCAACGTGGTCGTGTCCGGCTGGCCGGAACCGCACACCGAGGACCGGGTGCGGCGCGCGGCGATCGGTGACGTGGAACTGGCCTACGCCAAGGACTGCGTGCGGTGCGCGGTGCCGATGGTCGACCAGGAGACCGGGCTGAAGGACGGCCCGGAGCCGATTCGTTCGCTGGCGACCTACCGGCGTGACCCCGACGGCGGCGTCACGTTCGGCATGAAGGCACAGGTCGTGCGCACCGGCGCCATCGCGGTCGGCGACAAGATCGACGTGCTGGAGTGGGCTTAGGCCTTCTGCCAGCGCAGCCGGTCACCGCGCTGAGGATCCTTGCGGCACACCAGCTTCTCGCCGAGCAGGCCGATGCCGTTCGCGCCTTCCGGATCGCAGCGCGCGCCTTCGTTGACCAGGAGTCCCTGCTGCGGGGGCTCGGTGGTCGTCGGCTGCTGCACGGCGGGAGGAGTCTGCGCTGGTGGCGGTTTCGGCTGCGTGGTCTTCGTCGTGGTGGTCGTGGTCGCCACTGAGGACGATCCCTTCACCGTGATCTCGACACCGTCCGGGGTCGGGACGATCGAGACCGGCTGGGGCGTGCTCGACGTGAGCGAACCTCCTGCGGCAGGCGACGAAATGGGGCTGGAGTCGAAGCTCCACCCGGCCACACCCAGCACGATGAGCAGTCCCAAGCTTGCCAAAGCCGGGATCCACAGGGCCTTTCTAGGGAGCACGGGTGCACCTTAAGCTTCTTTTGCCTTGATCTGTAGTGGTGCCGGGGTGTACGTCGGTTTGCGAAACTCGGCCACGTAGGCTGACCAGCGTGCCTACGCTCGCTGACTACCAGCACGTCGCCCGCGGCAAGGTTCGCGATCTGTACGACGTGGACGACGAGCTGTTGTTGTTCGTCGCGTCCGACCGCATCTCGGCGTACGACCACATCCTGAGCACGGAGATCCCCGACAAGGGGCGCGTGCTCACCGCGATGAGCGTGTTCTGGTTCGAGCGGCTCGCCCCGAACCACCTGGTCGCTTTCGACGACCCGCGCATCCCCGCCGAGGTCCGCGGTCGCGCGTTGCTGGTGCGCAAGCTGCGGATGGTCGACGTCGAGTGCGTGGCGCGCGGATACCTGACGGGCTCGGGCATGGCCGACTACACCGCGACCGGTGCGGTGTGCGGGATCGAGCTGCCGGCCGGGCTGGTCGAGGCGTCCGAACTGGACCCGCCGATCTTCACGCCCGCCTCGAAGGCCGAGATCGGCGCGCACGACGAGAACGTGTCGTTCGACGTCATCGCCGAGAAGCACGGCGTCGAGCTGGCGTCGAAGCTGCGCGACCGGACGATCGAGCTGTACAGCGAGGCGCGCGCGTACGCGTTGACTCGCGGCCTGATCCTCGCGGACACGAAGTTCGAGTTCGGGCTGGACGCCTCCGGCGAGCTGATCCTCGCGGACGAGGTCTTCACGCCGGACTCGTCGCGCTACTGGCCGGCCGAGGGCTACGAGCCCGGTCGCGTGCAGCCGTCGTTCGACAAGCAGTACGTGCGCGACTGGCTGACGTCGTCGGAGTCCGGCTGGGACCGCAAGAGCGACGCCCCGCCGCCCGCGCTGCCTGCGGACGTCGTCGAAGCGACCCGACAGCGGTACGTCGAGGCGTACGAGCGGCTCACCGGCCGGTCTTTCGCCGACTGGCTGGCGTGAGTTAGCGCCGCTTTCACGCGGATGTCACCACGGCATGGCGCACTCATACGGTGCATTCACAGCTCGTGGTCTCTCTGTCCGGCATCGGTCCGCAGACACTCGACCGATGCGCTGATCTCGCCGCGTCCCTTGATCCGCGGCAGGTGCCGTTGTCGCTGCTCGTAGTACCTCGCGAGCTCGGCAAGGCGCAGGAATGGGTGCGGAAGCGCGCCTCGCACGGCGACGCCGTCGTGCTGCACGGCCTCGGTCAACGGCGGCTGCCGGCCTACGAAGCCGGGTTGTTGCTGACGGGTGCTCGTCTGCAGATGGACGCCATCGGGCTCAACGCCGACACGTTCGCGCCACGGCGTTGCGTGGCGTCACCCGGGACGTTGATCGCGCTGGCCAAGCACAAGTTCCAGCGCTGCGCCGACGCGCACGCCGTCCGTGAGGTCGGCAGCGGCCTGGCGACCTTGGGCCGCCTGCACGCGCTGACCGAACGCACCAGCTTCGGTGAGCTGCGGTCGCTCGCGCTCGTCTACGCGGCCGCCAGGTCCGCGCGCCGCGGTGGCCTGACCCGGATCACCGTGGACGCGCGCGACCTGCACCGGCCCGGTGCGCGGCAGGCCGTGCTCGACGCCGTGGACATCGCACTCGCCCACGACGCCGCGCCGACCACCTACGTCAAACTGCCGTCTCCTCGCCTGGCGTCAGCAGCCTGACCTCGGTGCCGTCCGGCTTCAGCAGGTCGAAGAACCGGACGGCCATCTGCGGGCTCGCGAGTGTCTTCTCGTGGATCGGCACGGCGACACGCGGTTTCACGGCGCGCATGAAGTCGACGGCCTCACCGGTGCGCAGCCACGGCGCGCCGGCGGGCAGTCCGAGCACGTCGACGTCCTCGTCCGGCACGAACAGCGAGTCGCCGGGGTGGTAGAACGCGCCGTCGCCGATCACGTAGGCGGCGTTCGGCACGATCGGGATGTCCTCGTGGATCAGCGCGTGCTGTCCGCCGGTGACCTTGACCGTCGTGTCGCCGACCTTGAGCACGTCACCCGGTCGAGCGACCGTCGGATTTTCGACCGTGGGCGCCGTGCCCTCGTCGACGATCAGCTGCGCCTGCGGGTTCGCCTTGAGCAGCGCGGGCAGCTTCTCCGCGTCGATGTGGTCGAAGTGCTGGTGCGTGACCAGCACCGCGTCCAGGTCCGTCAGGTCCTCGAACCCCGTGGAGAACGTGCCGGGGTCGATCAGGATGCGCGTTGTCCCGGTGTCGAGAAGTACGCAGGCATGACCGAAATGGACAACTTGCATGGATTCCTCCATTACCGACGATTGGCGGGCTGACACAGTCAGGTGACGTCGGAAGTATCAAAAGGCATGAGGAAAACCCTGCAACTCCTCACGGCACTGGCGCTTGCCCTGCCGATGACGTCCATCGTCCCTGCTACCACCACCTCTACACCTGCTGAGGCCTCGTCGCCGCAGACGCAGGAAATCGGAACTGAGGAGAACGTCTCAGTCCGCGTGGGTGGCGCGAATCGTTCGACGCTGATCGAACGACCGGGGTCCGGTTACGTGAAGCTGCATTTCACGGACCTGCGGATCCTGCCCGGCGACGTGCTCACGGTGTCGAACCCTGACGGCACCGAGAAGTACACGTACACGAGAGATCTGAAGGCCTCCCTGACGGCCACGCTCGACGCATCCGGCTTCTGGGCCATGTCGATCACCGGCGACCGCGCCGTGGTCTCGGTGACGAACCCGCTGTCGCGCGTGCGGGTCGACAAGCTCACGCGTGGCTACACCGAGGCCGAGATGTCCTCGCAGCCGTCCGTGCAGAGCATCTGCGGCACGAACGACTACAAGGACGCGGTCTGCTACCAGTCCAGCAACCCCACCGAGTGGGGCAAGACGGCGTCCGTGGCGAAGCTGCTGCGCAACGGCAGTTCGCTGTGCACGGCGTGGCGCGTCGGCCCGAACAACCGCCTGCTGACGAACAACCACTGCTTCACCAGCGTCAGCGGCATCGAGGTGTGGTTCAACTACCAGTGCCCGACCTGCGGCGGCACGGCCACGGCCACCGTCACCAAGGTGCTGGCGGCCCAGGTCCTCAAGACCGACGCCGCGCTGGACTACACCCTCTTCACCGTGAACAACTTCGCGGCCATCAGCTCGTTCGGTTACCTCGAACTGGACGCGCGCGTTCCGGCCGTGGGTGAGGAGATGTACATCGTCGGCCACCCGGCCGGGAAGCTGAAGAAGCTGTCGTTGCGCGACAACAACAACGGCGGCGGCTACTGCGTCGTGCGTGCCGTGCGGGTGAACGGCAGCTCGTCGCAGTCCGACATCAGCTACATGTGCGACACCGAAGGCGGCTCGTCCGGCTCACCCGTGCTGTCGAGGCGCACGCACAAGGTGATCGGGCTCCACCACTTCGGCGGCTGCCCGAACCAGGGCGTGCGCATCGACCTCGTCGCCGCGCAGATCAACTCACTGCTGTAGCGCGCTGAGGATCTCCGCCTCCTCGTCCGGCGTCAGGCCGGCGTGGCGGGTCCTGTCCAGCCCGAGGCCGCGCTCGTACTCCAGCGAGTCGAGCGCGGTCTCGGCCAGCGGCCTGGTCCGCAACCCGTTGGCCAGCGCGTTGCTGACGTCGCGGCCGACCATCTTGGCCCACGCCTGGGGCAGCCACATCGGCAACGACCGCGGCCCGGCCCACGGGTTGATCTTCAGCTCCTTGAGCAGGCTCTCCGGCACCGGCACGAGCTGCGTCCCGGCCGGCGCCGTCGCCCCGGCGATCTCGCCCATGGCCATCTGGAACGGCATGACGGGCCCCGTCGAGTCGTACGTGCCGGTGACGCGCTCCTCGGCCGCGAACACGATCCACTGCGCCAGATCCCGCGCGTCGATGTGCTGGAACCCCAGGTCAGGGCTGTCCGGCACGACCACGCGCCCACCCTGCGACATCCGCGCGGGCCAGTACCCGAACCGGTCACTCGGGTCGTTCGGCCCGGTGATGAGCCCGGCCCTGACGATGAACTCGCGGCTGGCCACGGCCTCTCTGACCGCGTTCTCGCTTGCGACCTTGATGCTGCCGTACCGCTCCGAGGTGAACTCCTCGTTCGGGTCGTCCTCCAGCGGTGGCAACAACTCGTCGCTACCCGTCGAGTGGTCCGCGTAGACGGAGATGCTGGACACGAACGTCCAGTGCGGCGTCGTCGCCCCGAACGCCTCGAGCGCGTCCCGCACCCAGTTCACCGAGTACTTCGACACGTCGATCACCGCGTCGAACTGCTCACCGGCCAGCGCGTCGAACGCGCCGGGCCTGTCCCTGTCGACCTGGACGAGCGTGGCTCCCTCGGGCACCCCGCCGGAGGCACCGCGGGCAGCGCAGACCACGTCGTGGCCGCGGCGGACGGCCTCCGCCGTGATGGCCTTGCTGAGGAACACGGTTCCGCCGAGCACGAGGATCTTCATGATCCCCAGCATCCGTCCGATCGGGCCGGACTGCCACCGGTCTCGCTTTCGGCGAAATAGCTCGTTGGAATAGGTCCACTTCGGAGTCGTTCGGACCCGATCAGTTGGAGTTGGTGAACTGGTGTTCGCAAGCGACCGATGAACGTTTCGTGAGTCTGCACGCCTTCGTCGACGAGTCGCGGCGAAACAACACGTACCTGCTGGCTGCTGTCCTCGTCGATCCCGGCGACCTGGCGCGCACGCGAAAGGCGCTGCGCCGGTTGCTGTTCCCCGGTCAACGAGAGCTTCACTTCAAGAAGGAGAAGACCGATCGGCGCAAGCTGATCGTGTCCAGGCTGGTGTCCATCGGCGCCACTGTGCACATCTACACCTGTGACTGCTCCGCAGCAGAGGAAGTGGCACGCCAGGAGTGCCTCATCGCGCTCATCAACGATCTCATCGATCTCGACGTGCGGAGGCTGGTGCTCGACAGTCGCGAGGAACGCAACCTCCACGACGCGCAGACGATCCGCACAACGCTGGGCAAGCAGCCCAGTCACTCGAAGATGATCTATGAGCACCTGGACAGCGCGCACGACGAGCTGCTCTGGATCCCGGACGTGGTGGCGTGGTGTCACGGTGCCGGCGGTGACTGGGCGAGGCGTGTGCGCTCGCTCGTGGCGAAGGATGCGGCCGTGGACAAATGGTCCAGATAGCGCAAAGCACGGCGGCCGACCGTCCGGACGGGCACCGTGCTCACTTCCTCGGCCTACGGGGCCTCGGCGATCTCAACTGTACCAAGTCCTCTCGTGGAGACAAGCTCGTTCACCCGAAGGTGGACCGGTGACGATGTGCCCCCGAACACGTGTCGGGAGGATGAACGCACAGGTCAGATAGGCTCTCGAGGTACCGCCAGCCCCTCTGAACCCGGGAGCAGTCTGTCGTGGCCCGAGTCGTCGTCGACGTCATGCCGAAGCCCGAAATTCTCGACCCCCAAGGCCAGGCGGTGGCGAACGCGCTGCCTCGTCTCGGCTTTCAGGGTGTCCTCTCCGTCCGTCAGGGCAAGCGCTTCGAGCTGGAGGTCGCCGACGACGTCGACGACGCCACGCTCGCCAAGATCGCCGAGACCTTCCTCGCGAACCCCGTGATCGAGGACTGGACCGTGCGCAGGGTCGAGGCATGAGGGTCGGTGTCATCACCTTCCCCGGCACTCTCGACGACGTCGACGCGCAGCGGGCGGTCCGGTACGCCGACGGGGAAGCCGTGCCGTTGTGGCACGGGGATCACGACCTGAAGGGCGTTGACGCGGTCGTCGTGCCCGGTGGGTTCTCGTACGGCGACTATCTGCGGTGCGGTGCCATCGCGCGGTTCGCGCCCGTCATGCAGGAAGTGATCGAGGCCGCGAACAAGGGGATGCCGGTTCTGGGCATCTGCAACGGCTTCCAGATCCTCGCCGAGGCTCACCTGCTGCCAGGAGCGCTCACCCGCAACCACAAGCTGCACTTCGTGTGCCGCGACCAGTGGCTGAAGGTCGAGAACAACACCACGGCGTGGACCGGCCGGTACGACCTGAACGCCGAGATCCTCGTGCCGCTGAAGTCGGGCGAGGGCGGCTACCAGGCCGACGCCCGAACACTCGAACAACTCGAAGGCGACGGACGGGTCGTGTTCCGGTACGTCGGCGACAACCCGAACGGCAGCCGCAACAACATCGCCGGCATCACCAACGCCAAGGGGAACGTCGTCGGCCTCATGCCGCACCCCGAGCACGCCATCGACGCGCTCACCGGGCCCACGGACGACGGTCTGGGCGTGTTCCTGTCCCTGCTCGACACGGTGGTGAACGCGTGATCGACACCGTCAAGAACGCCGAGGCGACGCCCGACCAGGAGCAGCCCTACGAGGAGCTGGGCCTGAAGGACGACGAGTACGCGCGCATCAAGGAGATCCTCCAGCGCAGGCCGACCGACGCCGAACTGGCGATGTACTCGGTCATGTGGAGCGAGCACTGCTCCTACAAGTCGTCCAAGGTGCACCTGAAGTACTTCGGCGACACCACGACCGACGAGATGCGCAGCAAGATGCTCGCGGGCATCGGCGAGAACGCCGGCGTCGTCGACATCGGGGACGGCTGGGCCGTCACGTTCAAGGTCGAGAGCCACAACCACCCGTCGTACGTCGAGCCCTACCAGGGCGCCGCGACGGGCGTGGGCGGCATCGTCAGGGACATCCTCGCGATGGGCGCGCGGCCGCTCGCCGTCATGGACCCGCTGCGGTTCGGCAGGCCCGACGCCGAGGACACCAGGCGCGTGCTGCCCGGCATCGTCGCAGGTGTCGGCGGCTACGGGAACTGCCTCGGCCTGCCGAACATCGGCGGCGAGGTCGTGTTCGACGAGTCCTACCAGGGCAATCCGCTGGTCAACGCCCTGTGCGTCGGCGCGATGCGGGTCGAGGACCTGCACCTCGCGCACGCGAGCGGCACCGGCAACAAGGTCATCCTCTACGGCGCGCGCACCGGCCTCGACGGCATCGGCGGGGTCAGCGTCCTCGCGAGCGAGACGTTCGACGACTCCGCGGGCAAGCGCAAGAAGCTGCCGAGCGTGCAGGTCGGCGACCCCTTCACGGAGAAGGTGCTGATCGAGTGCTCGCTGGAGCTCTTCGAGAAGGGCATCGTCGCGGGCATCCAGGACCTCGGCGGCGCGGGCCTGTCCTGCGCGACGAGCGAACTGGCGTCCGCGGGTGACGGCGGCATGCACGTGTGGCTCGACCGCGTGCCGCTCAGGGCCACCGGAATGACCCCGGCCGAGATCCTGTCCAGCGAGTCCCAGGAACGCATGTGCGCGGTGGTCGAGCCGGCCAACGTCGAGGCTTTCCTGGCCGTCTGCGCGAAATGGGACGTCATCGCCACCGAGATCGGTGAGGTGACCGAAGGCGACCGCCTGGTCATCACCTACCACGACGAGGTCGTCGTCGACGTGCCTCCGCGCACGGTGGCGCACGAGGGCCCGGTCTACAACCGGCCGATCGAACGCCCCGCCGACCAGGACGAACTGCAGGCGAACACGCCGGACAGCCTCCCGCGGCCGGACGACCTGCTGGAACTGATCAAGACCATGGCGGCCAGCCCCAACCTGGCCTCCAAGAAGTGGGTCACCCAGCAGTACGACCGGTACGTCCGCGGCGGCACGGTCCTCGCGCAGCCCAGCGACGGCGGCATGATTCGCATCGACGAGGAGACCGGCCGCGGTGTCGCGCTCTCCACGGACTGCAACGGCCGCTACACGAAGCTCGACCCGTACGAGGGCGCGAAGCTGGCGCTGGCCGAGGCCTACCGGAACGTGTCAGCCACGGGTGCCACCCCGGTCGCCGTCACCAACTGCCTCAACTTCGGCTCGCCGGAGGACCCGGCGGTCATGTGGCAGTTCGAGCAGGCCGTGAAGGGTCTCGCAGACGGCTGCGCGGAGCTGGGCATCCCGGTGACCGGCGGCAACGTCAGCTTCTACAACCAGACCGGCTCCACGGCGATCCTGCCGACGCCGGTCGTGGGCGTGCTGGGCGTGATCGACGACGTGCGGCGCCGCATCCCGACCGGGATCGGGGCCGAGGCCGGCGAGACGCTGCTGCTGCTCGGCGAGACGCGCGACGAGTTCGGCGGGTCGGAGTGGGCGCACCACGTCCACGGCCACCTGGGCGGACTGCCCCCGAAGGCGGATCTGCAGCGCGAGAAGCTACTCAGCCAGGTGCTGGTCGCGGGTTCGCGGGACGGCATGGTCTCCGCCGCGCACGACCTCTCCGAGGGCGGCCTGGCCCAGGCGCTGGTCGAGACGTGCCTGATCGGCGAGGTGGGTGCGCGGGTCTTCCTCGAGGGCGACCTGTTCGTGCAGCTGTTCAGCGAGTCGGCCGGCCGCGTGCTGGTCGCCGTGCCGCGCACCGAGGAACAGCGCTTCGTCGACATGTGCACCGCGCGCCGCCTGCCGTGGCGCAAGGTCGGTGTCGTCGACCCGGAGTCGGACGCCCTGGAGATCCAGGGCCTGGGCGAACTCCCGCTGGACGAGCTCCGCGAGGCCTGGGAGGGCACCCTCCCGGCCCTGTTCGACTAGGACGAGTGAGATGGCCCCGTCACCGCGACGGGGCCGTCTTCAGCTCGTGGCGATGCGTTGCAGCTGCTCGAACCGGCCGTTGAACAGGTTCTGGTCGCCGGGGAAGAGCCCGGCCGCCTGCCACTGCCAGATCGTGTGGAAGTCGAAGCCGACCGGCAGCGCGCCGAGCTTCGAGGTGTAGTGCGCGATCCACAACGGGTTCGTGTCGCCGAACTTCACCGAGCCGCCGACGCACTTGTTCCACCAGCTCGTGGACGTGTAGATCGCCGGATAACGCCTGGTGCGGGCGAAGACCGTGTCGCTGAACTCCTTGACCCACGCCGTCATCGCGGTCTGGTTCATGTTGTAGCACGTCTCGCCGTACGGGTTGTACTCCATGTCGAGCGCCGGCGGCAGCGTCCTGCCGTCGCCCGACCACCCGCCGCCGTTGTCCACGAAGAAGTTCGCCTGCGCCACGCCGTTCGCGCGGTCCGGCAGTGCGAAGTGGTACGCGCCGCGGATCATGCCGATGCCGTAGGAGCCGTCGTACTGCTGGGTGAACTTCGGGTTCCGGTAGTGGACGCCCTCGGTCGCCTTGACGTAGGAGAACCGGGCGCCTTTGTCCCAAGAGGACTTCCAGTCGACGTCGCCCTGGTGACTGCTCACGTCCATGCCGGGCACTTTGCCGTCGGTGGGAGGAGACTCGTCCGCGCGAAGGATGCCCGTTCCCTCGTGTTTGAGGATCTGGGATCCCGCGGTGTGGTCCGCGGAGCCCTCGGGCAAGGGCGCCGCGGACGCGGGTGCCGGCGTCAAGCCGGCGACGATCGCCACGATGCTGATCAAGGTCCGCATGGGTTAGATCGTGCGACCATTTGTCGCAATTTGCTACCGGGGTCACCCGTCCAGGCGGGACAACTCCTCGGCGGACAACTCCAGGTGGGTGGCCGAGGCGGAATCCGAGATGCTCGCCGGGCGAGAAGCACCCGGAATGGGGACTACCACTTCGGACTTCGCGAGCATCCACGCGAGACAGACCTGGTGGGCGCTCACGCCGTGGGCCTCGCCGACCTCCTTGAACGGACCGGCCAGCGCGCCCGCCTTGCCGATCCCGCCGAACGGGCTCCACGGCAGGAAGGCGATGCCGAGCTTGTCGCACAGCTCCAGTTCGGGCTCACTCGATCGGAACGACGGCGAGAACTGGTTCTGCACGGCCGCGAGCCGTCCGCCGAGGATCTCGTTGGCGAGCACGATCTCCTCGGGGTTGAAGTTCGAGACGCCCGCGTAGCGGATCTTGCCGCTGTCCAGGATCTCCTTCAACGCCCCGACCGACTCCGCGATCGGCGTCTTCGGGTCCGGCCGGTGGAACTGGTAGAGGAAGATCTGGTCCACGCCGAGCCGCTGCAACGACCCGTCGACGGCCTTGAACAGGTACTCCGGGCGCCCGTCGAGCTCCCAGCCGCCACCCGGCACGCGGGTGTGCCCGCCCTTGGTCGCCACGAACACCTCTTCGGAACGGCCGCGCAGCCCCTCGGCGATGAGCGACTCGTTGTGGCCGAAGTCGGTGTCGTCGAGCGAGTAGGCGTCGGCGGTGTCGATGAACGTCACGCCCGCGTCCAGCGCGGCGTGAATGGTCTCGATCGCCTGCGCGCGCTCCGGCCTCCCCTCGACGGAGATGGGCATGCCGCCCAGGCCGATGGCGCTGACTTCCACTTCTCCGATGCGACGCTTCTGCATGTCCTCCACTCTGGACCCTGACGATTAAGCTGTCCAACGCAGAGAAGTGATCTCATTCAGCAACGACGGTGATGAATCGTGGAACTCAGACAGCTTCAGTACTTCATCGCGGTCGCCGAGGACTGCCACTTCACCAGGGCCGCAGGCCGGATGCACGTCACCCAGTCCGCGCTGTCGGCGTCGATCAGGGCGCTGGAGATCGAGCTCGGCGCGCCGCTGTTCCTGCGCACCACCCGTCAGGTCGAGCTGACCCAGGCCGGACGGGCGCTGCTGCCGGAAGCCCGGCGTGCGCTGTGCAGCGTCGAGTCGGCCAGGGACGCGGTCGCCGCCGTCCAGGGGCTGCTGCGCGGCACGTTGTCCGTCGGCAGCCTGCAGTGCCTGCACGTGGTGCACCTGCCCGCCGTGCTGGCGCGGTTCCACGAACTGCACCCCGGCGTGGAGATCAGGATGCGGCAGTCCGGCAACGCCGAACTGGTCGAGGACGTCCGCGCGGGCCGCCTCGACCTCGCGTTCGTCACGCGGCAGCCGAAGATCGCCGACGACCTGCGAACGTCCACTTTGGCCAGTGAACCGCTCGTGCTCGCGTGCGCGCCGGGAAGTCCTTTCGCCACCAGGGAATCAGTGGGGCTGAACGAGCTGGCGGGTCAGTCGTTCGTCGACTTCAACGCCGACTGGGGCACCCGCGACGAGGTCGACCGCGCGCTGGCCGCGGCCGGGGTCGAGCGGCACGTCGCCGTCGAGGTCAACGACGTGCACTCACTTCTTGACTTCGTCGCGTTCGGACTCGGGGTCGCCCTCGTCCCGCAGTCCTTCGCCGTCAAGACCGAACGCGCGCACTTCGTCGGCCTTCGCGGTGACGTAGACGTCCCCGTCGCGGAAACGGTCGTCGTCACCGCCGGCACCGTCGGAGCCGCCGCCGGCGTCCTGCTCGACATGGTCTTCGAGGCGAGGTCGGGCCGGCTGCAGCACGTCGCCAGTTAGCACCCAGCCCTCGTACGTGGTGCGCAACGCGGTGCCGGGCAGCAGTTCCAGCTCTCCGCGCAGGTCGGCGGGGGCGGGATCGACGAGTGCGAGGAACCGCCCGACCTTCGCGCCGCGCACGTCGAGCTGGCCCCTGAAGGTCACCTCGCTGAACGCGATGCCTCCCTCGAAGTTCGACCAGCTCAGGTCGAACCGCCCGTGGAAGGTCGAGCCGGAGAACAGTGTCGTGCCCTGCACGTCGGCCCGCGGGAACCGGGTGATCCCGTAGAAGTGGGCCCGCCGCGCGATGAACCTCTTGATCCGGCGCCCGTCGAGCTCGAAGTACTCCAGCGAGGCACCGGTCAGGTCGAGGTCGTAGTAGATCTTCTTCTTGTCGCCCCAGGACAACAGGTCGCGGATCAGCCGTTGCGCGGTGCGCCGGACCTGCTGTTCCCGCTGCTCGTCAGGGGACTCGACGTACACGGTGTCCGGGTCGGCGCCGTTCTCGTCCCACGACGGGTGGTGGAAGGGCCTGCGCAGGTAGGCGCACAGGACGTCGAGGACGGTCTGCTTGTAGCGCGGCGTCGAGTTCGCCAGCCACACCAGCGAGTGCATCGCCCCCACCCGCACCTGGTCGGCCTCGTTGCCGAGCATCTCGACCGAGCGCGCGAACCGTTCGTCGGCGACCTTCTCGCTCTCCAGTGAGTGCTTGCGGTCGTTGAGCCACAACGCGTACAGCGCGATGATCGCACCGCCGGCGACACCGGCCGTCTTCACGATCTCGACGGGCGGGGCCTTGACGAGGTAGAGGAGAACCGCGGTCGCCCCGGTCACCACGACGGCGGAAAGCACCGCGGCCAGCCACTTCACGTCAGTTCCTCCACGCTTCGGGAAGATCGGGTTGCACGGCGAACGTACAGCCGTCGGCCTTCACCTCAGCCCATTCCGAGTTCGCGAACTTGGTCTCACCGCCGAACTTCGTGTCCGTGAAGATGGCGATCCCCTGCGCCTTGAACCTGCTGAACCAGGCCCTGCCCACGATCTCCGTGTGGTGCATGTGGAAGCGGCCGTTCATCGTGGCCTCGGTGACGTAGAAGTGGCCGTGGATCTTCATGTGGTGGAACGAGTTGGAGTCCTCGAAGTGGGCGACGCGGATGTAGAGGTCGCCGACCTGCCGGTACGACAGGTCCATGAACTCGAGGTGCGCCTTGGTGAGGTTGAGGTCGTAGATCGGAGGGTTCTTCACCTCCAGCCGCGGCAGCAGGTCCTCGATCAGCCGCTGCGAGGTGAGCCGGACCTCCAGTTCGATCTCCTCCGGGTCGTTGCGCGTCTTCTTGTACGGCTGGCGCAGGTACGCGCAGAGGATGTCGAGCACGGTCTGCGTGTACTCGACCCTGGACTTCGCGAGGCCGGCGAGCGCGTGCATCGCGCCCACGCGCACCTGGGCCGTCTCGTGGCCCAGCAGCTCCACGGCGCGTGCGAACCGTTCGTCGGCCACGCGGGACCTGTCGTGGTCGATGCGCTGGCTCTCGATCTCCTGACGCGCCTCCTCGACCTTGCGGCGCCGGTCGTTCAGCCACAACGCGTAGAGGGCGACGATCGCACCGCCCGCGAGACCGCCCGTCTTGATCGCCTCGTGCTTGGGCGCGCCGGGGTCCAAGAGCAGGAGCACGCCGCCGACCAGCACAAACACGCCGATGGACGCGAGAATGGTCGACAACAGCAAACTTTTCCTCACGAGGTCGGCATTCTGCCAAGCGGCGGGTGCATGATGGGCGCGAACGGTACGAACGCGGGTGGGGTGAGCGGGTGGAGCGGCCGAACTGGGCCCCGGGGGACATCGACCTGGAACGGCCGAGTGTCGCGCGCGTGTACGACTACTGGCTCGGCGGCGCCCACAACTTCGCCGCGGACAGGGCCGTCGCCCAGAAGACCCTGGAGACGATGCCGGAGATCCGCGACGTCGTCCTCAACCACCGGGCGTTCCTGCGCAGGGCCGTCCGCTACCTGCTCGGCCAGGGCGTCCGGCAGTTCCTGGACCTCGGTTCCGGCATCCCGACCGTCGGCAACGTGCACGAGATCGCGCAGGCCGCCGACCCCGGCGCCCGGATCGTCTACGTCGACATCGACCCGGTCGCCGTCGCGCACAGCCGCTCGATCCTCACCAGCAACGGGCACGTGAGCGTGCTGCAGGCCGACGTCCGCGACTGGGCGAGCGTGCTGGCCTCGGACGAGGTCGACAAGCAGCTCGACTTCGACGAGCCGGTCGCCGTGCTGATGATCGCGTTGCTGCACTTCGTGTCCGACGACGAGGACCCCTGGGGCATGATCGGCGGCTATCGCGACCACCTGGCTCCCGGCAGCTTCCTCGCGCTCTCCCACGCGGGCTACGAGGCGGACGAGGAGACGGACGCGTCACGGGCGGCGCGCAAGATCTACAACCGCGACGTCACGAGCACGACGTTCCGCGACAGGTCGGAGTTCGGCCGCCTGTTCGACGGGTTCGCCTTGGTCGAGCCCGGGGTGGTCAGGGTGCCCGCCTGGCATCCGGAGTCACCTGCCGACATCGGGGAGTCCGGCAAGCGCTTCCCGGGCTTCGCCGCGCTGGGCCGGAAGGAGCAGAGATGACTCCGGACGGCGACCGGCCGTATGCTGCGCGTTCGTGGGGTTAGGGCCGAGAAGATGACCGATCGGGTTGACCACCGGGTGCGTGAGGACCGCTCTCCTTTGGACCCGGCCGTACTGGCCGGTGCCGAGGCGTTCGCGCGCAGCTGGGCCACGGCCGTGATCGGGTCGAGCTACGTGCCCATGACCAGGGCCGAGGTCGCCCAGCACCTCCAGGACCTCACCGAGCTCCTCGTCGAGGCGCTGTTCGCGAGCCCGTTCCGCACGGCACCCGGCTACGAGATCGGCTCACGGCTGGTCGACGCGCACTTCACCGGCACCGACACGCTGGGCCGCACCGTCCAGCTGCTCGGCGACGACCTGCTGGGCGAGCTGGGCTTCCCCGGCGACGAACGGCTGCAGTCCCGGCTGGCGGCTCTCCAGGGCGCGCTGGCCGCCGGATACGCCCGCGCGTTGCGCGAACGCACCCTCGCCGAGCAGGAGGCGATCAGGGCGGCCGTGCTGGACGCCCGCGACCAGGCGGAGGCGGCGCTGCGGGCCTCGGAGGCCCGGTTCCGCGCGATGTTCACCGAGGCCGCGATCGGCATCGGCATCGCGGCCATCGACGGCCGGATCCTGGACGTCAACCAGGCCCTGCAGGACATGCTGGGGTTCAGCGTCGAGGAGATGCGCCAGTACAACGTGCGCGACCTCATGCACCCCGAGGACGCGGGCAGCGTGTGGCGGCTCTACGACCAGCTCATCGCGGGTGAGTGCGACCACTACCGGGCCGAGAAGCGCTTCCACCGGGCCGACGGCGAGCAGGTGTGGACGCACCTGACGTTGTCGCTGGTCCGCGACGACCACGGCGAGCCGCAGTACCAGGTCGCGATGATCGAGGACGTCACCGACCGCCACCTGCTGCAGAACCGGCTGCGCTACCAGGCGCTGCACGACCCGCTGACCGGCCTGCCGAACCGGGCGCTGTTCCTGGAACGCCTCGGGCGCGTGTTCAACAACCGCGCCAAGCACGTCCGGGCCGGCCTCTGCTACCTCGACCTCGACGGTTTCAAGGTCATCAACGACTCGCTGGGCCACGACATAGGGGATCAGCTGCTGGTCGAGGTCGGCCGCCGGCTCGACCACTCGGTGTCCGGCGAGGGCAAGCTGGTCGCGCGCATGGGCGGCGACGAGTTCGTGATCCTGGTCGAGGGCTCGTCCGGCGAGCAGGACATCGTCGACGTGGCGGGCCGGGTGCTGACCGAGCTGGAGGCGCCGATCCGCATCGCGGGCCACGAGCTGTCGGTGTCGGCGTCGATCGGCATCGTCGAACGGCAGCTGTCCGGCACGACGTCGGCGGACATGATGCGCGACGCGGACATCACGCTGTACTGGGCCAAAGCCGACGGCAAGGCGCGCTGGGCGCTGTACGACCCGGAGCGCAACGCCCGCGAGGTCGCCCGGTTCACGCTTTCGGCCACGATGCCGCGCGCGTTGGAACGCGGCGAGTTCTACGTCGAGTACCAGCCGCTGGTGCGCCTGGAGGACTCCACCGTCACCGGTGTCGAGGCCCTGGTCCGCTGGCAGCACCCGGAGTTCGGGCGGCTCGCGCCGGACCGGTTCATCGAACTGGCCGAGGAGACCGGCCTGATCGTCCCCTTGGGACGGTGGGTGCTGCGCAAGGCGTGCGAGGAGGCCCGGCGCTGGCTGGAGGAGTTCGGCGACGCGGCCCCGTTCGTGTCGGTGAACCTGGCCGTGCGGCAGTCCCGCGACCCCGAGCTGGTCCGCGACGTGAAGCAGATCCTCGACGAGTGCGCGCTGCCGCCGCACCACCTGCAGCTGGAGCTCACCGAGTCGGCGATCATGGGCACCGCCGACGAGCCGCTGGAAGCGCTGCGGGCGTTGTGCGACATGGGTGTGCGCATCGCGATCGACGACTTCGGCACCGGCTACTCGAACCTGGCCTACCTCAAGCACCTGCCCGTGCACGAGCTGAAGATCGCCGGCTCGTTCATGGAGGGGCTGCGGGCCGAGAACGAGGAAGACCCGGTCGACTCGCAGATCGTGGCGACGCTGGTGCAGCTCGCGCACGCGTTGTCGTTGGGCGTCACGGCCGAGGGCGTGGAGACGCCTGCCCAGGCCGCGCGGTTGCTCCGGCTGGGATGTGACACGGGACAGGGCTGGTTCTTCGCCCGGCCCGGTCCGCCGGAGAACATCGACAGTCTCCTGCGTGGTGATCTCTAGCTCGGGGAACACCTCAGGGCATGAAGTCATTGGCCCTGGTCGTGCTCCTGCTCGTCATGTCGGCCCCGATCGCCCGTGCCTCCGCCGAGGTGGTCCCGCTGCCCGCCGACAAGCAGGGCTTCGGCACGGCCAGGTCCGCGGCGAGCCCCGTGTGGTTCACGCTCGGACACCAGGGCCTCTCCGAGATCTTCTTCCCCGACCTGAGCACGCCCGCCACCCGTGAGACGCGGTTGCTGGTCGACGGAAAGCCTGGTCAGGCCTACACCGAGCCCGCTGACGACAGGTCGCTGACGTTCCGGCAGCGGCTGCGCGGGGACGGGTGGCGGGCTGAGGTCACGTACGTCACCGACCCGTGGCGCGCCGCCGTGCTCGCGGACGTGGAGCTCACGGCGCAGCGCCCCGTCCGGCTGTCGATCGAGCACGTGCCGATGAAGGGCTCCAGCCAGGTCGCGAGCACCTTGCCGACCGAACCGGTGCGACGCGCGCACGGCACGTTCGCGGTCGGGTTCGGCGAGGGCGTTGCCCAGGGCGCGCTGGATCGCGGATTCCGCGCCGCCGCCAGGGAGTACGCGCAGGGCTGGCACTCCTACCTCGACGGGCTGAAACGGCCGAAGTCCGCGGACCGGCGGCTCTACGACATGTCCGTCATGGTGCTGGCGGCGACGGAGGACAAGACCCACCCCGGTGCGTCGATCGCGTCGCCGAGCTTCCCGTGGGCCTTCGGGTTCGACCGGGAACTGGCACCGGAACTCGGTCCGTACGCGCTGGTCTGGCCGCGCGACCTGTACCACGTGTCCACGGCCATGATCGCGGCCGGAGATCGCGGCTTCGCCGGGCGCGCACTGGACTTCATGCTGCGCGAGCAGCAGGAACCGGACGGGCACCTGCCGCAGAACACGCGGGTCGACGGCACGCCGGTGTGGACCAAGGTCCAGCTCGACCAGACCGCGGCACCGCTCCTGCTCGCCTGGCACCTGGACCGGAAGGACAGGTCCACAGTGGACTCGCTGCGCCGCTCGGCCGACTACCTGCTGAGCTACCCGAACTCGCCGTTCAGCGAGCAGGAGCGGTGGGAGAACCAGGACGGCTACTCGCCCGCCACCATCGCCTCGGTGGTCGCCGGGCTGGTGTGCTTCGCGGATCTGTTGCAGCGCAACGGGGAGAACGCCGACAGGTACCTCAAGGCCGCCGACGAGTGGCAGAGCAAGGTCGAGGGCTGGACCGCGACGACCACCGGGCCGTACTCGCCGAAGCCGTACTACCTGCGGCTCACCAAGGACGGAAAGCCCGATCAGGGCACCAGGTACAACCTGGGTGACAACAACCCGACCGACATCGACCAGCGCGCGGTCGTGGACCCGAGCTTCCTGGAACTGGTGCGACTCGGCGTCAAGCGCGCCGACGACCCGGTCATCCGCAACACCGTCGCCGTCGTCGACCAGCAGTTGAAGGAACAGGGCTACTGGCACCGGTTCACGCAGGACGGCTACGGCGAGACCGCGGACGGCAGGCCGTGGGGCATCAACTGGCCGACACCGACCCGGACCTACGGCCGGTTGTGGCCGTTGCTGAGCGGCGAACGCGGCGAGTACGAACTGCTGGCCGGTGACAAGGCCGGTGCGGCCCAGCGCCTCAGGCAGATCGCCGCGACCGCGAACAGCGGCCTCATGCTGCCCGAACAGGTGTGGGGTGGCCGCGGAACCGAATCGGCCACCCCACTCGCCTGGACGCACGCGCAGTACGTGCGGCTGGCGTGGTCGCTCGACGCGGGCCGTCCCGTGGAACGACCCGCCGTCGTCGCGAACCGCTACTCGCGCTAGCGCTTGCTCACGTTGTGGCCGGAGACCTCGACCACCGGCTGTGCGCCGCCGAGGTCGGACGTCCGGTACTCGGCCCGGATCGTCTGCGTCTCACCGGGGAACAGCGTGATGTAGTTGTCGGACCAGTCGGCCGGCAGCACCTCGGGACCACCCTGGCCCTTGCGCAGCGACGCGCGCAGGAAGAACGCCACGGACGTGCCGGTGTTCTTGATGGTCACGCTGGTGGCCTGCTTGCCGTTCGTGCCCGGCGTCGTGGTGGTGGACACCGACACCTGGCCGGCCTTCAGGCTGCTCAACGACTTCAGGTCCGTGTACTGGGCCTGCGGCGTGTAGTACCAGTCGCCGCCGTTGTAGTTCAGCGTGTCCGCCTTGGTGGACAGCCAGTAGACGTTCCGGTCGACCTCGTTGCCGTTCGCGTCCTTCAGCAGCAAGCGCACGAAGTACGCCGACGAGAGCCCGGACGGCTGCGGCAGGTTGCCGACCCGCACGGACCCGTTGGCCTTGGCCGGAACCGAACGCGTCTCGTTCGCCTTCTGCGTGCCGTCGGAGTTGAAGACCGTCACCTGCAACTGCAGGCCCTGCTTGGCTTCCAGGCCCATGTTCACCACGGCGAGCGACTTGTCGTCGTAGGAGTACTGGGCGTGCAACGCCTTGTTCGCCGTCTTGGCACCGAAGTACGACCCCGCGGTCGCGAGGTTGTAGTTGTAGAGGTGCCAGAACAGCTTGGGCCACGGGTCGTTCTGCATCCAGTAGATGACGCCCTGCGCCTGGTTCGCGCCGGTGTCGGAGAAGTCGCGGCCGAACGCCTCGAACTGCGCGCGGTTCGTCTCGTACTGCTGCAGCTGGGACTTCTTGACGAAGTCGTCCACGTTGGACGGCTTGCCGTAGCGGTTGTCGAGCGCCGTGCCCCAGAAGCCGATCTTGCTGAAGTTGCCGGACGGCGACAGGTGGTACTGCGAGGCGTTGTAGTCGGTCAACTTGTTGATCTCGGCCTGCGACAGGAACTTCTTGAGCTCGTCCATCTCCGGGATCGCGAGGCCCGGGCCGATCTCGGACGCGAAGCCCGCGCTGCCACCCTTCTGGTTGTTGTACCAGTAGACCGGCGGCTCCCACCAGTACGGCCCGTCCATCTTCATGCCCGAGTCACCGAGCTGCGGTGAGCTGCGGCGGGCGGCGGCCGTGACGATCGGCGTCTGCCAGTCGGCGCGCTTCAACGCGTCCAGGTAGATCGTCTCGACGGCGGCCACCGGGGCCTCGTCCGAGCCGATCAGGAACGTGAACACGCTGGGGTGGTTGCGGATCCGCTTGGCCTCGCCCTCGGCGGACGCGCCGGCGACCCGCTTGTCCTCCGCCGTGTAGCTGCCGGTGGTCTGCCACTTCGAGCAGCACTCCCAGCCGGTCATCAGCAGGATGCCCGCGCGGTCGGCCAGGTCGTAGATCTCGTCGTTCTCCGGCTTGCCCTCGAGCCGGATCGTGTTGAGGCCCATGGACTTCGTCAGCTGGATCTCGTCGGCGATCTTCTGCACGTTGGTGCGCAGGAACAGGTCCGACGCCCAGCCGCCGCCGCGGATCAGGATCGGCTTGCCGTTGATCTGGTACTGGAGGTTGCCGCTGATCATCTTCGAGGTGACCTCGCGGATGCCGAACGTCGTCTTCTGCTGGTCCGACGCCGCACCGGCCACCGTCGCGTTCGCCGTCGCCTCGTACAGCGGCTGCGCGCCCATCTGGTACGGCCACCAGATCTGCGGGTTGGTCACGGTGAGCGGGAACGTGACGGTCTTCGTCTCGTTCGCGGCCAGGCTCACGTTCTGGCTGTAGTTCTGGCCCGCCGCGCTGCCGGCGACGGTCGTGGTGACCGCGCTGCCGGTGTTGTTGCGCGCGTCGACCTTCACGGTGACCGTGGCGCTGTTCAGGTTCGGCAGCGGCAGGTCGCTCAGCACGTGCAGGCCGCGCAACGAGACCGCGCCGCTCTGCGCGATGTCGACGTCGCGGAAGAGGCCCTGGTTGCGGTCGGGCGGGAGCTGGGACCAGTCGATGAAGTGGATCACCAGGTCCTTGGCGGGGTCGGACGGCGACGCCTTGATGGCGAGCGCGTTGTCGCCCTTGCGCAGCAGGCTGGTGACGTTGAACTCGAACGTCGGGTACGCGCCGATGACGGTGTCGGTGCCGGCGACCTTCGTGCCGTTCAGCCACACCTCACCGCGGGAGATCACGCCGCCGTTGAGCTTGAGGAACGTGTTCACGCCCGGCTGCGGGTCGGCCTGGAAGACCTTGCGGTACCACCACGGGACCTTGAAGTCGTTGGCGTTGGCCTTCTTCAGGTTCTCCGAGTAGTTGACGTCCCCGTACTTGTTGTTCGCGATGAGCCCGGCCATGACGGTCGACCGCGCGGGCACGGTCAGCCAGCCGGTGTCGGTGTAGGCCGGGCCGGAGATCACGCTGCCGGACTGCGTGGCGGTGGCGCTGGACTGCATGCGCCAGTCGGGGATGGTGGAGGTCTGTCCTGGGGCGGCGGCCACCTTGAGCGCCGCTCCGGTGCCGGGCACGGGGCCCGCGTTGGCTGAGGTACCTGGCACCAGCAGGGCCAGACCCACCGCCGCCACGACCAGAGTCGGTAGTGGTCGGTTGCGCAGCATGTCGCTCCTCGACGCATCGGGGCGGCGGCGCTTCGGGGTATCGTAAAGAAGGTTTCCTTTTTGTGAGGTTACCGGCAATGCGTCGAACGGGTGACGCGGGACACGTCGTTGCGCACCCTCCGTGCCCGGTGATCCGATATTTTGGCCGTCATGCGTCGACTTGCCGTCCCGTTCCTGCTGGCAGCGGTCCTGACCGGGTGTTCATCGACCGAGCCGGGCACGCCGTCCGCGGGGGATCAGAGCAGCTCCGCTCCGACGACCGGAACTTCTGCCGGTACTCCGGTGAACAGGCCCAAGGCCGTCGACCTCAAGACCGTCGACCCGTGCTCGCTGATCGCGCAGGACCAGCGGGCCGCTCTGGGTTTGAGCAAGGTCGAACCGGGTAATCCGCTCCCCGATTACGGGGAGGGGAGCAAGCGGTGCAACCAGACGTACGCCTCCGTCAAGTTCGTGTCGAGCATCCACACGCTTCTGAACGGCGGAGTGGACAGGCTGAAGCAGACGACGGGTGAGGCGAAGCTCACCGCCCTCCAGGTCGCGGGGTATCCCGCGTACCTGACGCAGCGGGAGGCACCGGGCGGTGCCCCGGTCTGCGAGATCTACCTCGACGCCCACGACGGCCAGTTGTTGCTGGTGGACGCGGGTGGGGTGTTCGGCGAGAAGGGCAACACGCCGGAGGCCGCCTGCACGCACGCCAAGGCGCTCGCGGAGGCCGTCGGCACCGCGTTGGCGACCAAATGACAGTTGAGTAGAAGTACGCACCTTGTACCGGGAACCGGTCACTCGCGTAATGCATCAGAGCTAAAGTCGTCCCAAAAGCACACACGGCCCGATTTTCTGGGGGGCCGTATCTGAGGAGGGTGTGCCGTGTTTCTCGCGGATGGTGGTGGAGGCGCCTCGTCGCCGCCTGAGTTCGGGCAGCGCAAGCTCAAGGTGGACCCGTCCGCCATTCCCCAGGCGAGGAAGGCCTTCGAGCAGGCGCTGGCGGAGTTCGAAAGCAAGATCACGCACGCGGTGAACGACCTGCCCACCAGGCCGTGGGCGGGCGACCCGATCAGCAGCGAGACCTCGAAGGCGTTCAACGACCAGACGTCCGACAAGGCGCTCGCCGCGCTCGACTTCTACAAGAAGCAGCTCATCGGCGTGATCGACCAGCTCAAGAAGATCGAAGAGCAGTACCGCATGACCGAGGGCGACAACGCGGCCATGTGGGGCAAGCACCTGCGGGACCAGGACTGAGAGGGGGACTGACCGATGACTGACCACCGCTTCCAGGGGTATGGACACCCCGAGCTGTACAAGATGATCAACTCCGGTCCCGGCGTCTCCGCCTCCATCCCGGTGGAGCAGGGCTGGAAGACCATCGCCGCGACGCTCGCGCAGATCGACGCCGACCTGCACACCGGCCTGGCGAAGATGGGTGCGGACTGGGAGTCCGACGCCTCCGACGCCGCCCAGGGCGCGCTGTCGCCGCTGGCCGAGTGGGCCGGTTTCGCCGAGTCCGGCGCCACGACCATGGAGAGCTCCGCGCGCCTGCAGGGCGAGTACATCGCCGACGCGCGCAAGAAGATGCCCGAGGTCGTCCCGATCACGACCGAGAAGCCCGGCCTGCTCGACATCGCGGCCGGCGCGCTGACCGGTCCCGTCGGCATGGCCCACGTCGTCGGCCAGCAGGTGGACCACGAGCGGCAGGAAGCCGCGGCGGACAACGCCGCCGCCAAGGCCGTCCAGGTCATGGAGGACTACCAGTCGGACAGCCGCTGGAACTCCTCGACGCTCGGTGACTTCCCGACGCCGCCGCAGGTCGTGATCGACACGCCGCCTCCGGCAGACACGGGTACCGGCAGCACGCGCGTCGGTTACTCGTCGACGGGCCCCAGCGGGCCTTCCGGCACGAACACCGGCACGACCAACCCGTCGTGGACGCAGCCCCCGACGACGACGCAGCAGCAGGTCTCGACCGGCTGGACGCCGCCGCCCACCGACACCACGCACACGTCGTGGACGCAGCCTCCGACGACGCCGCCTCCCACGACCACCCCGCCGCCCACGAACCTGCCGCACCCGACGCCCACTCCGACCCCGACGCCGACCCCTGGCGGTCCGGTGTTCACCAGGCCCGGCACGGGCGGCCCCGGTGGCCCCGGTGTCCGTGGCGGTGGCCCTGGCGGCTCCGGCGGCGTTCGCGGTGGTCAGCTCGGTGGCGGCAAGGCGTTCGGGCCGATGTCCGGCTCGCTCGGCGCGTCCGGCCAGCAGGGCGCCATGAAGCCCGGCGGCATGCCGGGTGGCATGTCCGGCATGGGCTCCGGCCCTGAGGGCATGCGCGGCGGAGCCATGGGCTCCGGTGCGGGCGCTGGTGCCGGCAAGGCCGGTGCTGCCGGTGCCGGCGGCGGTGGCGCTCACGGCCAGAAGGGCGAGGGCGAGGACGACATCGAGCACAAGGCGGCCGACTACCTGGTCGAGACCGACGACGTGTTCGGCGACGAGCGCATGGTCGCGCCGCCGGTCATCGGCGGCCTGTCAGAGTGAGCCTGTTCGGCGCTCCGGCGGAGAGAGAGCCGATCACTCTCTCCGCCGAGGAGTTCGACGTGCTGTGGGAACGCATGAACGTCGGCCCCATGCCGCTCGTGCTCAAAGTTCCCACCCCGGGTAAGACTCGGGACGAGCGCATTCAGCTCGAGAACCGCGTCTACCAGCAGTTGGACCACCGGCGCCTGGGCAACTCGCGTGGCCTCTCGTCCCAGTTGGACGGGTTGCTGCGGATGTTCGTGAAGCCCGAGCGGGAGGCGGACGGCCGCCTCTGGCTCGGCCACAGCCTGCGCGTCCTCGCCGTGGCGAACGGCGACTGGGGCGCGCTCGCGACGCTGCGGGACGACCAGCTGACGTTCCAGCCGTGGGAGGGCTCCGGGCTCGCCTCCGCGGTGCTGTCCCTGCTGCCCGCGCACCCCGCTGGAACTGGGCTCTCGGTGACGCTGCCGAGCGCGGACATCGAGAAAGCGATCGCGCAGACCGACGGCTCGCCGAAGTCGACGGAGGTCGCGTTCCGGAACATCGGGCTGCGCGAGGACGACGCGAAGGCGCTGGTGAAGATGTTCACCGGCATCGTGCACACCGGGAACTTCGGCGCGGCGGCCCGCGACAAGTACGGCAAGCGCTGGCGGCCCGAGCGAGTGGTCGCTTTCTTCGACACCGAAGAGGGCCGCTACCTGCAGCAACGCCGTTCCTCGAACGGTCAGCCGCCGTGGAGCACGTTCACGCCGACCGACGGCCGCCGGATGCTGCACCAGGTGGACGAGCTGATCTCCGAGGCGGTTCGTTCCGCGGGGGCCTGATGTCTGGTTTGATCTGACCACCGCCGCCGTGGCCAAGACCCCTTGGAGACGGCGAAATGAGCATCGACAGACGGCAATTCCTGCTGGCTACAGGGGTTGCGGTGGTCGGGTCGTCAGCGATGACGGGGACTGCCTCCGCGCAGTCCTCCGCTTCGCTGTGGCAGGAGTTCGTTGCCAACCCGTACAACCACCCGCAGATCCCGAACATCTCGTTCGCCGGCTACCGCGCCGGTGAGAAGCCCGCCCGTCGCCCCGTCCTCGCGAACGTCCTCTTCTTCGGCGCGCGCCGCGACGGTTCGGCCGACGCGTCCGCGGCGATCAACAAGGCGATCGAGTTCGTCGGCAGGCTGGGCGGCGGCACCGTCCACGTGCCACCGGGCCGCTACCGGATCGACGACATCATCCGCATCGGCTACGACAACGTGGTGTTGCGCGGCGCGGGCAGTGCGAAGACGACGTTCTACGCGACCCGGTCGCTGGAGGAGATCGTCGGCATCAACCGCAGCCGCTACGGCTCGGAGAATTCGGCGTGGAGCTGGTCGGGTGGCCTGGTGTGGGTCTGCCACCGCGACCGCTACCAGCCGCTGGTCGACGCGATCAAGGCGAAGAAGTGGCCCTTCGAGGGCTGGACGGGCAACGAGCTGGAGCAGGGCTCGACGTTGACGGCCGTGACCGGTTCGGCGGCACGGGGTTCGTTCGTCGTGACCGTCGAGAACGGACGGAAGCTGCGTGCGGGCCAACGGGTTCTGCTGCGGCTGGACGACTCCGAGTACTCGCTGCCCAAGCACATGTGCGGCGACATCCCCGGCACCCAGTCCTACAAGTGGGACGACAAGGACAAGCTCCTGTCGTACTTCCCGTTCCTGTGGCCGGTGCGCGTGGAGTGGGTGCGCGGCAACAGGGTGAAGCTCGCGCAGCCGTTGCCGCTGGAGATCCGCCCCGAGTGGAAGGCGCGCCTGACCACGATGGCGCCGGTCGTCACGGGTGCGGGCGTCGAGGGCATCAAGATCGAGATGTTCAAGGTGCCGACGCCGAAGCACTTGCTGGACAAGGGGTACAACGGTCTCGCGTTCCAGTGCGCGTGGGACTGCTGGGCCGACGACGTGCACGTCCAGGACGTCGACAACGGCTTCCTCCTGGTGTCCTCCAAGGGAATCTCGCTGCTGAACACGCACGTGTCCGGCCGCGGCCACCACCACGCCTACGCGGTGCGCGAGCAGTCCCACGACAACTTGACCGATGGGTTCGTGATCGAGGCGCCGTCCGAACCCTCGCAGGCGGGCGCCGGCAACCACGGCCTGAACGTCGAAGGCCTGTCCTGCGGCAACGTCTGGACCCGCGGCCGCATGGACCACGACGTCTTCGACACCCACCGCGGCCTGCCGTTCGCCAACGTCCGCACCGAGATCACCATCAACAACGTCGGCGCGCACGGCGGCAGCGCCAACGCGGGTCCGTTGTACGGCGCCCGTTTCGCGCACTGGAACGTCACCGTCACCAACCAGCGCGCCGGCAACGTCCGCATCGACCAGGTGGCGCCGTGCAGCGCCACCGTCGCGATCTCCGAGGTCCGCGACTTCGGCCAGATCGACAAGCCGGACTTCACCGGCGAGCTGAACTCCCGCCTGGAGCTCTACGGCACGACCTCCGTGACACCGCGCAACCTCTATGACGCACAACGGAAGTTGCGCCGTTCATGAGCTAGCCATCGCCACGGGCAGCGACCACGCCACGTCGTGCAGGTCGGTGGGGAGCACCAGCTTCTCCACCGACCTGCCGATCCGTCGCGTCCAGCCCTCATCGGTGAGCTCCAGCCGGTACGACGCGTGCTCGCCAGGGGTCGTGTCGGACAGCAGCAGGTGCTGACCGTAGGTGCGTCCCGCCGTGGCCAGGGTCTGCAGGACCTCCCGGAACTCCGGGCGTTCCTCCAGCAGAGCGTGCACGCCGTCGACGCAGATCAGCAGCTCCGGCAGGACGAGCCCGGCGGCGCGGTAGTCCCAGATGGTGCGAAAGTTGTTGTGCGCCAACGTCCGGGCTCGTTGCTCGTGGTCCTCCAGCAGATCCACGATGCCGTGCCGGACGTGCGGTGCGCCGTCGATTCCCGCGAACACCCCGTTGCCGTGGAAGTCGATGAGGACGACCTCCAGCTCGTCCGGTGAATGCCGTGCCATCTGGCCGAGAACCACCGCGCGAACGCCTTCCGCCCGTCGCTCGTCCGGCGCCACGACCTCGCCGTGCGGGCCCATGCCGTCTTGCAGGTGCTTGGACTTCAGGTCTATCTCGACCGGTTGCCCGAACTCGTCCACCCCCACCGGAGCCCGGTACTGCAACCTGACCGGGCGTGGCCTCCATGCGTGCCTGTTCGGCATCTCGTGCAGAGCGAAGAAGTCCGGTGCCGGTTCCTCCGCGCGCATCAGCAGTGGCAACGACCTCGCCATCTCGCCGAGGTTCGCGGGCGCCGCGCAGTCGTCGACCAGCAGGTCCGTCAGCTCGCTCGGACCGTCGAACAGGAGCTGCATCCCGGACTTGCCGACGTCCGCCGAGATGGCGGCGAACGCGGGCTCTCCGATGTCCGCGAACCCGCTGACGCACACCAGGAGCTGCGGCAGCACCTGGTCGAAGCCGCGGTGGTCGAAGATCGTCCAGGCGTTGCCGACGACTTCCAGCCGGCGTTCCGACTCGGCGACGAGCAGGTCCGCGATCCCCTGCGGATCCCTTGCCGCGTGCCGATGATGAGCCGCGACGTGCGGAGCCTGGTCGAGCCCCTCGAACACACCCGAGTCGTGCGCGTCGACGAAGACCGCCCGGAACAACTTGGGCGAGTGCGTGGTCATCAGCCCGAGCACCAGACTCCGGAACGCCTCCGGTGCCGTGACGCTCAGATGCGATCCCGTGCGCCACTTCCCGTCGGCGAAGTGCGTCAGCTCCGCGACCACCGGCCTGCCGTCCGAGCCGACGCCGACCGGAACCTTCCACCACCGGCCCTTCCACGCGAGCGCCTTGGTGAAGCGCCTCAACCCGTGCAGCGAGAGGAAGTCCAGCACCTCGATCCGCAACGGCATCCGCTCCGGCAGCTCGTCCACGGACCGCGCGGTGACGATCACCCGGACGTTCCACACCCTCGCCGCGATCCACCGGACGGTGTCGGCGAGCCCGGGATCGCTTTCGCTGCAGTACTTCCAGTCGTCGACCAACAGGGTGGCGCCGGGTTCGGCCCCGCGCTCGAACCACGCCAGCAGGTTCTGCCGCCGCCGTTCGTCGCCGGGGTCGAAGCTCACCGCGACGCCCGCCACGTCACCCTTGCCGATGCGGTAGACCCCTTGTATCGCCCCGATTCGGGACGTGACGGCGTCGGGCGGGCCGATGAGCGCGAGGTGGTTCACGGCAGCGCGATCTGCGCGTGCAGGCGGTGGGGCAGGCAGAGACCGAACCCGGGCCGATCCGGTACCTGGGCCGCCTGCCGGGCGTCGACGAGGGACGTGCCGGGGTCGTCCAGGCGGAACTCGACGGCGAAGGCCAGGCTGTTCCTGATGAACGGCGGCACCTGGTCCCAGCTGCGGGCCGTCACGACGATGTGGCGTCGCGGGTCGAGCGGTTCGCCGGGACCGTCGAGGAGCTGGTAGCGGCTCGGATCGCCGAGGAGGGAGCCGAGGGTGCGCAGCGTGGTGCTCTTGCCGGTGCCCGGCTTGCCGACGATGGCGCCGTGGCGGAGCTCCTCGGTGAACACCGGGACCAGGACGTCCCGGCCCTGCTCGGACGGTGTGTCCACCAGGCCGATCGCGCCGGGCGGCAGCACGTCCAGCGTCAAGTCCACAGTGGATCTGAGCGGTGGCTTCGGCATGGCCACCGTGGCTTCCGCAGTGGACCTGCGCGGTGGCGGCAGCGCGAGTTCGTGAGCGGGCGGGCCGGATCCGGCCAGCGCCGGCGGCAGGACCTCGGCCCACTCCTCGAGGTCGTACGGCGTCACCGCGGACGGCCAGGCGGGGACCGGGAACGGCATGGTGAGCGGCACGTCACCGGAGCAGAGCAGGTGGACGCCGAGCTCGCGGCCGGCACGGGTGAAGGACTCCAGGACGCGCTTGTAGCCGGGGATCCGTTCGACGAGCACCTCGGCGCCGTCCACGCAGAGCAGCAGGGCCGGGAACGGTTCGCCTGACCTGGCGAGCCGCTCCCTGCGGTCGAGTTCGCCGGCCAGGCCGTCGTGGAACCGCTCCAGCGTCCCGTCCCCGGTCTCTCCGGTGAGCGTGAACGCCACGTGCGGCGCCGCGTCCAGGCCGTCGAACACGCCGACGTTCTTCATGTCGAAGAAGCCGAAGTTCAGGTCCTTCGACGAGTGCGTGACCATGAGGCCCAGCAACGCGCTCAGGAGCTGCTGCTCGCGTTGCGCGGCCGGGCCGACGCAGGTGCCGACGGGGCCGCTGAGGTCCAGGTGCACCGGCCAGCCGCGGGCGTCCGACCCGATGGCGGCCTTCAGGTCGCGGCGCCCGTACTTGTTGCTCAGGTCGGGTTCGATGCCGTGCAGCGCGAGGAAGTCCGCGGCTTCACCGTGCAGGTGTCGCCGCAGCCGGTCCGGTACGGCCGCCCACTTCCGTGCCGTGACGACCGTCTGGACACCGCGTGCCGGACCGAACGCGGCGATCCACTCGACGGTCCTGTCCAGCCCGGGGTCGAGGTCGGCGCACAGCTCCCAGTCGTCCACCAGCAGCACCGCACCCGCCGGCGCGCCGCGTTCGAACCAGTCCAGCAGGCTGCGGCAACCCGGCTGGTCCGCCGGGTCGAAGGTGGCCGAGACCGGCAACGGGTCCGCGCCCCGCCCGATCCGGTACACCGAGATGTCCGGCGCCGCGCCTAGAGCCGCCGTCAGCCGTTCCCTGGTCGCCTGCCCAGGACCGACGACGGCGAAGTTCCTGATCACGCCCCAGATATACCAACAGTCCCGGGAGGGCCGCTGCCCCTTCGCTAATGTGGGCGACGTGCCAGCCAAAGCCGTCGACCCCGCCGAGATGCGAGCCGCGGTCGAGGCGGTGCTCCCCTGGCTGCGCGGTGAGGCTGACCAGCCAGAACGTCCCGTGCTCGCCGCCGCCGTCCGGCTGAGCCTGCGGACCCTCGAACGGATCGCGCCCGGCCGCAGCGTCGAGGTGCGCGTTCCGCCGTTCGCCGCCGTGCAGTGCGTCGAGGGGCCGCGCCACACCCGCGGCACGCCCCCGAACGTCGTGGAGACCGACCCGCGGACGTGGCTCGAACTGGCCACCGGCGGCCTGGAGTGGGCCGACGCGCTGGACGGCGCCCGGGTCACCGCGTCGGGGACCCGAGCCGACCTCTCACACCTGCTGCCGGTCGTGAGGTTCTAGAACCACGACCCGATCGTCTTGATCGCGCCGCCGACACCGTCGACGACGTCCTTGCCGAGCTCCACCGCGTTGCCCACGGTGTCGACCACGACGTCACCGGCATCGCTCGCGAGCTCGCCGACCGTGTCCACCGCGTGCCCGGCCGCGTCGCCCCAGCGGCCGTTCGAGACGTCGTCCACGACCTGACTGCCACCGCGCCAGACGTCCTCGCCCATGTCGACGACCTCCTTGCCGGTGTTGACGCCCCAGTCGATGACCGGCCCGACACCGGGCAGGTCCGAACCGGGCACCTCACGCGGCGTGGGCGCGTCCTGCCAGCGCTGCTCGGTGACGCCGTCGCCGTCGCCGTTGGCGATCTTGGCGAGGTTGCCGAGCGACTCGGAGTCCTTGTCGTAGTACGACGAGTGGGCGTGCCCGATCCAGGACTCGCCGGACGTGCCGAACGTCTTCGCGCCGAACGAGGAGTCGTACGGCCCGGTCGACGACCCGTCCTTGGTGAACCAGTCCCCACTCGTCGCCTGGATGACCGGGTCGTGCTCCGTGCCACCGACGTAGACGTGCCCGCCGCCGGCCGACAGCTGGTCGACGTTGGACGCGCCGACACCCGGCGAGCCGACGAACACGATGTCGTCCGCCTTCAGACCGTTGTCCATCGCGGAGTAGCCGACGACCGTGCTGCCGTAGCTGTGGCCGATCACCGTGACGTGCGCGTTGGGGTTGGCGGTGCGGTAGCCCTCGACGTCCTTCGCCAGGATCTGCCCACCCTCGATCGCCTGCTGGGGGTCGTTCACCTGACCGGGCAGGAACTCCGGTGCGTCGTAGCCGAGCCACTGGATCGCGGCGCCGTCCGGGCCCATCTTCGCGCTGAGGTTCGAGGCCTGGTCCAGGCCGAAGCTGCTGAGCGTGGACGTGGTGCCGGGCACGCACACCGCGACGTTCTTGGCGGTGTCCGGGTTGCCGAACGCGACGGCGATGGCGCCCTCCTTGGCACCGGCGCCGTCGGGGCTCCATGCGAGGACGAACGCCGGCTTGCCGGTCTCGTCGCCCAGTTCGTCGGCCTGCTTCACAGCGCCGACTGCATCGTCCGCGTTCTTCGCACGACGAGCTGCCTCGTCGTACTGCGACATGAGCTGCGAACCCTGGGCGTCGTTGCGCAGAGCGCGCTGGCCCTCTGACGAGTTCGGATCGACGCCGAGCTCGCGTGCACGGTCGGCGAGCTGCTGCTTGAGCTGGTCCTTCTCCGCGTTGAACCGGGCCGCGTCCTCCGGGATCCGCTTGCGGTTCGCGTAGTCCAGCACGTCGGCGGGCAGGCCGCGGAGCTGGCCGAGTTCCTGGTACTTGGTGTTCTTGAGCGCTTCCTGCTGTTCCTTGCTGAGCGACTTCCACCAGTCCGCGACGGCCTTCGGGTCGGAACCCGGCGGCGGCACCGGCGGCAGCGCGCCGCCCGCACCACCGCGCTGGGCGGCGCGGTCCCAGCCGCAGTCGGTGCGCGCGGACTCCTCGAAGCCCGGCGGGATCTTGGTCAGCGCACTCGCGTAGGAGCGCAGAACGTTGTTGTAGCCCGACTTCACCTTGTCCAGGTGCTCGTTGACCTGGTTGGCGAGCTGGCGGGTCTGCTGTTCGTCCATGCCGGGCGGACGGCCGCGCCACACGCCGATCGCCTGGTCGGCCGCGCCACGCATCTGGCCGTAGGCACGCGAGGCGGCCTGCACGATGTCGACACCCGCGCCGAGTCGTTCGGCAGCGGCCTTGGCGGCGGTCGCGGAGAGCTGGGCACGCGCGGTGAACTTCGTGGCGGCCTCGCCGGTCCAGTTGCTGACGGCGGTCTTGCCACCGTTGGCGACGGATTCTCCAGCGCGACCAACCGCGCTGATCGCACCCGTGATCGGGTCAGCGGCGGCGGCGATCCGGCCGACATCACCGGACGCGAGCCTGCCGTACAGGCTCTCGGGATCCGTGTAGCTCACTGACCGCCCCCAAGTCCCGCCATGAGCTTCTTCAGCGCGGACGTGTGGTCCTCGTCAGTGCGCCGGTAGGCCTCGGCGTTCGACACGAGACCCTCCGCCGCGTCGGTGAACCAGGAGGAACCGCGCTGCAGGTCCTGGGAGTGCGTGCCGACGAACTTCGACAGCGCGTCCGCGAACTCCGCGGCGGCGTCGACCTCCCCGAACGCGCCCGCGTCGAGCTGGAGCATCGAGATCATCTCCGCTGCCTCGCGCACCGCGTCGGAGCCGTTGCCGAACTCCTTGGACGCGTTGCGCAGCAGCTCTGGCTCAACGCCGAACATCGCCACCCCCTGTTGGTCACCGATCAATGCGACGCAGATACATGATGGCCGGTTCCCCACTCATCGATGGGCGGTTTCGGGCACGATGTCGTTCATGGTGCAGACAGGGTGGACGGCCCAGCGGTGGACCGCTGTGTTCATCGAGCAGGCCGAGTTGTTCCGCAAGGCAGTGGCAGACGCGGACCCGGCCGCCCAGGTGCCGACGCGTCCCGGCTGGACCGTCCAGGACCTGGTCATCCACCTCGGACGCTTCCTGGAGACCTCCACCGAGTACCTGCGCACCGGCAGCCGCACCGCGTTGCGGCCGCCGCCCCCGCAGGCGGGACTGACGCCGCTGCAGTACCTCGACCTGCAGATCTCCGCGGCCGCCGAGATCCTGACGGCCGTGCCGGGAAACCGCCCCGTCTGGACGTTCTCGCCCGCAGCGCCCGATCTGGCCTGGGTGTGGCACCGCCGGATCGCGCACGAGACGGTGCTGCGCCGGTTCGACGCGCAGACGGTCGTCCGCCAGGTCGTGGCCACGGACGCCGACCTCTGCGCCGACGGCATCGACGAGGTGCTGAGCACGATCGTCGCGGCCAATCTCGACGGCGACGTGCCGAGCACCGTGACCGGCACCGCGGTGGTTCGCCCTACCGATGTTCCGGAGTCGTGGCTGATCTCCTTGGTGGCGGGCGAAGTGCCGGAGGTCCGTGCCGCGGCCCCCGGTGAAGAGGGCGACGCGCAGGTGACCGGCGAGGCTGAGGTCGTCTACTTCTGGCTCTGGAACAGGATGAACTTCAAGGAGATGACCGGCGACCGACGCGTGCTGGACGTCCTCCAGGTCGGACGGGGGCACTGATGCGCAAGCTCGCGGTGGCAGTGCTGGGATGCCTGTTGCTCACCGGATGTGCGGCGAACTGGCAGCAGGAGGTTCGGTACAAGATCGTTTCGGTGGACAACGACACCCCGACCGAGTACTTCAGGCTCGAACTGGTGGGTGACGCGCCCAAGGGCGCGCTGGAACCCGAACAGTTGAAGTGGCACTTCGAGTCGACCGCGGCGATCAAAGACGCCCAGATCGGCGACGAGGTGCTCTGCGCCGTCGACCAGGAGAAGGGCAACGCGTTCGGGAACTCGAACGTCGTGACGCACCTGAAGAACTGCAAAAAGGCTTGATGCGCAAGATCATCGCGGCGCTCGCGGCCTGCCTGGTGCTGGCCGGCTGCGGGCTCGGCCGCTGGGAAGGCGAGATCCGCTTCAAGGTCACCAGCATCAACAGCTGCTACGACGGCTACAGCGACGTCATCTGCGCGACCCGGATCTACCTCGACCTCGTCGGCGACCTGCCCGCCGGCGCACCCGGCAAGAGCTCGTTCAAGGGTGCCTTCGCGGAGCCGGACGACTTCGAGGACGAGTCGAAGGTGCGCGACGAGGTGGCGGTGGGCGACGAGATCATCTGCGTGGGCCAGGAACAGTCCGAGGGCTTCGAGTACCTCAACGGGATCCCGCTGCAGCTCTCGAAGTGCCGGATGGCATGAGTTTCATCACCTCACCAGGGGTCTGGAGGGGGTAGTTGGCCCCCTGCTCCACTTACACTCGGGTTGCAGCCAGCCCCATCGTGAGGGAGCCAATTCGGTGGTCGACGACCATTCCCAGTCCGAACAGGAACCCCGTGAGGAGTGTGGCGTCTTCGGCGTCTGGGCTCCCGGTGAAGACGTCTCGAAGATGACCTACTACGGGCTCTACGCCCTGCAGCACCGCGGCCAGGAGGCGGCGGGCATCTCGGTCGGAGACGGGGCGCAGGTCGTCGTCTTCAAGGACCTCGGACTCGTCAGCCAGGTGTTCGACGAACAGGTCCTGCAGAGCCTCAAGGGCCACGTGGCCGTCGGGCACTGCCGCTACTCCACCACCGGGTCCACGACCTGGGAGAACGCGCAGCCCACGTTCCGCACCACCGCGGCCGGCTCCGGTCTGAGCCTCGGCCACAACGGCAACCTGGTGAACACCGCCGAGCTGCTGGAGAAGGCCAAGTCCCTCGGCATCGTCGAGCGCAACGGCGCCACCACCGACTCGGACATCCTCTGCGGCCTGCTCGCCCACGCGGCGGCCGACAAGGGCATCGAGCAGGCGGCGCTGGAGCTGCTGCCGACGGTCAAGGGCGCGTACTGCCTGACGTTCTCCGACGAGTCCACGCTGTACGCGGCGCGCGACCCGCACGGCGTCCGCCCGCTGGTGCTCGGCCGGTTGGAGCGCGGCTGGGTCGTGGCGAGCGAGACCGCGGCACTCGACATCGTCGGCGCGAGCTTCGTGCGCGAGGTCGAGCCGGGTGAGCTGATCGCGATCGACGGTGACGGCCTGCGGTCGACCCGGTTCGCGACGCCCGAGCCCAAGGGCTGCATCTTCGAGTACGTCTACCTGGCGCGCCCGGACACGACGATCTCCGGCCGCGGCGTCCACGCGACGCGCGTCGAGATCGGCCGCCGTCTCGCCAAGGAGCACCCGGTCGAGGCCGACCTGGTGATCCCGGTGCCGGAGTCCGGCACGCCCGCCGCCATCGGCTACGCGCAGGCCAGCGGCATCCCGTACGGATCGGGCCTGGTCAAGAACGCCTACGTCGGCCGGACGTTCATCCAGCCGTCGCAGACCATCCGCCAGCTGGGCATCCGGCTGAAGCTGAACCCGTTGCGCGACGTCATCCGCGGCAAGCGACTCGTCGTCGTGGACGACTCGATCGTGCGAGGCAACACCCAGCGCGCGCTCGTCCGCATGTTGCGTGAGGCCGGTGCGCTCGAAGTGCACGTGCGGATCGCGTCGCCGCCCGTCAAGTGGCCTTGCTTCTACGGCATCGACTTCGCCTCGCGCGCTGAGCTCATCGCGAACGGCCTGGACGACGACGGCATCCGTCGCTCGGTCGGCGCCGACTCGCTCGGGTACGTGTCGCTGGAGCAGCTCGTCGCGGCGACCGAGCAGCCCAAGTCGCGGCTGTGCTCGGCCTGTTTCGACGGCGAGTACCCGATCGAACTGCCGCAGGACGCGCTCATCGGCAAGCACCTGCTCGAGGGCCTCAAGGGCGTGTCGGGCTCGGCGGCTCCCGTTCTGGCGAGCGGCTATGGTGCCGAAGACGCCCTGCGTCGCCCTTAGGCATCCCAGATCCAAGTGGAAGAAGTTGACGTGACCGACAGCGCCAAGGCCACCTACGCCGCCGCCGGAGTCAGTATCGCCGCAGGTGACGAGGCGGTGGAGAAGCTCAAGCCGTGGGCGGCCAAGGCGAATCGGCCCGAGGTGCTCGGTGGCATCGGTGGCTTCGCCGGCCTGTTCCAGCTCAAGCTCGACCGCTGGAAGGAGCCGGTCCTCGCGTCCTCCACGGACGGTGTCGGCACCAAGATCGCGATCGCGCAGGCGCTCGACAAGCACGACACCATCGGCGTCGACCTCGTCGCCATGATCGTGGACGACCTGGTCGTGTGCGGCGCCGAGCCGTTGTTCGTGCAGGACTACATCGCGGTCGGCAAGGTCGTTCCTGACCGGATCGCGTCGCTGGTGAAGGGCATCGCCGAAGGCTGTGTCCAGGCCGGTTGCGCGCTGCTCGGCGGCGAGACCGCTGAGCACCCCGGCCTTATGGGCGACGACGACTACGACATCTCCGGCACCGGCGTCGGCGTGGTCGAGCACTCCAAGCTGCTCGGTCCCGACCGGGTCCGCGACGGCGACGTCGTGATCGCGATGGGCTCGTCCGGCCTGCACTCCAACGGCTACTCGCTCGCCAGGCACGTGCTGCTGGAGATCGCGCGCATGCCGCTCGAGGGCCACGTCGAGGAGTTCGGCCGCACCCTCGGCGAGGAGATGCTGGAGCCGACCAAGATCTACGCCAAGGACTGCCTCGCGCTGATCGCCGAGACGGAGGTCCGCGGGTTCTCCCACGTCACCGGTGGTGGCCTGGCCGCGAACCTGGCCCGCGTGCTGCCCGAGGGCCTGCACGCGACGCTGGACCGCGGCACCTGGACGCCCGCGCCCGTCTTCCAGCTCATCGCCCAGCGCGGGCGCGTCGAGCGCGAGGAGATGGAGAAGGCGTTCAACATGGGCGTCGGCATGGTCGCCGTCGTCGCGCCGGAGGACGTCGACCGCGCGCTGGCAGTGCTCACCGCCCGCCACGTCCCGGCGTGGGTGCTCGGCGAGATCACCAAGGCCGCCGAGGGCGGCGCCGCGCTCGTCGGCGACCACCCGCGATTCTGAGGCAACCTCCTGAGGCGGTCGCCGCGTACTAAGCGGCGACCGAGGAGGGGCACTTGGACCGCGACCGCGAGTTCGGGGAGTTCGTCGACGCACGTGCGCTCGTCATGCGCCGCACGGCATACCTGCTGTGCGGCGACTGGCACCGCGCCGAGGACATCGTCCAGAGCGCTTTGATCAAGATGTACGTGGCCTGGGCGCGCGTGCGCAAGGACAGCGTCGACGCCTACGCCCGCAAAGTGCTCGTGCGCACCGCCATCGACGAGACCCGGCGCGGGTTCTTCCAGCGCGAACGCCCCGTCGACACCGTGCCCGAGCTCGCCGTCCCGGACTCGACGTCCGACCTGGACCTGCGCGAAGCCCTCGACACGTTGCCTCCTGGGCAACGCGCTGTCGTCGTGCTGCGGTACTGGGAGGACCTGAGCATCACCGAGACCGCCCGCATCCTCGGCAGGACGGAGGGCACGGTGAAGAGTCAGGCCGCCAAGGGGCTCGCCGCGTTGCGCGACCTGCTGGAGAACGAGCCGGAGCTGCGGATCTACCGCTCCGAGGTCATCCGCAAGGGCAAGACCAAGCTGGTCCGCAGGCGGACCGCGATCGCGACGGCCCTGTCGTTCGTGCTGCTGGCCGGCGCGGGCACGACCGGGTACTTCGCCGCGATGCCGCACAAGGCGTCGGCCCCGGCGATGTCCCAGGACTCCGGTGGTGTGGTCGACCGCAACGCCGAGCTGACCAAGATGCTGCGGAGGCAGTACGCACTCCCGGCCGGTGTCACCGCCGAGGACGTCCCCGAGATCAGGGCGCAGGCGTTCGTGTTCTTCACCCGCGACACCAACACGCCCGACAACAAGCGACGAGCCGTGGCCAGGCTGCGAGACGCACAGGGCGTCGGCGGCGTCACGATCGCGATCGGCCGTGCCACGAGCTCCGACCCGGGCAACTGCGACGATCCGTCGTGCCGCATCGAGGAACGTGACGGCATCAGGATCCGCAGCATCCAGCTGCCGAGCACGACCCCGGGGGCGCAGATGTTGTACGTCGACGCCATCCGCCCCGACGGCACGAGCATCATGCTCAGCAGCGACAACATCGGCCGCTTCAGCAACGCGGTGTGGGGCGACCCGGACATCGGCGGAGCTCCGCAGCGGTCCGCACCGGTGCTCGACCGCGAGGAACTGATAAAGATCGCGACACTTCCGGGGTTGACCTTCTAACCTTGCAGACATGAACGACGTGACCGTGACGAGGACGCTGGTGGTGCCGGCGTCCGAGCTGCGCGAACGTTTTTCCAGGTCAGGTGGGCCGGGCGGGCAGGGAGTGAACACGGCGGACAGTCGTGTGGAGCTCTCGTTCGACCTGGCTGCCTCGCCGTCGATCCCCGCTCACCTCAAGCAGCGGATGCTCGATCGGCTGGCCGGCAGGCTCGTCGACGGCGTGCTCACGATCGCCGCCTCCGAGCACCGCGCGCAGCTGCAGAACCGCGCCGCCGCACGCGAACGCCTCGCCGAGATCCTGCGCGCGGCCGCCGCGCCGCCGCCTCCGGTGCGCAGAGCGACCAAGCCCACCAGGGGTTCGCAGGAACGCCGCATCGCCTCGAAGAAGCGCCGGGCGGACACCAAGCGCGGCCGCGGCCGTTCAGGCTCCTGGGACTAACGCGTAGATCCGTTCCGGCCGGCCGGTTCCGCCGTAACGCAGCCGGACCTCGGCCCGTCCCATCGACACGAAGTGCTCCAGGTACCGGCGCGCGCTGACCCTCGCGACGCCCGTCGACGAAGCACATTCCGACGCGGACAGCCCTTCCGGGTGCGACCGCAGCGCGGTGTCCACGAGTCGTGCGGTCTCCGGCGTCAAACCCTTGGGCAGCAACGGTTTCGAGGTGGGCCGCGCGCCGAACACCTGGTCCACGTCCGCCTGCCCGGCCGAGTCGAGCCGGTGCAGCTTGTCCCGCAACGACGCGAAGTGCGCGAGCTGGTCGCGCAGGGCCGAGTAGTCGAACGGCTTGATCAGGTAGTGCAGCACGCCACCGCGCATCGCACTGCGCACGGTCTCGACGTCGGTCGCCGCCGTGATCACGATGACGTCCACGTCCTCGTTGGCGCGCAACGACTTCAGCACGTCCAGCCCGCTCTGGTCCGGCAGGTAGATGTCGAGGAGAACGAGGTCGGGCTTCAGCGATGCCGCGAGCCGCAACGCGTCCCCGCCGGTGTGCGCGACGCCGACGACCTCGAACCCGTCGGTGCGCGCGACGTAGCCGCTGTGCACCTTGGCCACCATGAAGTCGTCGTCGACGACCAGCACCCGGATCACCAGGGCAGCCTTGCCGTGAACACCGAACCGGACACGCTCACCGAACCGCCGCGCCGCAGGCACGCCCGCCTGATCAGCGCGAGCCCGATGCCGCGTTCGCCGTGCGATGCCGCCTTGGTCGTGAACCCGTGCCGGAACACCTCTTCCGCGAGTTCCGGCGCCACACCGGGACCGGAGTCGCGCACCACGACCTGGACCTCGTCGTCCAACTGCATCACACCCACCTCGATCCACTTCCCCGCGCCGTTCGTGTTCAGCGAACTCAGCGCGTCCAACGCGTTGTCGACGAGATTTCCCAGCACCATCACCAGATCCGCCGACAGCGCCTCGTCGACCCTGCCCAGCACGCTGTCCGGGCCCATCCGCAGCGCCGTGCCGCGTTCGGCCGCGAGCGACGCCTTGGCGATCAGCAGCGCGGCCACGGCGGGGTCGCCGATCGACGAGCCGACCTCGGTCCGCCACTGGTCCTGCGCCGAGCTGATCTGGTGAATGTAGTTGGTGACCTCGTCGTACTCCTTCAACGAGATCAGTCCGGCGATGGTGTGCAGCCGGTTCGCGAACTCGTGCGCCTGCGCCCGCAGCGTGTCCGTCGCGTGCTGGGAGGCGTCGAGTTCGTGTTGCAGTGCAAGGAGTTCCGTGCGATCTCGCAACGTCACGACCGCGCCGGCGCCGTCGATCGGCATGCGGTTCAGCGTCAGCACCACGCCCTGCCGCAGCACCAGCTGGTCGACACCGGTCGCGCGGCCGGTCAGCACGTCGCGCAGCCGGTCGTTGAGCTCGAGCTCCTCGACCGAGCGGCCGACCGCGTCCTCCGGCAACGCCAGCAGGTCGCTCGCGTGGTCGTTGACCAGCGTGATCCGGTTCTGCCCGTCGAGACCGACGACGCCCTCGCGGATGCCGTGCAGCAACGCCTCGCGGTTCTCGACCAGCGCGGTGATCTCGTGCGGCTCCAGCCCGAGCGTCTGGTTCTTCACCCTGCGGGCCAGCAACAACGACCCGGTGACACCGATGAGCAGCGCGATCGCCAGGTAGCGCAGGACGTCGACGGGCTGCGCCAGCACGCCCGCGAAGGTCCCGGGGTCCTCGGCGCCGGCGATCACCATGCCGTTGACCTGGCGGCTGGTCGGGTCGAACACCGGCACGTGCGCCTCGATCGAGTCGCCGATCGTGCCCGTCCAGGACCTGCCCTCCAGGGCGGTGTCGCGGGTGTCCAGAGTGGACCCGATCTGGGCCGGGTCCGGTGAGGCGATCACGAGCCGGTTCTCGTTGAGGATCAGCACGTAGGAGGCGCCGGACAGGCTGCGGGCCGTCTCGGCGGGCGCGGACAGCAGGCGCCAGTTGCCCATCTCCTCCTGGACCAGCGAGTTCGCGGCGACGGTCTCGGCGACCGACAGCATCCGGCGTTCCTCGTTGGAGCGAAAGTTGTTGCCCGTCTGGACGACAGTCAGCGCGCCCACCGCGCACAGTAGCAACGTGACGACTACGAGTTGCCATGCGAGAAGTTGACTGGCCAGGGAACGGCGTCGGCGCATGAAACCTCCCGTGACCAGAAAGACCGAAAGAAACCTTAGAAGCGCAAGAGCGACATCAAGGTTTACACCAGAGCAACATGTCCAACCACGCGGATGAGAGGCGGGGATCACAGTGTCGGTGAAGGTGTGGGTGGCGGTGGCGACGGCGTTGCTCGCCGTCCTGCTCGTGCCGCCGCTGCTGACGCCGGGTGCGGACAGCGGCGAGACGAGCCAGGTGCGGGCGTTGCGAGTGCTGGTGCCGAACGCCCCAGGCGGCGGTTACGACATCACGGCTCGCACGGCGGCGAAGGCCATGGAGGACGCTGACCTGCTGCGCAACGCCGAGGTGTTCAACCTCCCCGGCGCGGGCGGCACGGTCGGACTCGGGCGCACGGTCGGTGAGCGCGGCAACGGCAAGCTGATCATGTCGATGGGCCTGGGCGTCGTGGGCGCGGTGTACACGAACAAGTCGCCGAACTCGCTGCTCGACACCACCCCGATCGCGAAGCTGATCGAGGAACCGGACATCGTCGTGGTCGCGAAGGACTCGCCGTACACGTCGATGCAACAACTCGTCGACGCGTGGAAGGCCAACCCCGGCACGGTGACGGTCGGCGGCGGCTCTGCTCCCGGCGGCCCCGACCACCTGGCGCCGATGCTGATCGCGAAGGCCGTGGGCCTGCCGCCCAAGACCGTCAACTACATCCCGTTCGACGGCGGTGGCGAGCTGCTGGCCTCGGTGCTCGGCGGCAAGGTCGCGTTCGGCGTCTCGGGCGTCGGTGAGTACCGCGACCAGATCCAGGCAGGCACGTTGCGGGTGCTCGCGGTGACGAGCAAGGACCGCATCCAGGGCATCGACGCGCCGACGTTGCGACAGTCCGGTGTGGACGTCGAGTTCACCAACTGGCGCGGCATCGTCGCTCCTCCCGGCATCTCGGCGACCGACAAGGCGAAGCTCGTGGAGGTGTTCCAGAACCTCCACACGACGCCGCAGTGGACGGAAGCGTTGCAGCGCAACGGCTGGACGGACGCCTTCGCGCCGGGAGACGAGTTCAGGACCTTCCTGGAGAACGAGAACAAGCGGGTGGCAACGGTGCTCAAGGACTTGGGGCTGGCATGACGACCGTGACGAAGCCGGGGCCCAAACAGTGGCTCCGCGACCACTCCGAGCTGGGCATCTGCGCCCTGCTGGTCGTGCTCGGTGTGCTGGTGCTCACCGACGCGCTGAGCATCCCCACGGACTTCGCCCAGCGCGGCCCCGTCGGCCCGAAGGCGGTGCCGATCCTGGTCGGTTCGCTGCTGCTGATCGTCGCCGCGCTGCTGGCCCGTGACGTGCTGCGCGGCGGCAAGGGAGAAGCGGAGGCCGGCGAGGACGTCGACCTGTCCGCACCCGCCGACTGGCGCACGGTTCTGCTGCTGTGCGGTGCTTTCCTCGCGAACGCGGCACTGATCGGCGTGGTCGGGTTCCCGATCTCCGGCGCGATCCTGTTCTGGGGCGCGGCCTACGCGCTCGGCAGCCGCAACCTGGTGCGCGACCCGTTGATCGCGGCCGGCCTGTCGATCTTCACGTTCGTCGTGTTCAACAACCTGCTCGGTGTCCCGCTCCCCGGTGGCCCGTTGATGGAGGTGTTCTAGGTGGAACAACTGCTCGACGGCTTCGCGACCGCGCTGACGCCGACACACCTGCTGCTCGCCGCCATCGGCGTGCTCCTGGGCACCGCGATCGGCGTCCTGCCGGGCATCGGCCCGGCCATGGCGGTGGCCCTGCTGCTGCCCGTCACCTACGGCATGGAGCCGACCGGCGCGTTCATCATGTTCGCGGGCATCTACTACGGCGGCATGTTCGGCGGTTCGACCACGTCGATCCTGCTCAACACACCGGGTGAGAGCGCCGCGGTCGTGGCCGCGTTCGAAGGCAATCCCATGGCCCGCAAGGGACGTGGTGCGCAAGCGCTTGCCGCCGCTGCCATCGGCCACTTCACCGGCGGCATCATCGGAACGATCCTGATCGTCCTGCTGGCGCCGTTCGTGGCCAAGCACGCCGTCGACATCGGCGCGCCCGACCTGTTCGCGATCATGGTGCTGGCGTTCATCGCCGTGACCTCGGTGCTCGGCGCCTCCCGGATCCGCGGCGTCGCGTCGCTGCTCATCGGTTTGACCCTGGGGTTGGTCGGTCTCGACGAGATGACCGGCCAGCAGCGCCTGACGTTCGGCTCGCTGCACCTCGCCGACGGCATCGACATCGTCATCGTCGCGGTCGCCCTGTTCGCGGTCGGCGAGGCCCTGTGGGTAGCGGCCCACCTGCGCCGCAAGCCGTTCGAACCGATCCCGGTCGGCCGTCCGTGGTTGTCGAAGGCCGACCTGAAGCGCACCTGGAAGCCGTGGCTGCGCGGCCCGGTGATCGGGTTCCCGTTCGGCGCGATCCCGGCCGGCGGCGCGGAGATCCCGACGTTCCTGTCGTACGTGACGGAGAAGCGGCTCTCCAAGCACAAGGACGAGTTCGGCAAGGGCGCCATCGAAGGAGTGGCGGGCCCGGAGTCCACGGCCTCCGCCTCCGCCGCGGGCACCCTCGTCACGATGCTGACCCTCGGCCTCCCGACCACGGCGGTCGCGGCAGTCATGCTCGCCGCGTTCCAGCAGTACGGCATCCAGCCGGGACCGCTGCTGTTCCAGCGCGAGTCCGGCCTGGTGTGGGCGCTGATCGCGTCGCTGTTCATCGGCCTGACCCTGCTGCTGGTGCTGAACCTGCCGCTCGCGCCGCTGTGGGCGAAGCTGCTGCGCATCCCGAGGCCGTACCTCTACGCGGGCATCCTGTTCTTCGCCTCGGTAGGCGCCTACGCGGTCAACGCGGACATCTTCGACCTGCTGCTGATGTTCGTGATCGGCCTGCTGGGCTTCGGCATGCGCCGCTACGGCCTGCCGGTGCTGCCCGCGATCATCGGCGTGATCCTCGGCCCGGCCGCGGAACAGCAGATGCGCCGCTCGCTGCAGCTCTCCGACGGCTCGCTGACGGGCCTGGTGAACAGCCCGATGGCGATCGTCGTCTACGTGGTCATCGTGGTGATCCTGTTCTTCCCGCTGATCAAGCGGTTCCTGCCGAAGCCTCCTGCGGCAGCGGAGCCGGAACGCGAGAAGGTCGACGCCTGATCGCAGGAGAAAGCCCCCGCTCTCCCGGCGGGGGCTTTCTTCATGCGCTGCGCACGATCAGGATCGCGAACGGCTTCTCGTCCTCCGGCCCGCGCACCGCGAGCTCGGTCTGCTCGCGCAACGTCGCCCACAGCTCCATCACGCGGGCCACCTGCGGCTCCGGCATTCCGCAGATCGTCACGAACGCCCGCACCTGCTCGGGTTTCGTCGGCAACTTGCCGCGCTTGAGCAGCGAGTAGACCTGGCTGCGCGGCAGCTGTCTGCCTGCCCGGCGGTGGATCTCCGGCAGGGTCAGGCCCGACCGGACCTGGATCGTCCGCAGCAACTCGATGAACTCGGCCTCGGTCGCTGCCCGCAGTTCGGCGGTCGAGGTCGCGATCAGCGGCTGCACCGGATGCGGGTCGATGCCGAGTTCCGCTCCGAGGATCGCGCTCATCTCGCGGTAGGCCGCGATCGCCTCCGCGCGCCTGCTCGATCTCGACAGGCCGAGCAGGAGCTGCGGCCAGAGCCGGTGCAGGCGTTCGAGCGGATCGCCCTCCGGGTAGGTCATCTCTGCTCTTCCGGCCAGACCACCATCGGGCTCGCGGGCGGCAGCGGGCCGAACCGCGCGGTGAACGGACGGCTGCGGCCCAGCGTGATCGTCACGGCCAGCACGGCTGCCGTCGTGGACACGGCGACGACCGGCGAGTGGTCGTGCGCGAGCATCCACGCGGTGAAGATGAACGCGGCCGTCGCCAGCATGACCGTGCTGGCGCCGGAGGTGGAGCACCGCCGGCGCGGGTGAAGAGCCCCGTTGTAAGGGGTGGTGGTCATCAGAAACTCCTGGATGGGGTCGGCGCAGGCGTCACCGCGCGCCGGGTGGACCAACTGATTTGCAGAACAGCGAAAAGCCGTATGTGTGGAAAGCGTCCGTGCGGGCAATTGGCGTTGCCGCCGGACCCGGCGACATAACGGCTTGACCACGAGCATGTCACTCACACGGGTGATTGCCAACTGAATCGCCGTCCAGGTTTTTCATGTCCTGTGCAACGCTGTCCAGCTCCGTCCAACCAGGTCCAACTGGCCAGTTTCTGGCCAATTTTGCGCAGCCGCTGACCACCTGGTGGTCGATTGGTCGTATTGTCAACGTCCAATACCGTCCAATTCTCTGGCCGGAGCTGTGGCGGGCCGTTAGGCTCGCGAAGGCGCTGGAATGCTATTCCGGTGGTGAGAAACCCCTGGCCGAGCTTTGGACCAGCTGAGCAGCGGGGTGCGGCCTCCTGTTGGCGCGGGAGGCCGTCACGCGCCGCCACTGCTCCACCCAGCCGTCGAGCGCCTTCTTCGGCTCTCCGCAGCCGGTCAGGAAGGCTCTCAGTGGTTCTTCCTGCTTCGGGAGCCGGTAGGTGCACATCGCGTGCGCGCTGCTCTTCGCCAACGCCAGATCGCCGGCGTTGGTCGAGACCTGCCGATAGGACAACTTCCTCGACGTGCGCAGCAGGTTGAGTGCGTGGACGAATTCGGTACGGGTGGTGGCGCGGCATGCCGTCGCGAACGGACTGTCGTCCTCGCTGGGCGACATCGTGTTCGGTCCTCCTGCTGAGGCGTTCTTCTCCCTTTGTGCGGGTGTAACGAACGGGGCGGCGCCCGCGAGAAAGGGAGCGGTGTTCGACTGGGTGAACGCGGATCTTACCTCCGCGTCCGGCCCCTTTGTCGAACCGTTCCGTCGTGTCCGGATATTCCAAGATCAGCGAAACTGAAGTCGATTTCAGCAGGACAATCGTTCGCTTAGTTCGTTTGTCCAGATCAGCGAGTTGTTCGGGCTGCTATTGGTGTGTACCAAATGGAAACGGCCGCCCTGTTCGCCTCAGGCGGACAGGACGGCCGTTGCTCCGAACGGATCAGCCGTGCGTCGGGAACCCCAGGTTCACGCCGTGCTGCTGCGGCCACCGAGACGTGACGGCCTTGGCGCGCGTGTAGAACTTCACGCCCTCAGCGCCGTGCACGTGAGTGTCGCCGAACAACGAATCCTTCCAACCACCGAACGAGTAGTAGGCCATCGGCACGGGGATCGGCACGTTGATGCCGACCATTCCGACGTGCACACGCCGCTGGTACTCGCGGGCGGCCAACCCGTCACCGGTGTAGATCGCGGTGCCGTTGCCGTACTGGTTGGCGTTCACCAGTTCCAACGCGTCCTCGAACGTGTCCGCGCGGACGACAGTCAGCACCGGGCCGAAGATCTCGTCGGTGTAGATCGTCATGTCGCGCGTGACGTGGTCGAACAACGTGGGCGCGAGCCAGAAGCCGTTCTCGGCACCCGAAGGCGCGTAGCCGCGGCCGTCCACGACCAGCGACGCGCCGGCGGCCTCGCCCGCGTCCACATAGGACCGGACGCGATCCCGGTGGACACCGGTGACAAGCGGTCCCATCTGGGCGGCGGGATCGGTGCCCGGCAGCACGGACGGGTGCAGGTCGCGGGTGCGCGAGGCGATCTTCGACACCAGTTCGTCGCCCGTCTCGCCCACGGCCACGACGACCGAGATCGCCATGCAACGCTCGCCGGCTGAGCCGTAGCCCGCGGAAACGGCGGCGTCGGCGGCCACGTCGAGGTCGGCGTCGGGCAGCACGACCATGTGGTTCTTGGCGCCGCCCAGGGCCTGCACGCGCTTGCCGGCCGCGGTGCCGCGCGAGTAGACGTGCCGCGCGATCGGGGTCGAGCCTACGAACGACGCGGCGGCGACGTCCGGGTGGTCCAGCAGCGCGTTGACCGCGAAGGCGTCGCCCTGGAGGACGTTCAGCACGCCGTCGGGCAGCCCGGCCTCCTTGAACAGCTCAGCCAGCCTCAAAGAAGCCGACGGGTCGCGCTCGGAAGGCTTCAGCACGAAGGTGTTTCCGCAGGCGATGGCGATGGGGAACATCCACATCGGCACCATCACGGGGAAGTTGAACGGCGTGATGCCCGCGACGACGCCCAGCGGCTGCCGGAACGAGTACGCGTCGACGCCGCGCGAGACCTGCTCGGAGTGCTCGCCCTTCAGCAGTTGCGGGATGCCGCACGCGAACTCGACGACCTCGAGGCCGCGCTGCACCTCGCCGGCCGCGTCGGACAGCACCTTGCCGTGCTCGGACGTGATCATCGCGGCGAGTTCGTCGCGATGAGTGTGCAGCAGGTGGCGGTACTCGAAGAGGATGCGCGACCGCGTCGACAGCGACGACTCGGACCAGGACTGCGCCGCCTTCAGCGAGGAAGAGACGGCGAGGTCGACGTCGGCCTGCTCGGCCAGCACGACCTGCGCGGCGACGGAGCCCGTCGCCGGGTTGAAGACGTCGGACCTGCGGGACGACACCCCCGTGGTGCGGGCGCCGTCGATCCAGTGGGGGATGGTGCTCAACGCGATCCTCCTGGGGGAGCTGTCGTGCTGCGGACTACGAGAGAGGGATTGAGGAGATGGCGCACGGGTTCGGTGCGCTCTTCACGGACGCGCTGCAGAAGCGCGTCAGCGGCCAACCGGCCGAACTCGGCACGGGGCTGGTCGATCGTGGTCAGCGAGACGTGGCGCAACGCTGCCAGCGAAGTGTTGTCGTACCCCACAACGGAAACGTCGTCAGGAACGCGCAACCCGGCGTCTTCCAAAGCCGAAATCGCGCCGACGGCGTTGAAGTCGTTGCAGGACAAGATGGCCGTGGGCAAGGCGTCGTCGTCGATCAACGAACGGATCGCGCGCGCTCCAGCCGCATCGGTGTACTCGGACGACACGACCTGCGGCACGAGCCCGTGGGCTTCCATCGCGGCGACGTATCCGCGCCGACGAGGTCCGGCCTGGGTTCCCTCACCGCCGTCCAAATGCGCAATGCGCTTGTGCCCCAACGAAACCAGGTGGTCAACGGCCAGCCGCGCACCCTGCTCGCCGTCGTCGTTGACCGTGTCCACAGTGGACACTCGAGACGATCGGGCGACCAGGACCACGGGAAGTTGTTCGGCTGCTTTGCCGATGGCGGTCGCCGGCACGACAGGCGACAGCAGGATCAACCCGGCGGGGCGGAAGGACAGCAGCGACTCCAACGCGCGGCGTTCACGAGCAGGCGAGCGGCCGCCGGTGTTGATGATGATGTCGAACCCCTGCTCGCGCGCCACCTCGTCGATGCCGTCGACGACCTCCGCGAAGAACGCGTTGTGCAGGTCGGACACCATCACGCCGAGAACGGTCGACGTGCGCGAGGCCAGCGATCGCGCCATGGCGTGCGGGGAGTACCCCAGCTCCTCCGCGGCCTTCAAGACAGCGCTGCGTCGCAACTCGCTCACCTTGGGTGAACCGCGCATCACCAGTGACACCAGTGCACGGGACACGCCCGCTCGCAGAGCGACGTCCTCCATTGTCGGCCTGACCACCTGGAACCACCTCCCCTCACGTCACGGGCTGGAAACCCACCCTTGACACCCGTGTGACGGAAGCTACAGCATTAGAGCGCTCCAACCAATAGAGCGCTCTAACACATCACGTCGATGAACAGGGGAAACCTGCGATGCGGATCGGAGTAGCAGGTGTCGGCAGGATCGGCACCATGCATGCGACCAACCTCGCCGCACTGGATCGAGTCGACGAGGTGCTTCTCTTCGACCCGGTGCCCGGCAGGGCAGCGCAGGCGTCGGCCGGGATCGAGGGGACGACCGCCGTCGACGACCTGATCGGGCTCCTCGACAACGTCGACGGGGTCCTGCTCGCCACCCCGACGAACACCCACCCGGACATGCTGCGCTCCGCCATCGCCCGCGGCGTTCCCACGCTGTGCGAGAAGCCGATCGCGAGTGACGTCGAGGAGATGTCCGCGCTGATCGAGGACGTCGAGAAGTCCGGCGTCGAGGTGCTCGTCGGCTTCCAGCGCCGGTTCGACCCGGCCATCTACGAGCTGCACCGCCGCATCCGCGCGGGAGAGGTCGGCGACATCTACCTGGTCAGGGCCGTCGGCAACGACGCGAACCCGCCGGACTTCTCCTACCTGCCCGCCTCCGGTGGCATCTTCCGCGACCTGCTGATCCACGACCTGGACTGCGTGCCGTGGCTGGTCGGCGAGCCGGTCGTCGAGGTCTACGCGAGCGGTTCCGTCCTGGTGCACCAGGCGTTCGCGGACGCCGACGACGTCGACAACGCCGTGGTGATGCTGAAGTTCGCGAACGGCGCGCACGCCACGCTGGCCGGCGGACGGCACGACCCGGTCGGCTACGACCACCGCATCGAGGTGCTGGGCAGCAAGGACTCCCTGGTCGCGGGCGTCGACGCGCGCACGCCGCTGAACTCGCTGGAACCCGGCGGGCACGTGGCCGGACCGGACGCCTACCCCGGTTTCCCGGAGCGCTTCCACCGCGCCTACGTCAACGAGATGAACCTGTTCACGCAGGTCATCAAGGGCGAGGTCGCGAACCCGTCGCCGGCGCGAGAGAGTTTGATCAGCCTGCGCCTGGCCGAAGCCTGTGAGCAGTCGCGCCGCAGCGGCGCACCGGTGAGGATCGAGGGGAACTAGGCATGGCGAAGATCGCTGGGGCTCCGATCTCCTGGGGCGTGTGCGAGGTTCCCGGCTGGGGCACCGTGCTCCCGTCCGAGACGGTCCTCGCCGAGATGCACTCCCTGGGCCTCACCGCGACCGAACTCGGCCCGCCCGACTACTTGCCGGCCGACCCAGGGCAGCTCAAGACCCTTCTCCACAGCCACGAACTGAGCCTCGTCGGCGGCTTCCTCGCGGTCACCCTGCACACCGACGTCCAGTCCACTCTGGACGAAGCCGACCGGGTCGCCGCGATCCTGAAGGCCGGTGGCGCCGAGGTCCTGGTGCTCGCCGCCGCCACCGGGCTGGACGGCTACGACGAGACGCCGAAGCTCAGCGACGACGAGTGGGACACCCTCGTCGCCACCTGCGCGAAGATCCGTGAGATCGCCGCCGCGCACGGCCTGAAAACCGTGCTGCACCCGCACGTGGGCACCCACGTCGAGCGGGAGGCGGAGGTCGACAGGTTCCTCGCGGACTCCGATCTCCAGCTCTGCCTGGACACCGGCCACCTCCTCATCGGTGGCACGGACCCGGTCGAGCTGGCGCGCCGCTACCCGGACCGGATCGGTCACGTGCACCTCAAGGACGTGCGTGACGAGATCGCGGCGAAGGTGCGCAGCGGCGAACTCAGTTACACCGATGCCGTGGAACAGGGCATCTACGTGCCGCTCGGGGACGGCGACGTGGACGTGGAAGCGCTGGTGAAGCTCGTTCAAGAAGCGGGCTACACCGGTTGGTTCGTGCTTGAGCAGGACACTCAGCTCAAGGACGGAAGTCCAGTGGACAAGCCACTGAAGGACACCGGGCGCAGCCTCGCGCACCTCAGCAAGATCCTCTGAAGGGACTGGAGACGATGAAGTCTCGTCTGGTCATCCGTGCGGGCGTCGCCCTCGCCGGTGTTGCTCTACTGGCCGCGTGCAGCGGTCCCACGGGAACGAACTCCCAGACCACGCAGAACAACAGCGCGCCGGCGACGGGAGACCTCAAGGTCGCCGTCATCACGCACGGCACCGCGGGTGACGCGTTCTGGAGCGTCGTGAAGGTCGGCGCCGAGGACGCGGGCAAGCAGCTCGGCGTCGGCGTCACCTACAACTCCGACGGCGACCCCGGCGCCCAGGCCAAGCTGATCGACAACGCCGTGTCGCAGAAGGTCGGCGGCATCGTGGTGTCGATGGCGAACCCGGACGCGCTCAAGACCTCCATCGAGAACGCGGTGAAGGCCGGCATCCCGGTCATCACGATCAACTCCGGCAGCGCGAAGAGCGCGGAGTTCGGTGCCATGGCGCACGTCGGCCAGGAGGAGTCGATCGCCGGTGAGGAAGCCGGCAAGAAGCTCAAGACCGCCGGCAAGACCAAGCTGCTCTGCGTGATCCACGAGGCCGGCAACACGGGCCTCAACCAGCGCTGCGACGGTGCCCGCACCGGCTTCGGCGGCGCGGTGGAGAACCTCCAGGTCGACATCTCCAACCCGACCGACGTCGAGGCCCGCATCAAGGCCAAGCTGCAGTCCGACACCGCTGTCGACGGCGTGCTGGCGCTCAACCCGCAGGTCGCCGTGAACGCGGCCGCGGCGATCAAGGGCGCGGGCTCGAAGGCGCAGGTCGCGACGTTCGACCTGAACGCCGACGTGGTCAGCTCGATCAAGGCGGGTGACGTGCTCTTCGCCGTCGACCAGCAGCAGTACGAGCAGGGCTACCTGCCGATCGTGATGCTGAAGCTGTTCAAGGACAACGCCAACACCCTCGGTGGCGGCAAGCCCGTCCTCACCGGTCCCGGCTTCGTCGACAAGTCCAACGTGGACAAGGTCGCGGAGTACGCCAAGAACGGCAAGAGGTAAGGAGGAGGCGGGGAGATGACCGTGACGGCCACAGCTCCACCGGCTGCAGACGAACGGCTGAGCAAACCCAGGGCGATCGATCAGCTGATCAAACGCCCGGAGATCGGCGCCATGCTCGGCGCACTGCTCGTGTTCCTGTTCTTCTCCGTGGTCACCGAGCAGTTCCTGAGCGTGGGTGGTGCGGCCACCTGGCTGGACGACGCCTCCATGCTCGGCATCATGGCGGTCGCGGTGGCGATGCTCATGATCGGCGGCGAGTTCGACCTGTCCGCCGGTGTCATGACGGCGTCCACCGCGCTCGTCACGGCTCTCCTCGCCACCCAGCTGGGACTCAACGTCTGGCTGGCGTTGCTGGTGTCGCTCGCCTTCGCACTGGCGGTGGGCGCGCTGAACGGCTGGCTCGTGATGCGCACGGGCCTGCCGAGCTTCATCGTGACGCTGGGCAGCTTCCTGGCGTTGCAGGGCCTCAACCTCGGCATCACGCGCCTGGTGACGGGCAGCGTGCAGGTGTCGGGCATGCGGGACGCCGTGGGCTACGAGTCGGCGGGATTCCTGTTCGCCTCGACGTTCCAGATCGGCGGCCAGGGCTTCTACGTGTCGATCATCTGGTGGGTCCTGTTCACCGTCATCGCCTCGACCGTGCTGATGCGGACCAAGTTCGGCAACTGGATCTTCGCGATCGGTGGTGCCGCGCAGAGCTCGCGTGCGGTCGGTGTGCCGGTCGTGCGGTCGAAGATCCTGCTGTTCATGACGACGGCGTTCGCCGCGTGGCTCGTGGGCTCGATCAACATCCTGCGGTACGCGAGCGTGCAGGCGAACCAGGGCATCGGCCTCGAGTTCCAGTACATCATCGCGGCGGTGATCGGCGGGTGCCTGCTCACCGGTGGCTTCGGTTCCGCGGTGGGTGCGGCGATCGGCGCGCTGATCTTCGGCATGGCCCGGCAGGGCATCGTCTACGCCGGCTGGAACAGCGACTGGTTCCAGCTGTTCCTCGGCGTGATGCTGCTGGCCGCCGTGCTGGTGAACAACATGCTGCGCCGCCGAGCGGAAAGGGTCCGGCGATGACCGCACTCATCGAGACCGAGAACATCGGCAAGACCTACGGCAGCGTCATCGCGCTCAGCGATGTGTCCACTGTGGTCAACGCGGGTGAGGTCACCTGCGTGCTCGGCGACAACGGTGCCGGCAAGTCGACCCTGATCAAGATCCTGGCCGGTGTCCATCAGCACGACCAGGGTTCGTTCAGGGTCGAGGGCGAGGAGATCCGCTTCTCGTCGCCCCGCGAGGCCCTGGACCACGGCATCGCGACCGTGTACCAGGACCTCGCGGTGGTGCCGCTGATGTCGGTGTGGCGCAACTTCTTCCTGGGTTCGGAGCCGACGACTCGCTTCGGTTTCCTGGACCGCAGGAAGGGCAAGGAGATCACCAAGAAGGCGTTGTCCGACATGGGCATCGACCTTCGCGACGTCGAGCAGCCGGTCGGCACGCTGTCGGGTGGTGAACGGCAGTGCGTCGCCATCGCCCGCGCCGTGCACTTCGGCGCCAAGGTGCTGATCCTCGACGAACCGACGGCCGCGCTGGGCGTGAAGCAGGCTGGAGTGGTGCTGAAGTACGTGGCCCAGGCACGTGATCGTGGCCTCGGCGTCGTGCTGATCACCCACAACCCGCACCACGCCTACCCGGTCGCCAACCGGTTCCTGCTGCTCAAGCGCGGCCGTGCGCTGGGCAGCTACGAGAAGGACGAGATCGACATCAACGAGCTGACGCGCCAGATGGCCGGCGGTGCCGAGCTGGAGGCGCTGGAGCACGAGCTGCGGGGTGCCGAGGCGTGACGTCTCTCGAAGTGCTGACCGTGGGCCGGGTCGGGGTGGATCTGTACCCGGAGCAGTCCGGTGTACCGCTGGCCCAGGTCAGCACGTTCGCCAAGTCGCTCGGCGGGACCGCGACCAACGTCGCGGTCGCCGCCGCGCGGCTCGGCCGTCGTGCCGGGGTGCTCACCAAGGTCGGTCCGGACGGCTTCGGCACCTACGTCCGTGAGGCGCTGGAAGGCTTCGGGGTGTCGTCGAAGTACGTCGGCACCTCGCCTGACCTGCTGACACCGGTGGTGTTCTGCGAGCTCAACCCGCCCGCGGACCCGCCGCTGCTGTTCTACCGCCTGCCGACCGCGCCGGACATGACGATCGGCGAGGACGACGTGCCGTGGTCGCTCACGCGCGAAGTCCCGCTGTTGTGGGTCACCGGCACCGGGGTCTCCGCAGAGCCTTCCCGGACCTCGCAGCGGATGATGCTGGCGAACCGCGCGCGCAGCGGGCACACGGTGCTGGACTTGGACTACCGGCCGATGTTCTGGCCGGACGTCGAGACCGCGCGCGCCGAGATCGGCTGGATGCTCGACCACGTCACGGTCGCCGTGGGCAACCGGACCGAGTGCGAGATCGCGGTCGGCACGTCCGACCCCGATGAGGCCGCTGACCGGCTGCTGGCGCGCGGAATCTCGTTGGCACTGGTCAAGAAGGGCGCCGAGGGTGTCCTCGTGGCCACGCCGGAAGGCCGCTGGACGGTCGAGCCGAACCCGGTCGAGGTCGTCTGCGGGCTCGGCGCCGGTGACGCGTTCGGCGGCTCGGTGGTGCACGGCCTGCTGTCGGGCTGGGACCCGGTGAAGATCGCCCGCTACGCCAACGCGGCCGGCGCGATCGTCGCCTCCCGGCTGGCCTGCGCCGACGCGATGCCCGACCAGGAAGAGATCGAGGAACTGCTGTGATCACCGATGGCCAGTGGCGCGAACTGCTGTGGCGGCGGGCCGAGGACCCCGGCTCGATCAGGCGGGCCTACCAGGCGCGCAAGCGGCGCAACTCGTTGCTGAACGGCAAGTCCACGCTGTTCCTGGTCGCGGCGGACCACCCGGCCCGTGGCGCTCTCGGCGTCGGCGGCGACCCGATGGCGATGGCCGACCGGCGCTCGTTGCTGGCCCGGTTGCTGACGGCGCTGGCGAATCCCGACGTCGACGGCGTGCTCGGCACGCCGGACGTGATCGAGGACCTCCTTCTGCTGGACGGTTTGAACGACCGAGTGGTCATCGGCTCGATGAACCGCGGCGGCCTCGCCGGTGCGGACTGGGAGATCGACGACAGGTTCACCGCGTACGACGCGTCGTCCATCGCCACGTTCGGGCTCGACGGCGGCAAGATGCTGCTGCGCCTGGTCGACTCGGACCCCGGCACGATCCCGACGCTGGAAGGCTGCGCGCGGGCCGTCACCGAACTCGCCGAGCACGGCCTGATGGCGATGGTCGAACCACTGCCGTACAAGCGTGATCACAACGACAAGCTGGTGCTGCAGAAGGATTCCGCTGCTCTGTCCCGCGCTTCGGCCGTTGCTGCCGGGCTGGGCTCGACCTCCGCCTACACCTGGCTGAAGCTGCCCGCGCCGGAAGAGCCGGAGATCGTGCTGGACACCACCGCGCTGCCCGCGCTGGTGCTCGGCGGCGTGCCGTCCGCGAACCCGCAGGACGACCTCGCGTCGTGGGGTCGATCGCTGGGCCACCCGACCGTGCGCGGCCTGGTCGTCGGCCGGGCGCTGCTCTACCCGCCGGACGGCGATGTCGCTTCCGCCGTTGCCGCCGCCGCCGAAATCCTCCGTACCGCGAAGGGAGTCACGGAATGACCTTGCACCGTCCACACGGGACGCTCTCGACCTCGACGGACGTCATCCACCTGACGCCGGAGGACGCGGACTGGACGTACACCGGTCTGCGCGTGCTGCGGATCGAGGCCGGCTGGGTGCGCACGATCGAGACCGGCGAGTTCGAGGCGTTCGTGCTGCCGCTCGCCGGGTCGCTGACGGTCGAGGTCGACGACGAGCGCTACGAGCTGCAGGGCCGTGAGTCGGTCTTCACCCGCGTCACGGACTTCGCCTACGTGCCGCGCGACGCCTCGGTCAAGCTGTCCTCTGTGGACGGCTGCGAGGTCGCGCTCCCCATGGCGCGCTGCGAGAACCGCCTGACGCCCAAGTACGGCCCCGCCGACGGCGTTCCGGTGGAGGTGCGCGGTTCAGGCAACGCGACCCGCCAGGTCACGAACTTCGGCACGCCGGGCGTGTGGGACCACGCGGACAAGCTCAACGCGTGCGAGCTGATCACCCCGGACGGCAACTGGTCCTCGTACCCGCCGCACAAGCACGACGAGTCCGAGCCGTGCGAGGTGAACAACGAGGAGATCTACTACTTCCGCATCGCCGACCGCGACCAGGTCACCCCGTCCCGCACCGGCTTCGGTTTTCACCGCACGTACACCGACGACGGCACGATCGACGAGGACGTGACCGTGCGGGACGGCGACGTCTTCCTGATCCCACGCGGCTATCACGGCCCGTGCGTCGCGGCGCCGGGATATCCCATGTACTACCTGAACGTCCTGGCCGGTCCCGGCGACGAGCGTTCGATGGCGTTCTGCGACGACCCGGCGCACACCTGGATCCGGGACAGCTGGGCGACGCAGGAGCTCGATCCCCGTTGCCCGGTAACGACTGCCGAGGGGCGGGTCAAGTGAAGCTCACGACCGCGCAGGCGCTGGTCCGCTGGATGCTGGCCCAGCGCACCGAACTCTTCGACGGCACGCAGGCGCCGCTGTTCCCCGGCGTGTTCGCGATCTTCGGCCACGGCAACGTCCTGGGCCTGGGCAACGCCCTGGAGGAGGTCCGCGACCGCATCCCGGTGTGGCGCGGCCACAACGAGCAGGGCATGGCCCTCGCCGCCGTCGGCATCGGCAAGGCCACCCATCGCCGCCAGGTGGGCGTCGCCACGTCGTCGATCGGCCCCGGCGCCCTGAACATGATCACGGCCGCCGGCGTGGCCCACGCCAACCGCCTGCCTCTTCTGCTGCTGCCCGGCGACACCTTCACCGGCCGCGCGCCGGACCCCGTCCTCCAGCAGGTCGAGCACTTCCACGACCCGACCGCCACGGTCAACGACGCGTTCCGCGCGGTCAGCCGCTACTTCGACCGGATCACCCGCCCCGAACAGCTGCTCTCCACGTTGCCGCAGGTGGCGCGCGTCCTGACCGACCCGGCCGACTGCGGCCCTGTCACCCTGGCGCTGCCGCAGGACGTCCAGGCCGAGTCCTACGACTTCCCCGACGCGCTGTTCGTCCCCGTCGTCCACCGCCCGCTGCGCCAACGCCCCGACCTGCTCGCGCTGGCCGAGGCCGCGTCGGCGATCCGCCACGCCTCCCGCCCGCTGCTGGTCCTGGGCGGCGGCGTCCGCTACTCGGGCGCGGCAGGCCGAGCCCTGCGCTTCGCCGAACAGCACAACATCCCCGTCGTCGAGACCACGGCCGGCCGGACGCTGATCCCGCACGAGCACCCGCTGCACGCCGGTCCGCTCGGCATCACCGGCTCGACGTCGGCCAACGTCCTGGCGGGCGAGGCGGATCTGGTCATCGCCGTGGGCACCCGCCTGCAGGACTTCACCACCGCGTCCTGGACGGTCTTCTCCCCGGACGCCCACCTGCTCTCCCTGAACGCGGCCCGCTTCGACGCCGTGAAGCACGGCTCGTTCGCCCTGGTCGCCGACGCCGACGAGGGCCTGCGCGAACTCACCGACGTCCTCGGCGCGTGGCAGGCCCCGGCGGACTGGGCAGGCCGTGCCCAGGCCGAACGCACGAAGTGGGACGCTCACATCACCTCGCTGCGCACACCGTCCACCGCTCTCCCGACGTACGCCCAGGTGGTCGGCGTCGTGAACGACGTCAGCGAGCCCACCGACTACGTCATGACGGCGTCCGGCGGCCTCCCCGGCGAACTGATCGGCGGCTGGCGCGCCACGGGTGAGTCCACAATGGACGTCGAGTACGGCTTCTCCTGCATGGGCTATGAACTTGCCGGTGCCTGGGGAGCCGCGATCGCGCACACCCAGGGCGTCGTCACGACCCTGCTGGGCGACGGCTCGTACCTGATGCTGAACTCCGAGCTCTTCTCGGCGGCCTTCGCGGGCCACGGCTTCGTGGCCGTTGTCTGCGACAACGACGGCTACGCCGTGATCCACCGCCTGCAGACGGGCCAGGGTGGCGCGGGCTTCAACAACCTCTACGCCGACTGCACGACCGGCCACTCCGAACCTCCGCGCACCGACTTCGCCGCCCACGCCTCGGCGATGGGTTGCGCGGTCTTCCCGGTCGACTCGCTGGCCGACCTGGAAGGCGCTTACCGCAAGGCGCGCGAAGTGGCCGTCGCCGAGAAGCGGCCGGCCGTCGTCGTGATCCGCACGCACCCGTCGTCGTGGACAGAGGCGGGAGCCTGGTGGGAGGTCGGCGTGCCGGAGGTCTCACACCGGTCGGAGATCGCCCAGGCCCGCGAAGAAGTGCTGGAGGGCAAGTCCAAACAGGTCCGTTATCTGAGCTGAACTCCAACAGCGGATACCGCTGGGCGCTTGCCGTCACGAGGATGACTCTCCGTGAGCAAGCGGATGTTCAGGCTCGGCGCGTTCGCCCTGGTAGCACTCGGTGTCGTCCTGGTGGTGCCGCAGACCGCTCCACGATCGGCGTCACTGCTGCTCCTCGGCGGGGTGCTGATCGTCGCGGGCGGTGCGCTGGGCTGGTACCAGGTCAGGGACGGCCAGGTCGTCGACCGGTACCGCCGCGCCGTCGAGCACCTCGGCAGTGACCAGGCCGAGGTCAGGCTCGGCGGGCTGCACGCGCTGGAACAGATCGCGCAGGACTCGGCGAAGAGCCGGCAGCTCGTGGACGACACGCTCGGGGACTTCCTGCGCGAGCGATCTCCCTGGACGGCCGCGGACCCGTCGGGCCTCGCCGTCAGGAGCCCGGACGTCGAGACGGCTCTGGTCATCCTCACCCGTCGGCCCGGCGCGCAGGTCGACCTGTCCCACGTCGATCTGCGCGGCGCCGACCTGGGCAAGCAGGTGCTCGCGGGAGCGGTGATCCGTCGGTCGAACCTCGCCGGCGCCCGGTTGGTCGGAACGTGCCTGGACAGCTCCGCCCTCGACGCCACGGACCTTCGTGACGCGGACCTGCGAGGGGCCTCCCTGCGCGAGGCGTCGCTGCGGGTCGCCTGCCTTGAAGGCGCCGACCTCCGCGCCGCCGACCTCACGGACGCGGACCTGCGCGGAGCCGACATGCGCGCCGTCAACCTGGACAAGGCCGTCCTGACCGGGGCCAGGGTCAACCGCGGGACGCTGTGGCCGCCTGACTTCACGCCGGCCCGTGTCTCTGCGTCGCTGTTCAGTGACTGAGATGGCTCACATCCGGGAACAACACGCCGACCCCCGTCCCTTGAACGGTTCGTAGCCCTACGAACCGTTCTGAGGGAGCTTCCCGTGAGCTTGCTGTTCTCCCCGCTGACCCTGCGCTCGGTCACCCTGCCCAACCGGATCGCGGTCAGCCCGATGTGCCAGTACTCGGTGACGAAGGAGGACGGCGTGCCGACCGAATGGCACCTCGTCCACCTGGGCTCCCGCGCCGTCGGCGGCGCCGGGCTGGTCATCGCCGAGGCCACCGCCGTCGAGCCGCGCGGCCGGATCTCGCCGCAGGACGTCGGCATCTGGAACGACGAGCAGGTCGCGGCCTGGAAGCGGATCACCGCGTTCATCAAGGAGCACGGCTCGGTGCCCGGCATCCAGCTCGCGCACGCCGGCCGCAAGGCGATCGGCGACTGGGTGCCGGTGGCGCCCACGACAGAGCCGTTCCCCGGTGGTAACACGCCGGAGAAGCTCGACAACCACACTGGGATCGTGAAGGCCTTCGTCGACGGCGCGCTCAGGGCGATCGAGGCCGGCTTCGAGGTCCTGGAGATCCACGCCGCCCACGGCTACCTGCTGCACGAGTTCTACTCGCCGCTGACGAACGAGGGCAGCATCGAGGAACGCATCGCCCCGGCCGTCGAGGTCACGGCTGCGGTGCGTGCGGCGGTCGGCCCGGAGGTGCCGGTGATCGTGAGGATCAGCGGCTCCGACTGGGTCGACAACGGCTGGACCGCCGACGACAGCGTTGTGCTGGCACAGGCGCTCAAGGCCGCGGGTGCGGACCTGATCGACGTGTCCAGCGGTGGCAACACCGCGCAGGCGGACATCCCGATCGGGCCCGGCTACCAGGTGCCGCTCGCCGAAGCGGTGCGACGCAAGGCAGACGTGCCCACGGGTGCGGTCGGCCTGATCACCGAGGCGAAGCAGGCCGAACAGATTCTGACGGACGGTTCCGCCGACCTGGTCCTGCTCGCGCGCGAACTGCTCCGCGACCCGTACTGGCCGCTGCACGCGGCACAGCAGCTGGGTGTGGAGGTCAGGGCGCCGAAGCAGTACGCCAGGGCGTTCTGAAAGAGCCCTCAGAGTTCAAGGGCTGGGTGCCGGCGAACCGGACACCCAACCCTTGAACTCCGAAGGCTGAATTCAGCGACGGTAATCGTCGTAGTCGTCGTACGGGTCGTCATGTGGTGGCTCATCGCCACCACCGCTCCCGTTCGGCGACCTTTCATCAGTCGACAGCTCGCGCTGCAACGCAGCGAAGTCGGTCTCATGAGAGCTGTATTTGAGCTCCCTGGCGACCTTCGTCTGCTTGGCCTTAGCTCGGCCGCGCCCCATGGCTCGACCCCCTCGCACAGGGACGGGGGCGGCCGGGGGAACGGCGGCCCCACTCGTCTCGACAACTGATTCCTGGTAACTACCGTACCGTGCCGATGGGGTTCCTCGCGACGCGGTAGGCGTGACACGTACCGCCAAATCTCGTGGCCCCCCTCGCGTGGAAGGATGCACACGTGCCCAGACCGTTCGTCGCCTACCTACGGGTGTACGAACCGTTATCGGTATTGGACGCACCGCTAGCTTCCAAGGTCGAAAAAGCCCTGGAAGCGGGCCCTGTCCCCCGGTCGGAGGTAGGTGGCCGGGAACGGGAGCTGTGGTTGCGATCACAGTTGGGACAAAAGCTCCTCCCGGGCGAGTCCTTCGACGTGATGACGATCAGTCCGGCCGAGGTTCCGACCTCCGAAGCGGCCCGGGTCGGCCCCGGACCGCTCGTCTGCCCCCTTGATCTCCGGGCAAGGTCCGCCGCCGCTCTGGTGGGCTTCCTGGCCACCGCGCCGCCGATCCTGCAGGACGCGGCCCTCAACCTCTCGCCGGAGACGGTCCGGGCCCGCGCGTCCTCCGTGATGGCCGAACTCTCCGCCGGCGCGGTCCACGTGATCTCCACGACCTGGACGGTCCCGCTGCCCTGGTTCGCCCTCGTCGACCCCGCCCAGCGCCGCGTCGTGCTGGCCAGCGCCCAGGACGACCCGGAACGGCAGGTGTCGTGGCGGGTGGCCATGGCCGACGCCAGGCGACGGGTCGCGCGGGCGCTCAAGGTCGTGAAGGGCTCACTGGGCGAGGACGGGCCCGCCAAGATCCTCTCCGACACCGGCCGCTGGCTGGAGCACTTCCACCCGCACTCGGCCGTCGAGCTCGACTACGGCGGCCTCGTCCAGCTGCTCGAGGACAAGGACCTGCTGGAGGACACCTCCGCGGCCGACGTGAACGCCATCGTGGACGCCCTCGAAGCGGACGACGCCGAGGAAGTCGCGTTGCGCTACGAGACGCTGCGCGAGTTCTGGGGCGAGCTGGCCCGCAGAGAACGCCACGGCTGAATCAGCACCCGCGCGACCACGGCTGCCACCGCTGCCAGCAGCATCGCCGCAGGCCACGCCACGTGCACCGCGACGAAGCTCGCGACGAACGGGGTCACCGCCGCGCTCAGGTAGTTCGCCGAGTTCTGCATGGCGATCGCGGTGGCACTGCGGCCTTCCGGGGCGAGCTCACCTGCCTCGGTGACCGCCAGCCCGTTCCAGCACAGCGCGAACAGGCTGGTCGGGACGAGGACCGCGATCAGCAGCGGCAACGGCGCCTGGTCGAGTGCCGCGACCAGCACGAACCCGCCCGCGGTGACCACCGAGATGATCTTCAGCGGCCCGATCCGGCTGCGCGCCCGGTCCGACCAGACGCCGACGGCCAGCCGTCCCGCCCCGCCGAGCAGCTGGGCGACGGCGAAGACGGCGGCGGCCGCCGTCACGCTCATACCGCGGTGGCCGTGCAGCAGGGGCACGAGCAGGGCCGTGGCGGTGAACTGGGGCACGACCAGCAGTCCGCTGGCGAGCGACAGCCGCAGCAGTTTCGGATCCTTGAGCACCAGCCCGTGTTCGGTGCTCGCCCGGATCGCCCCGGGCGGTTCCCTGACCAGCAGGAACACGGCCAGTGCCACGAAGGCGGTAGCGCCGGCGAGCACGACGAACGCCGTGGGAATCCCGGCCGAGATCGCGATCCCCGGCAGGACGGCCGCGGTGAGGGCCGCGCCGAGCGGGGTCGCCGTCTGCCGGACACCCATGGCGAGGCCGCGTGACTCCCGGCTGAACCAGGACATCACCGCCCGGCCGCTGGCCGCGTTGACGCTGGCCCCGAACAGCCCGGCGCCGAGCAGCGCGAGACCGGCGATCCAGGCGTTGCCCAGCGCGACGGAGAGCAGACACACGGCGGCGCCCACTCCACCGATGGTCATCACGAGGCGTTCGCCGCGTCGGTCCGCGACGACGCCCCACGGCACGAGAGCGATCATCGTGCCGAGGTTGACCGCGCCGAGAAGCAGCCCGACCTGGGGCAACGTCAGTGAGAAGTGCTGCTGGAGCTGAGGACTGATCGCGGGCAGGCCGAGGAACACGGCCGCGTTCGTGCCCTGCGCCAACGCCCCGACAGACAGCACGACCCAGCGGTACCCCATGAGGGCACGCTAGGTCGGCTGCTCAGAAAGTGGAACGCTCGTCTTACCTCTTGGGACGGTGGTGTCCGCGCTCGGCAGCCAGCAGCTCGTCCACCGAGGCACTCCCGCGCTGGTAGCGCGCGGCGATCTCGGCGTTGAGCTTGTCCACGACCACCTGCACCTCGCGCCGGCGCACCGACACGGACGCCTCTTCCGAGATGAGCGTCTCCAGCACGTCGCCGAGGCGATCGTCGGCCAGCGAGCTCACGTCGGACAGGTCCACGTCGGAGATGAGTGCCTCGACGTGCCGTTGATGCGCATCAGCACGTGACGGCTCATGGGTCTGATAACGACCAAGACCGGTCGCGGGCCCCACGGCGTTCGTGGAGAGGATCGTGGCCAGTTGCTCGACCACGGCCGAGCCGCCGGAGCTGCGGCGTTCTTGCTCCGCACGCACGATGTCGATGCGCGCGTGCAACAGCCGTCGCAGGTAGGACAGATCTGTCTCTTCCTGCGCGGCCTCGTCGCGGAGTTCGCGCACCTCGACGAGCGGGCGCTGCTCGACGCCCTCCGTGTAGTCGGGGGCGAGCACCCGGTCGATTCGGCGGCGCCCGCCAGGACGCACCTCGATCACGTGTCCATCCTGCGGTAGATCCTCCTCACCCGCCAACACATCCCATGCACCAAACTTGTCTCAAATGTGCACGCCCAGCAGCTTTCGCGCCTCATCAGGTGTCAAAGCGGGTCGCTGGGCGATCTTGGAGAGACCTGCGGCACGTGCCACGAGCTGTGCGTTGTCCCGCACCGGCACCCCCCGCGAGTAGCTGATGGTGTCCTCCATACCCACTCGGAGGTGGCCACCCGCACCCAAAGCGGTGAACATCACGGGCAGGGTCGTCCGGCCGATCCCGGTGGCGGAGAACGTCGCCCCGTCCGGCAGCGCGTTGACGGCCGCGACCAGCGTGGCCGCGTCACCGGGCATACCGCCGGGCACGCCCATCACGAAGTCGACGTGCACGTGGCCGCCCGCCGGCAGACCGTGCTGGTCCAGCAGGCGCTTCAACGACGCGAGCTGCCCGATGTCGAAGATCTCGTACTCCGGGACGATCGAGCGCTCCTGCATGCCCTTGTGCAGGGAGACGATGAACTCCCAGCGGTTCATGAACACGTCGTCACCGAAGTTGACGGTGCCCATCGTGCAGGACGCCGAGTCCGGCATCGCCTCCAGCACGCGCAGCCGGTCCGACTCGGGGTCGTGCACCGACCCGCCGGTGGAGAGCTGCACGACGAGGTTCGTCTCGGACCGCAACGCCTCGACGGTGGCCTTCAGACGACCGAGGTCCAGCGACGGCTTCGCGTCCTCGCCACGGATGTGGACGTGGATCATCGCCGCGCCGACCTGTTCGCACGTCTGCGCCGTCGAGACCAGCTCTTCCAGGGTCACCGGAAGCTGCGGGACGTCGGCTTTCGCGTGCTCCGCTCCGGTGGGAGCGACAGTGATCAGCGTGCCCAGGGACATGTACCGGGACTGTAGCGGTCCGGCCACCAACTTCCACCGTCGCTTCCGGCGCTCAGCAGGGCACCTCGCAACACCGCCCCCGCGCCCCCACATGCCCGATGTGGAGGCGCGGGGGCGGTGTCACGACGCACCCGTCCGAACGGTGAAAGCGCAGGTGGAAGCTGGTGGCCGGACCGCTGGTCTCACGCCCTCAGGTTGCGAACAGCTTCCCGGCCCAGTCCGGGCGTGTCCGCGGGCACCGAGTCGGGGTCGATTCGTGCCGGAACCTCCCGTTCGGGGGCCCCGGTGACGAGCTCGGCGTCGATCGGTACAGACCGCTTGACCAGCGCCAACGCGATCGCGCCGAGTTCGTGGTGCAGGGTCACGGTGCCCACCCGGCCGACCACGCGCCCGTCCAGCGTCACCGGGTCACCGGTCTCCGGCTGGGCGTCGGCAGAACCATCCAGGTGGAGTAGGAGCATTCGCCTGGGCGGGCGTCCCACGTTGTGGACCTTCGCGACCGTCTCCTGGCCGCGGTAGCACCCCTTGCTCAGGTGCACGGCCGGGTCGATCAAGCCGACCTCGTGCGGGATCGTGCGTTCGTCGGTGTCGACGCCCTGGCGGGCCCGCAGCGACTCGACCCGCAGCGCCTCGAACGCGTAGCTGCCGGCCGGGCGCGCGCCCGCGTCCGTGATGCGCTGCCACCAGTCCGCGCGCTCGGCACGCGGGACCAGCAGGTCGACCGCGTTCTGGCCGGGCCACGAAGTCCTGCGCACGAAGCCCTCGCCGAGCGCGTCCACGTCCGCCGGCACCGGGATGCCGAGCTTCTCCAGGAGCGCGGGCGTGTCCGGGCCGACGAGCGTCAGCAGCGCGAACTCCCCGGTGGCGTCACGGGGCTCCACCTTGGACCAGAAGACCATCTTCTTCAGGTACGCCAGCAGGTCGTCGACCTTCTCGACGTCGAGGAACACCGTGCCGCCGACGTTCGCGACGACCATGTGGTGCTCGAGGCGGCCCTGGGCGTCGAGGATCAGCGCCTCGGTGCCCGCGCCCTCGCCCAGCTGCTCGAAGTGCTGGCTCGTCAGCTGGTGCAGCCACGTGAGCCGGTCCTCGCCGGGGATCGCGATCACACCGCGGTTCGAGCGGTCCACGACCACCACGGAACGGGCGGCCGATCGTTGCTCGGCGAACGGGTCTCCGTAGTGCCAGGCCACGCCGGCATCCGTGGAATCGTCGGGCGGCGGGACGGCTCCTGGGAGGGTCACTCGGTCTCCTGCTCCTGCGTCAAACAGTCGCGGCAAGTGCCGGACAGCGCGAGATGGCTTGCATCAAGTTCGAACCCGTCGCGCTCCCGCAATGTTCCGACCAGGGGGTCGAGAAGCTCGCACGGGATTTCCTGGATCGAGCCGCAGACGTGGCACACCAGGTGAACGTGCTGGTGGTCGTCGACCGAGTAGCTCGGCGCGCCGTGACCCAGGTGCGTGTGCCGCACCAGCCCGAGCCGGTCGAGCAGGTCGAGCGTGCGGTAGATCGTCGTGATGTTGACCGTCGGCGCCGTCTCCTGGACGCGCTGACAGATCTGCTCCGGCGTCGCGTGTTCGAGCGACCTGACCGCGTCCAGCACGAGCTGACGCTGCGGCGTCATCCTCATGCCGCGGTCGTGCAGGGTTTTGCGCAGCCCTCTTGCGGTCTCCACATCACTGATGTTAGTAGGCTCGTTCCATGCGCGTGCTGGCACTGCTCGACGGAACCCTCGCTGACCCCGACTCGCCGCAGATCCGCGTCGAGGACCTCGGTCTCATGCGCGGTGACGGTGTGTTCGAAACGATCCTCGTGGTCGACGGGAAACCCCGCGAACTCACGCCCCACCTCGACCGGCTCGACCGGTCCGCGGCCATGCTCGACATGGCGCCGCCTCCCCGTGCGGAGTTCGAGCGCGCGGTCGAACTCGTCATCGGCAACTGGGCCGGTGGCAAGGAGTTCGCCCTCAAGCTCGTCTACACCCGCGGGGTCGAGGGCGGCGACGGCACGCCCACCGGTTTCGCACTCGGCATGGAGATCGGCGCGAAGGTGCTCAAGCAGCGCGCCGAGGGCCTGTCCGCGGTGACTTTGGACCGCGGCATCGACGCGGACCTCGCCGACCGCGCGCCGTGGCTGCTGCTGGGCGCCAAGTCGCTGTCGTACGCGATCAACATGGCCGCACTGCGCGAGGCAGAGCGCCGCGGTGCCGCCGAGGTCATCTTCACCACGTCGGACGGTTCGGTGCTCGAGGGCCCGACCTCGACGCTGATCCTGGTGCGCGGCAAGACGCTGGTCACGCCGCCGTCGAAGCTCGGCATCCTGCCGGGCACCACGCAGTACGCGTTGTTCCGCGCCGCCGAGCGCGCCGGCTGGACCGTGCTCGTGGAGCCGATCCAGACCGGCGAGCTCTACGACGCCGAGGGCGTGTTCCTCGCGTCCAGCGTCCGCAAGATCACGCGGGTCAACGTGCTGGACGGCAAGCAGCTGCCCGACTCGGCGGCCCTGCTGACCGAGCTGCAGGGCCTGTACGAGTCCGAGTACTGAGTTAGCGGAGTCCGGCGTCGACCGCGGCCATCAACGGGCCGCGGTCGCCCGACATCTCCCAGAACATCGCGCCCAGCAGGTTCTTCGACTTGAGCCACGCGGTCTTCTTCTGGATCGACCAGGCGTCGTCGAAGGTCCACCACTGGTTGCCGGTGTAGCAGGACGTCGCCACGGCCACCTCGTCGTGGAAGACGGTGCAGTTCGGCACGGACGCGACGAGGTTGGCGTACCCGCGGGTGCCCGACTCCTCCGGGAACTGGCCCGGTGCCGCGCCTCCTGCCGTCTGCCACTCACCGTTCTTGCCGCCGTTGACCACGTTCTGCCAGCCGCGGCCGTAGAACGCGAGCCCGAGCGTGATCTTGCGCGACGGCACCCCGGCGTCGAGGTAGGCCTGCACGGTGCTCTCCACGCTGAACTTGGTCGTGTAGGGGTCGTCCGGGTCCGGGTAGAGGTTGCCCTGGTGGCCGGTCCGGTTCGGCTCCCACGAGTTGTCGCTGCCGGAGCCGTGGAAGTCGTAGCCCTGGACGTTGAAGATGTCCATCGACTGCGCCACCCGCCCGAGTTCCCAGCCCGCCGCGATCTTGCCGGGGTCGGCCGGGGTGAACGCCGTGAGCTGGTAGCGCTTGCCCGTGGTGGTGCTGTACGCGTCCATCTGCCGGCGGAACTCCTCGATCAACAGGGTGTTGTTGACCTTGTCCTGCGGGCCGAAGTGGTTGCCCGCGTGGCCTTCCGCGCCCGGCCACTCCCAGTCGAGGTCGAAGCCGTCGAAGATGTTCGCTGCGGTGCCTGGTCCGCCGGCGCCGTTGTAGACGGGCAGGTTTCCCTTGAGGTAGACGTCGATGCACGACGACACGAACTTCTTGCGCGCCGCGTCCGTCGCCGCCACGTCGGAGAAGTACTTGGAGTACGTCCAACCGCCGAGCGAGATCAGCACCTTGAGGTTCGGGTACTTCACCTTGAGCTTCTTGAGCTGGTTGTAGTTGCCGCGCAACGGTTCCCAGCCGCTGTCCGCGACACCGTCCACGGACTGCGACGCGCTCATCGGCCTGCTGTAGTCGGCTTCCGCGTCGCCCGCGCCGTCACCCTGGTTCGGGTCCTGCGGGTTCGGGCTCGTGCCCTTCGTGACGCCGTGCAGACACGTCAGGTTGACCGGGTCGATGTTGCCGAACGCGTAGTTGACGTGCGTCATCTTCGCGGCGTCCATGTCCTTCACGAAGTACTGGCGCCCGTAGATGCCCCACTGCACGAAGTACCCGACACGGGCGTAGCCGCCGACGATGTCACCAGTGCGCTCGTTCAGCGCGTTGCTCGCCGCGGACACGTTGTCGTAGAGGTCCCGTGCCTTGACGGTGAAGGTGTAGTTCGTGGACGGCGAGAGGCCGCTGACCGTGGCCGACGTGCCGGAGACCGTCGTCTTCACGGTCGAGCCCACGTAGACGTCGTAGTTCGCGATCCCGCTGTTGTCCGTGGAGGCGTTCCACGCCAGCGTGACGCTGCCCGCGTCCTTCGCCGTCGAACGCAGGTTGCCTGGCGCGGTCGGGGGCGTGGTGTCGCTGGCGGGGTTGTTGGTGGTGACGCTCAGCGCGGCGCTGGGGGCGCTTTGCGTTCCCTTGGTGTCCTTGGCCCGCACCGTGAAGGAGTACGCGGTGTTCGGGGTCAGGCCGGTGATGATCGTGGACGTCGTGGTGGAGCTGCCGGCCAGTGTGGAGCCGTTGTAGACGTCGTAACCGGCGATCGGCAGTGAACCCGGCGTGGAGGCGTTCCACTGCAACGTCACCGTGCGCGTGGTCTTCGTCGGTGCGGCGAGACCCGTTGGCGTGCTTGGCGGGGTGTCCGCGCTGCCGTCGCAGTTGGCGTTGTTGATCCGGCACGTCACCGGGTCGACGTTCTGGCTGATCGAGAACGCCGGGCTGTACGGCTCGGTGCTCGCGCCGGCGTTGATGGTCTTGTTGTAGTGCGCAGGGGTGATCGTGACCGCGTTGCCGTTCTGGGCGACCGTGCCGTTCTGACCGTTGCTCACGGTTACGCCGTTGGGCAGCGTGAAGGAGATCGACCAGTCGGTGACCGCGGCGGCGGAGTGGTTGCGGACGACGAACTTCGCCGCGCCACCGGCCACCGAGTACTCGGCGGTCAGCCCGGTCGGCGCCGGCGGTGCGGTGCCGCTGCCGTCGCACGCCATGTTGTTGATCGTGCAGGTGGTCGGGTCGGCCGCGGCGCTCAGTGTGAACGTCGGGCTGTAGGGCTCGGTGTTGCGTCCGGCGGGAAGGTTGTTGATGTAGAAGGCCGGAGTGAGCGTCACTCTCGTGCCGTTCTGGGTGATCGTCGCGTTCTGGGGACTGCTTGCCGTGACACCGGCGGGCAGGTCGAACTTGACCGACCATCCGTTGAGCGCGGTCGTGCTCGCGTTGGCGACCACGAACTTGCCGGTCGTACCGGTGCGCGAGAAGGTCGCGGTGATGCCCGTGGCGGCGTTTGCAGGGACCGCCAGAGCTAAGAGCGCTATCAGAACTGCTAGGAGGGCAGGGATCCGGCGCATGCGGAACTCCAGTTTGGTAGAGATTCCGCGGCGGCTGGGAGTTACGGTATTTGGTCTGGACCACTTCCGTCAACGGCGTGATCCTCAGTCGATCGGCCGGAACCTGACCTTCGTGCCCGGCCGCGCCTGCCCGAGAAAACGCAGGTGATCGTTGTCCACCACGCCGATGACGGGGTAGCCGCCGGTCGTCGGATGGTCGTTGAGGAAGACCACGGGCTGCCCGTCCGGCGGCACCTGAACCGCGCCGGTGATCATTCCCTCGCTGGGAATCTCCCCGTCACGACGATTCAGTGCTGTGCCTTGGAGTCGCGCGCCGACGCGGTTGCTGCGGTCCGACACCGTCCAGGATCCTTGCTGCAGCTGGGTTTCCGCCTGGTCGAACCAGTCGTCGCGCGGTCCGAGCCGGATCGGGATGACCAACGTTTGCAGTGCCTGGACGGGCGGCACGACATCTGCGCCGTTTGGTGTGCTCGGCGTCCCAAGATGCAGGACGTCGTTGTCCCGCAACGGGTCTGGACCGATTCCGGAGAGCAGGTCGGTGGAGCGGCTGCCGAGTTCTTCCGGTACTTCGATGCCGCCGGAGATCGCCAGGTAGCTGCGCAGGCCGGTCTGAGGGGTGCCGATCTCCAGCGTTTGGTCGGGGTTGAGGTGGATCGGCTGGTGGGAGTCGGCGAGTCGGCCGTCGACCCTGAGTTCGGTGGACGGGCCGGTGACGGCGATCGTGCAGCTCGAGTTCGCTCGGAGTGCGAGGCCGCCGAGGAGGAGTTCCAGTCCGGCTGCTCTTTCGGAGTTGCCGACGAGGCGGTTGGCGAGCCTGAGGGAGTCCTGGTCCAGGGCGCCGGACGGAGGGACGCCCAGGTGCGCGTTGCCCGGCCTGCCCAGGTCCTGGATCAGGGCCTGCGGGCCGGTTCGGATGATCGTGACGCTGCGGTTCGTGGTGCTGTTCATGCCACCACGAACCTGACCTGGTCGCCCGGCTGCAGCAGTGCGGGGGTCTCGGCCTTGGCGTCGAACAGGGTGATCTCGGTGCGGCCGATCAGTCGCCAGCCGCCCGGTGTCGGCCGTGGATAGGCGGCGGTGAACTCGCCCGCGATGCCGACCGAGCCCTGCGGGACCTTCGTGCGCGGGGAGTCGAGCCTGGGCTGCTGGAGGTTCTGCGGGAGGCCGGTGAGGTAGGCGAAGCCCGGTGCGAAGCCGCAGAACGCGACCTCGAAGGTGGCCTCGGTGTGGAGCTTGACCACCTCGTCCGGGGTGATGCCGGCCGTCTCGGCGACGAGGTCTAGGTCCGGGCCGTCGTAGCTGACCGGGATGGTGATCTCGCGCGGGTGCGTCGCGGGGGCCTTGGTCAGGTCGATGGTCTTCAGTGCGTCCCTGACCTGGTTCAGCGCGCCCTTGACCAGCACCGTTCGCGCGGCCGGGACGAGCTCCTCGATGCCGTCGAGTCGTGCGAGGGCGGCGCGGACGGCCGCGACCTCGCTCAGTGAGTCGACCTCGACCAGGAGCGCGTCGGTTCCGCAGCGCCGCAGAAGCATGCACCCATGCTACGGGGAATCGTGGGATTGTTGAACAATCCGACACGCGAATCGTTCAACAATCCGGCGATCCGGCAGCGCGGCGGTGTGGCGAGCGGATCGTTCAGCGAGCCGGTCAGCCGACGATGCGCTTGAGGTGCGCCGACGCGTGCGGCTGCATCTCCTGGCCCATCATGGCGCGCTCCTCGACGTACGCGAGGTCGCCGTTCACCACGCCGTACAGCCGCTGCGCGCCCTTGACCTCCTTGGCCGTGGCGGAGCGGATGATCGCGTCCGTCTCGAACTCCCAGGACGTCTGCGTGCGCACCTTGCCGTAGTACAGCTCGACGATGCCCGTGTTGTGCGTCAGCAGGAGCTCGATCGTGTCGTCTTCCTGCGGACGCCAGAAACCCTGTTCGCGGGCTGCCGGGCGGATGACCTCGCCTGCCTCGTTGAGCAGCCACGACCTGGCCTCGTAGACGAGGAACGGACGGCCGTCGTGGGCGAAGGTGATCTGCTGGCCGAAGCGGAACGGGCCGTCGATCGTCGGGTAGACGATCTCGCCCTCGCCTCGCCAGACGCCCACGAGCGGGAGGACGCCCAGGAGGGCGTCGTTGAGGTCAGCGCCCTCTCTCAGGTTCGCCGTGTCCGCCGGGATCGGCATGTCGGTGAACTGGGGGAGGTTGCGCTGCTTCGTGGCCGCCGCACGTTCCTCGGCCAGGCGGATGGCCTCGTCGCCGCTGGTCATCGCTGGTCGGAGTAGAGGCGGTAGACGACGTAGCCGGCGAACCACATTACGGCGATCGTCACTAGCACCAGGAGTCCGGTGAAGATGTGTTCCACGGTGGAGAGGATATCTCCCTGGTTGGGACGTGCAGGGTTGTGGTGGTGGAGGACACCGGGGTCCCGCCTTCGGCGTGCGCGTCGGGTTGGGGTGGGTCGTCCCCCTGTTGCGTTGGCGGGTGCCGGTTTGTTGTCCGTAGGTGGTTGGGTTGCGTGCTGGTGTGGCGGCTGATTCCTGGGGCTCCGCCCCAGACCCCGCCAATCTGATCAAAAGCCGGGGTCTACGCCATGCGCGGGTTGATGGCACGCCTGTTGCTTTGGGCGGAGGCGCGTTGCGTAGAGGGTTGCGTTGGTGGGGTGGCTTCGTCACGAGCCGAGCCAAGAGCGGCCCACAGCTAGGAAGGGATGTCAAACGGACGAAAAGCGTGTCCGTTTGACATCCCTTCCTAGCTGCAGCAAGAGCTATGGCACGACTCGTGACGAAGCCACCCCACCCAGACCGCACGGTAAGAACGGCTCGCCTTCGGCATCGCGGGTGGGCGGGCGCTTGCCGTGACCGCGCGCTCAGACTGCTCGCCTTCGGCTTCGCGGACGCCGTCACGCTCGCTTCGCAGAAGTGTCAGACCAGATGGCTAGGTTGGGTCGTGGGGGATCCAACTTCGAAGGGGACCCCTGCGCGAGCATGCCGTCTGCTCCCGCGAGCTCACCAGACAGCTGCCTTCGGTGTCCTCGCACCCTCGTCCTCGCTCTTGCTTCGCGGGACCGTCAGACCCCGTCGCTAGGTTGGGTCGCGGGGGATCCTCAACCCAAGGGGACCCCTGCGCGAGCGTGCGCGCTAGGCCGTGCGGGACGTGATCGGCTTGGTCACGTCGTCCTGGCGCGGTGCGGGCATCAGGCGCGGCGGGATGTCCAGGCCCGCCACTCGGACCTGGTTGCGGCCGTTCTCCTTGGCCTTGTAGAGCGCCGCGTCCGCTGAGTGTTGTGCGGTGGCCATGTCCGGGCCGTTGTCCGGGATCACGGCCACGCCGATGGACGCCGAGATCGCCTGCAGTGACGCGCCTTCTGGTTCTGGGGGCTGGATCTCGCGGCCGTACAGGGTGACCACGTTGCGGTGCTTGTCCGTCGTTGGGACGGCCAGGGAGCCGATGGCCTCGCGGATGCGTTCGGCGATCGTCACGCCCTGGGCCACCGGGGTGTCCTTCAGCGCTACTACGAACTCCTCGCCGCCGTCCCTGCCCGCCACGTCGCCTGGGCGGAGCTTCTCGCGGAGGATTCTGCCCACCTCGGCCAGGACGGCGTTGCCCGCCGGGTGGCCCCAGGTGTCGTTGATGCGCTTGAAGTGGTCGAGGTCGATGACCAGGACGGTCATCGGTTCGCCGTCCAGGCGGCAGCGCTCGGCCAGGCGGCCCGCGTACTCGGTGAGGCCGTTGGTGTTGAGCAGGCCCGTCCGGTAGTCGGTGTGAGCGTCTGCTGCGAGGCGTTGGTGGAGCTGTTCCTGTTCGCGCAGCAGGCGTTCCAGGTGGGTTCGGCGTTCGCCCGCGCGTGACAGCAGTGCGTTGACCAGGATGACTGGAACTGCCAGCAGCAGGGGGCCCACCCAGTGGCTTGTCATGAGCATGCCCAGCATTGCGCCGGCGCCGAGGGTGCTCATCTCGAGCATGTTGTCGACTTTGGAGCCGAGGAAGTCGAGGACCTTCGAGTTCGGCGTCACGATCTTGAACGCGGCCGCGACGGTCATCACCTGCACGAACCAGTAGACGACGGCGGCTATCGCGAGGATCAGGACCAGGCTCAGGTCCGTCGGGATGTTCCCGGTGGCGGCCAGCGAGACGCCCGACAGGTGCACCAGTGCCCAGGACAGGAGGGTCGAGGCGAGCATGGAGGCGGTGCCGAAGACGAAGCGGTAGGGCTGGCGGCGGGCGATGGGCTGGATCAGGATGCGCATCCAGATCGTGGCGATCACGGCCAGGCCGCCTGGCAGCGCGACGGCCGCGGCGAAGGTCCAGACCGAGGTCAGGTCGATGTGGGGGCCTGAGGCCTCGTTGCGGCGGGCTTCTTCCGCTCTGCGGACGACGGTCAGGTGGATGGTGATCGCGGCGATGAGCGCGGCGAAGCGGAGCCAGTCGGTGGTCGCGACGTCGGTGAGTCTCGTCAGCAGCCAGATGGCGGCAACGGCTACGGCTGCTTCGAGCACGAAAAAGTATGCGATCGCACTAGGCGCAACGGTCCAAAGGTCCCAGTTGCGAATCGGAGTCAAGCCGAGTGCCCGCGATCGCCTGCGATCAGTCAAACTGTTCTTCACCACGACCCCCTACGCTCATGGCAAGTCATGAGCTAAGCCGCCGCTGACCAGGTCGTAGACCACCACGCTGCCGCTTGTCGCAACGAGGAGGTGTCCTTCCATGTGCAACCGAGACTTCTGAACGCCACCCTTCCTCTACCCGGCTTCAATCTCGCACCCAGATCATCATGGTGCCTCTACGACGGATATCGCTATTGGTGACCGTTCTGTTTCAGATTGCCACCGCCTTCGTGTCGTTGCGACCTCGAGCACGCCGCCAGGCGAAGGTTGCCTGCGTCGCGAGCAGCAGTCCGATGCCGCCCGCGCCGGCGATCGTGGCCGTCACCGATCCGATCGAATGAGCGACGACACCGGCCAGCGCCATTCCACCGCCCTGGCTCGAACGCAACGCCGCGCGCCCAATGCCATAAGCCCTTCCACGGTACTGGTCGGGTAGCAGGCGCATCCAAGCCGAACGAGCGGGTGTGTGATAAGCCCCGCCTATACCGGCAATCACGAGCAAAACGATCGTCCAGGTCAGGTTCGGGTTGAAAGCGAACATGATCAACGGGGCCAGCGACAGGATCGCCAGCGGGCCGATCAGCCGTTCTCGCTTCGCCGGATCCCTCACCAGACGGAAGAGCAGCGCCACACCCAGCACGTTCGCGGCGGGTTCGATGGCGAGGATCAGGCCGACCGCCCACACCGCGTTCAGGCTCGCCGCCAGCGGCACCGCGAGTCCTTCCGGGACCATCGCGAGGCCCGCAAGCAGACGAACGCCCAGCAGGGTCCTCAATCGCGGCTCGGACACCATCAGCGTGAGCACACCGCGCGGTTCCTCGTCGTCCTTCTTCTTGCGGCCCAGCGGATCGGCGGCCGGCCGGTGCTTCACGGACGTCTGCACGAGGATCGCCAGGGCGGCGAACGTCGCCGCGTTGATCCCGAGCGCGAGGCCGGGGCCGCTGTGGGCGACCAGGAATCCGGCGGCGGCGAGGCCCGCCATCTGAGCGATGTCGACGGACGTGCCGAAGAGCGCCACACCGTCGTCATAGCGTTTCGGCGGAAGTACGTGAGGGAGGCTCGCCTCCTGGGCCGCGAGGTACGGCGAGGAGATCGCCAGAACCACCACGAGCAGCACGATCATGGCCCACAGGGGCATGCCGGGAATGGCCATCGCGCCCATGAGCACGGCCTGCATCCAGGCCGTCGTCACCATTACCGTGCGTCGTGGGAACCGGTCGGCGACCCAGCCGAGCAACGGGCCCGAAATCAGCGGCGGGAACAGCGTCAGCGACCACGTGAGGGCGGTCCAGGCAGCGGATTGTGTTCGCTCGAATACGAGCAGTGACAATGCGACCGCCGCGAGCTGGTCGCCGGCGGTCGAAGCGGTCGAGCCGATCCACATGGCGCGGAACTCACGCAAACCCACGAGCTCGCGGAGCGCTCCGCGGGTCGTCATGCGGTGCCCCGGGCAGCCGCTCCCCGCGCGTGGTGAATCGGCACGTCCCGATTCGCTCTACGCCGAGTCACGTCGCCCCCGCCGGTGGTAATCAATTCCTATCGACAATCACGGTAGAAGCTGTCTGACCGTTCAACGTCTGTCCTACCACAGTGTGTACCTAAACGGAGCAGGCCAGTTACCTAAAGTAGTTACAATAGCGAAACGTGGAGCTGATCTTCTTCACAGTTGACCTCGGCCTCGCCTGATTGGACCCCAAATGGTCACGCTGTGTGTCAGCCGGTGCCAAACGGGTGTCTCGCGCTCCGCCGACCGGAGCAACCTGCACCGGCTCCGACCTGGCGAAACAGGCGAATTGCGATCGAGACGAAGGTACCCGCGCCCGGGAGTGGCGCGGAATAGGCCACGCCGTTTGTCATCCTGATCGGTCTTGAAGTTCTGGCAAGTGTGGAGATCCCGTTTCCTCGCCCGCGTAACGAAACCGGTTTCGCAGGCGAGGAAAACGATCACTAACGTCGGCGAATGAAGGCGCTTAGCGTCGCGAACTAGTCGATAACGTCAGGCAACCGTCAGACAAGCCGGGTAACGCGTCAGCCCTTGGCGTCGATGCGGCGGCGCCGCGCGATCTCGGCCAGCACGACACCGGACGCGACCGAGGCGTTGAGCGACTCGACGCCCTTGGCCATCGGGATCGACACGGTCTGGTCGCACGTCTCCTTGACCAGACGGCCGAGGCCGCGGCCTTCCGAGCCCACCACGACGACGAGCGGGCCCGTCGCGAGGTCCAGACCGTCCACGTCCACGTCACCGTCGGCGTCGAGGCCGACGATCATCAGTCCCGCCTCCGCCCAGTCGCGCAGCGTGCGGGTGAGGTTCGTGGCCATCGCGATCGGGATCTTGGCGGCCGTGCCCGCGCTGGTGCGCCAGGCCACCGCCGTCATCGACGCGCTGCGCCGCTGCGGCACCACGACGCCCTGAGCGCCGAACGCCGCCGCCGAACGCACGACAGCGCCCAGGTTGCGCGGGTCCGTCACGCCGTCCAGCGCCACCAGCAACGGCGGCGTGGTGGCGCGCTGAGCGAGCTCGAGCAGCTCGTCCGGGGTCGCGTACTCGAACGGCGGCACCTGCAGGCCGAGGCCCTGGTGCATCGCACCGCCGGTGATCCGGTCGAGTTCGCCGCGGGCCACCTCCAGCACGGTGATACCGCGGTCGGCGGCCAGGCGCACGGCCTCGGCCACGCGGTCGTCCGCGTCGATGCCCAGAGCCACGTACAGCGCCGTCGCGGGCGTGCCCGCGCGCAGACACTCCACGACGGGGTTGCGGCCCGCCACGGTCTCGGCGGAGGCCTTCTCCTTGGTGTGCCGGCGCTGCGTCTTGGCCGCGTCGGTCTTCGCCGCCACCTTGGCCCGCTTGTAGGCGGGGTGGTTCGGGCGCTCGGTCGCCTTCGGCGTCGGGCCCTTGCCGGTCAGGCCCTTGGACTTCTGCCCGCCGGAGCCGACGACCGCGCCCTTCTTCGAGCCCGGATTGCGCATCGCGCCCTTGCGCTTGGAATTGCCAGCCACGGAAGTCAGTCGTCCTTCAAAGTCCACTGCGGACCGTCGGGGGTGTCCTCGACGGCGATGCCCGCGTCGTGCAGCTGGTCGCGCAATGCGTCAGAGCGCGCGAAATCCCTGCTCTTGCGGGCTTCCTGGCGTTCGACGAGAAGTCGATCCACCAGGGTGGTCAACGCCTGTCGCATGCCGAGATCGGCAGACGACGCGTCGTTCCACTTCGGCGACAACGGGTCGACGCCGAGGATGTCAGCCATCCGGCGCACGCACTCGGCGGCCGCCCTGGCCGTCTCGTGGTCGCCGTCGGCGAGTGCCGTGTTGCCCTGGCGCACCTTGTTGTGCAGCGCTGCCACGGCTTGGGGCGTGTTCAGGTCGTTGTCCATCGCGACCACGAAGTCCGGGCACATGTCACCACGGAGCTCGATCGGGCCGACGCGTTCGACGGTGCGCCGCAGGAAGGACTCGATGCGGTTGTAAGCCGACACCGCCTCCTGCAACGCCTCCTCGGAGTACTCGATGTGCGAGCGGTAGTGCGGCGCCACCAGGTAGTACCGCAGCTCCTGCGCGCGGACCTTGTCCAGCATCGCGGGGATGGACACGGTGTTGCCGAGCGACTTGGCCATCTTCTCGCCCGACAGCGTCACCCAGTAGTTGTGCATCCAGTAGTTCGCGAAGCCGTCGCCGGCCGCGCGGGACTGGGCCTGCTCGTTCTCGTGGTGCGGGAAGATCAGGTCGAGCCCGCCGCCGTGGATGTCGAACGTGCCGCCGAGGTACGCCGTGGCCATCGCCGAGCACTCCAGGTGCCAGCCGGGCCTGCCGTCGCCCCACGGGGTCGGCCAGGACGGCTCACCGGGCTTGGCGGCCTTCCACAGCGTGAAGTCGCGCGGGTCGCGCTTGCCGCGCACCGCCGTCTCGCCCTGTTCCACGCCGTCGAGCCGTTGCCCGGACAGCGCGCCGTACTCGGGGAACGAGCGCACGTCGAAGTAGACGTCACCGTCGACGTCGTAGGCGTGGCCCTTGTCGATCAGCCGCTGCATCAGTTCGACCATCTGCGTGACGTGGCCGGTGGCGCGCGGCGCGTACGACGGCGGCAGGCAGCCCAGCGCGTCGTAGGCGTCCTCGAAGGCGCGCTCGTGCGTGTACGCCCACTCCCACCAGGGCCTGCCGTGGTCAGCGGCCTTGGTGAGGATCTTGTCGTCGATGTCGGTGACGTTGCGGACCAGCGTGACGTCGGCGCCGTCACGGGCGAGCCAGCGGCGCAGCACGTCGAAGTTCAGGCCGCTGCGGACGTGCCCGATGTGCGGCACGCCCTGCACGGTCGCCCCACACACGTAGATCGACGCCGTTCCGTTGACCTGCGGGTGGAACTCCCGCATGGACCGGCTCGCGGTGTCGTAGATGTGGAGGCTCACACGGGAATGGTACGGGCCACATCCAAAAGAGCGGTCGGGCGGTCACTCGTCGGAACCGGGTTGACGAGCCGGAAGGAGCAACCGATCGACTCCGCTCCGCCGTCCGCCTCCTCGCTGTCGCCGACCATCACGGCATTGCGGGGATCGACGCCCAGCCGTTCGCACGCGGTGGTGAAGATCTTCGGGTCCGGCTTGATGACGCCTTCTTCGTAGGACAGCACGAACTCGTCCACGAGGTGCGTGAGGCCATGCAGCTCGAACACGCTGCGGATGTCCCAGCCGATGTTGCTGACGACCGCGACGGGGACGTCCCTGAGGTGTTCCAGCGTCGCCCTGGTGTCCGGGTAGGGCTGCCAGGACTCGGGGTGCAGCAGCTTGTCGTAGAAGGCCTCGGCGTCGGGCACCAGCGCGTCCTCGAGGACCTTCACGTGCACCCAGCGGTGCACGTCGGGGTCGAGGTCACGCCGGTGCCAGCCGTCGGCCAGTTCGGGGTCCATCCCGTCGGCGATGCCGACCGGGGCGGTGAGGGCACGCATCAGGGCACCGTTGGACTCCAGCTCGGGGTGTTCGAGCCGGAACAGCGTGCCGGAGAAGTCGAAGAGCGCGGCGCGGATCGTCACGCCCCCGACTCTACGTGCCGGATCGCTAGGTGGTCTGGACCTTTTTGAGCTCGGCCTCGACCAGCGAGGCGTCGTAGGACAGGGTCAGCTGCAGGTCGCCCGCGCCGCGGTCGCTGGCGGCCGCGAACTCCTCCGCGAACCGCTCGATCTGCTTGAGCGGCTCGTCGGCGAGCTGTGCGGCGGCCTTGTAGAGCGCGGTGAAGCGGTCCGGCGTCGTGGTACCGCGCAGGTCGGCCGACCAGTCGAGCAGGTTCTCGTACTGCTCCACGAAGTTGTTGGCCAGGTACTTGATCTTGTCGCTGTCGCCGGGCCGGCCTGCCGGGCCGAACGCCATCTGCAGCCGGCCGGGGGAGAGCAGGTCCGCGATGCCGTTGATGATGCCGTCGAACGTGCGGCTGCGCGCCATGAAGGTGTCCAGCGCGTCCACGTCCGCCGTGATCATGCGCTTCGGCTTGACACTGCCCATCTCGTGGCTGATCCGCTTGTCCTTGAGGTTGCGCATGTGCAGCCCCACGGTGTCGGCGAACAGCTGGTACTCCCAGCCCGGCTTCGGCCCGGCGACCGCGGCACCGACCTTCTTCGCGATCATCTCGGCCAGCTCGCGCGGCGTGCGGTTGCGGATGTCCAGGTACCCGGTGCCGACGCGCAGCGCGGGGATCTCGGTGTCGTCGAAGCGCACGGGCAGCACGTACTCGGTGTCGGAGACCAGGGCGCGGTCGAACGCGGACTGCCGCTCGTGCTTCGTCCACATCTTCCTGGCGTAGGCCTCCGAAATGAACATCACGCAGAAGCGCGAGTCGTGGCGGTAGATCTGGTCCAGGTGCTCGACGAGGTTCTTGCCCCAGAGATCGGCCTGCTCGTCGGTGTCGTAGAAACGGGAGACGCCCAGCTCGGTGAGGTGGCGGGCCACCTCGTCGACGTAGGGGCGGTCTTCGCCGGCGAAGGAGAGACAAACGTCGTACTTGGGCACGAGGCGCATGTTAGTGGCGGGAACCACACCGACGTACGGGGAGTTGTCCAGGCATGAGCCTGGGGTACCTGTTCGCGATGTCGTTACCCGCGTTGGTGGCGGCGTTGTTCGTGCTCGCCGTGGTCGAGCGCTTCATGCGGGGGAAGAAGAAGGGCACGCCGATGTCCGCGGCCGGGATCGGTGAGCTCGGCGCGACGTTCGAGGCAGGCAAGCGCGAGGAGATCGAGTTCCGCAAGGAGGAACGGCTGCTGCGCGACGACGAGGGGGACGGCGCGCCGCCGCGAAGCCGGGTGGACCTCGACGGCGGCCGTGCCGTGCTCAACGTGCCCGCGCAGAGGCAGCGGAGTTAACGGCTCTAGGCGTTGCCGGTGGTCTTGGCGACCTTCACACGGACGATCACGCGGACGTTGTCCGTGCCTGCGTCGCCGGGGTAGTCCTTGCCGAGGTACTTGTGCGACAGCTCGTTGATGAGCTCGGCGCCGCCCTCGGTGGTCAGCGCCGCGTCACCGCGGAACTCGCTGTACTGGTACGGGTTGTCCTTGTTGATGACGGTGATGCTCACCCGCGGGTCGTTGCGCAGGTGGCGCTCCTTCGCCCGGCCCACGACGGTGGAGAACAGCACGTCGTCGCCGTCGCGCTTGATCCAGACGACCGAGGTCTGCGGGCTGCCGTCCTTGGTCAGCGTCGCGACCGTGGCGTAGTTCGGGCTGTCGAGGAGTTCGCGCTGCGTTTCTGAAAGCGTGGCCATGTTCGTCAGGCTACGGGGAACAGCAGGGCTGTCGCGATCGCGGCGATGCCCTCGTTTCGCCCTGTGAGACCCAGGCCGTCCGTGGTGGTGCCGGCGACCGAGACCGGGCCGCCGATCGCGTCGGAAAGCGTTTTCTGGGCTTCTTCGCGGCGCTTGCCGATGCGCGGCTCGTTGCCGATCACCTGCACTGTGGCGTTCCCCACACGGAAACCGGCCTCTTCGACGAGGCGGCGCACCTCCGTGAGCAGGACCACGCCGTGCGCGCCCGACCAGCGCGGGTCCGAGGTGCCGAAGACGGCGCCCAGGTCACCCAGGCCCGCCGCGGACAGCAGCGCGTCGCACAGGGCGTGTGAGGCCACGTCGCCGTCGGAGTGGCCGGCGCAACCGTCGACGCCCTCCCACAGCAGACCGGCGATCCAGCACTCCCGGCCCGACTCGATCGGGTGGACGTCGACGCCCTGGCCGATCCTCACTACCTGCCTCCGCTGAACAGTGCTTCCGCGACCGCGAGGTCGAACGGGGTGGTGATCTTCATGGCGTGCGCGTGGCCGGGAACCGTGTGGACGGCGACACCGTTCTTCTCCACGAGACCAGCGTCGTCAGTCGCGGCGATACCGGAGCAATAGGCGGCTTTGAGAGTCTCGGCGCGGAAACCCTGCGGGGTCTGCACGACCCGCAGGCCGGCTCGATCAGGTGTGGAGACGACCACTCCGACCTCGTCCACCTGCTTGATCGTGTCGGCGACCGGAAGTACGGGGATGACGGCGTCGAACCCGCCTCGCACAGCGGCGACGACGGCGGCGATGACCTCGGGAGGGGTGAAGGCACGAGCAGCGTCGTGGACCAGCACGATCGAGGTGTCCGGAATCACGCGGAGCGCGTGTTCGAGGGCGAGCCGCACCGAGTCGGTGCGCTGCGCGCCCCCTGAAAGCACGTGCACCGCCCCGCCGGCCGGAGCCAGCGAGGCGGTAGCGGTGTGCACCAAGTCCACATCGGACGGTGGAGCTGCGATGACGACGTGCTGAACCTGGCCTGACTCGAACAGACCTCGCACGGCACGAGTCAACAGCGGAACGCCGTTGACCGGCACGAGCGCCTTGGGCATCCCGTAGCCCAGACGCTCACCTCGCCCTGCCGCGGGCACGAGCGCGACAACACTCATGTTCGCGACTAAGTCCGATGCTCTGATTGTTTGTTGAAAGAAACTACGAGGCGGTGGCGAGAACTTCGTCGAGGAGAACCTCGGCCTTGTCCTCGTCGGTGCCCTCGGCCAGCGCAAGCTCGCTGACCAGTATCTGCCGCGCCTTCGCCAGCATCCGCTTCTCGCCGGCGGACAGCCCGCGATCCTTCTCGCGCCGCCAGAGGTCGCGCACCACTTCCGCAACCTTGTTCACATCGCCGGAGGCGAGCTTCTCAAGATTGGCCTTGTACCGCCGAGACCAGTTGGTCGGCTCCTCGGTGTGGGGAGCACGCAAGACCTCGAAAACCTTGTCGAGCCCTTCCTGGCCGACAACGTCACGCACGCCTACGATTTCGGCGTTGTCAGCGGGAACCCGAACGGTGAGGTCGCCCTGCGCTACCTTGAGAACGAGGTACTTCTTCTCCTCGCCCTTGATCACGCGGGTCTCGATTGCTTCGATGAGAGCGGCACCGTGGTGCGGGTAGACGACGGTCTCTCCGACCTTGAAAACCATGTGTCCTCTGCCCCTTTCGATGCCTCCATCCTAACACGTCCGGCAACCCTTCGATCGCTGCTCGATGATCCGTTAGTGCTGGTCAGGGCCATGCGGGGGGTTGACAAACCACCTGTTCGCGTGCAAGGTACGTCTCATCGAAGATCGACTGGCATCCCGTCGCGTCCTCGATTCGGGTCCCGGTTAGGCTCCTTGCCTGGTGGTTGTTCCCTAGGAAGGACGCTGGAGCCGTGAATTCAGGAGTGTCTCGCCGGATGATCGTGACGGCAGCGCTGGCCGCGGGCCTCGGCCTGGTGGCGGTCGGCTGCAGCGCCGGTCAGATCACCCAGACCGACACCCAGGTCGCCGCCGTCGACGGTGCGAGCGGCAACGCGGGCCCCATCGCGGTGCGCAACGTCATGCTCGCTTTCCCGCCGGACGGCAACCGGTACCGCGAAGGCGACGACGTGCCGCTGACGTTCGTCATCGCGAACTCGGGCTCAGCCCCGGACAAGCTGCTGTCGGTCAAGTCGGAGGCCTCGGAAGCCGAGGCCGAGATCGTCGGCTCGAAGGACATCCCGGCGCAGTACGCGCTGCGGGCCGAGTACGACGCCTCGAAGGCGCCGGTGAAGTCCTCTTCGCCGTCGTCGTCCGCTGCCTCGTCCTCGTCGGTCGTGCCGACCTCGGGTGCCCCGTCGTCGAACCCGTCCTCGTCGGTGACGCCGTCGTCCGGTGCCCCGTCCTCGAACGTGTCGTCCTCGAACGTGTCGCCGTCCTCGGGCGCGTCGTCGAGCGGCCGCCCGTCGGGTTCCTCCGTCGCGCCGACCTCGTCGTCGGCCGCGGTCGACCCGAGCCTCGAGGTGCTGGAGATCCGCTGCACCCTCAAGAAGCTGAACCGCGACGTGGTGGCGGCCCAGACCGTCAAGGTCACGTTCCTGTTCGAGAAGGCCGGCTCCGTGACGCTGGAGGTGCCCGTGGCGCCGTCCGAGCACAAGCGCACGAGCGAGGGCCACGACTCGGGCCACTGAGCCTCAGAGACGTGAGAACGCCGCCCCCTGGCTTCAGGGGGCGGCGTTTCTCGTTGTTCAGGAGGCCTTGAGCATCGGCAGGAACTTGTCGCGGTACGCCCACGCCAGGCCGATCTCGGCCGCGACCACGAGCAGCCCCATGACCAGGCCGCTCGGCTCCAGGAAGACGTGGAACAGGAAGATGTTCACGATCACCGGGGCGAGCAGGGCCAGCGCCAGCGGCACGAACCGGCCGACGAGCAGCAGGAGCCCCGCGACGAGCTCGACGCCGGACAACAGCTGGACCATGTACCCGGTCGCGTAGAGCGCGGTGTTGAAGGCCACGCCGTCGGGAGCCATGGTGCTGGGGTCCGGGGCGGGCATGAACATGATGAAGCCGTTCAGGCCGGTCGTGGCGAACAGCAGGCCGGTCAGCACGCGGGTGACGACGGTGGCGTAGCGGCCGAGGGCGAACTTGCGGGTCTGCGTCGCGGAAACGGTTGCGGTGCTCACTGTGTCCTCCAGGTTTGTCGTGTCCTTCCACTGATGCGTCGAACGGGCCTCCTGCGGGATCGACAAACGCGCCGAAAAATCTTCGAAGTTTCTCCGGCGACCGGCCTGACCTGCGGTGCGAGTTCGCGTTGGTCGTCCGGTCGCCCCTTCGGGTCAACCGCCGAAGGCGATTCGGGCCGAAGCGGTGCCGGACGACCAACTTCCCGGCGAACTCGCCGCCGACTGCGGAGCAGCGGCCAACAAGAACTGTCGGTGTCGTCCTCTAACGTTCTGGTCGTGGCGAAGACAGCGCGGCCGATCTTCCGTTGTGCCGAGTGCGGGCACGAGGTGGCGAAGTGGTTCGGCCGCTGCCCCGAGTGCCAGGCGTGGGGCAGCATCGAGGAACGAGGCACCGCGTCGGTGACGCGCGTGGTGGCGGGCGCGCCGACGTCCGCTGCCCGGCCCATCGGCGAGGTCGACATCGAGTCGGCGCGGGCGCTTTCGACCGGCGTCAGCGAGTTCGACCGGGTGCTGGGCGGCGGTCTGGTGCCCGGTGCGGTCGTGCTGCTGGCCGGCGAGCCCGGCGTGGGCAAGTCGACGTTGCTGCTGGAGACGGCGCACCGCTGGGCCGAGTCGCACGGCCGTTGCCTCTACGTCACGGGCGAGGAGTCCGCGGGGCAGGTGCGACTGCGCGCGGAACGCACCGGCAACCTCCACGGCGAGATGTACCTGGCGGCCGAGAGCGAGCTCAGCGCGTTGCTCGGGCAGGTCGACCAGGTGAAGCCGTCGATGCTGATCGTCGACTCCATCCAGACCATGTCGACGGTGAGCGTCGAGGGCGTGCCCGGTGGCGTCACGCAGGTGCGGACTGTCGCATCAGGACTGATCGCGATGGCCAAGGAGCGCGGCCTTCCTGTTGTCCTGGTTGGACACGTCACGAAGGACGGATCCGTTGCGGGGCCCAGGGTTCTGGAGCACCTGGTGGACGTGGTGCTGCAGTTCGAGGGCGATCGCCACTCCAGTCTGCGGCTGCTGCGCGGCATCAAGAACCGCTACGGAGCGGCGGACGAGGTGGGCTGCTTCGAGCTGCGCGACGACGGCATCGCGTGCGTGCCGGACCCGTCCGGCCTGTTCCTCACGCGGCGTGAGAAGGCCGTCGAGGGCACGTGCGTCACGGTGATCGTCGAGGGCAAGCGGCCGATGCTCGGCGAGGTGCAGGCGTTGGTGGCCAAGACGAACCTGCCCGCACCCCGGCGCGCGGTGAGCGGGCTCGACTCGGCGCGCATCTCGATGGCGCTGGCGGTGCTGGAGAAGCGCGGCAAGGTCAACCTGTTCCAGAAGGACGTCTTCACCGCCACCGTCGGCGGCATGCGACTCGTCGAGCCTGCCGCGGACCTGGCCGTGGTGCTGGCGGTGGCCTCCGCAGAACGGGAGATAGCCCTGCCCGCCGACCTGGTGGTGCTCGGCGAGGTCGGCCTGGCCGGCGAGATCAGGCGCGTCAACGGCGTCGGCAAGCGTCTCAGCGAGGCCGCGCGGCTCGGCTTCAAGAAGGCACTGGTGCCGCCGGACCACGGCCCGCTGCCGGACGGGGTGCGGGCGCTGGTGGCGAACGACCTGGTGTCGGCGCTGGAGTTGCTCGGCCTGAACCGAAAGCGCAGCAGCAAGTCCGAAGAGAAGCCAGAAGATGACTGAGTTGCTGCGCCGTGCCGTCGCGCTCGTGCCCGACGACGCGCGCAGCGACGCCGGATGCACGTCCGCGGATGTGTACGAGTACTTGGAACACGACGAGTGGGAGATCGCGCTCGACCTGCTCGGCGACTTCGACGGCATCGCCTGGCAGTCCTCGGAGTACTGGAAGCTGCTGGCGGCCGCGGCGGAGGAGCTGTACCTGCCGTCCAAGTGGTTCCACTGGCGGGAGGCAGAGACACGGCTCGGCCTGATCCGCGCAGACCTCCAGCTGGTGCCCAGCACGCGGAACCCGATTCCGGCGCAAGGCGTGCTCAGGCCGCTGTGGCACGTGGGCGGTGGCGACTACCGGGTGGCCAGGATGTGGGTCGAGTCGAAGCCCGAACTGGAGGCCGGTGGCCGCGCGATCATCCGGCTGACGGCGTTGTCGCCGGAGGGGTGGCAGCACCTCGCGCCGGGCGACGTGATCACCATGCACGAGGGACAGCCGGTGGCCGGTACGGCGACTGTGATCGAATTAGCGGGTGTTGGGGAGACACGACAGCGAGATAGGTGAGTTACTGCGGTTCGCGGCGTCCTTGGTGCCCGCGGAGGTGCAGAACTCAGACCTGGTCGACTACCTCGACCTCGAAGAGTGGGAGCTGGTTCTCACCCTGCTGGGCGACTTCGACGGCCACACCTGGCAGACCCCGCGCTACTGGGCCCTGCTGGCCGAGGCGGCGGCCGAGATGGACCAGGACGAGGCCTGGTTCCAGTGGCGCTGCGTGGAGTCGATCCAAGGCCTGCTGCGCGTGGAACTGACCCTGTCCGTCGACGCGGAACCGCTGCAGGCCAGGGGAGAACGCCCGATGTGGGACGTCACCGGCAAGCACCAGCGAGTGGCCGCGCTGTGGATCGAGTCCAAGCCGGTGCTGGGCCCAGGCGAACGCGCGACCGCACGGCTGAGGCCGTTCGTGCCGCCGGCGTGGGCGCATCTCATCCGGGGCGACGTGATCATGTTGCACGGCAGCTCGCCGGGGACCGCGAAGATCATCGAGAAGGTGCCGCCTCGCCCCTGACCCCTGGGGCTTCGGACCCGAAGTACGGCTCCGGCGTCAGGCTCCGGCTGGACCGACCGCTGACCTTGATCGCGAGTTGTCCACAGGCTGGCAAAGTTCTGACCTGCGGTTATCTGTTTCCGGATAGCCTGTGGATAGAGCGGGAACCAAATCCGGGGTTCGCGCGTTGCGTCAGGAGGAATCGCGCGGGGGAGCGGTGGGCACAGCCTCCGCCCACTTCACACGTGGCGTCGGTATGGGCACAGCTGAGGTCCCGGACATGGCACAACGGCGGCCGGACACGGTGCAGCTGAGGTCCCTGAGGTCCCAGACATGGCGACAGCGGAGATCCTGGAAATGGCACCGCCGCGGCCCTGGAACAGGACCGCGGCGGCAGCACGAACTACGAGATCACTGCGAGAGCAGCTGGGCGCAGCGGATCAGGCCCAGGTGCGAGTACGCCTGCGGGTGGTTGCCCAGCGAGCGCTCGGCGATCGGGTCGTACTCCTCGGGCAGCAGGCCGGTGGGGCCTGCGGCCGCGACGATCTGGCCGAACAGTTCCTCGGCCTCGGTGCGCCGGCCGGTGAGCAGGTACGACTCGATCATCCAGGCGGCGCACAGGTGGAAGCCGCCCTCGTCGCCCGGCAGGCCGTCGTCGCGGCGGTAGCGGTAGACGGTGGAGCCGGACCGCAGCTCCGCCTCGATGGCCGTGACGGTGGACTGGAAGCGCTCGTCGGTCGGGTCGATGAGGCCCGACAGGCCCACGAACAGCGAGGCGGCGTCGAGGTCGTCACCGTCGTAGGCCGTGGTGAACGACTGGACCTCGTCGTTCCAGCCGTTCTTCAAAACGTCCGTGGCGATCGTGTCGCGCAGCGGCACCCACGACGGGTCGAGCTCACGGCCGAACTGTTCGCCGAGCTTGATCGTCCGGTCGATCGTCAGCCAGCACATGACCTTCGAGTACACGTGGTGGCGCGGCGCGTGCCGTTCCTCCCAGATGCCGTGGTCGGGCTCGTGCCAGCGCCGCGAGACGGCCTCGGCCATCGCCCCGGCCATCGACCAGTCGGCGTCCGACAGAGAGCCGCGGGCGGTGGCCAGCTGCACGACCAGGTCTACGACCGGGCCGAACACGTCGAGCTGCACCTGCTGGTTCGCGAGGTTGCCCACGCGGACCGGGCGGGAGCCGGCGTAGCCGGGCAGCGACTCGATGACTGCTTCGGCGCCCAGCTGGGTGCCGTGCAGCGTGTACAGCGGGTGCAGCCGCTCCGGGCCCGGGATGGTCTCCAGGACGCCGTGCAGCCACGCCAGGAAGCCGTCGGCCTCCGCGTACGAGCCCACCGACACGAGTGCGGCGGCGGTCATCGCGCCGTCGCGGAGCCAGCAGTAGCGGTAGTCCCAGTTGCGGACGCCGCCGAGCTCTTCCGGCAGTGACGTGGTGGCCGCGGCCATGATCGAGCCGGAGTCCTTGTGCACCAGGCCGCGCAGCGTCAGGGCCGAGCGCAGCACCAGGTCCGTCTGCACCTTCGGCAGGTGCAGGCCCGCCGCCCAGTCCGACCAGTAGCCGGCGGCGCGGTCACGGCGCACCGACTCGGCCTGAGCGTGCTCGGAGATGTCGTCGGTGCCGCAACGCAGCTCCAGCAACACCGGCGCACCCTCGCGTGGGCGGACCACGGCGCGTGCGGTCTCCTGCACGCCGTCCGAGGTGATGTCCCAGTCGACGCCGGGGGAGCGCAGCACCATCGGGTCCGAGGTGCCGACGACCCGCAGGCCCTCGCGCTCGCGCAGTAGCCGCACGGGCACCTGGCCGAACTCCGGGCGCGGCGCGAACGTGATCACCGCGTTGGTCGAGCCGGAGATCCGCCGCACCAAATCGGTCCGGTGCGAGGCGACGTCGTGCTCCAAGTAATCCGTCACCAACAAACGCGACCAGCGGGTCTCCACGATCATCGTGCCCGGCAGGTAGCGCTGGCCCAGCGGCAGCGACCCGTGCTCCGGCTTGATCGAGAAGTGACCGGCGGCCGGACCACCCAGGAGGTCCGCGAAGATCGCCGCGGAGTCCGGTTCGGGGTGGCACAGCCAGTTGACCTTGGCGTCCGGCGTCACCAGCGCGACGGAACGCTCGTTCGCGAGCATGGTCAGGCGCTCGATCGGCACGGCCTGGTCGCCGTGCAGCCACGCGCGGCGCTCCTCCAGGAGGAACGCCAGCACCGTCGCCACGTCGGACGGGTCGCCGATGTAGTGCTCGGCCAGCGACTCGCCGGCACCCACGCGGATGCCGACGTCCGGGCCGGACAGGCGCGCGAACGCCTTCTCGTCCGTCACGTCGTCGCCCAGGAAGATCGCCGCGGTGGCGCCGACCTGGTGGCGCAGGATGTCGAGCGCCTGGCCCTTGTTGGTCTCGACGACGGCGAGCTCGATGACGGCCTTGCCCTCGGTGACCTGCACACCTTCCCAGGTGCACGGGCCGGAGCGGACGGCGGTGAGCACGGCCTCCCCGATGGCCTCGCTCGCGGCACGGCGCACGTGCACCGCGACGGAGGCGGGCTTGACCTCGAGCTGGACGCCTTCTTGGCCGTCGGCGATCTCTTCGAGCTCGGCTTCGATGCGCCGCAGCAACGCCTTGGCGTTCGCGTCCAGCGCGTGGACGAAGCCGACGTCGAACTCGGAGCCGTGCGAGCCCACTAGGTGGACCTCGCCAGGCAGACGGGACAGCGTGGCCAGGTCGCGCAGTGCGCGGCCGGAGATCACGGCTGAGGTGGTCTCGTGCAGGCTCGCCAGCGAACGGAGCGCGTTCACCGACTCCGGAAGCGGGCGTGCCTGCTCCGGGTCGGCCACGATCGGCGCGAGTGTTCCGTCGTAGTCGCTGGCGACCAGCAGTCGTGGGGTCCTGGCCAGCTGCACGATGGCGCGGCGCAGTTCGGCGGGGAGGGCCTCGGCGGTCAACGCCCCTCCTGGAGCACTCGATGGGTCAATACGGGGATCTGAAAGGATTCAGACCGAGGTCTGCGTGCCCAACGCCTCCAGGAACGACCTTGCCCAGCGATCAACGTCGTGGGTGAGGACTTGGCGGCGCAGCGCGCGCATCCTACGGCGGCCTTCAGCAGGATCGATGTCGAGGGCGGCCTGCAGAGCGTTCTTGACACCGTCCAGATCATGGGGGTTCACCAGGAACGCACTGGTCAGTTCTGCGGCAGCGCCGGCGAACTCGCTGAGCACCAGAGCTCCACCAAGATCATATCGGCAGGCCACGTACTCCTTGCACACGAGGTTCATTCCGTCCCGAACGGGCGTGACGACCATGACGTCCGCCGCGCTCATGAACGCGACGAGCTCCTCGCGGTTCACCGACTGGTGCAGGTAGTGCACGACGGGTTTGCCGACCCGTCCGAACTCGCCGTTGATCCGGCCGACCGACTGCTCGATGTCCTTGCGCATCGTCACGTAGTGGTCGACGCGTTCCCTGCTGGGAGTGGCCAGCTGCACCATCGCGACGTCCTCGGGGTCCAGGCGTCCGTCCGCGATCAGCTCGTACAGAGCGCGGATCCTGACGTCGATGCCCTTCGTGTAGTCGAGACGGTCCACGCCCAGAAGGATGCGCTTGGGGTTGCCCAGGTCCGCTCGAATCTGCTTTGCGCGGGCCTGCGTCTCCTTGCGCCGGGCGACCGCGTCGAGCCCCGCGCTGTCGATCGAGATGGGGAACGCGCCGACGCGCACGGTGCGGTCGCCGACCTGCACGACACCTGGCCGGGTCCTGACACCCACGGTGCCGCGGCTCGGCTCCAGGCCCACGAGCCGGCGGGCCAGCCAGAGGAAGTTCTGCGCGCCGCCGGGCCGGTGGAAGCCCACCAGGTCGGCGCCGAGCAGCCCGCGGATGATCTCCGTGCGCCACGGGAGCTGCATGAACAGCTCGACCGGCGGGAACGGGATGTGCAGGAAGAAGCCGATCTTGAGGTCGGGCCGCTGCTCGCGCAGCATCGCCGGGACGAGCTGCAGCTGGTAGTCCTGCACCCACACCGTCGCGCCCTGGGCGGCGACCTTCGCCGTCGCGTCCGCGAACCGCTGGTTGACCTTCACGTAGGCGTTCCACCAGTGCCGGTGGAACGCGGGCTGCGCCACGACGTCGTGGTAGAGCGGCCAGAGCGTGCCGTTGGAGAAGCCCTCGTAGTAGTCCTCGACCTCTTTCGCGGACAGCTCGACCGGGTGCAGCAGCAGTCCGTCGTCCTCGAACGGCGGCACCTCGGTGTCCGCGACGCCGGGCCAGCCGACCCAGGCGCCGCTGTGTGAGCGGAGGAACGGCTCGAGCGCGCTGACGAGACCGCCAGGGCTGTGTTTCCACCGCTCGGTTCCGTCAGGCAAGCGCTCCAGGTCAACCGGCAGCCGGTTGGCCACGACTACGAATTCCGCCCCGTTCTCGCCAATGTCCATGCTCACGAATCTGAGGCTAGTGCGGACACGTGCTGTCGGCGTGCCGTGTAACCCCCGTCACAGCGAGTTTCACTCCAAACGACGCTTGGAGGGTTTGAGCGGCCCGGACATGCGCGGACCAGCGAACTTGCGCTCCAAACGGCCCAGTCCGGTGCGCACGGGCTGGGCCAGGTACTCGCCGAACACGACCCCTCCGGCCAGAGCGAGAGCAATGCCACTCGCGAACACGAGCGTGCTCAAACCGGCCGGATCGCCCTCCGCGGTGAGCTGGAACAGACCCCGGTAGGTGGTCCAGCCGGGCAGCAGCGGCACGACGCCGGCCTGGACGACGACGAGCGTCGGGATGCGCAGCCGGCGGGTCATCGTCGCGCCGCCGAACCCGGTGATCGCGGCGGCCACGGCGGAGCCGAGCAGCGCGTCCAGGCCGAAGCTCGTCATGAGTCCGTAGGCGGCCGTGCCGATCGCGCCGGAGATGGCGGCGGCGACGAGCGCGCGGGGCCGGGCGTAACAGGCGAGCGCGAAGAACGCACTCGTCGCCGCGCCGGCCGCGAACTGCATCGGCACCGCGGAGATCAGCGCTGGCAACGGGTCGCTGAGCCGGATGTCCAGTCCGAAGTGGACGGCCGCGCGGATCGCCAGCGCGACACCCGCGATCAACCCCGCGCTGAGCAGCACGGTCTCGACCGTGCGGCCGGCGGCGGTGACGTTGTAGCCGGAGATCGCGTCCTGCACGGTGCTGACGAGCGCGAGCCCGGACAGCAGCACGACGATCCCGACGGCGACGAGCAGACTCGGCCGCACCGGCAGCAACCCGGTCGAGTAGATGGCCAGCGCCGCACCCGTGCCGAGCGCGCCGCCCACCAGTTGCTGGAAGAAGAACGGCAGGTTGCGGCGGTTGAGGATGCGGCCGACCCGGTCGACCACGGCGGTGATGGCCGCGGCGGTGAGCGCGAGCACCAGCCCGCCGCCCACGAGGAACGCCACCGCGGCGGCCATTCCGCCCCATGCGGCGGTGGCGACCCAGCGCGGATACGGGTGCTTGGCGTTGGTGATGTCTTCAAGCCGTGCGTGCGCTTCTTCGATCGGCCCCAGATTGCGCACGAGATGTTCGACGTCCGCGAGTCGCGTGTAGTCGAGACTGCGCTGCCGGACAACGCGTATCGAGGTGATCGGCAACGCCTCTGTGCCGCGATGACACGACACGCTGATAGAGGTGTAGATCACGTCGACTTCTGTGTGCGGCAGTCCATAGCTCTCGGTGACTGAGAGAATCGTCGCTGTCACATCGGCCGCGCCGGCCCCACTGGACATTTGGACCTCACCGATCTTCAGGGCGAGATCGAGTACCAGGTGAACCGTGGTGTCATCGGGCAGAGCGGGGCCGTGCAGGCTGTTCGTGGAAATCTTGGGCACCTCCGTCGTGTGATCGTGACGGGGACTTCGACTGTTGCTGTGTCATCGGCCACCTCCGATCGGGCGACCCGAAAAGGAGGACATGATCACTGTCCGTTGGTTACCCTCCTGACCTGGTCAAGGCGGTCACTCCGACGCATTGATCCACTCAGTTGGTTGGTCTGCCTCCGGTCGGAGCAATCCGATCACACTGAGAGCAGACCGTTCGCCGCAGGTAGCACCCGCAACGGGCGCTTACGATGTTCGCGAACACGAGCCGGCCGGCGTAGCTCAATTGGCAGAGCACTCGCCTTGTAAGCGAAAGGTTAGGGGTTCGATTCCCCTCGCCGGCTCTATCAGAGAAGAGGGTTCGCCCAGGTGGGCGGGCCCTCGTCTCATTTCGGCCGACCGCCGTTCAGCTTTTGCGGACGAGTCCGGTAAAGCCCGCGACGCTGAGCGTGGCGAACGACCAGCCGAGGATCTGCACGACCCAGCCTGCTCCTGTCGCCCACTGCCCGGCTGGTCCGTTCGCCAGTTCGCATCTCGGTGTGCCACCGAGCTTCACCAGCGGGATGGCGAGATCCGCCGCAAGACTGATTCTGTTCACAGGTGAACACGAGTCGGCGGGGCGGTCCTTGGCCGGTGTCAGGCCGTTATAGGCGTTCGTTGTCCACACGAGACAGAGCGCGAGCAGGAACGTCACGAGTAGGCCAATCACCGCCCTGGAGGGCCGGTAGCCGTAGCCCAGAGTGACGCCCAGGAACCAGTGCCACAGCTTGTTGCCGGGGTCGCCGCGGCGTCTGAGGTCCTGCTGCTGGGCGATCAGCACGCGACGGGCGGTGTGCTCGTGGCCGGCGGAGCGGTGCACGGCGGCGAGCTGTTGGTACGGCTGGGCCTCGTAGCGGATCGTGTGATCGCGCAGCATCGTGAGCCAGGCATCAACGCTGCCGCGTGTGACCTGATAAGTCAGGTCGTGCAGGGTGACCCTGGCCAAGCCCTCGGTCTTGATAGCGAACGCTCGTCCAACCTTGGTGGCCGTCAGGTCGAGTTCAGGATCGGAGCCGCTGTTGACGATCTCGTTCGGCACGCAGATGAGCGCGCCTCCTACGTCGCAGCTGCTGATTTCCAGGGCCGCGCCTCGAAAGCTGCTCGCGTGGATCTCTACGTCCCGCACGTTCAGGCCTCCGTTCACGGTTGCCTTGTGCACGGACACGGCCTGACCGCTGCGGTTGCGCACGAGTCCGGAAAGCACGATGGCTCCGCTGACGTCCATGCTGACCATGCGGATCGTGTTGTCGCGGGTGTTCGAGACCGCGTTGATCCCGTCGAGCCGCACCTCGCCGCGGACCTGGGTGCCGTCGATGCACAACGCGTTGCCCTGCTCGCTCCGCAACACCGCTCCGGACAGGTCCACTTCGCCCGTGGCAGCTTCGATTATCGAGACGGCGTCACCTTCGCCCTGCCCGCGCAGGATCGCGCCGTCCAATGAGAACACGCCGCCGACCTTCGCTCCGTTCGCGACGATCGCGGGACCGTCGAGGCCTGTGATGGTCGAGCCGTCGAGGACGACGTCACCGCCGATCTCTGCGTTCTCCAGGTAGAACGCCACGCCACCTCGGTACTGGGGGTGGTTGTAGAGGTTCCGTGCCATCAACGAGCCACCGACCTTCAGGCCATAGGCGGTGAACGAGCCGATGCTCGCCGCGCTGAGTCTGAAGGTGCCGTCGATCTGGGCATGTTCGAGTTCGAGGATGTCGGAGAAGCGGCCGCCACCCAAGTTGAGCTCGCGGGTGCGCAGGCCTTTCGCCCGCAGACCCCACACGTTCGTGCTGCTGAGGTCGATCGTGCCGATCTGCGCGTGCCGCAGGGTCATCTCTTCCGGGAGGTGGCAGCCGACTAGGGTCAGCGGCCCGGTCATCGTCAGGAAGTCGAGGTCGAGGAGGCCGTCGATCCACGTCCGGTAGATCGTCACGCCGGCCGGTGAGTCCTGCGCTTCGAGCACCCTCGTGCGGACGTCCTCCGCACGCATGAAGGTGTGTTTCTCGTCCTGCTCTGTCTCGTTAGGACGTGACATTGTGGGACCCATGTCCTACCTCGCGGATAGCGCGCGCTACGACCAGATGACGTACCGGCGGACGGGACGCAGCGGCCTCAAGCTGCCCGCCATCTCGCTCGGCCTTTGGCACAACTTCGGCGGCGACCGGCCCTACGAGTCGGGTCGCGGGATCGCGCGGAGGGCGTTCGACCTCGGTGTCACGCACTTCGACCTCGCCAACAACTACGGTCCGCCCTACGGCTCGGCGGAGATCACGTTCGGGCAGATCCTGAAGGATGATCTCAGGCCGTACCGCGACGAGCTCGTCATTTCGACGAAGGCGGGCTACGACATGTGGGCCGGGCCGTACGGGGAGTGGGGCAGCCGCAAGTACCTGCTCAGCTCGCTCGACCAGTCGCTGACGCGGATGGGCCTCGACTACGTCGACATCTTCTACTCGCACCGGTTCGACCCGGAGACGCCGCTCGAAGAGACGATGGGCGCGCTCGTGTCCGCGGTCCAGCAGGGCAAGGCGCTCTACGTCGGCATCTCGTCGTACTCGCCCGCCAAGACCCGCGAGGCCGCCGAACTGCTCCGGTCCGCTGGTGTGCCGTTGCTGATCCACCAGCCGTCGTACTCGATGCTCAACCGCTGGATCGAGCCGGAGCTGCTCGATGTGCTGGAGGAGGTCGGCGCCGGCTGCATCGCGTTCTCGCCGCTCGCGCAGGGCATGCTGACCGACCGCTACCTCAACGGCGTTCCCGAGGGCTCGCGCGCGTCGCAGGGCAAGTCGCTGTCGACGGACCTGCTGACCGAGCAGAACCTCGGCCGCATCCGGTCGCTCAACGAGATCGCGAAGTCGCGCGGCCAGTCGCTGGCCCAGCTCGCGCTGACCTGGACGATCCGCGACCCGCGCGTCACGTCGGCGCTGATCGGCGCGTCCTCGGTCGGGCAGCTGGAGCAGAACCTCGCGGCCCTGCAGGCGCCGCCGCTGACCGACGACGAACTCGCCGAGATCGACAAGTACGCCGTCGAGTCGGGCATCGACCTGTGGGCGACGAGCTCGCAGGCCGACTAGCGAGCGCCGTGACCGCCAACCTTCACCGCGTCTTCCGGCGCTCAGCAGGGCATCTCGCGGCACCGCCCCCGCGCCCCCGTACAACCAGTACGAGGGCGCGGGGGCGGCACCGCGATATGCCCGTCTGACCGTCGAAAGACGGGGCAAAGGTTGGCGGTCACGGCGCTCATGGCCGCCGAGGAAGACGGATCGTGAAGACCGTCGACCCCGGCCGGCTGGCCAGCTCGATCGTGCCGCCGTGCGCCTGCACCAGCGACTGCACCACGGCGAGGCCGAGACCGCTGCCGCCGCGCTGACGGGTCCGCGAGTCGTCCACCCGGTAGAACCTGTCGAAGATCCGTGCCTGGTCGGCCTCCGGAATTCCGGGGCCGGTGTCGCTCACCCGGATCACCGCCCAGCCGTTCTCGGCCGTCACCTTCAACGACACCGCGGTGCCGGCGGGCGTGTGCACGGCCGCGTTGGTCAGCAGGTTGTCGAGCACCTGCCGCAACCGAGTCGGGTCGGCGGTCATGGTCACCGTGTCGGCGTCGACGTCCAGCGCGTGCGAAGGCCTGCCGGCTCGGAACGCGTCCGCCGCCGCCTCCGCGATCACCGACAGGTCCAGCTCCTCGGGCCGCAACGGTGGTTCGGTCGCCGCGGAGTCCAGGCGTGCCAACAACAACAGGTCGTCGAGCAGCACGCTCATCCGTGATGCCTCGGACCGCAGTTTCTCCAGGTGCTTCTCGCGCTCGCCCGGTTCGTTGGCCGCCGCGTACTTGAACAGGTCCGCGTAGCCGCGCAACGACGTGAGGGGTGTGCGCAGCTCGTGCGAGGCGTCGGCGATGAACCGGCGCAGGCGTTGTTCGGCGGCCGTGCGCGCGACCAGCGACGTGTCGATGTGCGCGAGCATCTTGTTGAACGCCTCGCGCAGCTCCTCGACCTCCACGCCGCCGCCTCGGCTGTCCACGCGCACGGCGAGATCGCCCGAGTCGGTCAGGTCGTGCGACGAGATGTCGTGCGCGGTGTCGGCCATGTCCGACAGCGGTTGCATGCCCTTGCGGATCAGCGCCTGGCCGCCCACCACCAACGCGACCAGCGCGGCCAGGAACGCGATCACGCCGACCGTGACGAGCTGGGAGATCGTGCCGTCCCTGTCCTGCATCGGGGCCGCGCTGACCACGATGTACTCGTCCTTGATGACCTGGCAGGCGCGCAGCCGGAACTTGCCCTCGTCGCGCAGGTACTCCGTCTCGAACTTGTCCGCCGTGAGCGCCTGCTTCGCGAGGGCGTCGAACTCCTCGCGGTCCTGCGGCTGCTGGTCGCCGGGCAGGGGCGTGACGCCGCCGTCCTCGATCTTGTAGACGACCGCGAACCAGTCCGGCGGGATCTTGGTGATCTTGCCGTAGTACTCGACCTCCTTGGCCGCGCCCTGCTGGCTGATCACCATCTGGTCGTCGAGGCGGCGGTCGAGGAAGTCCTTCATCGACGTGACCATGACCCAGCCGACGATCACGAACACGGTCAGCGCGAGCGCGCCGAGGCCGAGCGCGAGGCGGGTGCCGAGCCGCCAGTCGCGGACGGGCTTCAGTCCGAGCTTCATCGCGGGCTCACTCGGCTGCTCGGCGGAGCACGTACCCCACACCGCGCACGGTGTGGATCAACGGCTCGCGGCCGTCGTCGAGCTTGCGGCGCAGGTGGGAGATGACCAGCTCGACCACGTTCGAACGGCCGCCGAAGTCGTACTCCCACACGTGGTCGAGGATCTGCGCCTTCGTCAGCACGGCCGGCGAGCGCCGCATCAGGTACCGCAGCAGCTCGTACTCGGTCGGCGTCAGGGTCACGAGCTTGCCGCCGCGCCGGACCTCGCGGGTGTCCTCGTCCATCACCAGATCGGACACCTTCAGCACCGATCGCTTCCACGACGGACCCGTCGAGCGGCGCAGCACGGCCCTGAGCCGGGCCATCAGCTCCTCCACCGAGAAAGGTTTTACGAGGTAGTCGTCGCCGCCGCGGGTGAGTCCCGCCACCCGGTCCGCGGTGCCGTCACGAGCCGTCAGGAAGACCACCGGGACCATCGCCCCTGCCGCCCGCATCCGATCAAGAACGGTGAATCCGTCCAGGTCAGGCAGCATGAGGTCGAGTACGACGATGTCCGGCTGGAACTCGGCGGCCTCCCTCAGGGCCTCCTCACCGTTGAGCGCTGTCGCGGCCTGCCAGCCCTCGTACCGGGCGACCGTCGCGACCAGGTCAGCGATGTGCGGCTCGTCATCTACGACGAGCAATCGAACCGAGTTCCCCTTGTCCACGTGCTCATGGTGCGTCACCTGGTGGCTCCGCCGCTCGATCGACAGGAAGTCGACAGCGGGTGCAAAGCGGAGCCACAGCTCGAACACCAAGTATCGAGATCGACCGACAGAGACCGCCCTGACCGAGGAGCCCGCCGTGACGACCACCCTGCAGCATCCCGTGCGACCGGCTCCGGCCGGCCGGGCGACGCCGCACAAGGTGCTGGCCAAAGCCGGCCTGTACGTGTTCCTCCTGGCCAACGCGGCGTTCGTGACCTACCTGTTCAACGCGGCGGGTGTCGGTTCGAACAAGCTGGTCAACTTCGGCCGGCTGGCGGGCCTGTACGGCGCGCTCGCGATGGCGTTCCAGCTGCTCCTGGTGGCGCGGTTGCCGTGGCTCGACCGGCGCCTGGGCATGGACAAGCTCACCTCGTGGCACCGCTGGGTCGGCTTCACGATCTTCTTCACTCTGATCGGGCACCTGGTCTTCATCGCGTTCGGCAACGCCGGCGCCGAGGGCCCGATCGCGGAGGTCATCCGGCAGGCGACCGAACTCGAGGGCATCCTCCGCGCACTGGTGGCGTGGGCGATCATCATGGTCGTCGGCACGGTCTCCGCCCGCTTCGCGCGGCGCCGGATGGCCTACGAGACCTGGCACTTCATCCACCTGTACACCTACGTCGCGATCTTCCTCGCGTTCTCGCACCAGGTCGCGGTCGGCAGCACGTTCCGCAAGTCCGCGCTCGCGACCGGCTACTGGTGGGGACTGTGGGCGTTCGCGCTCGGGTCCGTCCTGGTCGGACGCGTGGTGCTGCCCTTCTACCGGAACTGGAAGCACCAGTTCCACGTCGCCGCTGTGGTGCCTGAGGCGCACAACGTCGTCTCGGTCTACATCGAGGGCAAGGACCTCGATCAGCTCGGCGCGAAGGCCGGCCAGTTCTTCCTGTGGCGCTTCCTGACCAAGGACCGCTGGTGGCAGGCCAACCCGTTCTCGCTGTCCGCGGCGCCGAACGGCAAGTACCTGCGACTCACCGCGAAGGCCCTGGGCACCGGCAGCGCGGACATCCGCAACATCAAGGTCGGCACGCGCGTGTTCGCCGAGGGCCCGTACGGCGCCTTCACGACCATGCACCAGACCAAGCCCAACGCGCTCCTCGTCGCGGGCGGTGTCGGCGTCACGCCGGTCCGCGCGCTGCTGGAGGAGATCAAGGGCCACGTCGTGGTGCTCTACCGGGTCAGCGACCCGCGCGAGGCCGTCCTGCTGCGTGAGCTCGAAGGGCTCGCCAGGGCGAAGGGCGCGGTGCTGCGCCTGGTCACCGGTTCGTCGAAGACCATCACCGCGAACGGCCCGTTGCTCGGCCCGGAGAACATCGCCGCGCTGGTGCCGGACGTGCAGGACCGCGACATCTTCATCTGCGGCCCGAACGGCATGACCGACGCGGTGATCACGAGCCTCGACGAACTGGGAGTGCCCGCCAACCAGATCCACGCCGAGCGCTTCGCGCTGGCCAACTGAGAGGGTCCGACGACGTGAAGAGGGCAATTCCCGTTCTGGCACTGAGCATGGCCGGCCTCGTTCCGGTCTGGATCTACTCGCCGGGTGCGGCGCACGAGGGCGAGATCAACGAGGTCGCGGCGGCGCCGACCCAGGAACAGCAGCAGCAGACCACCCAGCAGACGGTCCCGAAGACCACCGGTTCCGCGCCGAAGACGACGGGCGCCGCGCCCAAGACCACGACCCAGCAACAGCAGACCCAGCAGCAGGCCCAGAACCGCACCGTGCCAGGGCCCGCGGTGAACACGTCCGAGGGCACCGTGCAGGTGCAGGTGACGCTGCAGGGCACCAAGATCATCGACGTGAAGGCGTTGCGGGCGCCCAACAGCGACCCGACCAGGATGGCGTTGCCGCTGCTGAAGCAGTCGGCGTTGAAGGCGCAGAGCGCGGACATCGACACGGTCTCCGGCGCGACCGCGACCTCCGAGGGCTACAAGAAGTCGCTCCAGGCCGCACTCGACGGGGCGAAGTAGTGGCGGTGCGGCGCGTCGAGCACATCATGGGGCTGCCGATCTCGGTGGACCTCCGTGACGGCGACGCCGCGCTGGCCGAGCGGGCGTTCGCCTGGCTGCGCGAGGCGGACGCCCGGTTCTCGCCGTTCAAGCCCGACAGCGAGGTGTCCCGGCTGGACCGGGGTGAGCTCACCAGGGAAGAGCTCACCCCGGATCTGGTGGAGGTTCTCGCGCTGTGCGACTGGTACGAGGAGTCGACGGGCGGCGCGTTCACGGCACGGGTGCCGGGACGCGGGCTCGACCCGTGCGCGGTGGTGAAGGGCTGGGCCGTGCAACGGGCGGCGGACATGCTGCGCGAGGGCGGCGCCACGACGTTCTGCGTCAACGCGGGCGGCGACGTGGTGACGGCCGGCGAGCCCGAGCCCGGAAAGCCTTGGCGCGTCGGCGTTCGGCATCCCGATCTCGCCGACCAGCTCAGCGTCGTGCTCGGCGTGCGGGACGGAGCCGTTGCCACGTCAGCGTTGTACGAACGCGGGCAGCACATCCTGGACGGCCGCACCGGTCAGCCGGTCTCGGGAATTCTTTCGGTCACCGTTTTCTCCGACGACCTCGCGATCGCGGATACCACTGCCACAGCGGCGTTCGCGCTGGGCAGGGACGGAATCGAGTGGGCGGCGGAGCAGGAGGACTGCGAGATCTTCATCGTCGACGAAGACCGTCGCGTCTTCTCGAGCCCTGGACTTCCCGTACACATCTGTTAACATGCTCGCCCAACGGAGCCTTGACTCCGGGGCACGTTTTCGTTGATCAAGAGCTGGATCGGAGCTCGCGCTCGGGGCAAGACCCGGCCTGCTGTTGACCAACTACTCGTGCGAGAAGGCCTGCTGCGGCGCGAATTCGGGAGCGCACCCAGCAGGCCTTTTCTCTTTTGGTCAGGCGTACCGGTCCTCGTTGAAGTCCAGGTTCACCGCGGACATGCCCAGATCGCGGCCCATCGCGTCCAGCACGTCCACCATCTCCAGCCCCATCAGCCAGTCGCGGGGCAGTGCATCGGTGCCGTGCAACGCGCCGAGCACGTTGCCGGTCAACGCCGCCGTGGCGTCGCTGCCGCCGGAGTGGTTGGCGGCGGCACGCATCGCGTCCACGAACTGCGACGGCTTCGGGTGCGTCAGCACGGTGTAGACCGCGATGGCCAGCGCCTCCGGGCCGGTCCAGCCGCTGCCGAGCCGGTCGACGCGCACGGGTGAAGAACCGTCGTGGTCGTCCGCCAGCACCACGGCACGGGTCAGCACCGTCGCCGTGTACGTGTCGTCGCGCAGCACGCGGCCGATGACCTGGTCGATCGCCTCGCGCAACGGCCTGGCCTTCACGGCGAGCAGGTGCACCAGCAACGCCAGCGCGCCACCGGACACCCAGCCGCCCGTGCCGCCGTGCGTGAGCGCGGCGAACCGACAGCCGAGGTCGTAGGCGATCGCGGCGGACGGCGCGAAGCCCGCGGGGGCCGTGCGCGTGACGCCGTTGCAGCCGGACGACTCGTTGTGCGGGTTCTCCGGAGTGGACGGTGTCTCGGCGGCCAGCGCGCGCAGGCACGTGAGGCCCGGTGAGCGGCTCTCGTACAGCCGTTCGTCGGCGAGCAGTCCGATCGCGCCCCGCTCGGGGGCCGGCTGCTGCTGGGTGATCAGCCAGCGCCGGTAGCTGTGCCAGACCATCTCCGACGGTTCCCAGTCGCCGGTCCGCTTCCCGCGCACCCAGGCGCGCAGATAGCCGTCGGCGGTGAAGAGCGTCAGCTGGGTGTCGTCCGTGAAGAGCGCAGGCTTCGGCGGCCCCAGCACGCCCTCTGGGCCGTGTTCGCGCTGGATGTCGGCCCAGCCGAGGTACTGCACGGGGGCACCGAGGGCATCGCCGAGGGCGCCGCCGAGGAGACACCCGGCGCCGCGGTCAACCACGGTATTTCGATCTCGCGGCACGTGTGAACAGTAGCGTCCCGCGAACTTGGGCCGTACTTGTATCTGAGACTCGGGCTTGCGCACCTTCTGAAGTGACGAGGTCAGCGCACCGGAGGAGGGGCATGCGGAGCAAAACCGGACTCGAGTTCGGCGTGCTCGGTCCACTCCAGGTGCTCGCGGACGGACGTCTCGTCCAGCTGGGCCGCCGTGGCATGCGCGGACTGCTGGCCATGCTGGTCGTCGAGGCGAACCGACCCGTCTCGATCGACCAGATCGTCGACGCGCTGTGGACGGACACGCCTCCGGCCACCGCGCGGACGATCGTGCACGGCTACGTCTCGCGGCTGCGCAAGGTGCTGGAGGAGTCCGATCCCGCGGGCTCCGCGACGATCCGCACCACGCCGACGGGCTACCAGCTGGCCGTCGACCCGTGGCGGCTCGACCTGCACCGCGCCCGGCAACTCGTGGCGTCGTCGCGCGGCAAGCCCGCCGCCATCAGGGCGGGCCTGTTGCGCGAGGCGCTGGGGCTGTGGCGCGGGCCGGTGCTCGCGGACGTGCCCGGCGACCCGATGACGTCGGATCTGGAGGAGCTGCGGCTGTCGGCGCTGGAAGAACGCATCGACGCCGAGCTCGAACTCGGCCGCCACCTGGAACTGGTCGGCGAGCTGCGCGGGCTGTGCACCGAGTACCCGTTCCGGGAACGCCTGGTCGCCCACAGCATGCGCGCCTCGTACCGGTCCGGTCAGCGCGCCGACGCTCTTGAGGCCTACCAACGGTTCCAGCGCCGCGCCGTCGAGGAGCTGGGCATCGATCCTGGACCGCAGCTGCGGTCGCTGCACGAGCAGGTGCTGCGCGACGACCCGTCGTTGAGCGTGGTCGGCCCGGTCGAGTCGCGTCCCGTCGCCCCGCGCGCCGGGATCGTGGCCCCCGCGTTGCTGCCCGCGTCCGCGTCGAGGCTGTTCGGCCGCGACGACGACAGGTCGTGGCTCGACAACGTGTGCTCGACCCGCAATCTCCTGGCTACTTCCGTGGCCGTGCTGACCGGCGCGCCCGGTGTCGGCAAGAGCGCCCTCGCGATCACGTGGGGGCACGAGAACTCCGAGATGTTCCCGCACGGCGTGCTGTTCGCCTCGCTGGGCGACACCGAACCGGGCGAGGTGCTGACCCGGTTCCTGGTGGCGATGGGCGTGCCGGCGGACGGCGTGCCGGTCGGCGTCGAGGACCGCGTCGGGCTGTACCGCTCGCTGCTCAACCGCCGCCGCGTGCTGGTGGTGCTGGACGACGCGACGTCGTTCGAGCAGGTCCAGCCGCTGCTGCCGCCCGGTTCGGGCTCGGTGGTGCTGGTGACGTCGCGCTCCCACATGGAACGGCTCGTCGTCACCAACAGCGCCCGCGTGCGCAAGCTCGGCCCGCTGGACGACGAGGCGGCCCGTGCGCTGGTGGACGACGTGCTGGGCAGGCCGCTGTCGTCAGAGGACCCGGTGGCCGCCCGCAAGCTCGCCGAACTGTGCGGAGGGCTGCCCCTCGCGTTGCGGGTGGCCGCCGCGAAGCTCGTGATCAGTCCGGAGTGGACGGTCGAGGAGCTCGTGGGCGAACTGGCCGACGACGGGCAGCGGATGCGCGGCCTCGACCTGCCGGAGGCGGGCGTCGGGGTGTCGCGGGCGCTGGACCTGTCGACCCGCGACCTGCCGTCCGAACTGGGCGAGGTCTTCCAGTCCGTCGGCCTCGCGCCCGGCCGCTGGATGTCGCCTCACGCGGTCGCCGCGCTGACCCGCATCCAGGTCGAGTCCGCCCGCTCGCGGCTGGCCCAGCTCGTCGGGGTCAACCTGCTGGTCGAACCGTGGCCGGACGGCTTCACGATGCACGAGCTGGTGCGTCTGTACGTGCGGGGAGCGGGCCGCCCGGACCTGGACTCGTTGCGGCGCCTGGTGAACTACTACCTCGTCGCGTGCGACCACGTCCGCCGCGCTATCCGCCCGGCCCGTGACGGCCTGGACTTCGCCTTCGGGGACAACGGTTCCACCGCGTTGCCGGCGTTCGGCGACCCCGTCGACTGGTTCGACCAGGAATGGCCCAACATCGTCGCGGTCGTGCACGCGTCCGCCGAAAGGGGCCTGCACGACCAGGTGTGGCAGCTCGTGCGGCTGCTGCACCCCTACGCGACCGTGCGCGCACTCACCGGCGAGTGGGTGGCGTTGGTCGGGTTCGGCCTGGCCGCGGCCGAGGTGACGGGGAGCCGCCTCGGACAGATCCTCATGCTGGACACGACCTACACGACGAACGCCCGGCTGGGACGTCCTGTCCTGCTGCCGGACGCTCGCCGCGCGCACCGGCTCGCGACCGAGCTGGGCGAGCGCCAGTACCTGGTGCTGACGCTCGCCCAGCTCGCCGACGTCCTGTTCCGCCTGCAGCAACACGACGAGGCGCTGCTGCACTTCTGGGAGTCCGTCCAGCTCGCGCAGCAGTCCGGCGACATCGTCGGCGAGGCGCACGGACTCAACAACGTGGCACAGGTCGAACAGGCCCGCGGCCACGTGGAGGTTGCGCTGCAGCACCAGGCCCACGCCGTCGAGGTGTACCGGCGGTCGGGCGACAACGTGGCGTTGATCCGCGGTCTCGCCAACCTCGCCGAACTCCACCTCCAGGCCGATTCCCTGGACCAGGCAGAGACGCTGGCCCGCCAGGTCGTCGACCAGGCCGTCGTGGCGGAGGTCACGTACCTCGAGGGCTTCGGCAGGCACGTGCTCGGCGGAGTGTTGCTCCGGCGGGCGGAATGGGTTGCTGCAGCAGCGGAATTGACGGAGGCGCTGCGCCTGTACGCGCAGGTCAACTCGGCCCGTGCGGTCGAGGTGCGGGCCGCTTTGGACTCACTGTCGTCCGAGGTTTAGCGGTCGTTTAGTCGTCTGGTCCCAAAGCATGGGATGTTGGACTAGCAGGCCGCCGAGTGGGGGATTACCGAGGGGGTAAGGCGCCTGCTTCTGGAGGGCCCGACCGGCACTCGGGGGAGAATGCCGGTCGGGCCTTTCGCTGTTCGCCGGGCCCCTCGCGGCCGAGCCACTAGCTCAAAGTTTGGTCATGACCGTTGAATGATGGGGAAACGGTGTTCTGCCTGGGGACCATGTTTTTCGGCACGACGGTGGACGACGAGACGTCGTTTGCAGTCCTGGACCGCTTCGCGGAGTCGGGTGGCACGTTCCTCGACACCTCCAACAACTACGCCTTCTGGACCGACGGCGGTGAGGGCGGCGAGAGCGAGGCGTTGCTGGGGCGGTGGATCGCCGCCCGCGGCCACGAGGACTTGGTCGTCGCGACCAAGGTGGGCGCCATGCCCACGGACGTCACTCGCGGCCTGGACGCCGCGGAAGGCTTGTCCGAGAAGGTGATCCGCGCCGGTGTGGACGCATCGCTCAAGCGGCTCGGCGTCGACCGGATCGGGCTCTACTACGCGCACGTCGACGACCGTTCGGTGTCGCTGGAGGAGACCGTCGGAACGTTCGGGGCCCTCCTCGCCGAGGGCAAGATCGCGCGGGCCGGCTGCAGCAACCACCAGCCGTGGAGGTTGGAACGGGCTCGCGCCGTCGCGGCCGCGCAGGGCTGGGAGGGCTACACCGCGATCCAGCAGCGCTACACCTACCTGCGGCCGAGGCCGTGGGCGGACTTCGGCGTCCAGGAACACGTGACGCCGGAGTTGCTGGACTACGTCCGCGCCGAATCCGCCGTGACGCTGCTGGCGTACTCGTCGCTGGCCGGCGGCGCCTACACGCGCGCGGACAAGAAGCCGGGATCCGCGTACCGGCACGAGGGTTCGCCGGCCCGGCTCGCCGTGCTGCACGAGGTGGCGGCGGAGTCCGGCGCCACGGCGAACCAGGTGGTGCTGGCCTGGCTGCTCGCTGCCGGGATCGTGCCGGTCCTGGGCGTGAGCACGGTCGAGCAGTTGGACGAGTGCCTGGCGGCCGCGGATGTTCGGCTCGACGCGGATCAGGTCAGGCGGCTCGACGTCGCCTGACCCGTCGGGGCGGGGCGGGGTCCCGCCCCGCTCACGTGAGGCTCTCGTCGCTGCAGCGCGCGAGCGGCAGCAGGTCGGGCCGCTTGGGCGCGAGACCGTCGCCCATCGACTCGCCCCTGAGCGTGCGGCCGATCCACGGCACCACGTGCTCCCGCGCCCACTTCAGGTCGGCTTTCCGCTGGGTGACCCAGTCGATCTGCTCCAGCGCGGGCCACGGCGCGTTCCAGGAGTGGTCGTCGGTCAGCCCGAGCACCTCGGCGGTCTTGAGCGCGACCCGCTGGTGCCCTTCCGGCGACAGGTGCAGCCTGTCCGCGCTCCACGCGCGACGGTCGTGCAGCGCGTGCATCGACCACAGGTCGACCATCCGGCAGTGGTAGCGCTCGGCGATCGACCACAGGTGCGTGTTGTAGATGGCGATCTTGCCCCGGAGGCTCCTGAGCAGCGGGGTGGATCGGGTGTCGAAGCCGGTGAAGATCACGACGTCGCACCCGGCGGCCCTGAGGTCGGCCACCGCCACCTCGTAGACCTCCGCCAGCGCGTCCGGATCGCTGTTCGGCACCATGATGTCGTTGCCGCCGCCGCAGAACGTGACCAGGTCCGGCTTGAGCGAGATGGCGAGCGGCACCTGCTCGTCGATGATCTCCTGCAGCATCTTGCCGCGGATCGCGAAGTTGGCGTACCTGAACTCAGGCGCCTGCTGGGCGATCATTCCTGCCAGGCGGTCGGCCCAGCCCACGTAGGTGTCTCCGGGGCCGGGGTCGTCCATGCCCTCGGTGAAGCTGTCCCCCAGGGACACGAGACTGTTCCATCGCAGCAGCACAACATCCCCCTTACTCGTGCGATCCAACTGCCGGCGGGCTCCCGTCCGCAGGCGACTAGTTAGCATGCACAACGAACCGCTGGTTACGCCACCGTCGGTTACGGCATCGTAAGTTTTGTCGCAGTGGGTGACGATTCTTTTACCACTCGATCGAGCGATGCTTGAGGGTTTTCCGGGGGATTCGTCTCATTCGTCGCTACCTTCTGCCGGGTGCGTTCTGGTTTGCCGCTTCCGTTCCTTTCGTTCGGTGTAGCGCTTGTCACAGCAGGAGTGTTGGTCGCCGTCGCGCTGACCGGTCCGGCGTCGCCCGGTGCTGGCGGTCCCGTGCTGGTCACGCCGCCTCCCCATTCCAATCCGGTGGTCACGCCGAGGGAGAGCGTCGCCGCGACGACCGTGGTGCCGTCCAGGTCTTCTGGATCGCCCGCAGTCTTGCCCACCGATGTTTCATCTGATGCCCCGAACGCGGAAAACCCCCGCAGCGACCTCGGCGCGTGAGGTCGCTGCGGGGGCCGTAGGGCCTTTCCGAGGAGGCGCCGCCGCCGGTCCTGCCCCCTCGGAAAGGGTTGGGGCCACTGCTCGGGACGCCGCCGCCGATCTGCCCCGAGCAGTGGGGTTGGGACCGTCTCAGGGGGCGCCGCCGCCGATCTACCCCCTGAGACGGGGTCTGTGGGCCTAGCCGCTGGCCGCCACGTCCAGCGCGGCCGCCGGGACGTGCTCGCTGTAGGCCGAGCGCAGCCTCAGCTCTGCGCTCGGCGAGGCCCCGATGTGATCGAGGCCGAGGAGCGCCGCACCCACCACGGGTGGCACGTCGACCAGGCGGACCTGGGCGAGTGGGGCGGCTTCCAGGATCTGCTGGCGGACCGGGCCGACCACCACGTCACCGGTGTGGGTCAGGACTCCGCCGCCCAGCACCACGTCCACGGGCTCGTCCATCAGGTCGAGCTTGCGCATGGAGACCGTGGAGAGCACGACGATCTCCTCGATCAGGCGGTCGACCTGGGCCAGCGCCACGGCGTCACCCTGCGCGGCCACGTCGAAGACCAACGGGCACAGCGCGTGCGGGTCGAGTTCGATCTCCTCGAAGTGGATCTTCTCGACCACGTTGAAGATCGACGTCTCGCCGTAGTGCGCCAGCAGGGCGTCGAGCAGCAGCGTCGGCTTGCCCCGGCCGTCCTCGGCGCGCACGGCGTGCCAGAGAGCGTCGTTGCCGAGCTGGCCGCCGCCACCCCAGTCGCCCGAGATCGCGCCCAGGGCGGGGAAGCGGTGGGTCCGGCCGTCTCGGGCCACACCCACGGCGTTGATGCCGGCGCCGCAGACGACCGCGATGCCGCCCGCCGCCGCGGTTCCTGCCCGCAGCAACGCGAACGTGTCGTTGCCGACGAACGTCGTCTTCGACCAGCCTCGCTCGGTGATCGCCCGCGTCAGGTCCTCCTCCTCGCGGGGCAGGTCCGCCCCGGCGAGGTAGGCGGACGTGTGCGCGGCGATCGGTTCGTCGGGGGACAGTCCCGCCTGAGCTGCGGCCTCGCGTGCCAGTCCCTCGAACACGTCGAGTCCGCGCTTCATGCCCACGGTCTGCGGCGGGGCACCGGGCCCGCGCACCTGCGCGAGCACCTTGCCGTCCGCGTCGACCAGGAGCACCGCGGTCTTGCTGTTCCCGCCGTCGATGGCGAGCACACGGTCGGTCATCGTTGTCAGTTTCCCTTCACCCACGGCAGCAGGTCGCGGTTCTGCGCGATCAGCTCGTCGGCCAGCTGGTCCGCGATGGCGTGCTGGCCGATCAGCGGGTGGGCGAGCAGCGCGTTCGCCACTCGGTCGCGGCCACCGTGCTTGGCCGCTTCCAGCGCCAGGTACTCGTACGCGGTGACGTGCGAGATCAGGCCGGAGATGGACGGTTCCACGGGACGGACCGGCAGCGCTTTGCCGCCGTTCGAGTCCACAGTGGAGGACACTTCGATCACGGCGTCGTCGGGCAGGAAGGGCAGCGTGCCGTTGTTCTGCACGTTCACCACGTGCTTCTCAGCGCCTGCGCCACCGGTCAGCGCGTGCACGAGCTGCACGGCCGCCTCGGAGTAGTACGCGCCGCCGCGTTGCGACAGCTGCTCCGGCTTCGTCACGACCGACGGGTCGCCGTAGATGTCGAGCAGTTCCTTCTCGACCGCGGCCACGACTTCGGCGCGCGGCGGTGAGGTGAGCTGCTTCTTCACGACGGCGTCGTGGTTGTAGAAGTAGTTCAGGTAGTACGACGGCACCATGTTCAGGCGCCGCATCAGACCGCCGTCGATGCCGATGTGCTCGGCGAGGCCCTCGACGTGGTCGGCGAGCAGCTCCGGCAGGCGGTCGACGCCGTCCACGTACACGCCGCGTTCCCACGTGAGGTGGTTCAGGCCGACGTGCTCCAGCTCCACAGTGGACGGATCCACGCCGAGCAGTGCGGACGTCCAGCGCTGGAACGTGATCGCCACGTTGCACAGGCCGATCGCCTTGTGACCCTCCTGCAGCAGTGCACGAGTCACGATGCCGACCGGGTTCGTGAAGTTCACGATCCACGTGTCGGGGCCCGCGATCCGGCGCACCTTGTCCGCGATGTCCAGGACCACCGGCACGGTCCGCAGGGCCTTGGCGAGGCCTCCCGCGCCGGTGGTCTCCTGGCCGACGCACCCGCAGGTGAGCGGGAACGTCTCGTCCGAGGCGCGCGCCTTCTGCCCGCCGACCCGCAGTTGCAGCAGTACAGCCGACGCGCCCTCGATGCCTTCCTCGAGCGACGTGGTGGTGCGCACCTTCGCCGAGTGACCCGCGTGCTCCAGCAGCCGCTGGCTGAACGGGCCGATCAGTGAGAGGCGGTGCTCGTCCGGGTCGACGAGGACGATCTCGTCCACCGCCAGGCTGGTGCGACGGCCGGCGATGCCGTCGATCAGCTCCGGTGTGTAGGTGGACCCGCCACCGACGACGGTGAGTTTCATCCCTTGACTCCCGTGAACGTGATTCCCTTGACGAACGACTTCTGGGCGAAGACGAAGAGGACGACGGCCGGGATCATCGTCAGGAACGTGACGGCCATCGAGGAGTTCCACTGGACGATGTGCATGCCCTTGAACGTCGCCAGTGCCAGCGACAACGTCCACTGGTCCTTGACCTCGCCGGTGTAGAGCAACGGGCCGAAGTAGTCGTTCCAGGTGAAGAGGAAGCAGAACAGCGCGGTGGCCGCGATGCCCGGCTTCGCCATCGGAATGATGATCCGGGTCAGCGCCTGGAACTCCGAGCACCCGTCCACCCGTGCCGCGTCCACGTAGGACTGCGGGATGGTGAGCATGAACTGGCGCAGCAAGAAGATGCTGAACGCGTCGAACAGGAAGTACGGCGCGATCAACGGCACCAGCGTGCCGGTGAGGTTCAGCGACGACCAGGTGTCGTACAGCGGCACGGCCACGACCTGCGGCGGCAGCATCATCGCGCCGATGACGAGGATGAACGCCACGTTCCGGCCGCGCCACTTCAGCTTCGCGAGCGCGTAGGCCGCAGGGATCGACGAGATCAGCATGCCCAGCGTCGCGAGCAGCGAGTAGGTGAGGCTGTTGATCAGGTACTGGAACAGCGGGGCCTTGTCGAAGACCTCGACGAAGTTCTCCCAGTGCCATTCGGTCGGCCACAGGTTCGAGGTGAACGCCTGGTCGTCCGACATCACCGCGGTGAGGAAGACGAACACGACCGGCGTGGCGAACATCAGGCCGAGCGCGAGCCCGATCGCATGCGTCGCGACCCAGTTCAGGATGCCGCCGACGTCGCGCTTGCGACGTGGCTGCTCCGGTTCCGCTGGGACGTCGACCGGTGGTTTGGTCAGCGTGGCGGTCATGCTCCCGGACCCCCTTCCTCAGCGGTGGAGTTCTTGCGCATCCGCTGGACCAGCACGATGGTCACGGCGAACGAGATGATGAACAGGACCGTGGCCATGGCGGCCGCGTAGCCCATGTCGAAGTAGCGGAAGCCTTGCGTGTACAGGTAAACCGGGAACGTCAGCGTCGAGTTGTCCGGGAAACCGAGATATTTGGTCGATCCCGTCGCGTCCGCCGCTCCCGAGCCGGCCGACCCCGCGACGACCGCCTGTGTGAAGAGCTGCAACGCGAGGATCACCGAGTTCACGATGCCGAAGAGCAGCACCGGTGAGATCGACGGGAGCGTGACGTGCCACCAGCGCCGGATCGGGCCGGCGCCGTCGAGTTCGGCCGCCTCGTACTGCTCCTGCGGCACGTCCAGGATCGCGGCGAGGATGATGATCATCAGGTCGCCGGAGATCCAGAGCATGATCGCGGTGATGCCGGGCTTGGCCCACGCCGGGTCCGAGAACCACAGCGGTGACTCGAGCCCGAAGACGCCGAGGAGGCTGTCGAGCGGGCCGCCGTTGGGCCGCATCACCATGAAGAACACGAGTGTCGCGGCCACCGGCGGTGCCAGTGAGGGCAGGTAGCAGAGCGTGCGGATCAGACCGACGCCCGACTTCAGACGAGCGATGACCGACGCCACGCCCAGCGCGAACACCGTCCGCGCGATCGTGAGCACGACGACGAACCACAAGGTGTTCGCGATCGCCTTGGTGAGCAAGGGATCTTTGAACATGAACTCGTAGTTGGCGAGTCCGTTGAACTCCGGCGGGTTGATCAGGTCGTACTTCGTGAAGCTGAAGATGACCGTGGCGACCAACGGGTACACGAAGAACAGGACGAAGCCGATGATTGCCGGGGCCATGAACCCGAGCACGGCTAGACGGTGGCGGGAACGCGCCCGCCCCTTGCCGGGGGCGGGCCGCGCGCCGAGCGTGGCGGTCATCTGGCGAATCCCCTACTTGCCGCTCTTGGCGATCTGGTCGTCGATGTTCTTGTCGACTTCCTTGAGGCCTGCCGCCAGGTCCGGGACCTTGCCGGACTGGTAGGAGACCGAGAAGTCGGTGACAGCCTTGATGTGCGCGTCACCGATGGGCGTGACCGGGTTGCCCTTGAGCTTGTCGCTCTTGGCCAGGTCGATGAACGTCTTGAACTGCTCGTCCACCTCGAGCTTGGAGCTCTCCATGGCGGCCTTGGTGCTCGGGACGTTCTTGATGGCGTTGGACAGGTCGACGATCGTGTCGGTGTCGAACGTCAGGTGCTTGATCAGCTCCCACGCGGCGCCGGGGTTCTTGGCGCCCTTGGGAATGCCCATGATCGTTCCGGTGGTGAACGCGGTGCCGTAGTCGGCGGGCTTCCAGGTCGGGAACGGAGCCGTGCCGAACTTGATCTGCGGCGCCTGCGCCTTGAGGAAGGCGGTCCGGTACTCGCCGTCGATCATGATCGCGATCTTGCCCTGGTGGAACGCGTGGTCGGCCGAGTACTCCTGGCCGAGACCGGCGCGGAACCGCTCCAGCGCGTCGTAACCGTAGAAGTCGACGAGCTTCTTCTGGAAGGTCATCATCTCGGTGAAGCCGGGGGAGCTGGCCAGGCCGGACTTGCCGTCCTTCTCCCACTCCGCGCCGAACGTCGGCGCGAGGATGGTCGGGCGGTTGGCGTAGAAGCCCATCGTGGGCAGGTAACCCGCCACCTCGATGTCACCGTTCGGCGCCTTCTTGGTCGCCTTCACGGCCGCGTCGTACAGCTCGTCCAGCGTCTTCGGCGGGTTCGTGATGCCGGCGCCCGAAAGCAGGTCCTTGTTGTAGTACATGGCGTACACGTCGGTGAGCATGGGCATCGCACAGCGGTTGCCCTTGTACTCGGTGTACTGCTGCACCGCGGGGGAGAGCTGGTTCAGGTCGACCTTGTCGCGGTCGATGTAGGACTTCAGCGGCTGGAACGCGCCCGAGGAGCAGAACTGGCCGATGTTGTCCGTGGTGAACGACAGCGCGACGTCCGGAGTGTTGCCCGAACGGATACCCGCGGTGATCTTGTCGTCGTCCTGCGAACCCTCGTGCTTGATCTCGATGTTCGGGAACTTCTTGTTGAAGGTCTTGAGCGCCTTCGTGACCTCTTCGTACTCGCGGTCGGAGTAGTTGCTCCAGACCGTGAGCGTGAGCTTGTCGTCCTTGCCAGGAGCAGCGGCGGCATCGGAACTCGCGCCGCCACCCTTGCCCGCCGCACATGCGGTGAGGGTCAGCGCTGCGGCGACACAGAGCAAGGCAGCACGGGTGTGCTTGCGCATGTGCACTCCTTCTCGATCAACGTGGGGACCCGGCGACCACTGGGCCGCGGAATGGAGCCGTGGTGGCTGCCGGGAGGCCGAACACCTCTTCGCGGGCAAACGCGAGTGCCGAGTGCAGTGCGCCACTGCGCACCGGTTTCCCGGTCACCAAAGCCAGCTGGATAGGTGTTCTCGGCACCACCAGTTGCCGCAGTTCCGCGGCAACGAGGTCGTTCAGCGTGGTTCCGCCTGCCTGCGCGATGTCGCCGGACAGGAGGATGAGTTCCGGGTCGAGCACCGCGACGACGCTAGCCACGCCCGTGGCTATGCGCTTGGCGAGATCGCCCATGAACTCACGGCCCGACGGACCCGCGGCCAACGCCTTGCGCACGGCACCGTGGCCGTTGCGCGCGGCGAGCCCGTGGGCGCGTGCGAGCTTGCAGATCGACGTGTTGCTGAGCAGTTCACCGAACGTGCCGCCGGAGCGGTCCGTGTCGGTGTCGGCCGCCGCGCGGTCGGGGATCATCAGCCCGTCGATCTCGCCCGCGCCACCGGAGGCGCCGCGCAGCAGCGATCCGTTGACGACGACGGCGGCACCGACGAGGTCCGCGGGCCAGATGACGACGAAGTCGCTCACCTTGGTGGCCCTACCGGCGACCATCTCCTCCAGCGCGACGAGGTTGACGTCGTTCTCGACGCTCACCGATGTCGCGAGCTGCTCCCGCAACTGGCCGGGCATGTCGAAATTGCTCCAGCCGGGCAGATGTGGTGCGTAGGCGAGCTCACCGTTCGCGGGGTTCACCGCTCCCGGACAGCCCACCACGACGTGCAGCAACTGGTCGGCGCTCAGACCCGCTTGCCCGCAGGCCTTGCCGACCGCGCTCACGAACGCCTCCAGCACGCCGTGCTTCGCGGGCATCGGCGCCTTGTACTCGGTGAGCACGGCACCGGAGATGTCCGCGATCGCGATGTCGACCGTCTCGGGGGTGAGATCGACAGCGGCGATGTGCGCAAGCGCCCCATTGACCGACCACAGCTGGGCTCGCGGCCCGCGCCCGCCGCCACGCAGTCCGTTGCGGACCACGGTGTCGGCTTCTTCGAGCCTGGTGAGCAGCTGTGCGGTCGCCGGCTTGGAGAGGCCGATCAGACCTTCCAACTCCGACCTGGTCAGCGGCCCGTTGCGCAGCAAAGCCTCGATGGCTGCGCGGTCGTTGATCTCCCGCAACAGTCGTGGGCTTCCGGCACGCATTAGGTCCGCTCCTGTCTGTTAACTTTCCAGACGATTTCGGCAGACGGTAGTGACCTGGTTCACCGGGGTCAATCCCCGATATGGGTCCGTTACCTGAGTTAGGTTCGCCTAAGGCACCCTGGAACCATGACCGACGTGCGCCAGGAGTCGCTCGCATCACTGCTCGGAGGCCGGGGCGGCGCCCTCGACGCCTCCCTGCCCCCTCTGGCGTTCGTCGCGGGCTGGCTGCTGTCCGGGCACTCGATCGGCGCGGGAGCCGTGGCCGCCGTCGTGTGCGGCGTGGCGATCGGCGTCTTCCGCCTGGTGCGAGGCGAGAAACCCCGCGCCGTCCTGCTCTCGTTGCTGCTGGTGGTGGCCGCCGCCCTGGTGGCTCTCTACACGGGCCGCGTCGAGGACTTCTTCCTCATCCAGCTGCTGTCCAACGTGGCCTCGGCCCTGGCGTGGGCGGGCTCGATCGCGGTGCGCTGGCCGTTCCTCGGACTGGTCGTGGGGACTTTGCTGGGGCAGAAGACCCGGTGGCGCCGAGATCCTGCCCTTTTGCGCGCCTACTCGGTCGCGTCGTGGGCCTGGGTCGGTCAGTACGTGCTGCGGGTCGCCATCTTCACGCCGTTGTGGCTCGACGCGCAGGTGTTCTGGCTGGCGACCCTGCGGGTGGCGTTGTCGTGGCCGTTGCAGATCGTCTGCATTCTGGTGTCGGGGTGGCTGCTGAAGCGGGCGCTACCGAACGGGCATCCCGGGTTCCGGCATCCGCAGGTGCCGGAGTCGACTTCCAGGTCGGCGGACTAGGGGTACGCCCTACTAGGGTTGCGGAAGGAACCTTTTGCAACTTGGCGACCGGAGTGGACATGTACGTCTCGCAGGTGAAGCTGCGGAACATCAAAGGGTTCCACGGCGCCCGCGAGGTGGACCTGACTCTCACCCGGCCAGACGGCTCGCATGCGGGATGGACCGTCATCGCCGGACGGAATGGTTCGGGCAAGTCCACTTTGCTCCAGTCGATCGCCCTCGTCCTTGCCGGTCCGCACACTGCGCTTACCGTCGTACCTGACTTCGAGAACTGGACGAGTCACGAAGCTGAGCAAGCATTTGCGGACGCGCGGGTCCACGTGCCCGCGGGAATCGATCCTGCTGTCTCGGGAACCGACCGTTCCGAGAGATTCATCGATCTTTCTCTCCACTGGCGTTCTGGGAGCCTGTATTCGAGTTTGAACAACGCGATGGACGAGTGGAAGAGATCCACTTCCGCCGAATGGTTGTGTGCGGCGTATGGGCCATTCCGGCGCTTGGGGGGCTCCATTCCCAAGTCAAATCGCGGGCTGAGCATCACGACGTTGTTCGACGAAGGCGTCTCGCTCGCGGAGGGCGTCAGCTGGTTGAAATGGCAGCATCTGCGGGCGCTGGAGGGCGAGCCTGGATCGGATCGACTCAAGCGAGTCGCGCTCCGCCTGCTGAGCGCTGGTCTACTTCCCGATGATCACAAGGTCGAGGACGTCACGTCGGAAGGGCTCTGGGTCAGCCGCGGCACGCGGCGGTTCCCCTTGCGGGAGACAAGCGACGGCTACCGGACTGTGATCGCGATGGTGGTAGATCTCCTCAGCCAGATTCACAGGGCGTTCGGAGAGATTCAGGCTGACGGCGACGTGATCACCGCTCCTGGCGTGGTGATCATCGACGAGGTCGATGCCCACCTTCACGTCTCATGGCAGCAGCGCATCGGCGGCTGGCTCAAGGCTCACTTCCCCAACATCCAGTTCATCGTGACGACGCACAGTCCGTACATCTGCCAGGCCGCGGACCCCGGCGGTCTGATCCGGTTGCCTGGGCCAGAGGAACAACTGCCTCCGCACGTGGTCGACCAGGATCTGTACGAGCGCGTCGTCTACGGCAGCGGCGACGACGCGGTCCTCACCGAACTGTTCGGCCTCGACTCGGCCTACTCGGAACAGGCCGAGCGGCTGCGCAAGCAACTCGTCGAGCTGGAGGTCAAGGTCATCGCAGGCCACGCCGACGAGCAGGAAGTCCAGCGGTACAAGGAACTCAGGGAGAAGCTGACGAGTTCGCTGACCACGCGTGCCGAAGAGGTGGCGGCTCGATTGCGCGACGCATGATCAGAATTGTTCGATCTGATCTTCCGCCGAGCGCGGTGGCACGAATGGACACGTTGACTCAGGCGATCGACGTGACTCCGCCCGACGAACGATGTGCGAAAGCTCGTGCGTCCTGGCGTGCTTCGCCCGTCCGAAAGTCCATCAGAACCGTGCTCAGCGACATGGCGGCAGGGTTTGGTACCTGCATGTACTGCGGTGAAAGTCGTGGCACTGACATCGACCACTTTGAGCCCATCGCCCGCAACCCACTGCGCACCTTCGACTGGCTCAACCACCTCCTGGCCTGCTCGACCTGCAACAGTCACCAGAAGCGCGACCAGTTCCCGGTCGACGACGTCGGCGATCCGTTGCTGATCGACCCCACAGCCGAAGATCCGTTCGACCATCTGCTGCTGACGCTGTCCATCGGGGTCTACAGCCCGCTGACCCCGAAGGGGCAGGCAACCATCGATGTGTGCGGGCTGAACGACCGCGGACTGCCGACGGGCCGAATGCATGCACGCAAAGTGGTGCGGTCTGTTCTGCGTGACTGGGACCGGGCGCGTGAGCGCAACCGCTCGGACGAAATGCTGGAACACGTTCAAACCGTGCAGGACCAGCCGTTCGCGGACGTGTGCCAGTCCATGTTGCGGCAGGCGTTCAGCCCAGGCGCGGACATCGTGTTCAGCGACTCTCCGGATCTGCTCGCCCTCCTGCGGAAACCGGAGCTGCGCAAGGCGTTGCTGAGGTAGGTCAGCGCTTCCTCTTCTTGCTGGAGCCCGGCACCGTCCCGGTCTTGGGCGGAGGCGGCGGCGGTTCGGGGAACGCCTCGACGTAGTCCTGGGTCCCCATGAATCCCTGAAAGCCTCTGAACGCGAAGCGATAGGCGACGTAGAAGAAGGCGACGGCGACGAGTCCGAGCCCGGCGATGATCACCTGGCCCTGTTTGTCCAGACCGCCGGTCGTGCCCCAGTCTTCCTGCAGTTCCGGCGAGCCGGTGACGAGCGACAACGCGATCATCGTCAGCATGTAGAGCGGCATGAGGAAGAAGCCGGCGATCAGGATCAGGTGGTACGGGCGCTTGTCGCTTCGGTAGTTGCTGACGTACTGGCCCCTCCGCAGTCGCTCACGATGAATGGTCGTGTCGTGCGTCGGAACACCGGCGTTGAGGCACCAGGTCTCGGTGGTGAGTGGTTTCTCGTCGAGTTCGATGCCCGCCGATCGTGTTTCGACCGCCGCGAGTGCTGTTCGTCCGACCTTCTCCGTGACGGGGATCAACAGCTCGCGTGCGGTGCCGATCACGTGGAGCGCGGGACCCGGTCGCACGTCGAACGTCCTGGCGTTCGCCTCTTTCCTCGCTGAGAAGAGGAAGACCGTGCAGGTCATCTCCTCCTCGACTTCGACGAGCTCGATCGAGCGCAGTGCGGTCCACGGGACCGCGACCACGTCACGCGACCGCTTTCGCCGTGAGGTGAGGCTGTCGAGGACGAGACGGTCCTCTCTCACGCACAGCCTGACTTTCAGCCCTCGCAACGGGAACGGGATCTCCAGCTTCGAACTGACCAACGCGGGCGTGACCGGTCGGGTGGTGACCAGAACAACCGCCTCGCTCAACGCCCAGCACGCCACCACCAGCCCCACGGCGATCAGCAACGCGACAGGGCGCCCGTGGTCACCGGTGATCTGCAACCCCTGGAAGAGCGCGTAGAAGACTCCGGGGAACGCCGCCCAGCGCGTCCAGACCCGCCACATGGGTACTCGCCGCCAATGCCAGCAGAGACCGATGATGGTGATCACCCAGAACGCCACCGCTCCGTAGGCGAGTTCGCTCCCGCCAACCGGCGTGACCGATCCCTGGCCGGCGAGCGTGCTGCCCCAGGAGCCCAGCCGAGCGGCGACGACCAGCGCCAGGACGGCGGCGAGGGCGATCAGCAGCAGGCCCGCTGCACGGCGGAGGAACCGTTCGATCACAGCTCGCCCGCCATTCGCTGCTGCTGCCAGTACTCGCGCCACTCCTGGTCACGTGCGTCCTGCTTGACCTGCGCGTCCGCCTCGCGATGGGTTTGATCGCTCCACTCCTGGGCCATCGCGTTGCCGAGGACCTTCGGGTACCTGGGCAGGGCGATGCCGGGAAGCTCCTTTCCGCCCGCAGTGGGAATGACCTCGCGATCGAGCATCTTGGCCGCGTTGTCGAAACGCGGGTCGTCGAGCTTCAGATCGCCGCGGAGGTTGGCGTTGGCGTTCTCGCCCAGCAGGCGTTTGACCTCGCTGTGCTGGACGTCCAGCTCATCACCGCGCTTGCCGAGTTCCTTGAGCTTGTCGACGTCTGAGGCGTCGAGCTTGCCCGCCTGCGCCTTCTTCGCCATGTGCAGCGCTTGCTGGGAGTGCTTGACGGCGTCCTGGTTGTACTTCTTGACCGTGCCGTCGAGGTTGCGGGTCGTGCCCTTGATCATGTCGCGGGACTTCTTGGCGTCGTCGGCGACCTTCTCCAGCTGCTTGACGACCTTGCTGATCTTCTTGGCGTTCTTGCCCGCGGTGATCGTGCCCTGGACGACCGTGTCCGCGATGAACGCGGCCTGCGAGGCGCCGAACGTGATCGGCGTCAGGGCACTGGCCGCCGCGAACTTGATGATCGCGTTGGAGACGAAGCTCGCGATGGCGTCACGGACGGCTCCGCGAACCACGCCGACAGCCGACGCGGCGACGGTCATCGCGGAGGCGGCGGAGGTGGCGTGGCTCGCGCCGCCGGCCACGACGTTGGAGAAGTCCTGCACGGCCTTGCGATAGCCGTCGACGGCGGCGCCTTGGGCCTGGCTCAGCGAGTCGATGGTGCTGGAGTACTTGTCGGCGGTCTCCTGCATGCGTTTGGCGATGTTGCTCCACGTCAGTGCCATCGCGTTCACGGCATCGGGGTCACCCGCGAGGAGGTCGAGACCCTCTTTGAGGAACCCGATGTGCTCGATCAGCCAGCCGATTCCCGCGGACAGCAGGCTGCCCATCGGGTTCGTCACGAAGCCGAGCAGGTCCATGCCGAACGCTGCCGCGTCGCCGGCCATGGCGCCCCAGTCGCCCTTGATGCCGTCGTAGATCAGGTTGGCGGAGCTGCTGAAGATGCCGGCCGCGTCCCAGGCCTGGGTAGGGCTGTCGAAGTTCGACTTCTCCGCCAGGCTCGTCGGGTCGAACTTCTCGGTCGCGTTGAGCGGGTTCTGCGGTTGCTCGCTCACGGCTGCACCCCGTCGAGGCCTTCACGCAGCTTCTTGAACGACTGCGCCACGGCCGCGTCCTGTTCCGCGTAGGCCTGGCGCATGCCCGAGAAGCGCTCGACCACGTCATCGCCGGCGGCTTTCACCGTGTCGACGTAGGCGTTCGCGTCAGTGGTCCACCGCTGCATGATCTCGGCGAAGAACATGCCGACGACACCCCACGCCTGTGGATTGCCGATGTAGTCCGAGCCTGCTTCGGCGGCGGAGGGAAGGCCGGCGAGGAGGGCCTTGAGCTCTCGCTCATGGGCCTCCAGGGCCGCGAGATCGACTTGGAAGCCCGACATCACCAGCCACCTTCCTTCTTGAAGAGGCTGCGCTGGTCGTAGTCCGTGTCGTCGTCCTCGGCGGGGCGCCGGGCCGGGCGAGGTGCGGGCGGCTGGGATGCGGCCGCGTCCTGTTGTTCCTCGTTCACCACGAACTGTTGTGGTGTCGGAGGTGCGAGGTCCTCGTCCGGGATGTCGATCGGCGGGATCTGGGACTGGACGAACTGCATGGCCTCGCTGTTGTCGCCGATCAGTGGGGCCATGATCGTGGCGATCTGGCCCACGGCTTGGGCCTGGGCGCGCTTGGCCGTGGACATGACGAGAGCTGCCAGACGGTCCTTGGGCAGGTCGTCGGCCTTCGTGCCGAACGACAGGCTGAGCAGCGCGCCCCCTGCGCTCACGCTCACCGTCACGGCGCCGTCAGTGCTGGTGGCGGCGCCGGTCAGGTTCGCGATCTGGGACTTGGCTTCTTCCGCCTGTTCGAGCAGGGCGGCGGTGCGCTGCTCGTAGTCCGCGATGAGCTGGTTCGGATCGGTCATGGGTCCCCCTTGCGCGTGCGTGAGGAGGACGCTACCGAGAGTTACCGGGGCGTGCTGGGGAATCGGGCGAAACGCAGGAAGGCGGACCAGCCCTCGGCGGAGAGCGGGAGATGGCTGGTGGGCGCCTTGCTGTCCCGGATGCCGACACCCTTGCCGACCTCGACACAGTTGTTGCCGCCACCGCTGCGGCTGCTCTTGCGCCAGATGGTCATCAGAGACCCTCCAAGATGTCGTCGATCACCGTCCTCGATTCTTCCTCAGTCAGAGCGAGGGCCGCGAGGTCCGTGAGGATGCCCTCGTGGATCTTGATGGTGTCCGCGTCGTCGAAGAACAGGCAGTAGTTCACGCTTTCGACGTAGACGACGGGCGGGTACTTGCGGAACTTCATCATCCGGAAATCACCGGCGGTACCCGAATGCATGCCTGCGGACCGAGGAACGATCCGCAGGCTGATGTACTTCCGCACGGACATCCTGAGCAGGTGGGCGAGCTGTTCCCGCCACACCTCCAGGCCGCCGACCGGGAGCCACAACGCCTGTTCGTGCACGAAGAACGTGAACTTTCGGCCTGGCTGCAGGATGTCCGCTCTGGCTGCTCTCGCGGCAGCGACCGTGGGGACGTTTTCTTCTTTGACCGAGGGCGCGTGCTCGGTGACGACGTAGCCGTACTCGGGTGTTTGCAGCAGACCAGGCACGACGATCATCGACCAGTCGAGGATCTCTTCGGCGTCCTGTTCCTGGTCGATCAGCGTGCGTACCTGGTCCGGTACACCGTCGTCGGGCATCTGGAGCCAGGCCTTGCCCGACTCCCGAAACAGTGCAGGCAGGTGCGCTCGTTCCTCGGACGTGGCCCGGCAGTAGGCGAGCAGCAGCATGACTTCCTGCTCGGTGACGCCTCCCTTGCCGAGGGTCATGTCGGAGATCTTGGCTTCCTGCCAGTCAAGCAGTTCAGCGAGCTGGCGGTGGGTGAGCCCGGTCCTCGCGATGACGGCGCGAACGCCACGACCGAACTCCCGCCCCACCACGCTGGACGATCTTTTGGGCATGCGGGAAAGCTAGGCCCGGCGGGTCATCCTTCTCCATTGTTTCCGGTCAAATGTGCCTGAAGGTAGGACGCATGGAGCGGCTCCATGTTTCGGATGATCTTGCCGCTCGACGTTCGCGGAAGTGTGTCCATGACGAGGATTTGGGCGGGGAGCTTGAATTCCGCGAGTCTTTCCGTGCACCACTCCGACAACGCTTGTGCCGTGAGCGTGTCACTGGCCGTGCCGACGTACGCGCGGATTTCTGGCTTTCCCACCGCGACGGCCTCGGTCACCTGCGGGTGTCCACGCAGGACGTGTTCTACCTCGGTCAGGTCGACCTTGTTGCCGCGCACCACGACCAGTGAGTCCGCGCGGCCTAGCAGCCGGAGTTCGCCGTCGCCGGAGAACTCGCCCCGGTCGCCCGTGCGGAACCAGCCGCCGGAGAAGCGCGACGGGTCGTTCTCGGACAGGTACGGCGATTCCGAAAGCGCCACCTCGACGAGGCCGTTGCGCACGCGGGCGGTGATGCCCGGCATCAGCTTGCCGACGGATGGGCGGACGGTGCCGTCCACCGCCATGGTCAGTGCGCCGGTTTCGGTGGTGCCGAAGCATTCGCCGACCGGGAAGCCGTAGGCGGTGGCGAACCTGTCGGCCACGTCCTGCGGCATCATCTCGCCGCCGGCGAACGCGCCGCGGGCCGTGCGCAACGCGTCGCGGTCGGGTGAGGAGGCCAGCAGGTCGAAGTGGAACGGCAGGCCGGTGACGAAGTCGACCTCGTGTGTTCGTGCCTGCCGCAGAACTGCTTCTGCTGAAGGGTTTTCGGCGAACACGAGGTGCGCACCGACCGCCAGCGAGTGCAGCAAGCCGCCGATCAGGCCGAAGCTGTGGGCGGGGGAGTTCAGCAGCAGGAAGCGCTCGCCGCCGCGCACCACGCCGTCGGACGCGGCGAACCGCGCCACCTCGGCGATGAGGGACTCGGTGCTGCGGCCGATCACCTTCTGGCGGCCGGTCGAGCCGGAGCTGAACTGGACCAGCCGGTGCGGGGTCGTCGCGGGGACGCCGGGTGCGTGTTCGACGACCAGGCCGTAGCGCTCCTGGAAGCCCTGCGCCGGACTGCCGCTCGGGTGCACCAGGAACTCGGGGCGCGTCAGGTCGTGCAGGACATGGGTTTCCGCCGGGCGCAACCGGTGGTCGATCGAGATCACCTGCGCGCCGATGCTCCACAACGCGAGCACGGCCTCCAGTTGGCTGAAGCTCGGCGGCACCTGGACGGCGACCGCGCTTCCCTCACGGATGCCGACGGCTTCGAACCGTGCGGCGTGCGCGGAGACGTCGGCGCGCAGCAGGCCGTGCGTGACTGTGTTGCGGTGACTGAAGATCGGCAATTCGTCGCCGTGCCGGTGCAACAGGTCGGTGATGAACTCGCGCATTTCTTTCAGGACTCCTTGCAGAACTCGCCGATCGGAAGGCCCACGTGCCGTTGCTCGGCAGCGATGTAGCCGAGCAGTTCGTCGCCGCGCTGGAGTTCGGTGACGTTGCGGACCTTGCCGCCGGGGCCGAGCACGCGGACGTGCCAGTCGTCCTGCACCATCAGGTGGACCTCGACGCCCTCCGGCGAGCGCGCGGAGATCGTGAGCATCGGGCGTGACTCGAGCTTCGCCCTGCCGACGGTGATCTCGCGGGTGCGGCCTTCGGCGTTGACGGCGAGGACCTTGCTGCCGGACCGCAGTTCGGACAGGTAGTTGGTGCGGTTCGCCGGGCCCAGCACGTAGGAGTGCAGCGCGCCCGCGTTGACCCGGAACGGCCGCGTCGGCATGTAGGGCAACGGATGCGTTTCGCTGCAACAGAGGATGAAGCCCGACGAGAACGAGCCGACGAGGATGCCCTCGTCCTCCTCGAAGTGCGAGGCGGTGTCGACGCAGACCCGGTCGCCGAGTCCGTTGTGGGTCAACGCTTCCACGGTGAGCGTGGTCAGGATCAGCGGCGGGGACGTGACTTCCAGCAGTCGCGCCAGTCTGAACACGTCGGTCGCGTCGGCAGGGGCCATCAGCACGCCGTCGGAGCCGTGTTGCAGGCATTCGAGGACGATCGCGGCCTCGACGAGGTCGGTCACGACGGTGACGAGCTTGCCGGGTGCGCCGTCCGCCGCGGCGATCACGATCTCGAGCGGGATCTTCGTCGGGTCGGTGAACGCGACGACCGTGTGGTCGAGCCGTTCCGCTGCGGCACAAGCGAGTTTGAGCGTGCGGTCGTCGCTGACCGTCACGAACGCGGAACCCGTGGCCAACCGGTCGAGCTGGTCCTGCTCGTCCACCACCACGGTGACGAGGTGCGGGCTCTCGACGTGGTTCCCGGTCAGCAGCACGCGGGTGATCGTCGGTGGCAGGTCGTCGAGCAGCGCGGGATCGTCCGCGACGACGCCGGCGATCCGGCTGTGCACCGCCGCGTCGATCACGGCGGTCCGCTGCGCTTCCGGGACGGTTCTGAGGTCGATCCAGGCGAACTTCACCGGTTCTCCAAGGTGGCGGTCAGTGCGTGCATGAGGCTTGCGTCGGTGGGCGCGTGGACGATCGACGCCAGTTCCGCGACCAGTTGCATCGGCGCGGGCGAGGTGAAGACCCGCCGTCCGACGGCGAGACCGGAGCAGCCGGCGGCCATCGCGGCACTGGCGTGGCCGGCGACGCTGTTCGCGGAGGCTGGGCCACCCGCGACGATCACCGGAATCGGGCAGCTGGCCACGACCTCGGTCATGTCGTCGGCCAGGTTGGTCTTGACGATGTCCGCGCCGAGGTCCGCCGCGATGTTGACGACGTGGGCGAGCAGCGCGGAGTCCCTCGGGTCGGTGACGCGGGGCCCGCGGGCGTAGGCCATCACGACCAGCGGGACGTTCCACGAGTCGCACGCGGCCGCGACCGTGCCGAGATCCGTGAGCTGGCGCGACTCCGTGTCGGAACCGATGTTGACGTGCACGCTCACCGCGTCGGCGCCCAGTCGCAGCGCCTCGTCCACCTCGCCGACGAGCACCTTCGCGTTGGCGTCGGCCATGTGCGCGGTGCCTGCGCTCAGATGGACGATCAACGCGCATCCGCCCAGCACGGCGGGGTCGATCGTGCGCACCCGTCCTTTGTGGACGATGATGGCGTCCGCGCCGCCCTGCACGACAGCGCGGATGAGGTCCGTCCACCGATCTCGCGGCACGACCGGACCGTCCGAAACGCTGTGGTCCAACGGCACGAAGAGATATCTGTCGTCTTGTGGACGGGAAAGGCGTCGCAGCCGCAACGCTTTCCTCATGGCGTTCACACCCTTCGATCGTTTGGTGTCAACAGGGTGTAGTAGGCCGTGCACGCAGCGGCAGGTGTGAGCTGCCGATAATTCCCGGGTTATGGGCCTGACAGACCAATGCCGCTTACGACGGTGACAGCGCGTCATCTGGTGACACCCGCGTGGCCGTGTTTGTGGATCGGTAACTGCTTTAGGCTTCGTCAGTGCGAATGGAGCTGAGACATCTGCACGTGGTGCTGACCGTGGCACGAGCAGGCAGCATCAGCAGGGCCGCCTCCCAGCTGAAGATCGCCCAGGCCGGGCTCACCGCCCAGGTGAGGCGCATCGAGGCGAGTCTCGGCGGCCCGTTGTTCCTGCGCCGCACCGATGGCGTGGAACTCACCGAACTCGGCCGGCACGTGGTCCTGCGAGCCCAGGACCTGGTGGAACACTTCGACGACCTGCTGGTCTCCTCGCGCAAGCTGGCCGAACGCGGCGAGTCGGGCATCCGCCTGGGCGGGGTGGCGGGCTCCCCGACCGCACTGCTCGTCGGCGTGGTCCGCGAGATGCTCCCCGGCCTGCCGCAGACCACTCACATCGAACGCGGCGGCGACGCGGTGCTGGAACTCGTCCGCACCGGCGACCTGGATCTCGCGCTGGTGGTGGAGTTCCCGCGCAGCCCGTTGCGCTTCCCCAAGGCGGTGGGCCTGCGCGGCGTGGTCACGGAACGCATGCTGATCGGTGTGCCAGTGGGCCACCGCCTGTCCGGCCGCAGCGAGGTGCTGCTGTCCGAGCTGGCCGGCGAGGAGTGGGTGGCGCCGGACGAGAACCACGGCGGCCGCCTCAACCTCGACCTGGCCTGTGAGGCCGTGGGCTTCACCCCGCGCTGCGCCCACTTCGGCGTGGACCCGGTGGCGGCGGCGGACCTGGTGCGTTCCACCGGTGCTGTGGCGGGTTTCTTCCCCGGCCCCGACGTGCCGGGCGTGCTGCTCAAACCGATCATCGGCAACCCGTTGCACCGGCGGATCACCCTGGTGTGGAACACCGACGTCGACGTCGCCGAACACGTGGACGACGTGCACGCCGGACTGCTGCGCGCCTACCGCGACCGAACCCCGCACTCGGGCCGGCTGCTGGCGTCATGACTGGGGCGGCTGCGGCGGGTTCAGCTGCGAGAAACGTGCACCAAGGGACGGACTTCGCACATCAGGACGTCGGGCGCGGGGCTTTCGGTCCGAGCACGTCCACGGCCGCCAGCCAGGCAGCGCCCGCCGCGCCCTCCGTCGCCATGATCACCTGAGCGTTGCAGCGCGTGAGCAGTTCCTGCTTCAGGTGGGTCCCGACCGGCGTCTTGATCAGGCTGCCGACCAGCACGATCGGGGACGTGTCGGAGGGCTCGCGCACGGCTGAGGCGGTGTCGGCGAGCAGTCGCGCGGCGGAACCGACGATCGCGAGCGCTTCCGGGTCGCCGTGGTGGTAGGCCGAGCTCACCAGCGGGGCGAACCGCGCCAGTGCGATCGGGGGCTGGTCGTTGACGGCGTTGATCAGCTGGCCCCGGTTCTTCGCGCCCGCGGCGGTCAGGACGGCGGTGGCCAGGCCTTCCAGCGGTGCGTCCACGTCCAGCAGCCGCAGTGCCGCCCGGACTGCCTCGCGGCCCAGCCAGAACGCCGAGCCGTCGTCGCCGATCAGCCAGCCGTAGCCGCCGGACTGGGCGATCATGCGGTGGCCCGCGATGCGGCCCGCGATGGAACCCGTGCCCGCCACCAGGACCGTGCCGTCGGGGGAGGAGGTGCCGGTGGCGAAGGCGGCCTCGCAGTCGGTGATCACGCGCATCGGGCAGTGCAGGCCCGCGCGTTCCCAGGCCTCGCGGAACAGCGCGGAGATCGCGGGATCGGCCAGTTTCGAGGCGCCCGCCATGCCGAGCACGCCGGAGCGGACCTTGCGGGAGTCGAGGCCGTCCAGGGCCTCCGCCAGCGCCTCGCCGATGTGGGCGGCGGCGACCGTCGGTGGGTGCGAGTTCGGGTTCGCACCGCCCGCCAGGCCCTGGCCCAGGCGGGCGCCGTCCAGATCGAGCACCAAAGCCCTGGTTGACGTGCCGCCGGCGTCGAGTCCCACAACCAGGTCCATAACGACCGAGTATGCCGAGACCCGCTCACCTTAGGCACGCCCAACCGGGTGTCACCTCACGAAGGCGCGGTTACCGCTTGCGTTGTGGTGGAAGAACACCAACGATCCGGACGCAGGCCGATCACCCGGACGTACCACTGTGGACAGTCCGGGAACGATCAAGCCGTAGTCGAACGTCACGGCGGGCGTGACGTCGACCAGGTCGTCCGAGTCGGCGGGCGCGGTGTAAGGACTCAGCACACCGACGGTGTAGGTCACCGGGCCGGACGGCAGAGCCGCCCGCGACACCGGCAGCACCACGACGTCGCTGTCGAACAGGTTCGTGTCGGTCGCGCCGTCCAGGCCGTTCAACGGCTGCTCGTCCACGACCTCGTCCGACCCCGCGACCTTGGTCCTGGCGAGCCAGAGGTCGGCGGTGATGTCGCCGTCCGGGTTGGTCGGCTTCACGGCGGTGGTCACGAAGTCCTTGCCACCCACCGAGAACTTCACCTCCGGCTGGATGTTGCTGCCGATGTTCGCCCAGGTGCTCCAGGTCGCGACGCCGAACGCCAGCAGGTCCGAGGTCGCCGTCGCGCCCACGTACCGCAGGTCGCCGCCACGGGCAGTGCGGTTGATGGCGCAGTTGTCCTGCACGTCAGGGCCGCAGTCCGCGAGCCGGTCGGAGCGCGCGCCGAGCGTCAGCACGGTCATGCGGGACTGGTAGTCCGGCTGGTCGAGGCCACGGCCCGCGACCCGGCCACCGGCCGCGGTCAGCCGCGACACCGGCTTCGGCGCCGCGTAGACGGGCACGTGCAGCGTCCGGTCGCCGGTGAACGTCACCTGGCCGGACGCCTCCGCCAGGAACTGACGACCCTCGTCCAGCGCGACCGTGGGATCGGGGGTCTTGCGCAGCGCGGCGGGGTTCGAGATCCGCAGCTGCACGGGCACCGACGCCGAACCACCCGGCGGCAGGGACACGTAAGGCACGATGACCTGGAAGGACACGCCGGGCACAGCGGTGATCGGGTCGAAGCGGGCGTTCAGCCGGACGGTCTGCGAACCCTTGTTCACCAACCGGATCGTGCGGCTGAGCAGCACAGGACCGGCGGCCTCGACCGTGCCGAACGACGCGTCGCCCAGCGCCAGCACGTCGGACGACAGCGCGGCGAGCCCGTCCACCCGTCCCGCGCCGACCCGCATCGGCGCCTCCCGCACGCCGTCCGCGTTCCTGATCACACCGGAGGCGGTGTTCATCAGCGCGGCCTTGATCTCCGCGACCGTCCACTTCGGATGGACCTCGCGCAGCAGTGCGGCGATCCCCGCCACGTGCGGCGACGCCATCGACGTACCGCCCATCGAGACGCCGGACGAGGCCGTCCCTGAGGCGGCGGAGAAGATCGTGTCACCCGGCGCGGCCACGGCGATCGACGAACGGGAACGCGACGACGACGGCGTGATCGTGTCCGCGATCGCCGGTTCCACGGACGGCACCGCGACCTTCAACGCCGAGGTCAGGTGCACGCTCAGGGTTCCGGCCTCCAGGGCGGGACGCAGCGCGGACGAAGCCGTCGCCGTCAGCTGGAACGCGGGGATGTGCGCGTTTCCGGCGATTCCGGCCGCGAACACCGGCAACGTCGTCGGCAGCAGCACCCCGGCCGCTCCGGCCTTCCAGGCGTTGTCGGTGCGGGCACCCGAACCGCAGGCGCGGGTGGCGTCGCTGTCGTCCCACTCCAGCCAGACGATCTTCCCGGTCAGCGCCTCCGAGATGGGCTTGCAGCCGTCCACATCGGACTTGAGCCGCACGACCGGCAAAGTCAGGTCGAAAGAGTCCTTGAAGTTCTGGCTGTACTGGCCTGGGAACTGCTTGCCCGCGACCTCCAGCCCGTCCAGCATCGAGAACGAGTCGCGGCTGTTCGCCACGGAGATCGCCTCGGGGGTGTTGCCGGGAGAGCCTCCGACGTCGTAGAAGTCGCCACCGTTGCCGGCCGCCGCGACCACGACCACGCCGTGCTCCACGAGCTTGCGCACGAACAGCGAGTCCGGGTCGTCCGGAGCACCGAAGTCGCTGCCCAGCGACAGGTTCACGACGTCGAGCTTGTCGGAGAAGTCGCCGTCGCCGTTGGGGTCGAGCGCCCAGTCCAGCGCCTGCGCGGTCAGGTTCGTGCCGCCCTCGCAGCCGAACACCTTCAACGCGTAGAGCGACGCCTTGGGGGCCGTGCCCGGTCCGATCTTCAACGAGTCGAGGTCGACCGACGAGTAGGAGCCGCGATAGGTCGTGCCGTCGGCGTTGACCCCGTACCCGGCAGCGGTCCCGGCGACGTGCGTGCCGTGGCCCTCGCAGTCCAGCGGGTCCGCGTCCGGCTCCGGGATCGACCCCGACGAACCGGTGTAGGCGTCACCCGCGAAGTCGTGGCCGCCGACGACCTTGGCGGTGGGGAACGTGCCCCCGCCGAAGTCCGCGTGCCGGTAGTCGATGCCGGTGTCGATCACGCCGATCCGCACGCCGTCGCCGAACTTCCCGAGCGACTTCCACACCTCGGACGTCCGGGTGAGGCGGACGGCGTGGGCGTTCGAGAGCTTCTTGGGGACCATCCGATGTACGGCACGCACCTCGGGCATGCGCGACAAAGCCGACAAGCGTGACTTGTCCGCCGACAGCACCACGCCGGGCACCGCGTTGGTCGTTCGGGCGACTTCCCGGCCACCGGACCGGGACACCACCCGGGAAACGTGCTCAGATGTCCTGTCCCGGGCTGAACGCGCCTGCGCAACGTTGCTCGCGTCCGCTGCTGCGGTCGAGGTCAGCTCCACGAAAACGGTTACAGGCCCGGTGGGGCCGGATGGCGCGAGCAGTGCGCCCACCAGGAGCGACGCGGTCGCCAGATTCATGATCAACCTCTCCTATTCATCGGACGACTTCACGCTGGGCCCTAGACGAAGGCGACCTCGCAGGGCTATACATCCGATGTATTTCGTAGGGTGTGAGCAGAGGAGGAACGGCCGTGCAGTTCTTGCGCCTGGGGCCGGTCGGCGCCGAACGTCCTGCAGTCAGGACCGACGACGGGACCACATACGACCTCCTGCCGATCACCCCGGACATCGACGGGGCGTTCCTCGCGAACGACGGCGTGGCGCGGGTGCGAGCCGCACTCGAAGCCGGTGAGCTGGGGGCGCTGAGCACCGAGGACGTGCGCGTCGGGCCGCCGCTCGCGCATCCGGGCAAGGTCATCTGCATCGGCCTCAACTACCGCGACCACGCGGAGGAGACCGGCGCGGACATCCCGGGCGAGCCGGTGATGTTCCTCAAGACGCCCGACACGATCGTGGGCCCGTACGACGAGGTGCTCGTGCCCCGCCGGTCCGTGAAGACCGACTGGGAGGTCGAGCTCGGCGTCGTCATCGGCCGCACCGCTCGCTACCTCGAGTCCGAAGAGGACGCTCTGGCGTGCGTCGGCGCGTACGTGCTCTCGCACGACGTGTCCGAGCGCGAGTTCCAGATCGAGCGCGGCGGGACGTGGGACAAGGGCAAGAACTGCGAGACGTTCAACCCGCTCGGCCCCTTCCTCGTGCCCGCCGACGAGATCGCCGACCCGCAGAGCCTGGAGATGCGGCTCTGGGTGAACGGCGAGATCAAGCAGAACTCGTCCACCAAGAACATGATCTTCCCGGTGGCGGAGATCGTCCGCTACCTCAGCCAGTTCCTTGTCCTTCGTCCGGGTGACGTCATCAACACGGGTACACCCGCTGGTGTCGCGCTCGGCCAGCCGGAGCCGAAGCCGTACCTGCGCGCCGGTGACGTGGTCGAGCTGGAGATCGAAGGCCTCGGCAGGCAGCGGCAGATCCTCGGGCAGGCGTGATGCCCAAGATCACCGCACTGGACGTCCTCGACATCCGGTTCCCGACGTCGCGCGAGCTCGACGGCTCCGACGCGATGAACCCGGACCCGGACTACAGCGCCGCGTACGTGGTGCTGCGGACCGACGACGGACCCGAGGGCCACGGGCTCGCGTTCACCATCGGCCGGGGCAACGACGTGCAGGCCGCCGGCATCAGGGCGCTGGCTCCGCACATCGTCGGCAAGGACGTGCCGGAGAACGCGAAAGCGCTGGCGGAGCTGTACTTCGAGCTCATCGGCGACTCGCAGATCCGCTGGCTCGGCCCCGAGAAGGGCGTCGCGCACATGGCGATCGGCGCCGTTGTCAACGCGGCCTGGGACCTCGCCGCCCGCCGCGCCGGACTGCCGGTCTGGCGGTTCCTCGCGCAGATGACGCCCGAGGAGATCGTCAGCCTCGTCGACTTCCGGTACCTGAGCGACGCGCTGACGCCCGACGAGGCGTTGCAGATCCTGCGCAAGGTCGAGCACGGCAAGGCTGAGCGCACGGAGACCATCGCCCGCGACGGATATCCGGCCTACACGACGTCACCCGGCTGGCTCGGCTACTCCGACGAGAAGCTCGCCGGACTCGCCCGCCAGGCCCTCGCCGACGGCTTCGACATGATCAAGCTCAAGGTCGGCGGCAGCCTCGACGACGACGTCCGCCGGATGAAGCTCGCCCGCGAGGTCGTCGGCGACGACGTCCGGGTGGCCGTGGACGCGAACCAGCGCTGGGACGTCGACACGGCCGTGCGCTGGATGCGTGAGCTCGCGCCGTTCGACCCGTACTGGATCGAGGAGCCCACCTCCCCGGACGACGTGCTGGCGCACCGCGCGATCGCCGACGCGCTGGCCCCGATCAGGATCGCCACCGGCGAGCACGTGCAGAACCGGGTGATCTTCAAACAGCTGCTCCAGGCCGGCGCGATCGACGTGCTGCAGCTCGACGCGTGCCGGGTCGCGGGCGTGAACGAGAACATCGCGATCCTGTTGCTGGCCAGGAAGTTCGACATCCCGGTGTGCCCGCACGCCGGCGGCGTCGGCCTGTGCGAACTGGTCAGGCACCTGTCGTTCTTCGACTACGTCGCCGTGTCCGGCGAGGTCGGCGAGCGCGTGATCGAGTGGGTCGACCACCTGCACGAGCACTTCCTGGACCCGGCCGTCGTCGAGAACGGCCGTTACCTGGCACCCGCCGCACCGGGCTTCTCCGCACAGCTCAAGGACGAGACGCTGGCCGACTACGTCTACCCCGAGGGTCCTGTGTGGACGGCACTGGAGGCTGAGGATGACTGACTTCGAAGGACTCGTCGCCGTCGTCACGGGCGGCGCGTCCGGCATCGGGCTCGCGACGGCGGAACTGCTCGCCTCGCGCGGTGCGACCGCGGTCGCGCTGGACCTCAACCCGGACGTGAAGGACCCGATGGTCGGGATCCGCGCGGACGTGTCGGACGACGAGAGCGTGAAGGCCGCCATCGACGAGGTCGTCGAACGGTTCGGACGGCTCGACGTCGTGGTGAACAACGCGGGCATCGGGTCGCAGGGCGACGTGGCGGCCAACTCCGACGACGAGTGGCTCAAAGTGCTCAACGTCAACGTGCTCGGCATGGTCCGCGTGTCGCGGGCCGCGTTGCCGCACCTGAAGAAGTCGCCGTCCGCGGCGATCGTCAACACCTGTTCCATCGCTGCCTGGGCCGGGCTCCCGCAGCGTGCTCTCTACTCGGCCAGCAAGGGCGCGGTGTACTCGCTGACGCTCGCGATGGCCGCCGACCACGTGCGCGAAGGCATTCGCGTCAACGCGGTCGCCCCCGGCACGGCGGACACCCCGTGGGTGGGCCGTCTGCTCGACTCGGCGCCGGACCCGGCCGCCGAACGAGCCGCGTTGGAGGCACGCCAGCCGCACGGCCGGCTCGTCTCCGCTGATGAGGTCGCGGGAGCCATCGCCTACCTGGCGAGCCCGCTGTCGGGGTCCACCGCCGGCACGATCCTCGCGGTCGACGGTGGCATGTATGGCCTGCGCTTGCGTCCCAAGCAGTCATGAAAGGCAATTCAACGATGAAGCGTCGCAACCTCACCGCCGCGGTGTGCCTCGCGCTCGCCGGTGCACTGACACTGTCCGCGTGCGGCGGCGGTGCCACCGGCACCGGTGCCAGTGGCGTCGGCCCGATCGGCGCCGACCACCCGCGGGCCGACACCGACTTCTGGAACTCCTACATCAAGTACTTCCCGGAGAAGGCCAAGGACCTCGGCGTCAACCTGCTGAACCCGACCAACTCCCAGAACAAGGTCGAGAACCTGGTCGCCAACGCCCAGTCGCTGCAGTCGCAGGGCGCCAAGGCGATCATCATGGCACCGCAGGACACCGGCGCCATCGCGTCCACTTTGGACCGGCTGGAGAAGGCGAACATCCCCGTCGTCACCGTCGACACCCGTCCCGACAAGGGCAAGACCTACATGGTCGTGCGCGCGGACAACAAGGCGTACGGCGAGAAGGCCTGCAAGTTCCTCGGCGACAAGCTCGGGGGCAAGGGCAAGGTCGTCGAGTTCCAGGGTGCGCTGGCGTCGGTCAACGGCCGTGACCGCTCCGAGGCGTTCGCCGCCTGCATGAAGCAGAACTACCCCGGCATCACGGTGTTCGAGGAGCCGACCGACTGGGAGGGCCCGAAGGCGTCTGCGGCCCTGCAGACCAGGCTCAACCAGCACCCGGACATCAACGGCATCTACATGCAGGCCGGCGGCGCGTTCCTCACGCCGACGCTGCAGGTGTTGCGGCAGAAGAACCTGATCGTGCCGCCGACCGACCCGAAGCACATCTTCATCGTCTCCAACGACGGCATCCCGCAGGAGCTGGAGGCGATCCGCAAGGGCGAGATCGACGCGACCGTCTCGCAGCCGGCCGACCTCTACGCGCAGTGGGCGCTCTTCTACGCGAAGGCCGCCGTTGAGGGCAAGACGTTCCAGCCCGGCAAGACCGACCACGACTCCACCATCGTCGACACCGGCGCCGGCCGCCTGGAGGACCAGCTCCCGGCACCGCTGATCACCAAGGAGAACGTCGACGACAAGGCGTTCTGGGGCAACCAGATCTGATGAACGACTTTGCTGCTGTCGCGCGTGGCGTGACGAAGAGGTTCGGGCAGACGCTCGCGTTGGACGACGTGGGCATCGAGATCCGGGCCGGTGAGTCGCACGCGCTCGTCGGTCGCAACGGCGCGGGCAAGTCGACGCTGGTCTCCGTCCTCACCGGCATGCAGACGCCGGACGCGGGCGAGGTCACCTTCTTCGGCGAACCCGCGCCGCCCGTCGCCGACAGTTCGGCCTGGCGCCGGCATGTCGCGTGCGTGTACCAGAAGTCGACGGTCGTGCCGGAGCTGTCGGTCGCCGAGAACCTGTTCATCAACCGGCAGGACCTCGGCGGCGGGCTGATCAAGTGGAAGAAGCTGCGTGCCGAGGCTTCCGCGCTGCTGGAGACCTACGACGTCGCGGTGCACCCGGACGCGTTGGTCTCGACGCTGACCGTCGAACAGCGGCAACTCGTCGAGATCGCGCGGGCGCTGTCGATCGGCTCGCGGTTCGTGATCCTCGACGAACCGACCGCGCAGCTCGACGGCCCGGCGATCGAGCGGCTGTTCGACCGGATGAGGTCGTTGCAGGACAAGGGGGTGACGTTCCTGTTCATCTCCCACCACCTGCAGGAGGTCTACGAGGTCTGCCAGACGGTGACGGTCTACCGCGACGCGCGGCACATCGTCACCGCTGCGGTGGCCGAGATGTCGAAGCCCGACCTGATCGAGGCGATGACCGGTGAGGTCGGCGGGCTCAACGTCCCCAGCGGTGACGACCGGCCGTCGTCCGTCGAAGAGGTTCTGACGGTGTCCTCGCTGAGCGGGGACCACTTCTCGGACATCTCGCTGTCGGCCACCCGCGGCGAGGTCATCGGGCTCGCGGGCAGTGCGTCGTCGGGCAAGCACGAGTTCGCCGAAACGGTCTACGGGCTGCGCAAGCCGTCGTCCGGCTCGATCTCGGTGGACGGTGCCTCGGTGCGCGGCGGCGATGTTCCGGCTGCTTTGAAGGCTGGAATCGGCTGTGTGCCACGGGATCGGCACCACCAGGGGCTCGTGCTCGACCTGTCGATCGCGGAGAACGCGACGATGAGCACGGCGGGCGCGTTCGTGTGGCCGGCCGCTCAGCGTTCGGCGGGTTCGACCGCGATCGCCTCGTACGACGTCAAGGCCGCGGGCCCGGACCAGCCGGTCTCGGACCTGTCCGGCGGCAACCAGCAGAAGGTCGTGATGGCGCGTGCGCTGGCAGGCGACCCGTCCGTGCTGGTGCTGATCAACCCGACCGCGGGTGTCGACGTGAAGTCCAAGGAGTCGCTGCTCGGGGTCGTCGACGCGCAGGCGCGCCGGGGCAAGGCCGCGATCGTCGTCTCGGACGAGCTCGACGACCTGCGGGTCTGCGACCGTGTTCTGGTGCTGTTCCACGGCCAGGTCGTGCGGGAGTTCTCCCGCGGCTGGCGCGATCAGGAACTCATTGCGGCAATTGAAGGAATGAGCTCGGAATGACGAAGGCCATGACTCCGCCGGTGTCGGCGACAGCGCAGCCGGAGAAGCAGAGGTTCCGGCTGGCGCGGTACCAGGACCTCGCGCTGGTCCCGGTGATCATCATCCTGCTGATCATCGGGGCGATCCTCTCGCCGATCTTCCTGACGCCGAACAACCTGATCGCCGTGCTGACCCAGCAGAGCGAGCTGTCGTTGCTGGTGCTGGGCCAGGCGATGATCCTGATCGTCGGCAAGATGGACCTGTCGCTGGAGTCGACGGTCGGTCTCGCCCCCGCACTCGCGGTCGCGTTGATCATTCCCTCGTCCGCCGGTGGGCTGGACGTCGGTCTGGCCGCGTGGCTGGCGTTGCCGTTGTGCATCCTGATCGGCGTCGCGATCGGTGGCCTGAACGGGTTCCTGATCCTGAAGGTCGGGTTGTCCGGGTTCATGGTGACGCTGGGCATGCTGACGATGCTGCGCGGTCTGCAGCTCGCGATCACCGAGGGCAAGTCGCTGATCGACGTGCCGGAGTCGTTCCTGTACCTGGGTTCCACGACCTGGGTCGGGCTGCCGGCGGCGGTGTGGATCTGCATCGTCTGTTACGCGGCGGGCATCTTCGTGCTGAAGTACCTGCGCGCCGGGCGTTCGTTGTACGCGATCGGCGGCAACTCGGAGGCCGCCCGTGCGGCCGGCATCCGGGTCGACCGGGTGGTGTGGACCGTGCTGATCATCGGTTCGGTGCTGGCCGTGATCGCGGGCATCCTGATGACCGGACGGCTCGGGTCCGTCGCCGCGACGCAGGGCGAGGGCATGATCTTCCAGGTCTTCGCGGCGGCGGTGATCGGCGGGATCTCGCTGAACGGCGGCAAGGGCACGCTGTTCGGTGCGTTGTCCGGCGTGCTGATGCTGGGGCTCGTGGAGCAGATCCTGCGGTTGCAGGGCGTGTCCGGCTTCTACATCAAGGCCTCGTACGGTGCGGTGATCATCCTGGCGTTGATCGTGACGCGGTTCGCCACCGGCCAGAAGCAGGAGTGAGCGTTGGAGACCGTTGCGTTGCACACCCGGCTGCGCGAGGGGCGCGAGGCCGACTACGACCGCGTCCACGCGTCCATTCCCGTGGAACTGGATGGGGCGTTGCGCGAGGCCGGGGTGCATTCGTGGCGGATCTGGCGTTCTGGGCGCGAGCTGTTCCACCTCGTCGAGGTCGATGACTACCGTGCGATGAGGCTGTTTCTCGCTGAGCACCCCGCCAACGTTCCGTGGCAGGCTCAGATGGCCGAACTGCTGGAGGTCGAGGACGACTACTCCGGCGCCGAACCCGATGTGCGACTCGTGTGGGAGCTGCCGTGAAGGTTGCTGTTTCTCGTCTGGGCTTCGGCGGCGCGCCGATCGGCAACCTCTACCGGGAGATTCCGGACGAGGAGGCCCTGGGCGCGGTGGAGGCGGCCTGGCAGTCCGGTGTCCGGTACTTCGACACCGCGCCGCACTACGGGCTCGGGCTGTCGGAACGGCGGCTCGGCCTCGGGCTGGCCGGGCGGCCGCGCGACGAGTACGTGATCTCCACGAAGATCGGGCGGGTGCTGGAGCCGTTCGACGGTTCTGGGCTGGATGACGAGGGTTTCGCGGTGCCGCGGACGTTCCGGCGGATTCGGGACTACTCGGCCGACGGGGTGAAGCGGTCTCTGGAGTCCTCTTTGGAGCGTCTCGGGACCGACCGGGTGGAGATCGTCTACATCCACGATCCCGACGACTACTGGGACGTGGCTTTCGGCGAGGCCTATCCGGCGCTGGAAGAGCTGCGGTCGCAAGGGGTCGTGGGCGCCATCGGCGTCGGCATGAACCAGTGGGAGATGCCGGAGCGGTTCGTCCGCGAGACCGACATCGACGTGGTGATGCTGGCCGGGCGGTACTCGCTGCTGGAGCAGCCCGCGCTGCCGTCGTTCCTGCCCGCGTGCGTCGAGCGCGGTGTTTCGGTGGTGGCGTGCGGGGTGTTCAACTCCGGGCTGCTGTCGAAGCCCGTGGTGGCTGAGGACGCGAAGTACAACTACGAAGAGGCGCCTGCTGAGCTGGTTGCGCGGGCTCGGGCGATCGCTTCCGTCTGCGAGCGGCACGGGGTGACGTTGCCCGAGGTGGCGATCCAGTTCGCGCTCGGTCATCCCGCTGTGGTGTCGGTCGTGATCGGGTCTCGCAACGCCTCGCAGATGACCTCGAACGCGGCGTACTTCTCGGCTTCGATTCCCGCCGGGCTGTGGGAGGAGCTGAAGTCGTTGGGACTGCTGGGTGCGGAGGTTCCGACGCCGTGATCGTCGACGCTCACCACCACCTGTGGGATCTCTCGGTGCGGGACCAGGACTGGATCACCGATCCGCCGATGGGCGTGATCCGGCGGTCGTTCCTGGAGCCCGACTTCGTCGCCGCCGCACCGGACGTGTCGACGTCCGTGCTGGTGCAGACCGTGTGCGTGCCGGAGGAGACGCCGGAGTTCCTGGCCGTGGCGGCTTCTTCGGACATCGTCGGCGCGGTGGTGGGCTGGACCGATCTGACCTCTGCGGCCGTCGGTGACGCGCTGACCGAGTTGGTGGACGGGCCTGATGGCTCGTGGCTGCGCGGGATCCGGCACCAGGTGCAGGGCGAGCCGGACCCGGAGTGGTTGTGCCGCAAGGACGTGTGGCACGGGCTTGCGCAGGTGGGGGCGCACGAGCTGGTCTACGAACTGCTGACGTTGCCGCACCAGATGCCGGCCGCACGACGGACCGTGGCGGCGTTGCCGCAGGTCCGGTTCGTGGTGGACCACTGCTCGAAGCCCGCGATCGGCACGGATCCGGGGGAGTGGGCCGAGCTGGTGCGCTCCCTGGCGGCGCACGAGAACGTGACGTGCAAGCTGTCCGGCCTGGTCACCGAGGCCGACTGGAAGGCGTGGAGCGTCGCGGACCTGCGGCCGTACTTCGAGGTCGTGCTGGACGCGTTCGGGCCCGAGCGGCTGATGTTCGGCTCGGACTGGCCGGTGTGCCTGCTGGCGGCGACCTACGACGAGTGGCTGGACGCAGCTCGGGAGTTGACCGCTGAACTGTCGCCCGGCGAGCAGGCCTCGATCTTCGAGGGCACTGCTCGCCGGGTCTACGCCCTTTAGAAGAGGGCCTTCAGCTCGTTGATCAGCTTCGGCGTGGCCTCGGCGAGCGGTTCGCGGACCGGGCCTGCCGGGAGTCCGAGCAGGTTGAGCGCGGCCTTGACGGCGACGGCACCGGGCTCGCGGGTCATGATCGCGGTGATCACCGGCAGCAACGCCTGGTGGCGGCGCAGGGCTTCCTTGTTGTCGCCCTCGTCGTAGGCGTCGAGCATCGCCTTGATCTCGTTGCCGACGACGTGGCCGACGGTGCTGACCGTGCCGACGCCGCCGATCGAGTACAGCGGCAGGATCAGCTCGTCGTTGCCGGAGTAGAAGTCGAGGCCGGTCTCGGCGATCACGCGGGCCGTGGCGAGCAGGTCGACCTTGCAGTCCTTCACGCCGACGATCCGCGGGTGCTCGGAGAGCCGGAGCAGCGTCTCGGTCTCGATCGCGGTGCCGGTGCGGCCGGGGATGTCGTAGAGCAGCGCCGGGACGCCGGACGCGTCGGCGACCGCGCGGAAGTGGTTCTCGACGCCTTCCTGCGTGGGCTTGCTGTAGTACGGCGTCACGACCAGCAGGCCGTCCGCGCCGTTCTCCTCGGCACTGCGGGAGAGTTCGATGGTGTGGCGCGTGGAGTTGGTGCCGACGCCAGCGAGGATCTGCGTCCGGTCGCCGACGGCCTCCTTCACGGCCCTGATGATCTGCGCCTTCTCGGCGTCGGTGGTGGTGGGGGCCTCGCCGGTCGTGCCGTTGACGACCAGCCCGTCCGCCCCGCCCTTGTCGACGAGGTGCGCCGCCAGCTCCTGCGCACCCTTGAGGTCCAGGTCACCGTCGGGGGTGAACGGGGTGACCATCGCTACGAGCACTCGTCCGAACATGACTCCAGCGTGGCTCTAGTCTTCGCAAAGTTCCAGTTAGAAGTTCTGCTCGGAACGTTAAGCTGAGCTTTGTGTTGGATGTGCGAAGGCTCCGCTTGCTCCACGCTCTGTCGGTCCACGGCACGGTCACGGCCGCCGCGGAGGCCCTCCACGTGACCTCGCCCGCCGTGTCCCAGCAACTCGCCGCGCTGGAACGCGAGGCCGGCGTCGCGCTGGTCGAACGGGACGGGCGGCGGCTCGCGCTGACCCGCGCCGGGCACGTGCTGGCGGCCCACACCCAGCTCGTTCTGGATCAGCTCGCCGCTGCCGAGGCGGACTTGGCCTCGTTGCGCACGTCCGTGTCCGGGGTGGTGCGTGTCGGGGCGTTCGTGTCCGTCGCTGCCTTGCTGCCGCGCGTGATCCAGGTGCTGCGGTCGGCGCACGGGTCCGATGTGGAGCTTTTCGTGCACGAGATGGAACCGGAGGCGTCGCTGCCCGCGTTGCGGCGCGGAGACATCGACATCGCGGTGATCCACTCGTACAACATCATGCCGCGGTCCCTGCCCACGTCCACCGAGTCGCACGAGCTGTTCGTGGAGCCCGTGAACGTGGCGCTGCCGTTGAGCGATCCGTTGGTGCAGCAGGATTCCGTGGACCTCGCCGTGCTGGCCGACCGGCCGTGGATCATGCCGCGCACCGACGCGTCCTGTCACGAGCTGACGCAACGAGCCTGCGGTGCAGCCGGGTTCGTGCCGCGGGCGCAGGCCTACTGCGACGACTTCGGGGTGATGTGCGGGCTGGTCGAAGCCGGTCTGGGGGTGGCGCTGGTGCCGTCCGTGGCACGACGGCCCGGGGTGGCGTTGCGGCCGTTGAAGCAGGAGGTGTTCCGGACCGTGTCCGCCGTGGTGCGGAGCAGGGCCGATGGGCAGCCCGCGGTGCGTGCGGTGCTGGAGCAGCTACGCCAGGTCTGACAACCACTGCTCGACGCCGGCCACGTGCACCGTGGACCAGCTGCGTGCGAGTTCTGGCTGGTGAGCGGCCAGCGCGTCGACGATGGCGCGGTGTTCGGCGACCGTGCGGTCGACGGCGTTCGACTGGGTGATGCCGCGCCAGATGCGGACGCGGACCGTCGGGCCTGCCAGCGTGTCGAGCAGCTGGGCCAGGTAGGCGTTGCCGGAGCAGTGGGCGATGGCGCGGTGGAAGTCGAGGTCGTGCTCGACCAGTTCCTCCACGGACTTGGCGCCTTCGGCCGCGTCGCAGAGGGCGCGGAGCTTGACGACCTCGTCCGGGTCGATGCGCTGGGCGGCCATCGCGGCGGCCGCGGGCTCGAGAATGCGCCGAACCTGAAGAACTTCCAGGACCGAATCTTCGCCCCGGTGCAGATCGAGCACGAACGAGAGCGCGCCGAGCAGGTCGTCCGCGCGGAGTGAAGAGACGTACGTGCCGTCGCCCTGACGGACGTCCAACACCCGGACGAGTGACAGCGCCTTGACGGCCTCGCGCAGCGAGTTGCGCGACAGACCGAGACGTTCTGCCAGGTCAGCCTCACGCGGGAGCCGATCGCCGGGCTTCAGCTCGCCCGAAACGATCATCTCCTTGACGCGCAGGATCGCATCGTCAGTGACTGCCACGGCACCCTCAACTCGTCGTAGACCTCGGATGTCTGGGGACCAGTATGCGCCACAGATGGTCATCTTCGGCGCATCCCGGCATTTCCGGCGGTCATTAACCAGGTCTTATGTAAGATGGTTATCTCTTAACGACACGTGACGGGAACCCCTGTTGTCGCCATAATGGTCTGGACCATTCAAGGAGGGATCTTGGACGCCGTTGTCGCAGCACCGCGCGCATTGCTCGGTCGCACGATCGTCGGTCCTGCCTCGGTGCGGATCAGGGACGGCCGCATCGTCGAGGTGACCACCGGTGAAGCACCACCCGGCGCGGAGGTCCTGTCCGACGGCCTGCTGACACCGGGCCTGGTCGACGTGCAGGTGAACGGCGCCGTCGGCGTCGACTTCGCCGAGGTGGACGCCGCCGGAATGCGTTCCGTGGCCGAAGCTCTGCCGTCCACCGGTGTGACCCGGTTCTTGCCCACGTTGATCACCGCACCGGTCGACGTGGTCCTGAGGCAGGCTCGTGCCGTTCTGGCCGCTTCGGCGGCGTTGCCGGACGGGGTCGGGGCCAGGCCGCTCGGCGTGCACCTGGAAGGGCCGTTTCTGTCGCCGAAACGGGCCGGGGTGCACGACCCGTCGTTCATGGTCGAGCCTGGGCCCGCCCAGATCTCGGCGCTTCTGGACGACGAACTGATTCGCCGTGCGTTGCGCATGGTGACCATGGCGCCGGAACAGCCAGGAGGTCTCGAGGCCGTTCGCCGGCTCGCCGAGGCCGGGGTTCTGGTCGCGGTGGGCCATTCGGACGCCACCGGTGAGCAGACCAGGGCCGCCGCCGACGCGGGTGCCCGCATGGTGACGCACCTGTTCAACGCCCAGCGCCCGCTCGGACACCGCGAACCCGGTGTGCCCGGCGTGGCCCTGGTCGACGAACGCTTCACCCTCGGGCTCATCGCGGACCTCGCCCACGTGGGCCCGGACGTGTGCCGGCTCGTGTTCAACGCCGCCGGGGCACGAGTCGCGCTGGTCACGGACGCCGTCGCCGCCGCGGGGATGCCGCCCGGCCGCTACCACCTCGGTGGCGCGGACGTGCTGCTCACCGAGGACGGCGTGCCGCGTTCGCCGGAAGGCACGATCGCGGGTTCGGCGCTCACGCTGGACCGCGCCGTCCGCAACATCGTCTCCGTGGGAGTGCCGGTCGCCGACGCTCTCGCCTCGGCGACGATCGTGCCGGCCGAGGTGATCGGCGAGTCCGGTCTCGGCCGTCTCGCACCGGGTGCCGTCGCGGACCTGGTGTGGTGGGACGACAACCTCCGGCCGAAGAAGGTCTGGGTCGACGGGCGGGTCGTGTTCGACGCCGCTGTGCCCGTCGCTCCCGTCGTCGCCGGGTACGCCACCGCAGGGCAGTAACACCAACGAAAAGGGCCCCCGCTCACCGTGAGCGGGGGCCCTTTTCGTTGGTGCCTAACGGGTGCGCGTGACCTTGTTCAGGCCGCGCGGGCTGTCCGGGTCGCCGCCGCGGGCGAGCGCGAGGCCGTAGGCCAGCCGCTGCACGGGCAGGATCTCCAGTACCGGAGCCACTTCCTCCGGCGTCTCCGGGATGGAGATGGACAGGGTCGCCCCCACCTTCTCCGAGGCGGAACCGACGGCCACGACGTCCGCGCCGCGCTGGTGCACCACGTCGAGGGCGTCGCGCAGCGAGTCGCCGCCCTTGCCCAGCGAGGTGATGGCCAGGACCGCGGTCTCGCCGTCGACGGCCGCGACCGGGCCGTGCAGGAGGTCGGCGCCGCTGTAGGCGCGAGCCGCCAGGTACGACGTCTCCGCCAGCTTCAGCGAGGCCTCCAGCGCCGTCGCGTAGGAGTAGCCGCGGCCGGTGGTGAGGACTCGTTCCACGAACCGGTAGCGGCGGACCGCCTCGTCGACGGTCGGGGCCGACTGGTCCAGCGTCACCTGCGCCAGTTCACCGAGGTTGGCCGCGGCCTCGCCGTTGCCGCCCCGGATGGCGTCGATCAGCAGGTACAGCGCGAGCAGCGTGGCCGAGTAGGTCTTCGTGGCCGCCACCGCGTGCTCCACGCCCGCCGAGACGTCCACCGAGAGCTCGGCGGCCGCGTTCAGGGGCGAGGAGGCGGTGTTCGTCACGGCCACGGTCAGGGCGCCGCGCCTGCGGTAGGAGGCGGTGACCTCCAGCAGGTCGGGGGAGCCGCCGGACTGGGAGACCGTGATCAGCAGGACGTCGCGGAGGTCCGGCTCGGCGCCGTACAGCGTCGTGGTCGACGCCGAGACCAGGCCCGCGGGGAGCTGGAGCAGGATCTCGGTCAGGTACTTCGCGTAGATCGCCGCGTGGTCGCTGGAACCGCGGGCCGCGAAGAGCACGAAGCGCGGTGCGCGTTCGCGGATCACGGCCGCCACCTCGGCGAACGTCGACCGGGCTGCGTGGAGGGACGAGAAGATCGACGGTTGCTCGGCGATCTCCGCTGCCATGTGCTGGCCTGGCGTGGTCATGTCGTGCCTTTCAGGATCAGCTCGGCCGCGGCTCGGAGGCTCACCCGAGAACCGCCGTGGGTGTCGATGCGGGCGACGCTGCCCAGGTCTGGACCAGGCACACCGGTTTCCACGTGCACCACGTCCTTGCCCAGATTAGTTAAGTTTGTTACCAGTTGTCGAGCGCCGGTGTGCCGGTGGGCATCTCGCGTCACGACCACAATCGTGCGGTCACCTGCGGTTTTCGCAACTTCGTCCGCCGAGATGTCGCGCGCGGCGATCACTTCGGCGTCCGGCAGCACCTCGCGCAGGTAGGGACCGAGGCCCCACGGCACGTCGCCGACCGCGATCGACGAGTCCACGACCAGGTCCACGACGACCGGGTTCGCACCGACCTCGACCCGGCCGCGCACCTCGACGGCGCGCCGGGCGGCGAGGAGACCGATCTCGGCGTCGTGGGCGTCGATGGTCGACGGGGGCTGACCCAGTGCCAGCGACCGGGCCGCGGCCTGGGCGAGGCGGTCCTCCGCCAGTTCGCCGTTCTTGACCGCCGCGACGATCGACTCGATCAGCCACTGGAGGTCGTCGTCGTCCAGGGCCATGCCGCCCAGGCACAACGAGTCCACGCCCGCGGCCAGAGCACGGACGGCGCCCACGGCGAGGTCGCCGCCGACCGCCTTCATGTCCAGGCCGTCGGTGATCACCGCGCCGGTGAACCCGAGTTCGGTGCGCAGCAGGTCGATGGCGTGCTTGTTCAGCGTCACCGGCGCCGGACCCCACTCGGGGATCACCAGGTGGCCGGTCATGATCGAGCGGACGCCCGCGCGCACGGCCGCCTGGAACGGCACGAGTTCGACGGCCCGCAGCTGTTCCTCGGTGCGGGGGAGCACCGGGAGCTGCTCGTGAGAGTCCTCAGTGGACGCTCCGTGGCCGGGGAAGTGCTTGGCACAGGCGGCAACGCCCACGGCCTGCAGTCCCTCGACCCACGCGGCGACGTGCCGCGCGGCGAGCACCGGGTCCGAGCCGAACGCGCGGACGCCGATGATCGGGTCGTCCAGCGTCAGCACCAGGTCCGCGGACGGCGCGAGGTTCAGCGAGATCCCGCACTTCGCCAGCCGCGAACCGATGGACGCGGCCACCGAACGCGTGAGGTCGACGTCGTCCGCCGCACCCAGCGCGTGGTTGCCCGGCACCTCGGAGCCGCGACCCGCGTCGAGACGCGTGACGTCGCCGCCCTCCTCGTCGATGCCGATCACCACGTCCGGGCGCACCGCACGCAGTTCGCCGCAGAGCGCGGTCACCTGGGCGTCGTCGACGACGTTGCGCCCGAAGAGCACAACGCCGCCGAGGCCGTCAGCGACCCGCCGCAGCAACCAGTCGGGGGCGGTCGTTCCGTGAAAACCGGGAAGCAGAACGGCAGCGGCCAACTGATCCACGCGTCATCCCTTCACTGCACCGGCGGTGACGCCGGCGACCATCTTGCGTTGCACGATCAGGAAGAACACCAGCGCGGGCACGGTGAACAGGACGGACGCGGCCATCGCGCCACCCCAGTCGGTGCCGAACGCGGTCTGGAAACCGGACAGCCACACCGGCAGCGTCTCGCTGTCCTGGCTGCGGATCAGCACCTTGGCGAACAGGAACTCGTTCCACGCGGTGATGAACGCGAACACCGACGTCGCGACGAGACCCGGTCCCAGCAAAGGCAGAGTCACCTTCTGGAACGCGCCCCAACGACCGCAGCCGTCGACCATCGCGGCCTCTTCGAGCTCCGCGGGGATGCCGTTGACGAACCCGCGCAACGTCCACGCGCAGAACGGCAGCGTCACCGCGAAGTACACGAGGACCAGCGACGAGAGGTGCTCGTAGAGCCCGAGGTCCCGCATCATCAGGAACATCGGGATCAGCAACGCCTCGAACGGCGCCATCTGCGCGACCAGCATCAGCAGCACGAAGCTCTTGCGGCCGCGGAACGCGAAGCGCGACATGGCGACCGCGGCGGTGATGCCGATGACGATCGCGGCGACGACCGCCGTCAGCGTCACCAGGAGGCTGTTGCCGAGCGAGGAAAGGAAACCCGGCTTGGTCCACGCCGTGACGAAGTTGGAGAACGTCACCGAGAACGGGACCAGGTCGTAGTCCGACGTGATCGTCGTGCCCTTCGGCTTCATCGCCGACGTGACCATCCAGTACGTCGGGAAGATGAAGAACAACGCGAGCACGAGACCCGTGACGTTCGCCGCAGACTTCTTGAGCATCAGATCTTGCCCTCCTCGGTCTGCAGCAGCTTGCGCAGGTACTGGAACGTGATCAGGCCGAGGATGACCATCATCAGCACGGAGATCGCGGCCGCGACGCCGAAGTGGCTCTTCGCGATGCCCTCCAGGTACTGCAACACCGGCAGCGTCGTGCTCTCACCGCTGGGACCGCCCTCGCGGAACACCCAGATCTGGGCGAAGACCTTGAAGTCCCACAACGTCGACAGGAACGTCACCATCATCAGCAGCGACCGGATCTCCGGCCACGTCACCGCGCGGAACGTCTGCCAGCCCGTGGCGCCGTCGATGCCCGCCGCCTCGTAGAGGTCACGAGGAATGCCGACGAGCCCTGCGTAGAGCGAGAAGGCGAGGAAGGGGATCGCCTGCCAGATGATCAGCAGGCCGACGACGGACAGCGTCGACGTTCCTGAGGAGAACCAGGAGTAGCCGGCGAACGAGTCGAAACCCAGCTGCACCAGCGTTTTGTTCAAAATGCCGTAGTTCTGGTCGAACATCCACTGGTAGACCGTGGTGGACGCCAGGATCGGCATGGCCCAGGCGCAGAGCATCGCGATCTGCAGGGCGATCCGCACCCACGGCGTCAGCACGCGCATCAGCAGCGCGATCCCGAGGCCCATGCCCACCGAGGCGCCGACGACGGCGACGGTGAACACGACGGTCCGCAGCGAGACGGTCCAGAACCGTTCGTCCTGGAGGACCGTCACGTAGTTGTCGATGCCCGTCCACACGATCTCACCGCGGACCAGCTCGCCGAGGTTCAGCTGGCGGAAGCTCGTCACGAAGACGGAGACGACCGGCCAGCCGATCAGCCAGAGGATCGCGATGAGAGCGGGAGCGAGCAGCAGGTAGGGCAGCGCCCGGTCGAAGGCACTGCCCCGGCGGCGGCGCTTGTGCGCCCCACCCGTCGCGGCAGGCGGCAGCGCCGGAGGGATGTCCCCTGCCGGCGCTGCCGTTTCGGTCGTTTTGACGGCCGTCATCTCAGCTTGGCTAGGCCATGGCCTTGGTGATGGCGTCGCTCGCGTCCTTCGTTGCCTGGTCCAGCGACTTGGCACCGGTGAGGTACGCGGTCAGCGCGTCCTTCAGCGGGTTCTGGCCCGCCTCGACGGCCGCCCACTTCGGCGTCACCGGGGTGACCTTGCCGTTGGGGGACGAGTCCGCCATGGCCTTGCCGATCGCGTTGCTGGCGAGCTTCGAGGTGTCCTTCGAGGTACCGGGGACAGCGCCGCCCGCGGCGAGCTGGTCCTGGTAGTTCTTGGAGGACAGCAGCGACAGGTACTTCTTCGCGGCCGCGGCGTTCTTGCTGGACGCCGGGATCGCGAGGTTCGAGCCGCCGAGGAACACCGGGGCAGCCGCACCGGCCTTCTTGGACGGGATCGGGAACGCCGAGGTCTTGTCCGCCAGGTCCGGCTTCGCCTTCACGGCGCCGCCGAGCTCCCACGGGAGGCCGACCATCATGCCCACGTTGCCCGTGCCGAAGACCTCCATCTGCTGGGGCTTCGCCTCGTCGATGTCAGCCGGGACCTTCTTGGTGGCCGACGCGTCGTAGAGGGCCTTGTAGGCCTCGAAGCCCGCCTTCGCCTGCGGCGTGTCGAGGGTGCCCGTCCACTTGCCGTTGTCGAGCTTGGCGATGTCGCCGCCCTCGTCCCAGATCAGCGACAGGAGGAAGTACCAGGACTGACCGGGCAGGTACAGCGCCTGGAAGTCCGGGTTGGACGCGTTCGCGGCCTTGAGCTTGTTGATCGCGTCGATCCACTCGGCACGCGACGTCGGCGGCTTCGCCACGCCGGCGGCCTGCAGCAGGTCGGTGCGGTAGATCACGGTGCGGTTCGCGGCGTAGAACGGAACGCCGTACTGCTTGCCGTTGAGCGTCAGGGAGTCCTTCAGACCGCCCAGCCACTCGCCACCGTTGAACTGACCGGCGTCCGCCGTCACGTCGGCCAGCGTGCCCTGGTCGGCGAAGCTCGCCGTCTGGGTGTTGCCGAGCTCGATGACGTCCGGCGGGGTGCTGCTGGCCAGCGCCGTGGTCAGCTTCTCCTGGATGCCGGTCCACTTCTGGACCTCGTACTTGACCTTGATCCCGTTCGCCTGCTCGAACTCCTTGTTCAAGGCGTCGGTCAGGGTCGTCGGCGCGGAGCCGTCCATGAGCCACACGGTGATCTCTTTGGTCTCCGTGGTGCTACCGCTGTTCGTGCTCGTGCCACAGCCTGACACGGCCACTGCCAGTGCGGCGGCACCGACAGCGAGTCCTCTCCAGCCCTTCACAGTTCGCGCCCTTTCACCAAGCCCGGCACTCGGCCGGAACGTCCAAGTGGTGTAGACCAATGCGGAACAGCGTGTGCTGCGTCACCGCGTCTGTCAAGCGCGTTGCCAAGACGTTGCGAAGTCATCGGACGAATTTCGGGGCGGATGTCGGGGGTTCGGACGCACGAATCGACACGGACAAGGCATCCTTGTGATGCTTGACATGGAGTGCGAGGAGGAGGCCATGCTGGAGACGACGCCTGCATCAGGCGTGGACGCCAGGACGCGGGCGCAACGCGAACCCAAGTACTGGGGTCTCAAGCGGCACCTGCTCGACCTGTTGAGGGCGTTGCCGCCCGGTTCGCCGATCCCCACGGAACGGTCGCTGGCCGCGGAGTTCGACGTTTCCAGGACGACCGTTCGCCAGGCTCTTGCCGAGCTGACGGTGGAAGGACGCCTGCTCCGTGTGCAGGGCAAGGGCACCTTTGCGGCGGAACCCAAAGTCGCCCAGAGGTTGCAGCTGTCTTCGTACACAGAGGACATGCGGGCCCAGGGCCGCGTGCCGTCGTCGAAGCTGATCGAGGCTTCGGAGATGCCGGCAGAGGCGGAGCTCGCCCGGTATCTGGGCGTGCGTCCGGGAGCGAAGGTCCTGCGTCTGCACCGCCTGCGGCTCGCCGACAACGAGCCGATGGCGATCGAGACGACGCACCTCGCGCTGGGCCGCTTCCGCGGGCTGCGCCGGTACCTGGCGCCGGGAGCGTCGCTGTACCAGGTGCTGTCCGAGCGGTTCGGTGTCGAGATGGGACACGCGGAGGAGACGATCGAGACCGCGCTCGCCTCGCCCGAAGAGGCAGAGCTGCTCGGCGCCGACATCGGCCTGCCGATGCTGCTGCTGTCACGGCACTCGTTCGACACCGAGGGCAATCCGATCGAGTGGGTCCGATCGGTCTACCGCGGTGACCGCTACAAGTTCGTCGCCACGCTGAACAGGCCGTCTTGATCGCCTGGGGCACGCCACGAGCCCGCTGGGTGTTGACGACGACGATCCTCGGCTCGGGCATGGCCATGCTCGACGGGACGATCGTCAACGTGGCGTTGCCCCGGATCGGGGCGGAGTTCAGCGCGTCGGTCACCGACCTGCAGTGGATCCTGAACGGGTACCTGCTCGCGCTGGCCTCGCTGATCCTGATCGCCGGGTCCCTCGGCGACAGGTTCGGACGGCGCCGGGTCTACGTGATCGGCGTGATCTGGTTCGGCGTGGCGTCGCTGCTGTGCGGTGCCGCGTGGAGCGTTCCGGTGCTGGTCGCGGCACGGGTGCTGCAGGGCGTGGGCGCGGCGTTGCTGACGCCGGGTGCGCTGGCGATCCTGCAGTCGTCGTTCAACCGGGAGGACCGCTCCCGCGCGATCGGCGCCTGGTCAGGGCTGTCCGGTGTGGCGACCGCCGTCGGGCCGCTCGTCGGCGGACTGCTGGTCCAGGCCTGGTCGTGGCGGCTCGCGTTCCTGGTGAACCTGCCGGTGGCCGCGCTCTGCGTGTTCCTCGCGCTGCGGTTCGTGCCGGAGTCGCGCGACGAGTCGGCCGGGCACCCGAACTACCTGTCCGCGCTGGTCGGCGCGGTCGGGCTGGCATTGCTGACGGGCGGGCTCGTCGAGCAGTCGTACGTGCTGGCGGCCGCCGGGCTGGCCGCGATGATCGCGTTCGGGCTCGTCCAGAAGCGGTCCGCGGACCCGTTGGTGCCGCCGGAGCTGTTCCGCGACCGGACGTTCCTGGTCTCGAACGTCGTGACGTTCCTGGTCTACGCGGCGCTCGGCGGCGTGATGGTGCTGCTCGTGCTGCAACTGCAGATCTCGCTCGGATATTCGCCGACTGCGTCCGGACTGGCCAGCGTGCCGCTCACGATCATCATGCTGCTGGCGTCCTCGACGTCGGGGAAGCTCGCCCAGCGCTACGGCCCGCGCGTGCAGTTGATCGCCGGCCCGATCCTGGTCGGCCTCGGCATGTTGCTGCTGCGCAACGCCGTTCCCGGCGCCTCGTACCTCACCGGAGTGCTGCCTGGTGTGGTGCTGTTCGGCGTCGGCCTGGCGACCGTGGTCGCCCCGGTGACGGCGACCGTGCTGGCCTCGGCGCCCGATCACCACGCGGGTGTCGCGTCCGGCGTGAACAACGCCGTGGCCCGCACCGGCAGCCTGCTCGCGATGGCCGTGCTGCCCGCCGCGGTCGGTCTGATGGGCGAGGACTACACGAACCCCGTGGTCATGACCTCCGGGTTCCAGATGGCGTTGGTGCTGTGCGCGGGCGCGGCGATCATCGGCGGTCTGCTGGCGATCGGCGTGGACAACCGGGTGCTGGACGCTGCTCCTGAGCAGCACGAAGCCCCGCATCCCGGCGAGTGCCTGCACTGCGGCGTGGAGGGCCCGCCGACGCACATCCGGTCAGGTGGCGAGAAGGCGCACCAGTAGCGCGGGGTCGACGTTGCCGCCGGACACGATGGCGACGCCACCCCCGAGCTTGGCCTGGGCCGCCACCGCGACGGCACCGCTCGGCTCCGCGATCAGTCGCGCCCGGCGGGCCAGGTCGGTCACCGCTGTCAGGATCTCGTCCTCCGACACCGTGATCACGTCGTCCACGTACTTGCTGATGTGGGCCCAGGTGAGTTCCGAGGGCTCGTCCCTCAACGCGTCAGCGGCCGTCTGAGCCCGTTTCAGCGGGTCCCAGCGCACCAGTTCGCCCGTTTTGAGCGATTCCGCGATGTCGGCGGCCAGTTCGGGTTCCGCGCCGATCACCCGGACGTCCGGGCGCAGCGACTTGATCGCCGTCGCGACGCCGGAGATCAGCCCGCCGCCGGACATGGGCACCACGACGGCCTCGACGCCCGGCAGGTCGTCCAGGATCTCCAGGCCGATCGTGCCCTGACCGGCGATCACGTCGGGGTGGTCGAACGGCGGGATCAGCGCCGCGCCGCGTTCGGCGACCAGGGCCTCCGCGCGCTCGACGCGTTCGGTGATGCCGACGATGAAGACCTCGGCCCCCAACGCCTTCGTGGCCTCGATCTTCACCGCCGGGGTGTTGTCCGGCATCACGATCGCCGCCGGGACGCCGTGCAGCCGGGCCGCGAACGCCACGGCCTGCGCGTGGTTGCCGCTGGAGTACGCCACCACGCCGTTGGCGCGGTTCTCCAGGCGTGCCAACGCGTTCAGCGCGCCGCGGAGTTTGAACGCGCCGATCGGCTGCAGGTTCTCCGGCTTGATCCATCCAGGACCGAACGGCAACAACGGCGTGCGCACCACGTGCGGGGCGATCACCGCCGCCGCCGAACGGATTTCTGGGAGCGCGATCATCCGAGGATCGACGCGAGCAGGGTGGGCTCGATGTTGCCGCCGGAGACGATCGCGACGGCCGGACCGGCGGGCAGATCGCGGTTCAGGTACGCGGCGACGGCCACGGCACCGCTCGTCTCGGACACGACCCGCGTGCGACGGGCGATCTGCTTCACCGCGTCCCGGATCTCGTCCTCGGAGACCGTCACGACGTCGTCGACGTACTCGCGGATGTGCGCCCACGTCAGTTCGGAGGCCTCGGCGCGCAGACCGTCCGCGACGGTGCGGGCGCGGTCGTGCGCGTCCCAGCGGACCAGCTCGCCGGCGGCGAACGACGCGGCGGTGTCGCCGGCCAGTTCGGGCTCGACACCGATGACGCGGACGTTGGGGCGCAACGACTTCACCGCCGCCGCGACGCCGGAGATCAGTCCGCCGCCGCTCACCGGAACCAGGACCGTCGCCACGTCGGGAAGATCGGCGCAGATCTCCAGGCCGATCGTGCCCTGGCCGGCGATCACGTCGGGGTGGTCGAACGGCGGGATCAGCGTCGCCTTCCGCTCCTCCACGAGCTCGTAGGCGCGCGACTCGCGTTCGGTGATGCCGACGACGAACACCTCCGCGCCGTGCGCGAGCGTCGCGTCGATCTTGATCTGCGGGGTGTTGTTCGGCACGACGATCGCGGCCGGCATGCCCAGGATCTTGGCGGCGTAGGCGACCGCCTGCGCGTGGTTACCGCTCGAGTACGCCACGACACCGCGCGCCCGGTCCTCGGAAGGTATGCGGGACAACGCGTTCACCGCGCCGCGTTGCTTGAAGGCACCGATCGGCTGCAGCGACTCGGGCTTGATCCACAGGCCGGAGTCGAAGGGCAGCAACGGGGTGTGGACGACATGCGGGGCGATCGCGGCGGCGGCCGCGTGGACGTCTTCGAGAGTCACCAGGCGCATGACGTCGATGATGCACGTCACCGGGGCACAACCGGTGAACTGTGCCCAACGTCCTACGTGTGTCATGTCTGAGAAGGAGAAGATCACCCCCGTCAAGCTCATCGCGAGTGTGCTCGCCGCCGCCACAGCGGCCGTGCTGAGCCTTCGCCTCAACCTCGTCGGCACCATCGTCGGTGCGATTCTGGCGAGCCTCGTCACCACTCTGGGCGCTGTGTTCTACCAGCGGTCGATGGAACGCGAGAAGCGCTGGCAGGTGATCGCGGTCGGCGGCCTGCTGGTTTTCGCTGTGACCGTGCTCACCGCGACGAGCGTCCAGTTGGTCACCGGCAAGCCGGTCACCGCCGATCCGGGCAAACCGTCCACAAGCACCCACACCGAGACCCACACCGAGACGACGAAGACCGAAACGATCACCGTGACGCCGCCTCCGAGCACGTCCGGTCAGTCGTCGTCCGAGAGCACCACGACCACCGCGCCGACGACGACGTCGACAGATTCCCGACAGCCGACCGACAGCTCGACGCCTCCGTCGACCACCGACCCCATTCGGTGATCACGTCACTACTTTGAGCGACAGTTAACTGTCAAAGGCTACGCGCCGCAGTTGATCTGTCGTGAGCTGTGACACACTTCGTTCACGTTCGGGGCAGGGCGTCATAGCCAAGAGGCCCGCAACTTCACTCGAACGGGCGAAGGAATTCGGTCCGAAAGAGACCGGGAGGAGGCGCAATGAGGCTCGTGGCACGTCCGCTTGAGCCCGGCGCCTTCGGTGGAGGACTTGGCGCCTGCACCGGGTTTGAGAGGCAAGTTGGGATGGGAGGGGTGGGGCGACCCCTGCCGCCGCCCCACCACCCGTCCCCCTAGAGCCCCCGAGAGAGGTCCCTGCAACCGATCTCTCGGGTTCCCCTGCACCCGAAAGTGAGGGAGACGTCTGATGAACCGCACGAGTGCGGCCCGTGTAACCGGTGCCGTTGTTCTCGCCACCGGAGTCGTGACTGCTCTCAGCGTACCGGCGTTTGGCGCCCCTGCCGCACCGGTCGCCCCAACCGGTTCCGATACGGAGAGCTACTCGGCAGAGTTGCTCCAAGCGGTCCAGCGTGATTTGGGCCTGAACGCTGACCAGGCCCGCGTCCGATTGGCCTCTGACCAGAGGTCGAGCGAAATCGCGGAGCAGTCGAAGTCGTCTCTGGGCGACGCGTTCGGCGGAGCCTGGATCGACCAGGCGAGCGGCAGACTGACGGTCGGGGTGACCAAGTCGGGACTCTCCGTGACCGGCGCGGACACCCAGGTCGTCAAGAACTCGCTCGCCCAGCTCAACGGGACCAAGTCGGTTCTCGACCTCATGAGCGCCCCCGCGGCGATCACGAGCTGGCGGGTCGACGAGAAGTCGAACACCGTCGTCGTCGAGGTCAACAAGAACGTGCGCGACGCGGCCGCGGACAAGTGGATCGCGACCGCGAAGTCCGTCAGCGGTGCGGTTCAGGTCGCCGAGGTGACCGAGAGCCCGACCCCGCTGTACGACCTGCGCGGTGGTGAGGCCATCTACATGGGCGGCGGCCGCTGCTCACTCGGCTTCTCCGTGACCGGTGGCTACGTCACCGCCGGCCACTGCGGCACCACGGGCACTGCCGTGTCCGGCTCCAACCGCGTCGCACAGGGCACGTTCGCAGGCTCGGTGTTCCCCGGCAACGACTACGCCTGGGTGCGCACCAACGCGAACTGGACCCCGCGTCCGTGGGTGAACCGCAGCGGCTCCAACGTCGTCGTGAAGGGTTCCACGCAGGCGGCTGTCGGCTCGCAGATCTGCCGTTCCGGTTCCACGACCGGATGGCGCTGCGGCACCGTGCAGGCGTTCAACCAGACCGTGAACTACCCGCAGGGCCAGGTCCGGGGTCTCACCCGCACCAACGCCTGTGCCGAGGGTGGCGACTCGGGTGGTTCGTGGGTGGCGGGTTCCGGCTTCGGTCAGGCCCAGGGCGTGACCTCCGGTGGTTCGGGCAACTGCTCGTCCGGTGGAACCACGTACTTCCAGCCGGTGAACCCGATCCTGTCGCGCTACGGCCTGACCCTCACTCGGGGCTAGGCAACAGCTGAAAGGCGCCGTGGCACCCAGGTGTCACGGCGCTTTCGCGTTCTCAGACGAGCACGATCTTGCCGTGGGCGTGCCCGGTCTCGCTCAGCCTGTGCGCGTCGGCTGCGCGGTCCAGCGGGAAGACCTCGGCGATCGGAACGGTGAACGCGCCCTGCTCGGCGAGTTCCGCCGCGACGGCGAGACCGTGCAGCGCCTGGGGATCGGCACCGGGGCCGCCCGCTGTGTGCGTCAGCCGGATCCCGTGGTTGCCGGACAGGTCGGCGATCGTCACCACGCGATCCGGTGAGCCCGCGATCGAGATGAGGTCGGGCACCGTGCCCGCGCAGTGCAGGACGGCGTCGACCGCGCCCGCCCGGTCCGCCAGGCCTTCGCCGTAGACGACCGGCGTCGCGCCCAGCGAGGCGACGAAGTCCTGCGTCTGCGGCCCCGCGGTGCCGATGACCTTCACGCCCCGCGCGACCGCCAGCTGGATCGCCACCGTGCCGACGCCGCCCGCCGCGCCCGCGATCAGCAACGTCGTGCCGTCGCGCACCCCGAGCAGGTCCAGCGCCCTGGTGGCGGTCTCCACGTTGGCCGCCGCGCCGCCCGCCTGCTCCCAGCTCAGGGCCGCCGGCTTCGGTGCCCACGCGGCCAGCACCGCGAACTCGGCGTTGGCTCCGCCGAGCAGGGCCAGGTCGACCACGCCGAACACCTCGTCGCCCAGGTTCACGCCGGTCACCCCCTCGCCGACCTCGTCGACGACACCGGCCGCGTCCACGCCGGGCACGTGCGGCAACGGCAACCGCTCGCCGAACATCCCGGAGCGCAGGTAGGTGTCCCCGGGAGTGACTCCGGAGGCGCGCACGGCGATGCGGACCTGACCGGGACCCGCGTGCGGTTCGGCGACCTCGGCCACGTGCAGGAGGTCGGCGGGTCCGTACTGGGTGAACTGAAGTGCTCGCATGCCGGCGAAATTAGTGGAACAGGGCGTCCACTTAGCCGAAACTGAGACGGTGACGGTGGAACTGACTCAGAACCTGCGGGCGGACGCCCAGGACAACCGCGACCGGATCCTGGTCGTGGCGCGGGAGGCCTTCGCCTCGGAGGGCCTGGACGTGCCGATGCGCGAGATCGCCCGCCGGGCCGGGGTCGGTCCGGCGACCCTCTACCGCCGCTTCCCCACCAAGGAGGCGCTCCTGGTGGAGGCGTTCTCGGAGCGGCTGGCGGCCTGCACGGCCGCGGTCGACGAGGGCCTCGCGAACCAGGATCCCTGGCAGGGGTTCTGCCGGACCATCGAGCAGGTGTGCCTGCTGCACGTGCTCGACCGCGGATTTTCGGCGGCGTTCACGAGCGCCTACCCCAGGGCGATCGACTTCGCCTCGGTGCGCGAGACGTCGTTCCGCTCGCTCGCCGAACTCATCAGGCGGGCGAAGGCGACCGGGCGGCTGCGCGCCGACTTCTCGGTCGACGACGTGGTGCTGCTCCTGATGGCGAGCGGGGGCGTCCGCTCGGGGACGCCCGCGATCGCGCGGCGGCTGGCCACGCTGTTCCTCGAAGGGGCCGCTAGCTGAACTGCACGGACCGCTTCGACAGTCCGTACCAGAAGCCGTCGACGCTGGTGCGGGCCTTCTCGTCGCTCGCGGCGCCGAGCGCCACGAAGAGCGGTGCGAAGTGCTCAGTCCTCGGATGTGCGATCCCCGCCGCCGGCGCCTTCTGCTGGAAGTCGAGCAACGCGTCGACGTCGCCGTTCGCGAGCTGCTGGTGCGCCCAGTCGTCGAACTCCTTCGACCACGACGGCGGCTCGTAGTCCGGTCCGGCGGGGAAGTTCACGCAGCTCAGGTTGTGGGTCATGAACCCGCTGCCGACGATCAGGACGTTCTTGTCCCGCAGTGGCGCCAGCTTTTGGCCGATCTCGTGCAGCTCACGCGGGTCGAGCGTGGGCATCGACATCTGCAGCACCGGCACGTCGGCGTCCGGGAACATCTCCTTGAGCGGCACGTAGGCGCCGTGGTCGAGCCCGCGCGTCTCGTCCTGCTCGACGTGGCCGCCGAGGAGCTTGCGGACGTCGGCGGCGAGCTCCGGTGCGCCCGGCGCCTCGTACTTGACGTCGTAGTACCGCTGCGGGAAGCCCCAGAAGTCGTAGACCAGGGGCACGGTCGTGGTCGCGCCGATGGTCGTCGGCGCCTCCTCCCAGTGCGCGGAGACCATGAGCACGGCCTCCGGGCGCGGGAGGGTGGCGGACCAGTCCTTGAGCTCTCTGGTCCACGTCTCGTCGTCAGCCAGCGGGGGAGCCCCGTGGCTCAGGTACAGCACAGGTGCGCTCACGTCATCGAGAGTACGCCTGTTTGTTCAAATTTCAACTACTAAGTTCAGTTTTGAACGACTCGGCGGCCTTGCGGGGGTCTTCGGCGTCGGTGATGGCCCGGACGACGACCACTCGGGTGGCTCCCGCTTGGAGCACCTCGTGGAGGTTGGTGAGGTCGATGCCGCCGATGGCGAACCACGCGCGTTCGGACTTCGTGGCGCGGACCAGGTCGAGGCCCGGAGCCGGACGGCCCGGTTTGGTCGGCGTCGGCCAGCAGGGGCCGGTGCAGAAGTAGTCCACGCCGGGTTCCGTCGTCGCTGCGGTCATCTGGCCGACGTCGTGGGTGGAGCGGCCGATCACCACCTCGTCGCCGATGATCCGGCGGGCGAGCGGGACGGGCAGGTCGTCCTGGCCGAGGTGCAGGACATCTGCTCGTACGGCGTGGGCGATGTCCGCGCGGTCGTTCACGGCGAGGAGCCTGCCGTGGCGTTCGGTGGCCTCGGCGAGGATCTCGATCGCCTCGATCTCCTGCTTCGCCTCCAGTGACTTGTCCCGCAACTGGATGATGTCGACGCCGCCCGCGAGTGCCGCGTCCGCGAACTCGGCCAGATCAGGCCGGTTCGGCGTGCAGAGGTAGAGCGTCGCGTCGGCGAGTCGTTGCCTGATCAGGTTTCCGTCGAGTCCTGGCACGTACGCACGTTAACCGTTATGTTGAAGTCGGTCCGCACGGGAGCCTGGAGAACACCGGGCTGAGAGGGAGCGTGGTTCGCTCCGACCGTCGAACCTGATCCGGGTCATGCCGGCGCAGGGAGCGTGAATGCCTTGAGCAGTGTGGAAGTGGCCGTCCGAGGGGGCGGCGTCATCGGGCTGTCCGTGGCTCTCGCCGCGGCACGGGCCGGGTTCTCGGTCTCCGTGTTCGACGACGGGTCGCCGCATGCGGGTTCGCGGGTGGCGGGCGGGATGCTGGCGCCGTTGACGGAGGCCTGGCCGGGCGAGGAAGCCGTGGTGGCGCAGGGTGTTGAGGCCCTCGCGCTGTGGCCGTCGTTCGCTGCGTCCTTGGGTGTCGAGTTGTTCACCGCGGGGACTTTGGCGGTCGGTACGCAACCCGGTGACCTCGCTGATCTCCGGCACGCGGGGGAGTTGCTGACGTCGCGGGAGATCCGTGCTCTGGAACCTTCTCTCGGCCCGGCGGTGCGCGGTGGCGTGTACGCGTCCGGCGATCTCGCCGTCGACAACCGCGTGCTGCTTTCCGCACTGTGGAAGGCTTGTCTGGACGCCGGAGTCGTGTCCTCAGTGGAGGGACGGGTCACGGTGATCGCCGCCGGGGCGTGGAGCGGTGCACTGCATCCCGCGTTGAAGGACGTGATCCGGCCGGTCAAGGGCGAGATTTTGAGACTTGCCCATCGGCCCGGCGCGTTGCCGCCGCCTCGCCACACGATCCGCGCGCTGGTGTCCGGTCGTCCGGTGTACCTGGTGCCGCGCGACGACGGTCTGGTCGTCGGCGCGACCCAGTACGAGGCGGGCTTCGACACCGACGTGACCGTCGCGGGCGTGCGGGACCTGTTGCGGGACGCGGAAACCGTGCTACCGGGCATCGCCGAGTACGCGCTGACCGAGGCTGCCGTCGGGTTCCGCGCGGGCAGCCCCGACAACGTCCCGATCGTCCGCTGGCTGGAGCCGGGCGTGATCGCGGCGACCGGCCACCACCGCAACGGCCTGCTGCTGGCCCCGCACACCGCTCAGGTCGTCGTCGACCTGCTCCAGGGAGGAAGTTCGTGAAGGCACAGGTGAACGGGACCTCCCGCGACTTGGCCGAGGGCACGTCGGTGGCCGCGGTCGTGACGCTGGTGGGCGCACCCGAGAAGGGCGTGGCCGTGGCGCTCGACGGCGCCGTGGTGCCGAGGGCGTTGTGGGACAGGACGATCGTGCCGGACGGCGGCGTGGTCGAGGTGCTGACCGCGGTCCAGGGAGGCTGACGTGGACGATCCGCTGATCATCGCGGGCCGGGAGTTCCGGTCCAGGCTCATCACCGGCACCGGCGGTGCCGCGAACCTCTCGGTGCTGGAACGGGCGCTGGTCGCGTCCGGTACCGAGCTGACCACCGTGGCGATGCGCCGCGTCGACGCCGCGGGCCAGACCGGCGTGCTGGAGTTGTTGCGGCGCCTGGGGATCGAGGTCCTGCCGAACACCGCGGGCTGCCGCACGTCCGCCGAGGCCGTGCTGACCGCGCAGCTGGCACGCGAGGCGCTGGAGACGAACTGGGTCAAGCTGGAGGTCGTCCACGACGAGGAGACCCTGCTGCCGGACCCGGTCGAGCTGCTCGACGCGGCCGAACGGCTGGTGAACGACGGCTTCGTGGTCCTGCCGTACACCAACGACGACCCGGTGCTCGCCCTGAAGCTCCAGGACATCGGCTGCGCGACGGTCATGCCGTTGGGCTCTCCCATCGGTACGGGTCTCGGCATCCGCAACCCGCACAACATCGAGATGATCACTTCCAGGGCATCTGTTCCAGTAGTGCTCGACGCGGGCATCGGCACCGCGTCCGACGCGGCCCTCGCGATGGAACTCGGCTGCTCAGCGGTGCTTCTGGCGACCGCTGTCACACGCGCGCAGGACCCGGAACGGATGGGCGCCGCCATGCGTTGTGCGGTCGAGGGCGGACGGCTGGCACGCCTGGCCGGACGAATTCCACAACGCTTTTGGGCCCAAGCGTCTTCGCCGGGACTCTGAGGTCGCTACCGTGGGTGCACACGTGTTGGGGGATGATTGAGAACTACCTGAAATCCCGCCGAGGAGGACGACAAGCCGTGACGGCCCCCATTGACGCCGAGGTCGAGGACGCGACCGCGCGCCTGTACCTGGCGATCGGCCGGCTGGCCCGGTTGCTGCGACGCACCGGTTCCCCCGGACTCGGCCCCGGCGCGGTCTCCGCGCTCGCCACCCTCGCCCGCTGCGGCCCCATGCGCCTCGGTGACCTGGCGAACAAGGAGGGCGTGGCACCCCCGACGCTGTCCCGCATCGTCGCCGCGCTGGTGGAAGCCGGTTACGTGAAGCGCGAACCCGACCCGCAGGACGGCCGCGCCTGGCTCGCCACCCCCACGCCCGAGGGCGAGACGATGGTGTCCGGCGTGCGGTCCGCGCGGGTGCGTGAACTGCAGCGGCGGATCGAGCAGCTCACGCCGGAGCACGTCTCGGCTCTGGTGCACGCCCTGGACGCGTTGGAGACACTCGTCGGCGAAGAGTCCAAGTAGCTCCTCATGCCCGAGTACGACGAGGTACTTGCCCGGCTTCGTCACCTCGGGGCGGGGAAGCGCGAGTCCATGCGGATCATGACGGAAGCGACGGGCCTGGAATTCGGCGAGGTCCAGCGGCTCGTGCACGAGAGCCCGGTGTGGAGCGACCGCAAAGCGGGTGACGAAGCGGCCCAGGACTGGTTCTTCCGCAGCATGTTCGTCATCGCCGTGCTGGGAGAGGCCGAAGTCACCGCGCCCGCCGAGGACGTGGCCGAGTGCGACGAGCGCCGGCGGCGCGCCGAGATCGGGTTGAGAGACCTGGCGTCCGGCCTGCCCGCCGTTGCGCTGCACCGCTTCCACGAGCTCGTGACCGAAGGTCTGCTCGGCAAGGCGTTCGCCGAACTGGTGGCGGTCGTGCGGGAGCAGGGCGCGGAGTGCTGGGCCGAGCTGGCCGCGGTCGCCGACACGCTGCTCCTCACCGATGACGGGGAGCCTGCCGGTGAGAGCGAAGGCCGCGAGGACTGGGTGTTCGCGGCCTTCGAGGTTCACCGGCGCGCACGTGCACGTGAGGAGTAGCGCATGAAGTCCCGGACCGCCGGCATGTGGTGGGGCACGTCGATCGAGGCGCCCGACCCCGGTGCGCTGGCGAGGTTCTACGCGGAACTCCTCGGCTGGCACATCGGCCACGAGGAGCCGGGCACCGCGATCGTCGCAGCCTCTCCGAACGGACCGTTCTTCGTCTTCCAGCAGGCGGACGGCTATCGGGCGCCGGTCTGGCCGCCGGTCGACGGCCGGCAGCGCCCGATGATGCACTTCGACTTCCAGGTCGGTGACCTGGAGTCGGCCGTCGCCGAGGCGGTGGCGCTGGGTGCGACCGTGGCGGACGTCCAGCCGCGGCCGAACGTCCGGGTGCTGCTAGACCCCGCCGGGCACCCCTTCTGCCTGTGCCTGGACGAAGAGTCCTCGTAGCGCCTGGTTGAAGGCGTCGAACTCCGCGACCAGCACCTCGCGGGTCTGCGCCAGCACGCCTTCGGCCATCGTGCCGGTGAAGGTCTCCACGTTCACCAGCCGCGTGCCGTCCGCCGTCTCGCTGAGCTCCCAGCGGTGGCGCCCGAAGAACGTCTCCGGGTCGCCGCCCTGGGAGGCCAGCACGTACGGCTCCAGCGAGGTGATCTCGCCGTCGAAGTCGCGTTCGAACGGCGTGCCCTTGGCCGCCTTCACCTTCGTCCGCACGCCGTCCACCCGCGTGTACTCCATGACGGGGTTCCAGCGGGCGTAGCCGCCGAAGTCCACCAGCACGCGCCACACGTCGTCGATCGGCGCGGGGACGACCAGTTCTGTCCTGACCTCGTTCATCTGCACGGTTGTCAAGCATGGTGGGACGGTCCAGCGATTTTCAGCCCGGCAACCGCCACAGCGGCGACACCGGACCGACGCCGCCACCCAGCGGGTAGGCCGCGGCCACCGACTTCACGATGAACTCCTTGCCGAACCGCACGGCCTCCGGCACCGAGGCACCCTTCGACAGCGCCGAGCTGATCGACGACGCCAGAGTGTCGCCGCTGCCGTGCGTGTGCTCGGTGTCGTAGCGAGGCCCAGGCAGTTCGATGAACTCACGTCCGTCGTAGAGCAGGTCGAGGCACTCCGGGTCGTCCCACATGTGGCCGCCCTTCACGAGCACCCACTCCGGCCCCAAGGCGTGCAACGCCTCCGCCGCCACGCGCTGGTCCGCGCGGTCCTTCACCGCGATGCCGGTGATCAGCCGCACCTCGTCCAGGTTCGGCGTCGCCAGCGTCGCGCGCGGGAACAGCAGGCCGCGCAACGCGTCCAGGGCGTTGTCGGCCAGCAGCTGGTCGCCGTGCATGGACGCCGAGACCGGGTCGACGACGAACGGGGTCCTGCCCCTGCCGATGCCGACGCGGTCGAGGGCCGGGGTGATGGCCTCGATGATCCGCGCCGACGCGAGCATGCCGGTCTTCGCGGCCTGCACGCCGATGTCCTCGGCCACCGAGATGATCTGCGCCGCGACGACGTCCGCCGGGATCTCCGAGACTCCCGTGACGCCCAGGGAGTTCTGGACCGTCACGGCCGTCAGTGCGACGCAGCCGTGCACTCCGCACGCGAAGAGCGTGCGGAGGTCGGCCTGGATACCCGCACCACCGCCGGAATCGCTTCCGGCGATGGTGAGGACCCTGGGTGGTGTCGAGGTCACGAAGTCTCCACGACCGGGAGGTAGACCTTGTTGCCCGTGTCGGCGAACTCGCCGGACTTCTCCGCCATGCCCGCCTCGATCGCCTCCACTGTGGACAGTCCGCGTTCCTCGGCGTAGCGCCGCACGTCCTGCGTGATCTTCATGGAGCAGAACTTCGGCCCGCACATCGAGCAGAAGTGCGCCGTCTTCGCCGGTTCCGCGGGGAGCGTCTCGTCGTGGAACGAGCGCGCGGTGTCCGGGTCGAGCGACAGGTTGAACTGGTCCTCCCAGCGGAACTCGAAGCGCGCCTTGGACAGCGCGTCGTCCCAGTCCTGGACGCCGGGGTGGCCCTTGGCGAGGTCCGCGCTGTGCGCCGCGATCTTGTAGGTGATCACGCCGGTCTTCACGTCGTCGCGGTTCGGCAGGCCGAGGTGCTCCTTCGGCGTGACGTAGCAGAGCATCGCGGTGCCCAGCCAGCCGATCTGCGCCGCGCCGATCGCCGACGTGATGTGGTCGTACGCCGGCGCGATGTCGGTGGCCAGCGGCCCGAGGGTGTAGAACGGCGCCTCGCCGCACCACTCCTCTTCGAGCCGGACGTTCTCGGCGATCTTGTGCATCGGCACGTGGCCGGGGCCCTCGATCATGACCTGGACGTCCTTCGCCCGTGCGATGTGCGTGAGCTCGCCCAGCGTCCTGAGCTCGGCGAACTGCGCCTCGTCGTTGGCGTCCGCGATGGAACCCGGCCGCAGCCCGTCACCCAGCGAGAACGTGATGTCGTAGGTGCGCAGGATGTCGCAGAGCTCCTCGAAGTGCGTGTAGAGGAAGCTCTCCTTGTGGTGCGCGAGGCACCACCCGGCCATGATCGCCCCGCCGCGCGAGACGATGCCCGTGACGCGCTTGGCCGTCAGCGGCACGTACCGCAGCAGCACGCCCGCGTGCACGGTCATGTAGTCGACGCCCTGCTCGGCCTGCTCGATCACGGTGTCGCGGTAGACCTCCCACGACAGCGCGGCCGGATCGCCGTTGACCTTCTCCAGCGCCTGGTAGATCGGCACGGTGCCGATCGGCACGGGCGAGTTGCGCAGGATCCACTCGCGCGTCTCGTGGATCCGCTTGCCGGTGGACAGGTCCATGATCGTGTCGGCACCCCAGCGGGACGCCCACACCATCTTGTCGACCTCGTCCTCGATCGACGACGACACCGCGGAGTTGCCGATGTTGGCGTTGATCTTGACGAGGAACTTCTTGCCGATGATCATCGGCTCGGCCTCGGGGTGCTTGCGGTTCAACGGAATCACCGCACGCCCGATGGCCACCTCCTCGCGCACGAACTCCGCGTCGAGGTTCTCGCGCACCGCGATGTAGCGCATCTCCGGGGTGATGATCCCGGCCTTCGCGTACGCGAGCTGGCTGACAGCTCCGTTGATCGGTTCCCGTGCGGCGATCCACCCCGACCTCAGGTCGGGGAGTCCACTGTGGACGTCGATGGTCGCGTTGTCGTCGGTATACGGACCGGAAGTGTCGTAAAGATCGACATGTTCGCCGTTGGTCAGCTCGACCCTGCGGTAGGGCACCCGGATGTCAGAGGAGACTTCCCGATACACCTTGCGCGAGCCCGAGATCGGGCCGGTGGTCACACTGGGCTTGACCGAACGGTCGTCAAGTGCCGTCACGACATTCCTCCCTACGCCGGCATTACCCGGTCAGGTTCAGGCGGTCGGTGACACCGGCACTACGGCCAGTCACCCTCTCAGCCCGCTCAGGCGCGAGCTCCCGCGTTGTGTTGAGTTGTCGAGAACCGACCATAGTCAGCGCGCGCCGTAGCTGCCAAGGGCGTCGTTTGCCCCTAATCTCTTCCCCGTGGCTGATCACCAGCCGTTCCCGCCCGGCGCGCGACGCGGCCAGCGTCCCGCCGTGGTCTCGGCATGCCCTTCCTGCGGAGAACTCGCAGGTCGCGGCTACCCCGACTGCGGCTTCTGCGCGGAACTGCTCGACCAGTTCTGGCTCGCGGACTGGGAGGCGCTGCGCACGTCGTCCCAGCTGGCGGACCGGGAACTGGCCGAACTGGTGACCTCCGCGGACGTCGGCCAGTACCCGTGGACGTGCGTGGACTGGGCGATGACATTGCTGGCGTGCTCCCGCTGCGGTGCCGAACTGGGCACCGGACCGGTCGAGTGCGTGCGGTGCGCGGTGACCGAAGAGCGCCGGTGGAGCTGGGACCACTCGGCCCATCCGTACACGATGAGCGCGAACGAGCACCTGCTCCGGGTCGCCCGCGCGGCCCTGCGCGCACCTCACCGGCGCCGTCCGGCCGTCGTGCAGGCCTGGCAGCTGGTGCTGCCGTTCCTGATCGCCGGTGAGGTGATCGAGTTCGGCCGTCTGGACCGGATCCGCGCGCACGTGCTGGCCGGCGGCTACGCGTCGATGGCCGCCTGCCACACCTTCGCCGAGCTGGCCGGGCTGCCCGAGCTGTTCTGGCGCCGGGGCAGCCCGATCTCAACGCGGGTCGAGTACCAGCCGGACTCCGAGCGCCAGCAGCACGCCGCCCGACAGCTTCTCGAGCGCGGGACGGACGCGCGGCCGGCTCAGCCAGCCGCGGATCGTGTGCAGGATCGACACGATGATCAGGTACCAGACGGTGTCGATCAGGACCCACCCGATGGCGAGGAAGAGCAGAACCCCCTTGCCGGCCTCCCCGGCAGGCACGAACTGCGGTAGGAACGAGATCGCGAACACGCCGAGCTTCGGGTTGGCCAGGTTCACGACCAGGCCGCTGCGGAACGCGTGGCTGGCCGGCGGGGGTTCGGCGTTGGGCAGGCTCTTGCTGATCAGGGCCTTGATGCCGAGATAGATCAGGAAGACCGCACCGGCGATTCGCAGCGCGTGATAGGCGATCTCGGACGCCGTGAGCAGGACCGACAGGCCCAGTGCGGCTGCGATCGCCCAGCACGCCACGCCGACCTCCATGCCGAACACCGTCGCCAGCGCGGCTTTTCGCCCGTGCACCGACTGTCGCAGGACCATGGCCGTGCCAGGTCCGGGCGACAGGGCGATGAGGAACGAGGCCGCGACGAAGGCGACGATGTTTTCGATCGGCATGCCATTGATGGTCGCTGGTCGTCGCAACTTGTTTCTTGACCTGGAGCGCGCTCCAGGATGTTCGGTGGAGCCATGACCTTGGAACTGGGGAAGTTGGGTTTCGGCACGTGGGCCATGGGCGGACCGTTCTCGGGCCCGGACGGATCGCCGGTCGGCTGGGGACCGGCTGACGACGGCGAGTCGGTCAAGGCGCTGCGGCGGGCGGTGGAGCTGGGCGTGACGCTGTTCGACACCGCGGACGTCTACGGCTGCGGGCACGCGGAGACCGTGGTGGGGCAAGCGCTTGCGGACGTGCGTGACCAGGTGCTGATCGCCACGAAGTGGGGCTGCGGGTTCGACGCCGCGTCTCGCCGGATGACCGGCGACGAGGGATCGGTCGAGTACCTGCGCCGCGCCGTCGAGGGGTCGTTGCGGCGGCTGGGCACCGATCGGATCGACCTGTATCAGCTGCACGTCGGCGACCTCGGGCTCGACGAGGCCGCGTTGCTGCGGGACGAGTGCGAGGCGCTGGTCGCCGCGGGCAAGATCCGGTCCTACGGGTGGAGCACGGACGACGTCGAGCGGGCGCGGTTCTTCTGCGAGGGGGAGCACGGGATCGCCGCCCAGGCCGACGTCAACCTGCTGTTCGACAACCCCGGGATGTACGCGGGCGACTTCGCGGTCCTGTGCCGGCGCCCGCTCGCGATGGGACTGCTGGCGCGGGAGACGTTCGGTTCGCTGCCTGCGGACGACGTGCGCGTCACGAACCCGTCCTGGCTGCGGTTCTTCGTCGACGGGCGGCCGTCACCGGCGTACTTCGAGGCCCGTGAGGCTGTTCGGGACGTGCTGACGTCCGGCGGCCGGACCCTGGTGCAGGGGGCGCTGGCCTGGTTCTGGGCGCGTTCTCCCCGCCTGACCCCGATCCCGGGGATCCGGACGGTGGCTCAGGCCGAGGAGAACGCTCGTGCGCTGGAGTTCGGTGCGCTGACGACTGAGGAGCTGGCCCAGGTGGAGTCGGTGCTCCGGCCCTAGTCCTCGTCGTCCTCGTCGAAGTTCGCCGGGTCGTTCGGGTCCCAGGAGAGACCCGGCTGGTTCCACTCGTTGTCGCGCAGCATCCGCTTGGCCTCCTTCTTGTACCGGCCGATGAGGCGGTCGGTGTAGAGGTAGCCGTTGAGGTGGTCGGTCTCGTGCTGCAGACAGCGCGCGAAGAAGCCGGTGCCCTCGACCTCGAACGGCTCCCCGTCGAGGCCCTGGCCGGTCACCTTCGCCCATTGGGCGCGTCCGGTCGGGTACGCCTCGCCGGGGACGCTGAGGCAGCCCTCGAAGTCGTCGTCCGGATCCGGCATGGTCTCCGGGATCTCGGAGGTCTCCAGAGTGGGGTTCACGACCACGCCGCGGTGCTGCACACCCTCGTCATCCGGGCAGTCGTAGACGAATACCCGCAGGTCGACGCCGATCTGGTTGGCCGCGAGCCCGACACCACGAGCAGCTGCCATCGTCTCGAACATGTCGTCGACGAGGGTCTTCAGCTCGGTGTCGAACTCGGTGACCTCGCGCGTCGGGTTGTGGAGCACGGGGTCGCCTGCGATGCAGATGCGATGGACGGCCATGGCTGAACTTTAAGCCGTCCAAAACTGTCGGTGTCGCGCGGTAGGTTGGAACGATCACGTGATTGAATTGCCCGCACCTGAGATGGTGTGGCGACCGTGGGGAGCCAGATGGATCACGCCGAGACGCTCACCTCCGCTGACGGGCTGACCAGCCGCGAACGCACGATGCTCGCGTTCGAGCGTCAGTGGTGGAAGTACTCGGGATCCAAGGAACAGGCCATCAGGGAACTGTTCGACATGTCAGCTACCCGCTACTACCAGTTGCTCAACGCGCTCGTTGAATCCGAAGCCGCACTGGCTGCCGATCCGATGCTGGTCAAGCGGTTGCGCGGCGTGCGGACAGGCCGCCAAAGGGTTCGCGCACGCGCCAGGAGCACCGAGGACTGATGACCTCCCCCGAGTCCGCAAGCCCGTCCCGTCCGGCCAAGGCAGCCGGCTTCGCCCTGCTCGGTGTCGCCGCCGTCGCGTTGGTGATCGGCGTTGTCAGCTTGTTCAGCGGTGGGGGGTCCGAGACACCTCCCGTTGCCGAGGGGTCGTCCACGGCTCCGCCCGCATCCGCCAGTTCTGAGCCTCCGGCCTCTGCTCCGGCCTCGACTTCGTCGCCGGCTGCGACTACCTCCGCGCCTCCGGCTTCTACGCCTGTTACCTCTGTTGTGCCGCCTCCGCCGGTCACCCAGCCTGGAGTGGCCAAGGTGCCGGTTCGGGTTTACAACAACTCGACCATCACCGGGCTTGCTTCCAAGGCCTCCGATGAGGTTCGGGGTAATGGGTGGACTGTTGCCGAGACTGGGAACTACTCGTCCGGGACTATTCCCACCACTACCGTTTATTTTCGGCCTGGGACTGATGAAGAGGCCTCGGCCAAGGAACTGGCTGCGGTTTTGAGGGCTCGGGTTGAGCCTCGGTTTGATGGGATTCAGTCTGCTGCGGCCGGGATCATTTTGATTGTTACGAATGATTTTCAGGGGCCTGCTAAGAACAAGTAGACGCGTTGGTCGCCTTGCGGGCGTTGCCTCGCGTTGATTCCTGGGGCTCCGCCCCAGACCCCGCCAATCTGATCAAAAGCCGGGGTCTACGCCATGCGCGGGTTGATGGCACGCCTGTTGCGTTGGGCGGAGTGGCGTTGCTTAGTTTGGTGGCGTCGGTGGGGTGGCTTCGTCACGAGTCGAGCCAAGAGCGGGCCACACATGAGTAGGGGTGTCAACTCGACGAAAAGCGTGTCGAGTTGACACCCCTACTCATGTGCAGCAAGAGCTATGGCACGACTCGTGACGAAGCCACCCCACCCTTCCCGCACGGTAAAGACGGCTCGCCTTCGGCATCGCTGCGAATTGGCTCTGCCGGTCTTTTGCTTTCGATCTTGTCGGTGCTGCCTTGTACGTTGGGTCGCGGGGGGTCCTGAAACCAAGGGGACCCCTGCGTCAGCGTGCTGCCGCGTAGGCCGCCAGCTGTGCCAGTTGTGCCGGGTCCAGGGACGGGCGCACTACCTTCCTCGCCTTGGCCAGGTGGGTTTGTGTCACCTCGGCCGCGTCCAGGGACTCCCGCATTGCTGTCAGAGCCGCTTCGCGGATCAGGGCCGCGCAGTCTGCCGCCGAGTACATGTCCAGCTCTTCGGCCAGTTCGGCCAGGTTCACGTCGGTGGACAGCGGCGTGTTTCGCGACGAGGCCTTGAGGATTTCCGTGCGGGCCTCGGCGTCTGGTGGTGGCACGTAGATGATTCGTTCCAGCCTGCCTGGGCGGAGGAGGGCCGGGTCGATCAGCTCTGGGCGGTTGGTCGCGGCGATCACCACCACGTCGCGCAGGGGTTCTACGCCGTCCAGTTCGGTCAGGAGGGCGGCCACCACCCGGTCGGCCACGCCTGAGTCCGAGGACTGGCCTCGGCGTGGGGCCAGGGCGTCCACCTCGTCCAGGAAGATCAGGGCCGGGGCCGCGTCCGCTGCTCTGCGGAAGAGTTCGCGGACCGCTCGTTCTGACTCTCCTACGAACTTGTCCATCAGTTCGGCGCCCTTGACGGTCAGGACGTTCAGCTGGCCCGTGCCTGCCAGTGCTCGGACCAGGAACGTCTTGCCGCATCCCGGCGGGCCGTAGAGGAGGAGGCCTCGTGGCGGGTCCACGCCCAGGCGGGCGAACGAGTCGGGGTAGCGGAGTGGCCAGAGGGCCGCTTCTGTGAGGGCCTGCTTGACCTCCTTCATGTCGCCCACGTCTTCCAGCGTCAGGCCGCCGGTCTGCACGGTGTCGGAGGCGGACATGGAGATCGGGCGGACCGTGTTCAAGGCGCCCAGCAGATCTTCTTGTCCCACACGGGGTTCTGCCACCTCGCGTTGGCGCAGGGCTGCTCGGACCGCTGCTTCGCGGCGCAGGGCGCAGAGGTCCGCCGCCACGAAACCTGGTGTGCGGGCGGCCACCTCGCCGAAGTCCACATCGGACTGCACCGGGACGTCGCGCAGCAGTACCCGCAGGAGTTCCGTCCTGCCCGCTGTGTCGGGGAGGGGGAGTGCGAGTTCGCGGTCCACGAGATCCGGGGCGCGCAGGCGGGCGTCCACTGACTCCGCGCGGGCCGAGGTGACCACCAGCGCGAGGTTCGGGCGGGAGATGGCCGTGCGCAGGATGTCCAGGACGACGGTCGCCACCGGTGGGGGCGCGGTGGGCAGCAGTGCGTCGATGTCGGTGAGGAGCAGGACCGTGGGCTGCTCGGGGACGCCCGAGATCGCGTCACCCAGTTGTTTGGCCATCGCGCCCGGCTCCAGGACGGCGATGCTGGGCGCGGCCAGTTCCACCACCGTCGCCTCGATCGAACGGGCCACGGCGCGGACCAGCGTCGCCTTGCCCACGCCTTCCGGGCCGCTGATCATGGCGGCCAGGCGTGCGGAGGCGCCCAGCTTCGTGAGCAGTTCGGGCTGGCGGAACATCAGCTCCAGCCACTCGGTCAGGCGGCGCGCCTGTTCGCGCTGGCCCACCAGGTCCGCGAGGGGCAGCGCCTCGTGCTTCTCCTGCACCACCACCGGCGTCACCTCGGCGGCGGGAGCAGAGGCCGAACGCCAGCCGACGACGCTCGACGGCTGCACGGCCACCGGGCCCGCAGGGTCGGTCGAGGTGATGGTGATCAGTTCGTTGGTCCACGTCATGCCGATGGCGTTGGACAGCTTGCGGCGCGTCTCGGAGACGTTGGCGCCGGGCGGCGGCGCGAGGTCCTGGGGCAGCAGCGACACGTTGTCGCCCACGGTCAGGACCTTGCCCGTCAACGCCATGCGCACGTGCTCCGGCGTCAGCGCCGTGGTGGCCAGGCGGGAACCCGCGACGGTGATCGAACGCGCGGCGGTCACCTCGACCGGAGCCACGACGATCTCGGAGCCCTCGACCACGCCGAGGTTCGTCAGCGTCACGTCGTCGACCAGGACCACGCCCGGCGGCTGCTCGCCGGCGGCGGCCAGCGCGGCGCTCACGCGGGCGCCGGTCAGCTTCACGGCGTCCCAGGCGCGCAGGCCCAGAGCGTCGAGCACCTCGGGGTGAAGGCGGACCACCCCGCGCCGGGTGTCCAGAGCGGACGGGGACAGGCGAGCCGTCAGCGTGATCACGACCACGACTCTAGTTCCTCGCCGTGAACCTGCCGGGCGGCTGAGGAACAGCGCGCGTAGCGCGATCTTGAACCGCACCGATCACACATCGGTCACACACACCCGGATGAGACGCGATTAGTCCGAATGGAGTCTTCCGGGTAAGGCGGATGTAAAGGCACGGTGGTGTTCGTCCGGGCCTGGGGGCCCGGTCGTCGTGCGGCGGCACGACACAAACGGCCTGGGGGGCTACATCTCGATGCGCCATAGACAGGCGCGCCATTTTGGCGTGCGCGCGTTCACTCTCGTACTGGCTGTGTCAGCCGGTCTCATCACTCCCGACGCGCTCGCGGCACCCGCTCCGGCCGAGTTGCCGGACGAGGTGGCGGCGTTGGCGGCGGCGCGGAAGTTCGACAAGCCGGTGAAGGTGTCGGGTCTCACGACCGAGGCGTCGGAGACGGTGGCGAGGCCGGACGGTCGGATGGAGCTCGTCCAGTCCCTGAAGCCGGAGCGGACGAAGCGCGGGAACAAGTGGGTTCCCGTGAACACGAAGCTGAGCAAGGACGCGGACGGGGTGATCCGTCCGGAGGCGGCGACCGTGGACCTCCAGTTCTCGGGCAAGGGCAAGGGCAAGCCGCTCGCGTCCGTGGCCAAGGACGGTGTCGAGGTCGGTCTGACCTGGCCGGAGTCGTTGCCGGAACCGACGGTGGACGGCGCCAGGACGACGTACTCCGAGGTGTGGCCGGGTGTCGACCTGACGGTCGAGGCGACGGCGACCGGCTTCAGCCAGTTGCTGGTGGTGAAGAACGCGGACGCGGCGAAGTCGGACAAGCTGCGCAAGATCACTTACGGCTCGCACGTCAAGGGCGGCGAACTGAGCGAGCGAGACGGCTTGCTGGAGGTCAAGGACAGCAAGGGAACCGTGCGGTTCTCCGGTGACGCGTCGCAGATGTGGGACGCGACCGGCCGTCCGGCGCGGATGGGTGTCGAGCTCACCGGCAACACCCTGTCCGTGGTACCTGACCAGGCGTTCCTAGCCTCGCCGGACACGAAGTTCCCGGTGTCGATCGACCCGAGCTACAACTGGGCCGGGTTCAAGAACCACCACGCGGTGCTCCAGCAGAACTTCCCGGACGCCCGCAACTACGACCGCACCGACGGCGAGTTGGGTGATCTGAAGGCCGGTTGGCACAGCAGCACCGGGTTCTCCCACAGCTTCGTCGAGATGAACACCGGGCCGATGGTGGGCAAGAAGATCCACTCGGCGAAGCTCGCGGTCAAGGTGATCCACTCCTCGAACTGCGCGGCGGCGGAGCCGACCGGCCTGTGGCACACCGGGGCGATCAACCGCGACACCCACTGGTGGACCGAGCCTGCGTGGTTCGGGAAGCAGTCGTCGACCAACAAGACGAACAACGGCAGCTTCTGCCCCTCCGACGGGCAGACCGAGTTCGACGTCTTCGGAGCCATGAAGTTCACGGCCGAGAACGGCTACCACAACCTGACCTTCGTGCTCGCGAACGACAACGGGGCCAACGCGAACGACAAGGCGTGGCGCCGCTTCGACCTCAACCCGGTGCTGAGGGTCACCTACAACTCCTACCCGAACCGGGCACGCGACCTGAGCATGGAGCGCGGCCTGTACGGGTGTGGGAACGGCGACAAGAAGTCGTACGTGCCCACGAGGACGCCGCGCATGCGTGGTCAGCTGTCCGATCCGGACGGCGGCGTGCTGTGGTCGCGCTTCGCCTTGTACAAGGGACCGCTCGACAACGGTCAACTCCTCGCGACCTACAGCTTCTCGGACACGCCTTCGGGTTCCTACGTCGAGGCGCAGGTAGCGCCGAATGTGATCACGGAGGACGGCCTCTACAACTGGTCGCTGCAGACGAGTGACAGCGAGCTGGAGTCGGGCTGGGAAGGCAACTGCGAGTTCGTCGTCGACACGGTGAAGCCCGTTGTGCCGCAGGTGAAGTCCGTCGAGTACCCGGAGGCCGCGCCCGGCGGTGGTGTCGGTGTGACCGGCACGTTCGAGCTGGACTCGGTGAAGTCGTCGAGCGGTGACGTGGCGAAGTTCGTCTACTCGTTCACCTCGGACGGCGGCGAATCCCTCAACAAGGAGATGACGGCCGGTCCGGATGGCAAGGCCACGATTCGGTGGACGCCAGGCACCGCTGCCACCGAGACGCTGTTCGTGAAGACGGTGGACCGGGCCGGGAACCTGTCCGACCTCAAGCGGTACCAGTTCATCGTGCTGGCCGGCGGGCCTCCGGTCGCGCGCTGGACGTTGGACGGCGTGCTGACCGACACCAACGGCGGTAACGCGCTGACTCCTGGCGGCACCCCGAACCTCGCCGCGGCGGGCTACTCGGCCAAGGCCGTCGGACTGACCAGCACGCAGGACCACCTCAGCGGTGGCGCGGTGGTCGACACGTCGAAGAACTTCACGCTGTCGGCTTGGGCGAAGATGGACAACGGTGCCGCCAGCCGCGCAGTGCTGTCCACTGTGGATGGTTCGACGCTCAGTTCCAGCCTCTACTACGACCAGGCCGTGAAGCGCTGGGCGTTCGGCATGACGTCGGCTGGCAACAAGGCCGATCTCAAGGTCGTGCAGGCGCGGGACGAGGCGTTGGCCGGTGTCTGGACGCATCTGGCAGGCACCTATGACGCCACGAACAAGACGCTCGCGTTGCACGTCGACGGCAAGAAGCAGGGTGAAGTAGTCGGCCTGGAGGGTTGGCAGGCTTCGCAGATGCTGGTGGGCCGGCAGCGCTGGAACGGCCAGGACAGCAGTGGCTTCGTCGGCTCGATCGACGAACTCAACGTCTACAGCCGCAAGCTGGACGCCCCCGAGGTCAAGGTGTTGGCGACGCACGCCGCGATCCGCGCTCACTACAAGATCGGCGAGGGCACGGGCACGTCCACCAAGGACGAGGTCACCGGCCGGAACGCCACCGTCAGCGGCAAGGTCGGCTGGGAGAAGAACAGCAGGTACACGTCACTGCTGCTCAACGGTCCTGACGATGAGGGATTGCCGCAGGACGTCGAGGCGTACGCGTCGGCTCCGGCGCCGGGCATCCGCACCGACCGTTCCTTCACCATCTCCACGTGGGCGCGGTTGGATCTGGACTCGCCTGAGGACAAGACGCGGACGATCTTGAGCCTGGTGCACGACGGCGTCTCGCAGCTCGATCTTCGCTACGGCGGCGCGTCGAAGAAGTGGGAGTTCGTGATGGGCGGCACCAGCGTGCCGACCGCTTTCGAGGCCGAGGTGCAGGAGTGGGTGTACCTGACGGCAGTCCATGACACGACCGCTTCCCAGATGCGTTTGTACCTCAACGGCGTCTACATCACCCAAGCTCCGTTCACGGGCGGTTCGGCCGGCACGGAGTCCACTGTGGAGTTCGGGAGGCTCACGCCCGCGACGGCTGCGGGCGCTTTCTGGAAGGGCGGTATCGACGACACCCGCGTGTACGTAGGCGCGCTGTCGGACGAAGTGATTCTGGCGCAGGCCGTTCGCGGTTGATCCGCGGCGCTGCGCAACAAGACCTGGGGGCAAGACTTGAAGCGTCACAAACAGACGCGCATGTTCGGTGTGCGCGCGTTCGGTCTCGTGCTGGCTGTGTCAGCCGGCTTCATCACACCTGTCGCACAAGCGGCGCCTGCTCCGGCTGAGTTGCCGGACGAGGTGTCCGCTCTGGCGGCGGCGCGGAAGTTCGACAAGCCGGTCAAGGTGTCCGCGCTCACGACCGAGGCGACGGAGACCTTGGCGAATCCGGACGGCCGCATGGAGCTGGTCCAGTCGCTGAAGCCGGAGCGGGTGAAGCGCGGGAACAAGTGGGTTCCCGTCAACACGAAGCTGAGCAAGCACGCGGACGGGTCGATCCGTCCGGAGGCGGCGACCGTGGACCTCCAGTTCTCGGGCAAGGGCAAGGGCAAGCCGCTCGCCTCGGCCTCGAAGGACGGGGTCGAGGTCGGCTTGACCTGGTTGGAGTCGCTGCCGGAGCCGAAGGTGGAGGGTTCCAAGACGACCTACCAGGAAGTGTGGCCGGGTGTCGACCTGACGGTCGAGGCGACGGCGAGCGGCTTCAGCCAGTTGCTGGTGGTGAAGAACGCGGACGCGGCGAAGTCGGACAAGCTGCGCAAGATCACTTACGGCTCGCACGTCAAGGGCGGCGAGCTGAGCGAGCGCGACGGCCTGCTGGAGGTCGAGGACCCCAAGGGCGTTGTCCAGTTCCGGGGTGACGCGTCGCAGATGTGGGATGCGACGGGCCGTCCCGCGAAGATGGGTGTCGAGCTCACCGACACGACCCTCTCGGTGGTGCCCGACCAGGCGTTCCTGGCGTCGCCGGAGACGAAGTTCCCGGTGTCGATCGACCCGAGCTACAACTGGGCCGGGTCCAAGAACCACCACGCCGTCATCCAGGAGAACTTCCCGAACGCCCGCAACTACGACCGCACCGATGGTGAGCTGGGCGACCTCAAGGCGGGCTGGCACAGCAGCACGGGCTTCTCGATCTCCTACATCGAGATGAACACCGCGCCCATGGCGGGCAAGAGGATTCACTCCGCGAAGTTCGCGGCGAAGGTGATCCACTCCGCCAACTGCGCCGCGGCCGAACCGACGGGCCTGTGGCACATGGGCGGGATCGGCCCCAACACCTCGTGGTCCAACGCGCCCGGGTGGCTCGGCAAGTGGGGGACGACCAACAAGACGAACAACGGCAGCTTCTGCCCGTCCGACGGGCAGGTCGAGTTCGACGTCACCGGCCTGATCCAGAACCACGCCGACAACGCGCACCCGCAGGTGACCCTCGGACTCTTCACCAACAACGACGCCAGGAACGACAAGGCGTGGCGCCGGTTCGACCTCAACCCGGTGCTGCGGGTCATCTACAACTCGGTCCCGAACCGGGCACGCGACCTGAGCATGGAGCGCGGTCTTCTCCCGTGCGGGATCGGGGCGAAAAAGCAGTACGTGCCGACCAGGACGCCTCGCGTGCGTGGTCAATTTTCGGACCCGGACGGTGGCGTGCTCAACTCGATCTTCCGTTTGCACAACGGGCGGCGGGGCGACAGCGTTCCCATCGCGGACTATCACGTCGCGGACACGCCGTCGGGTTCGTACACCGAGGCACAGGTTGCGCCCGGTGTGATCACAGAAGACGGTGTCTACCACTGGTTGGTGAACACGAATGACGGTGAGCTGGAGTCCGGCTGGGAGGACAACTGCGAGTTCGTCGTCGACACGGTGAAACCCGTTGTGCCGCTGGCGACTTCGGTCGAGTATCCGGCGTCGGTGCCTGGTGGCGGTGTGGGTGTGACCGGCACGTTCGAGCTGGACTCGGTGAAGTCGCAGAGCGGTGACGTGGCGAAGTTCATCTACTCCTTCACCTCGGACGGTGGCGATTCGCTCAACAAGGAGATGGTTGTCGGATCGGATGGCAAGGCGACGATCCGGTGGACGCCGAACACCGCGGGCACGCAGACGTTGTTCGTGAAGACGGTGGACCGGGCCGGCAACCTGTCCGACCTGAAGCGGTACGAGTTCCTCGTGCTCGCCGGTGGGAACCCTGCCGCGCACTGGGCGTTGGACGGCACGTTGACCGACGTGAACGGCGCCAACGCGTTGACGCCGAACGGCAATCCGAATCTCACCGGGGCGGGCTACTCGGGCAAGGGCGCCCGGCTGAACGTGGCGCAGGACTTCCTCAGCGGTGGCGCGGTGGTCGACACGTCGAAGAACTTCACGCTGTCGGCGTGGGCGAAGCTCGACGGCACCGGCACCAGCCATGCGGTTCTTTCCACGGCGGACGCCTCCACGCTCAGTTCCACCCTCTACTACGACCAGACCGTCAAACGCTGGACGTTCGGCATGACTGGGAAGGACAACAAGGGCGACCTCCGGGTCGTGCGGGCCGGGGCCGAGGCGGTGGCCGGTGTCTGGACCCATCTGACCGGCACTTACGAGGCCACGACGAAGACGTTCTCCTTGCACGTCGACGGCATCAAGCAGGGCGAGGTCACCGGGCTGGAGAGCTGGCAGGCGTCGCAGTTGCTGGTGGGGCGCCATCGCTGGAACGGCCAGGACATCGACGCCTTGGTCGGTTCGATCGACGAGCTGAAGGTGTACAACCGCACGCTGAACGACTCCGAGATCAAGGTGCTCGCGAAGCAGTCCGGGATCCGTGCCCACTACAAGATCGGTGAGGGCACGGGTACCTCGACGAAGGACGAGGTCACCGGCCGGAACGCCACCGTCGGCGGCAAGGTCGGCTGGGAGAAGAACAGCAGGTACACGTCGCTGCTGCTCAACGGACCTGACGAGGCTGGCAACCCGCAGGACCTGGAGGCGTACGCCTCGGCACCGGCGCCGGGTGTCCGCACGGACCGTTCCTACACGGTCTCGGCGTGGGCCAGGCTCGACCTGGACTCGCCCGAGGACAAGGCACGGACGGTCGTGAGTCTGGTGCACAACGGCGTCTCGCAACTCGATCTCCGTTATGGCGGCGCTTCGAACAAGTGGGAGTTCGTGATGGGCGGCACCACTGTGGCGACCGCCTATGAGACGGTGCTGGGGGAGTGGGTGTACCTGACAGCGGTCCACGACACGACGACCTCCGAGATGCGGTTGTACCTCAACGGTGTCTACATCACCAGGGTTCCGTTCACCGGCGGATCGGCTCAGACCGAGTCCACTTTGGAGCTGGGCAGGCTCACGCCCACGACGGCCGCGGGTGCGTTCTGGAAGGGCGGCATCGACGACGTGCGCGTCTACGTCGGTGTGCTGTCGGACGAAACGATTCTGGCGCAGGCAGTTCGCAGCTGATCCGCGGACGGATTTTTCACCACACGATCTGGGGGCAAGACTTGATGCGCCGTAGACAGGCGCGCACGTTCGGCGTGCGCGCGTTCACACTCGTGCTGGCTGTGTCAGCCGGTCTCATCACACCCGACGCGCTCGCGGCGCCTGCTCCGGCCGAGTTGCCGGACCAGGCCTCCGCTCTGGCGGCGGCACGGAAGTTCGACAAGCCGGTGAAGGTGTCCGCGCTCACGACCGAAGCGTCGGAGACCGTGGCGAACCCCAACGGCAAGATGACCTTCATCCAGTCGCTCAAGCCGGAGCGGGCGAAGCGCGGGAACAAGTGGGTTCCCGTGGACACGAAGCTGCGCAAGCACTCGGACGGTCTCCTCCGTCCGGAGGCTGCCTCGGTGGATCTCCAGTTCGCCACCGCGGGCAAGGACAAGCCGCTCGCGCTGGTGGCCAAGGACGGCGTCGAGGTGGGCCTCTCGTGGCCGGAGGCGTTGCCGGAGCCGAAGGTCGAGGGCCCGAAGACGACGTACCCCGACGTGTGGCCGGGCATCGATCTGACGGTCGAGGCGACCGCGAGCGGGTTCAGCCAGCTGCTGGTGGTGAAGACCGCCGAGGCGGCGAAGTCGGAGAAACTGCGCAAGGTCACGTACGGCTCGCACGTCAAGGGCGGCAAGCTGAGCCAGCGCGACGGTCTGCTGGAAGTCAAGGACGACAAGGGAACCGTGCGGTTCACCGGTGACGCCTCACAGATGTGGGACGCGACCGGTCGTCCGGCCAAGATGGGCGTCGAGCTCACCGCCGACACCATCTCCGTCGTCCCCGACCAGGCGTTCCTGGCGTCGGCGGAGACGAAGTTCCCGGTGTCGATCGACCCTCGGTACAACTGGGCCGGGAACAAGAACCACCACGCGGTGGCGCAGGAGCGTTTCCCGGAAGCCCGCAACTACGACCGCACCGACGGTGAGCTGGGTGACCTCAAGGCCGGCTGGCACAGCAGCACGGGCTACTCGCTGTCCTATCTCGAGATGGACTTCGCGCCGATGGTCGGCAAGAAGATCCACTCGGCGAAGCTCGCGATGAAGGTCATCCACTCCTCGCAGTGCGACCTGATCGAACCGACCGGCGTGTGGCACACCGGCCCGATCGGTCCCGACACCAGGTACAACGCCGGACCCCAGTGGTACGGGAAGCAGTCGTCGAGCAACAAGAAGAACAACCCGAGCTTCTGCCCGTCCGACGGGCTGACCGAGTTCGACGTGCTCGGGCAGGCGCAGTACCAGGCTGACAACGGGTACACGACCCTGACCGTCGGCCTCGCGACCGACAACGGGGCCACCAACGACCGGGCGTGGCGCCGGTTCGACCTGAACCCGGTGCTGCGCATCGAGTACAACTCGTACCCGCTCCCGGCATCGGACCGCAGCCTGGAACGCGGCCAGTACCCGTGCGGTGCCGGTGGCGCGGGCCCCACGACCTACGTGCCGACCAGAACGCCCCGCATCCGTGCCAAGCTCCAGGACCCGGATGGTGGCGTGCTGTGGTCGTACTTCCGCCTCACCAAGAGCGTGAACCGGGTTCCTGTGGAGATCGCCGGCTACCAGAACCAGGACACGCCGTCAGGGTCGTACTCGGAGATCCAGGTGCAGCCGGGGACGATCACCGAGGACGGTCCTTACCAGTGGTCTGTGGTCACCGGTGACGGTGAGCTGGAGACCGCCGACGCCAGGTTCGGTTTCGGGTGTTCGTTCGTCGTCGACACGGTGAAGCCCGTTGTGCCGCTGGCGACTTCGGTCGAGTATCCGGCGTCGGTGCCTGGTGGCGGTGTGGGTGTGACCGGCACGTTCGAGCTGGACTCGGTGAAGTCGCAGAGCGGTGACGTGGCGAAGTTCATCTACTCCTTCACCTCGGACGGCGGCGAATCTCTCAACAAGGAGATGGCGGTCGGAGCGGACGGCAAGGCGACGATCCGGTGGACGCCGAACACCGCGGGCACGCAGACGTTGTTCGTGAAGACGGTGGACCGGGCCGGGAACCTGTCCGACCTCAAGCGGTACGAGTTCCTCGTGCTCGCAGGTGGGCAGCCCGTCGCGCATTGGGCGTTGGACGGGGCCCTGACCGACGCCAACGGTGGCAACGCCCTGACGTCGAACGGCGCCCCGAACCTCGCGGCGGTGGGCTACTCGGGCAAGGCCGCCGGGTTGAACGGCACGCAGGACTTCCTCAGCGGTGGGGCAGTGGTCGACACGTCGAAGAACTTCACGCTGTCGGCCTGGGCGAAGGTGAGCAACGGCGACTTCGGCCGCGCCGTTCTATCCACTGTGGACGCTTCGACGCTCAGTTCGAGCCTGTACTACGACCAGGGCAACAGGCGCTGGGCCTTCGGCATGACGGCGTCGGGCAACAAGGCCGATCTCAAGGTCGCCTATTCGCAACTTGAGGCACAGATCGGTGTCTGGACGCACCTGACCGGCACCTACGAGGCCACGATCAAGAAGCTCGTTCTTCACGTCGACGGCAAGAAGCAGGGCGAGGTCGCGGGGCTGGAGGGCTGGCAGGCGTCGCAGATGCTGGTGGGCCGCCATCGCTGGAACGGCCAGGACGCCAGCGGTTTCGTCGGTTCGATCGACGAGCTCAGGGTGTACAACCGCACGCTGAACGACTCCGAGATCAAGGTGCTGGCGACGCAGGCCGGTGTCCGTGCGCACTACAAGATCGGCGAGGGCACGGGCACGTCCACGAAGGACGAGGTCAGTGGGCTCAACGCCACCGTCGCCGGCAAGGCGGGCTGGGAGAAGAACAGCAGGTACACGTCGTTGCTGCTCAACGGACCTGACGAAGCGGGACAGGCCCAGGACGCCGAGGCCTACGTCTCGGCTCCGGCACCAGGCATCCGCACCGACCGCTCCTACACGGTCTCGGCGTGGGCGCGGCTGGATCTGGACTCGCCAGAGGACAAGGCGCGGACCGTCGTGAGTCTGGTGCACAACGGCGTCTCGCAGCTCGACCTTCGTTATGGCGGCGCTTCGAAGAAGTGGGAGTTCGTGATGGGCGGCACCACCGTGGCGACCGCCTACGAAGCGGCGTTGCAGGAGTGGGTCTACCTGACCGCTGTGCACGACACGACCGCCTCCGAGATGCGGTTGTACCTCAACGGTGTCTACATCACCAGGGTTCCGTTCACGGGTGGCTCGGCTCAGACCGAGTCCACTTTGGAGCTGGGCAGGCTCACGCCCGCCACGGCCACCGGCGCTTTCTGGAAGGGCGGCATCGACGACGTACGCGTCTACGTCGGCGCGCTTTCGGACGAAGCGATTCTGGCGCACGCAGTTCGCAGCTGATCGAGCACCTCACCCCTAACAGAGGAAGTTCATGCGCAACCACACCAGGTGGTCGCGCGCTCTAGCCCTGTCGCTGGGCTGGGTCATGATCGCCGGCGTCGTCTCCCCGACGCCGGCGCTCGCCCAGCCCACGGGCAGAGACGTGCGCAAACCCGACACCCAAACCGAGAAGAACGTTCCCGGCGAGCTCGCGAAGCTGCGGCCCGTCACGCCGATCGTGGCGAGCAACCAGCCGGCGCCGAAGGTCGCCTGGCCCGAGGCGGGCAAGGCAGACGTCGCCGCGGCCGGCGACCTCCGGCAGGCCGGCACGTCCCCGGTCAAGATCAGCAAGGCGGACGCGGCCCCGGTGCGGGTCGAGACGTTCGGCCAGGACACGTCCGCGAAGATCGGCGTGGCCGGTGTCGTGCTCAAGGTGTCCGACAACGCGGGCAAGTCTCCGGGCAAGGCGTCGGTCGAGCTCGACTACAAGGGCTTCGAGCACGCTTACGGCGGCGACTACGGCTCGCGCCTGAGGCTGGTGCGGCTGCCGGAGTGTGCACTGTCCACTCCGGACAAGGCGGAGTGCAAGACGCGTACTCCGGTGCAGTCGCGCAACGACGTGAAGACGAAGAAGCTGACGGCCACCGACCTCGCGCCGTCCTCCGGCGCGATGGTGCTCGCGGCCGAGCCTGCCGCGGGTGGTGCGGGCGGTTCGTTCCAGGCGACCTCGTTGTCTCCTGCGGGAAGCTGGTCCGCGGGCGGTTCGAGTGGTGACTTCACCTTCAACTACCCGATCAAGCTGCCGGGTTCGGTCGGAGGAAGTGCGCCCCAGGTGGCGCTGGGCTACTCGTCCAGCGGTGTCGACGGGCGCACCAGCGCGACGAACAACCAGGCGTCGTCGGCCGGTGACGGCTGGGACCTCAGCGCGGGCGGGTTCATCGAGCGCCGCTACAAGGGTTGCGGTGAGGACCTCAACGCCGCGATCGGTCAGAAGAAGACGGCCGACCAGTGCTGGGTGACCGACAACGCCACCATCCAGCTCGCCGGCATCTCGTCGGAGCTCGTCCGGATCGGCAACACGGAGACGTGGCGCGCCAAGAACGACGACGGCTCGAAGATCGAGCGTCTGTACCGCACGCCGGTCGCGGGTGGTGACAACAACGGCGAGTACTGGAAGGTGACGACCCCGAACGGCACCCAGTACTTCCTGGGTTCGCGCGAGGCGGAGTCGACGTGGACGGTGCCGGTGTTCGGCAACCACCCCGGTGACCAGTGCTGGGCGGAGGGCAAGCAGTTCAAGGACCTGTCGTGCCGCCAGGCGTGGCGCTGGAACGTCGACTACGTGGTCGACCCGAAGGGCAACGTCACCCGGTTCTACTACAAGACCGAGAAGAACCGGTACGGCCGCAACCTCGACGCCGGCGACGGTGTGGAGTACGAGCGCGCCGGTCGGCTGGACCGGATCGACTACGGCCTGCACAACTCGGACGAGAACGCGCCGGCTCCGGGACGGGTGCAGTTCCACTACTCGGAGCGGTGCATTCCGTCGGGCGGCTTCGACTGCGCTCCTGGCAAGTTGACCAAGGAGAACGCGAAGCAGTGGCCGGACGTGCCGTTCGACCAGATCTGCGCGCCCGGTGCGCGCTGTGAGAACCAGTACTCGCCGACGTTCTTCAGCCAGCTGCGGTTGACGAAGGTCAGCACCCAGGTGCGCAAGGAGAACGTCGCCGCCGAGTGGCGTGACGTCGACCAGTGGGAGCTCGGCCAGTCGTTCCCGCCGTCCAACGACGGGCTCGACCCGGCGCTGTGGCTCGACAGCATCAAGCACACCGGTCTGGTCGGCGACGCGAAGTCGTTGCCCGCCACGAAGTTCGAACGCATCACGCTGGCGAACCGGGTGGACGGCGACAGCGACGTGTACCCGCCGCTGCTGCGCGGCCGCGTCAAGCGCGTCCAGCACGAGGCCGGTGGCATCACCGAGGTCGAGTACACCGACAAGGACTGCGTGCCGGGCACGCGGATGCCCGTTCTCGCCAACGCGCACCTCAACACGATGCGGTGCTTCCCGTCGTACTGGACGCCGGAAGGCGCCCTGGAACCGCAGCTGCACTGGTTCCACAAGTACGTCGTGCGCGCGGTCATCGCGGACGACCGGGTTCGCGAGCTGAGCGAGCAGACCAAGGTCTACTACGAGTACGAGAGCATCGCCGGCGCTCCGCTGTGGCACTACGACGAGAACGACTTCGGTGACCCGAAGTACCGGACGTGGTCGCAGTGGCGTGGCTACAACAAGGTCCGCACGATCTCCGGTGACACCAACGAGCCGGACCGGCCGGTCACCGAGAAGATCTACCTGCGCGGCATGGACGGCGACACCGTGCCGGGCGGCAAGCGCGACGCCTGGGTCGAGTACGACGGCGACCGGATCGAGGACCACGAGCGGCTCAAGGGCGTCGAGTGGAAGACGTTCTCGCTCAACGGCGGCGCGGTCCACACGAAGACCACGAGTGAACCGTGGATGTCTCCTGCCACCGCGGAGAACGGCGACGACAAGGCGTTGCTGCTCAACACGAAGACGGTGACCACGAAGACCTCGCTGGGCAGCGACCGGTGGCGGACCAAGCGGGCGAGCACGACGTTCGACGACGCTTACGGCCGTGCCCTCACCGTCCAGGACGAGGGCGACATCGACGTCACCGGTGACGAACGGTGCACGACCACGACCTACGCGCCCAACGAGGCCGCGTGGATGTTGAACTACGCCAGCCGGATCCTCACCTACGCCGCGAAGTGCGATGTCGCGGCAACGGACGACAACACCGTCAGCGACACCATCTCCGCATACGACGGCAAGGCGGCCGGAGAGGCCCCGACCAAGGGCCTCGTCACCACCGCGTCGCGGTGGAACGGTCAACGCACGAACCCGCGCGGGTACCAGGCGATCACGACCACCGAGTACGACGTCTACGGCAGGGTCAAGAAGACGACCGACCCCGCGCTCGGCGACACGACCATCGTGAACGAGCCGACGTTCGGCTTCCCGGTGCGCAAGGTGACCACCACCAACGCCAAGGGACACAACTCGATCGTCGAGTACGACCCGGCGCTCGGCCTGCCGGTCGCGCAGGTCGGTCCGAACGGCGAGCGGGTCGACGCGAAGTACGACGCGCTGGGCCGGCTGACCCACACCTGGCTCCCGCACAGGGCGCGGCACCTGAGCGCCAGCGCTCAGTACGAGTACGTCTACGACGAGGCGACCGCGACCGTCATCGAGGTCTCGAAGTCGTTGCGCGAGCGGGACCAGCAGTACAACGTCTCGTACAAGATCTTCGACGGCCTGCTGCGTGCCCGGCAGACCCAGGTGCCCGACGGCGAGCAGAAGGCAGGGGATCTCGGGCGGATCATCACGGACACGTTCTTCGACTCGCGTGGCCTGGTGACCAAGACGAGCAACGCCTACTTCAACCGGCAGGCGCCGGACGGCAAGTTGTTCGTGGTGGCGGATGTCCAGGTGCCCAACCAGGAGTTCACCAAGTACGACAAGCTGGCCCGTCCGGTCAGCGTCGCCTTCCACAAGTTCGGCACGCCCCAGTGGAACACCACCACGGTCTACGCGGGCGACCGCGTGCACGTGACGCCACCCGCGGGGCAGATCCCGACGACCGTCGTCAGCGACGCGCACGGCCGTGAGGTCGAACGCATCCAGCACAACGGTCCCGGCGCCGACGTGACGAAGTCGAAGTTCAACTTCAAGGGACAGCTGGAACAGGTCACCGACCCCGCGGGCAACAAGTGGTCGTACGAGTACGACCTGTTGGGCCGCAAGTGGAAGGAGACCGACCCGGACCGCGGCACGACCACCGTCGAGTACAACAACCTCGACCAGGTCGTGAAGACGACCGACAGCGAGAACCGGTCGGTGTCGATCAAGTACGACCAGCTGGGCCGCAAGACCCAGATGCTCTCCGGCGAGACCAAGCTCGCCGAATGGGTGTACGACACCAAGAAGAAGGGCCTGCTCACCTCGGCCACCCGGTTCTCCGGCGGTCAGGCGTACGTCCAGCGGGTCACCAGCTACGACGCCTTCAGCCGCATCCGCGAGTCCGAGGTCGAGATCCCGGCCGCGGAAGGGGCGCTGGGCCAGACCTACCTGTTCGAGCGCGACTACACGCCGGTCACCGGTGCGCTCCTCTCCACGGTGTCCCCCGACGCCGGTGGCCTGCCGCTGGAGAGGGTGTCCACCGCCTACAACGACCAGGGCGCGCCGATCAGGACCAGCGGCCTGAGCCCGTACGTCAGCGAGCACATCTACTCGAAGTTCGGCGAGACGCTGCGCCTGACGATCGGCCCCGACCCGAACCCCAACGAGGGTGGCAACCAGCTGTGGCTGACGAACTACTTCGAGGAGGGCAACCGTCGTCTCGAACAGTCCATCGTGGACCGTTCACGTGACACCGACTGGCGGATCTCCAACCAGAAGTACTCGTACGACACCGGTGGCAACATCACGCGGATCGCGGACGAGCCGACCGACAAGTCGGCGTGGGACACCCAGTGCTTCCAGTACGACAAGCTGCGCAGGCTGACCAAGGCGTTCACGCCTCTGTCAGGCGACTGCGCGACCACCGTGGTCGGCGGCGCGGCCCCGTACCAGCACGAGTACCAGTACGACTCGATCGGCAACCGCACGCAGGAGCGCACGACCTCGGGTTCCAACGTGGTCAACCGCAAGTACAACTACGACACGGCGAACCAGCCGCACGTCGTCCGCTCGATCGACGAGACCGGCCCGTCCGGCACCGCCCGTGACGAGTTCGGTTACGACAAGACCGGCAACACCAGCACCCGCAAGATCGCGGGCAACACCCAGACGATCTCCTACGACGTCGAGGGCCGCACGTCCAAGGTCGTGGAGGCCTCGGGCAAGGAGTCGTCGTACCTGTACGGCGCCGACGGCGGCCGCCTGATCAAGCGCGAACCCGGCCGCACCACGCTCTACCTGCCCGAGGGCATGGAGCTGGTGAAGGACGACGCGACCAACACGGTGTCTGGCAAGCGCTACTACGCGCACGGCGGCAACGTGGTCGCACTGCGGACCTCCGCAGGCCGGCTGTCGTACGAGGTGGGCAACCACCAGGGCACGCCGACCACGTCGGTCAAGGCCGGAGACCTGACGTACCAGCGTCAGTACCTCGACCCGTTCGGCAAGGCCCGCGGCCCGAACGGCGGTTCCTGGCCTGACGACAAGGGATTCGTCGGCGGCACCCGAGACACGTCCGGTCTGACGCACCTCGGTGCTCGTGAGTACGACCCGGCGACCGGCCGGTTCCTGGCCGACGACCCGATCATGAACACCGCGAACCCGCAGCAGGTCAACGGGTACTCGTACAGCAACAACAACCCCGTCACGTTCTCCGACCCGTCAGGCATGTACCTGGAGGGCGGCACTCACCCGGAAACCGGCAACCCGTACGGCATCGACAAAGAACGCGACATCCTGATCGGCGACTGGCCGGGCGGCGAAGCCGAGTCAGCGCTGGCGTACCCGAACGCGACGAAGAAGCAGAACAAGGGGCGTGCTTCCACTCGGGCGGCGGAGCAGGCTCGTTGGGACGCTGCCGGCGGCAAGGACAAGTACGAGGAGTACCTGCGCGAGGCCAACAACTCGCAGTCCTGGTGGAGCATCATCGTCGCGGAGCTTCCTGACCTGTTGATGGACCTCACGGGCATCAACGACGTCAAGGACTGCTTCACGAACTTCGACCTTCTCGCTTGCGTGAGCCTGGTGCCCGCGGCTAAGGCGTTCAAGTTGTTGCAGGCCGGTGAGCGGATCGTCAGAGCGATCGTCAAGGCCAACAAGATCATCGACAAGATCGCGGAGGCCGCCAAGAAGCTGCGCCGGATCGAGGAGAAGGTCGAAGAAGCCGTCCAAGAGGCGATCGACTGTCAGGGCAACAGTTTCGCGCCGGGCACACGTGTGTTGATGGCCGACGGCTCGTCGAAACCGATTGAGGAAATACGGCTCGGAGATGAAGTCCTGGCCACGGATCCTGAGACCGGCGAGAGCCGGGGACAGGACGTGGTGCGGACCATCGTCGGTGACGGATACAAGAACCTCGTAGAGCTGACTGTCCAAGGTCAGTCCGAGAAAATTGTTGCCACCGACGGGCACAGGTTCTGGTTGCCAGAGCTCAAGGAATGGGTGCGAGCAGACAAGCTCGTTGCTGGAGTCTGGCTGCAGACCTCCGCTGGTACCTGGGTGCAGGTTGTCCAGGTCCGACAGTGGACCGCGGCCCAGCGGGTCCACAATCTGACCGTAAGTGGTGAGCACACCTACTACGTCCAAGCGGGTAGCTCGGCAGTTCTGTCTCACAACTGCAGCCCGCTGGCTCGGCGCGCATCTGAGATTCATGCCGAGGCAGGCAGCCCGAGGGAGATGCGGCACACGACGGTCGCAGTGATCCGCGCCGAGACTCCCCTTGGATTTGTTGATGTCGTGGCAGGTAGTGGTCGTGGACTGAACAAGACTCAGCAGGCGATGCTGCGGCTGGGAGAAATCGCTGCCGACAACATCCCGGGAGCGCATGCAGAGCAAAATGCGCTGTTGTTCATCAATAAAATGGGATGGAGTCCGGTTGCCGGTGCCGCGTCGCGTAGTGTATGCACTGAGATCTGTGCGCCTTTGATCAGGGCAACCGGAGGGCGCATCACCGGTCAGGTCTATCAGCGAGAAAGTGGAACGATGATCAGGACATTCGAGTGGTAGCTGTCGACGACGCTCTCTCCCGCTTCCTCGGGGAAGCGGGAGAGGGGGCTTTGACTCTGTTCGCCGCTAGTTGTGTCGAGCGTGGCTCCGGAGTGTTCTTCCTGGCTCTGGCATACGATGAGTCCCGCGGTGGCGACGTGGAGGAGTACGCGCGTTTCCTCGACGATCTGTGGAGTGGAACAAGTCTGTCGCTGCGGGATCGTGAATCGCATCAAGGGAGAATTGATTCTTTTCCTGAGATGCAGGGAGAAGAGGAGCCGCCGGGAATCATGGCGTTTGCGTATGACGCCGTGGCTGCGATGTACTACTCGTACGCCTACCTGGTTTCTGGTGATTCGATCAACGTCAAGTACTGCTCGAATCACATGCTCAATTCTGCGGGCTACATCGATGACGCTGTCCCCGGCTCGTCGAATCGGTACGAAGATGAGATAGCTGAGCAGCTAGGTGCTGTCGAAGCTCTCTCGTCGGACTTGTCAAAAGTTGAGGCGGCAGTTCTCAGGGAACGGGCAAGGGCAATGGGAAGAGACCGTGTCGATGCGCTCAGAATTGCTTTTTCTGAATGATCTAGCTTGGCTGCGCAGCCGTTCCTGAGGAAAAGTTTGGCAACAGGCTGAGGGCCGGACACGATGAACGTGTCCGGCCCTCAGCCTATCCAGGGAATGATCAGCGCTTCGGCTGTCGCCGAAGCCCCAGCTGGCGCCAAGAACGGCGGCGCCCATTAGCAGAAGGCACGGGGCCGTCTGCCCTGGTGGGTGCCTCACCCTCGCGTCGAGGCCGACGCACGGCCCGCATGGCCGCGCCGGCGACGCGACTCTGCAACGGCTGACGCAGACCGAGCCGACGAGCCGCAACTCCGTGCGCCCGCTTTATGGCGCGACGATCGGCGCCGGTGACGGTCCAGGCCTCCGGGTGCTTGGAAAGCCACATGTACCGCCGCACCGAGTAAGGCAGGTGCCCGAGATACACGACCATCGCGACGATCAAAGCCACCAACGGGTAAGTGATGACAGCGGCCGCCAGAAGACCCACGGCCACCAGCAAAGGCGCGACCGCGCGTGGCGGCACCTTAACCGTCTTCACCGACAGCGTTGGGATCCGCGACACCAGCAGCATCGCGACCAGCACGGTCCACGCGGCAACGACGTAGGAGTTGTTCCACCAGCCGTCAGACCGGACCTGCTCCTCGATGATCAGAGGCAACAGCAACAACAACCCACCGGCCGGCGCCGGGACGCCCACGAAGAACTCCTTCGCGAACGGCGGCTGTTCCTTCTCCAGCAACGTGTTGAAGCGGGCCAGGCGGACCACCATGCAGACCGCGAAGATCAGCGCGATGACCCAGCCCGCGCGGTTGCCCTCGAACTTCCACAGGTAGATCGCGAGGGCCGGCGCGACGCCGAACGAGATGGCGTCGGCCAGGGAGTCGAGCTCCGCGCCCATCTTCGACGTCGCGTCCAGCAGGCGGGCGATGCGGCCGTCGAGGCCGTCGAACACGGCTGCTGCCGCGATCGCGGTGATGGCCGCGCCCCACATGCCGACGTTCGCGAAGTGCACCGCGGACAGGCCCGAGCACATGGCCAGGACCGTGATCGCGTTCGGCAGCAGGCGGACGCCGGGCCCGCTGGGCGCCATCAGGCTTCCGGGAGCTCGGCGAGGACGGTCTCGCCGCCGATGGTGCGCTGGCCGGCTTCGACCAGGACGCGGCTGCCGCGCGGGACGTAGAGGTCCACTCGCGAGCCGAAGCGGATCAGGCCGTAGGTCTGGCCGGCGGCGACCTTCTCGCCCTCGGCGACCTCGCACACGATGCGGCGGGCGACGAGGCCGGCGATCTGGACGACCACCAGGTCCACGCCCGACGTGGTGCGCAGCCACACGGTGTTGCGCTCGTTCTCCTCGGAGGCCTTGTCGAGGTCGGCCGAGAGGAACTTGCCGGGGTGGTACGAGACCTGGACGATCTCGCCGTCCGCGGGCACGCGCTGCACGTGCACGTCGAACACCGAGAGGAACACGCTCACGCGCGTCATCGGCTGGGTGCCGAGGCCGAGTTCGGCGGGCGGGACGGCGTCGACCACGTGCGAGACGGTGCCGTCGGCCGGGGCCACGGCGAGGTTCGGACGGGTCGGCGTCACGCGCTTCGGCTCGCGGAAGAACCACGCCACCCACGCCGTGACCAGGGCGAGGACTACGCCCAGGCGCTTGAAGCGCAGCCGGACGAGGAGGGTCGCGATCGCCGCGGCGGCGACGAACGGGCGTCCCGCCGGGTGCATCGGCGGCACCATGCCGCGCGCGAGTTCGAGGAAGTGGGAGACGGGCTTCTCGCTGCTCATCGTGTCTGGGGGTCCGTAGCTTCCGTGAGTTGTCGGGCGCCAACACGCTACGGCAACACGCCAAACCGCCCATCGGGACTGCCGGAAAGACAAGTGGCCGGTCCGCCCGTGCATCCCCCGACGAATGCACGGGCCGACCGGCACCTGCGGGCAGTGTAATCCCCGTCACATGGGGTGAACAACGTCGCTGGGTGAGCGTTCCGTCACAGTCCGTCGACGCCGAGGTTCTGCAGCCTGAACCGCACGTCAGCCACCTGGTTAGCGTCACGGACGGCGGGTGCGACCAGGTCTTCCGGATAGACCGCAGCTCCGTCGCGCGTGCGCAGGACGAACAGCCCGCCCCAGTTGAGTTCCAGCGTCGCGCGGTTAGTCCTCACAAGCAGGTCAGACACCATGCATCCCAGTAGTTCCGTCACGGCCTCGACGGCGGCGTCGTGCACCTGCTCCGGGGTCAGCGACGCGTCCACCGGCGCCCCCGTCAGCTTGTGCAGCTCGGCGCGCGACAACGCCGCCAGCACGTCCGCCAGCGTCTCGCCGACCTTGCTCACCCGTCCCGCGTGCCGCAGCGCGTCGGCGTAGCGGCGCACGAGCACCGGCCCGGCCAGCGTCGCGAGCTCCTGCCACGTGATCGGCGGCCCCTGCACCCCGACCAGCGCCGCGACGGCCTCGGGCGGCGTGCCGTCGAGCAACGACCACGCGCGCCGTTCGTCCACCGCCTCCGCCACCCCGCCGGAGAACGGGGAGAGCTGCCTGATCGTCGCCACCCGCTCGCGGATCGGCGGATGGCTGTCGAACACCGACGACGGTTCCTGCGCGGCCATCAACGGCTCGATCTCGCGGAGCTGGTGCACGCGCCGCGGGTGGTCCAGGTAGGCGCGGAAGCCCTCCAGCAACGGCGGCGTGCGCCCGGCCAGCACGGCCAGCGAGACGTACCAGCGCAGGTAGTCGTTCCAGCCCTCGCCGAGCGGACCGCCGCGCAGCAACGACCGCGCCGTCGCCTCCGCCCCGGCCGCCGCCACGGACACCTCGTCGGCGAACCGCTCGTGCTTGCGGCTCTCCGAGGCGGCGACCAGCGCGTACAGCCTCGCCCACGCGTAGAGGACGGCGGACAGGTAGCTGCCCTGCCCGATCACCATCCCCAGGGCGAGCTTCGCGCGGAACGTCACCGCCGACACCTGCGTGTGGCCGCCGCCGTAGTGGCCGAGCTCGTGCGCGACCACCGACCGCAGCTCGCCGATCGTCATGCCGGCCACGAACGGCAGGCCCAGCTCCAGGTAGCGCGTGCCGTGGCGCTCCCACACACCCGCGTTCGCCTCGTTGACGAGCCGGATGTCGTCAGGGCTGCGGGTGCCCGCCAGCGCCGCCAGCTCGTCGACGTGCCGCCAGAGCTCCGGGTGCGTCGCGCGGGTCAGCGGCACGCCGGTCGGCCGCGGCCGCGCCCAGAACGCCCTGACCATCGCGTACAGCGACGGCCCGCCCACGATGAGCGTCAGCGCGGTGAGGAACGCCCCGCCCTCGACGTCGCCCCGGTCGAACAGGACGTACGCGAGGACGCCCAGCAACACGGTGAGGCCCAGCGCGAGCACGAAGAACCCGGCGAGCATCACCAGGGCCAGCGCCGCCCTCACTGGAGATGTCTGACGGTGACCTCGGCTCCCGCCGCCAGCTCCGTGACGTCCTCTGGCACCTCGATCAGGCAGTTCGACAGCGCGAGCGCCGACAGCAGGTGCGACCCCGGCCCGCCGACGGGCGTCACGACCTCGCCGGACGACGGGTCGTGCAGGCCGCGCCGGAACTGCGTCTTCCCCGCCGGAGACGTCAGCGGAGCCGTGATGGTCGCCCGCGCCGTGCGGCGTTCCGGCTGCGTGTAACCCATGGACGCGAGCAGCGCCGGCCGCACGAACACCTCGAACGACACCTGCGCGCTCACCGGGTTGCCCGGCAGCGACAGCACCGGCACGCCCTCGTACCGGCCGGAACCCTGCGGCCCGCCCGGCTGCATCGCGACCTTGGTGAACTGCACGTCGTGGCTCGCGAAAGCGTCCTTGACCACCTCGTACGCGCCCGCGCTGACCCCGCCGGACGTCACGATGACGTCCACCGAACCGAGGTACGGCGCCAACGCGCGATGGAACTCCTCGACGTCGTCCGGCACGAACCGCAGCTGCACGGCGACGCAGCCCGCGTCCCGCACGGACGAGGCGAGCATCATGCCGTTCGACTCGTAGATCTGACCCGGCTGCAGCGGCTTGCCCGGTTCGACCAGCTCGGAACCCGTCGACAGGACCAGCACGCGCGGACGGCGGCGCACCGGCAGCTCGGGGAATCCGAGGGCGGAGGCGAGACCGAGCGTCGACGGGCGCAGCACCGTGCCCGCGGCCAGCACCGCGTCGCCCTTGCGCACGTCGTCGCCACCGGTGCGGATGTTCTGGCCGGGCGCCACGGCCTGGTTGATCGTCACGGTCTCGGTGCCGCCGTCGGTCCACTCGACCTGGACCACGGCGTCCGCGCCGGGCGGCAGCGGGGCGCCGGTCATGATCCGCTGCACGGTGCCGGGCACCAGCGGGTTCAGCTGCGTGCGGCCCGCGGGGATGTCGTCGGCGACCGGGAGCCGGACCGGCAGCTCACCGGTCAGTTCGGCGGCCCGCACCGCGTACCCGTCCATCGCGGAGTTGTCGAACGGCGGCAGGTCCAGCGGCGCGATGACGTCGGTGGCGAGCACGAGCCCGAGGCACTCGTCGAGCGGGAGCTGCAGCACGGGCATCGACCCGACGAGCTCCGCGACGCGCTGGCGGTGTTCGGCGACAGTGGTGGGGGACACGACTGCATACTGCCAACGTCGCGGTGCTCGTGACGCCCGCTTTGCCTCGTTTCCTTCCCGGAGGTGTTGTTCGTGCAGGTCCGGACCAGGCACACACCGACGTTCGGCGTGGCGAGACTCGTCCTCGCGCCCGGCGAGGCGGTGCTGGTCGACCCGCTGACCATCGCGGCCACGAGCTACGGGCTCACGGTCGAGGTGAAGGGCGCGGGCGCGAAGGCGGTCGCACTGTGCACGTCGGGCGCGGAGGGCGGCTGGATCGACGCGGCCCCCGTGCTGCCCGGTGACCTGCACCAGATCGAGCTCGACGGGGCGTACGGCTGGTGCCTCGCCCGGCACAGCTGGATCGCGTCGAGCAGCACGGTGGCGATGAACCCCGAGGCGCCGCCGATGCAGGCGATCTTCGGAGGCGCCGAGGGCTTCATGAACTACGCGCACGGCAAGGGTGCGGTGGTGCTCGCCTGTTACGGCGCGCTCGACCTCGTGACACTGGCGGTCGGGGAGGCCGTGACCATCAGCAGCGATCACGTCGTGGCGTTCGCGGACACCGTGCAATGCCGTCTCCGGCCGTCGGTCCCCGATGGCGTGCAATCCATTCTGACTGGTGAGGGCCTGGTGTTCGACTTCGCCGGTCCCGGTGCCGTGCTGACGCAGACGCGCGGACCCCGCCGGCTCACCACCTGGTTGCGCGCCAACGGAGTCAGCTCCCGTTCATGACTCCGTAAGGAGGTATCCGCGTGAGATTTCTTCTTTTAGCGTTGCTCTCTGCGCTTTGCGTGAGATGCGTGATCTGAAGGAGGACGTCTTGGCTCTCGGTACCGTCAAGTGGTTCAACTCCGAAAAGGGATACGGCTTCATCGCGACCGATGGCGGGCCCGACGTGTTCGTGCACTACTCGGCGATCCAGATGGAAGGCTTCCGGACGCTCTCAGAAGGCGACCGGGTGGAGTTCGAGGTGCAGGCGGGCCGGGACGGGCGCAGCCAGGCGTCGGACGTGCGCCGGGCCAGCTAGACGTCACTCTGATCACGGCTTCGGCCAACCCGGGACAAGCCGATCTGGCCGGACGTTAGGCTGCCTTGCGTGTCGGAGGACCTGAGCGGACGGCGAATCGCGCATTACCGGATCGACGGTGTGCTGGGCCGCGGTGGCATGAGCGTGACGTACCGGGCCACGGACGTGAGGCTTGGCCGGAAAGTCGCGCTCAAGGTCATCGGTGAGCACCTCGCACCCGACGCGGAGTTCCGCGAGCGGTTCGTGGACGAGGCGCGCAACACCTCGGCGATCGACCACGCGAACATCGTGCCGCTCTACGACTTCGACGAGGTCGAGGGCCTGCTCTACATCGCCATGCGGCTCGTGGACGGCCAGGACCTGGCCGGGCACATCAAGGAGGGGCCGCTCACGCCCGCACGCACGTTGACGCTGCTCGCCCAGGTGGCCGAAGCGCTCGACATGCTGCACGGCAAGGGCCTCGTGCACCTCGACGTGAAGCCCGCCAACGTGCTGGTGACCCAGAAGGAAGGCGTGCGCGAGCACGTCTACGTCGCCGACTTCGGCCTCACCCGCCGCGGCGCCACCGGCCACCGCACCCGAACGGGTGATTTCCTCGGCTCGCCGACCTACGCGGCGCCGGAACACCTGCGCGGCGAGCCCGTCGACGGCCGCACCGACCAGTACGCGCTCGCCTGCATGCTCTTCGCCTGTCTGTCGGGCCGCCCGCCGTTCCAGGGCGGCGTGCAGGAGGTCATCCAGGGCCACCTCGGCAACGTCGTTCCGTCGTTGTCGCAGCTCGTGGCGTTGCCGCCGGCCATCGACGACGTGATCCGCAAGGGCACCTCGAAGGACCCGTCGCAGCGGTACGCGAGCTGCGCCGAGCTCATCAACGCCGCCCGCGTCGCTCTCGCCGGAGTCGCGCAGGGCTCGGCTCCCGCTCAACTCGGGCCGCAGTCCGGCTCGTTCCCCGCTCAGTCGCCGATGTCCGGGCCGATGCCCGTCCAGCAGGGTCAGTACCAGGGCGGCGGCTACCAGCAGCCCCTCTCGGACCCCGTCCGGCTGCGCCCGCCGAACCAGGTGGGCGTGAGCGCGTTCACGGCCGGCAAGAAGGAACGCCCGGCGTGGTTCGCGCCGGTCATCGCGGCCGTGGTGGCGATCGTGGTGATCATCATCGTGGTGGTGATCCTGTCGCCGGGTGACGAGCCCGCGCGCCAGCCCAAGACGAGCTCCGCCCCGTCGCTGAACATCGGCGACGAGACGACCTCGAACAAGCCGCTGCCGACCTCTGTGCCGGTGCGCACTTCCCGCTGAGAGTCGCCTGGGTTCGCTTGCACTCGCCGGTGTCGAGTGCTAAACACGAACTAGCACTCGGCACAGTCGAGTGCCAAGAAGTGAGGCTGGGACTGGTGAGGCCTCCTCGTCGAAAGACGGGGGAGTCGTCCGTCGCGGGCACCTGACCTGGTCACGCGCATCGTGTTCCGCTGCGGGTATGCGCTCGCAGTGGCCCAGAATCCACATAGGCGGAGGAACACACCGCAATGGCCAAGATGATTGCGTTCGACGAGGAAGCCCGTCGCGGTCTCGAGCGCGGGATGAACATCCTCGCTGACGCCGTCAAGGTGACGCTCGGCCCCAAGGGCCGCAACGTCGTGCTCGAGAAGAAGTGGGGCGCGCCGACCATCACCAACGATGGTGTCTCCATCGCGAAGGAGATCGAGCTCGAGGACCCGTGGGAGAAGATCGGGGCCGAGCTCGTCAAGGAGGTCGCGAAGAAGACCGATGACGTCGCTGGTGACGGCACCACCACCGCGACGGTGCTGGCACAGGCTCTGGTCCGCGAGGGCCTGCGCAACGTGGCCGCGGGTGCGAACCCGCTCGGCCTCAAGCGCGGCATCGAGCAGGCCGTCGAGGCCATTGCCGAGCAGCTCCTGAAGGCCGCCAAGGAGATCGAGACGAAGGAGCAGATCGCTGCTACCGCGTCCATCTCCGCCGCTGACCCCACGATCGGCGAGCTCATCGCCGAGGCGATGGACAAGGTCGGCAAGGAAGGCGTCATCACCGTCGAGGAGAGCAACACCCTCGGTCTCGAGCTCGAGCTCACCGAAGGCATGCGCTTCGACAAGGGCTACATCTCCGGTTACTTCGTGACCGACCCCGAGCGCCAGGAAGCGACCCTCGAGGACCCGTACATCCTGCTGTTCGGCTCCAAGATCTCCACGGTCAAGGACCTGCTCCCGCTCCTGGAGAAGGTCATGCAGGGCGGCAAGCCGCTGCTGATCATCTCCGAGGACGTCGAGGGCGAGGCCCTCGCGACCCTGGTCGTGAACAAGATCCGTGGCACCTTCAAGTCCGTCGCCGTCAAGGCGCCCGGCTTCGGTGACCGCCGCAAGGCCATCCTCCAGGACATCGCCACCCTCACCGGTGGCCAGGTCATCACCGAGGACGTCGGCCTGAAGCTGGAGAACGCCGACATCTCGCTGCTGGGCAAGGCCCGCAAGGTCGTCGTCACCAAGGACGAGACGACCATCGTCGAGGGTGCCGGTGACGCGGAGCAGATCCAGGGCCGCGTCAACCAGATCCGCGCCGAGATCGAGAAGTCGGACTCCGACTACGACCGCGAGAAGCTCCAGGAGCGCCTCGCCAAGCTCGCCGGCGGCGTCGCCGTCATCAAGGCGGGCGCGGCCACCGAGGTCGAGCTCAAGGAGCGCAAGCACCGCATCGAAGACGCGGTCCGCAACGCCAAGGCCGCCGTCGAGGAGGGCATCGTCGCCGGTGGTGGCGTCGCGCTGCTCCAGGCCGCCGAGGCCGCCTTCGCGGGCCTGAAGCTCACGGGCGACGAGGCCACTGGCGCCAACATCGTCAAGGTCGCCGTCGAGGCTCCGCTGAAGCAGATCGCGGTCAACGCCGGTCTCGAAGGCGGCGTCGTGGTCGAGCGCGTCAAGTCCCTCCCCGCGGGCGAGGGCCTGGACGCCGCGACCGGCGAGTACAAGGACCTGATCAAGGCCGGCATCATCGACCCGGCCAAGGTCACCCGTTCCGCGCTGCAGAACGCCGCGTCCATCGCCGCCCTGTTCCTGACGACGGAAGCCGTCGTCGCGGACAAGCCGGAGAAGAACGCCGCGCCCGCCGCGCCGGACGCCGGCGGCATGGACTTCTGAGTCCGTCCGCTTCGCTCCACCTCTGAAAGGCCCGGTTCGCTTCGGCGAGCCGGGCCTTTCGGCTGTCCGGGGCCGGGGGATGGCGGGCGCCGGGTCAGGGATCGCGGTTGGCAGACCAGGCGCGGCTCTCGGGAGGCGGGGCGATGGGGCTGGCGTGCCCTGGGCAGGCGCGGCGGCAGGCTTGGCGTGGCGCTGGGAGGGGCGGCGCGGCAGATCCGGCGCGGTGCCTGGAGGGGACGCGGCAACGGATTCGGCGCGGCGGTGGGAGTGCGCGACGGCCGCGTTGAGGTGGGCGGAGGGCTCGCTGGTGGCGCGGTGTTCGGGTGGCGCGGGTGGGCACGGCCCGGTGGTGGATGGTGTGGTGACGGAGCTCGGTGATGGGTGGCGCGGGGATGGCCCGGTGGTGGGCGGCGGAGTGACGGCGCTTGGTGATGGGCGGCCCGTGGTGGGGCAGTCACGGGCGGCGCGGCGACGGGGCGGCGCGGAGATGGCTGGCGCGGAGATGGCTGGCGCGGTGATGAGTGGCGCGGTGATGACGCGCACGGTTGTGGGTCGCACGGTGTCCGGCTGCACCCCCGCGAGCAACGGGGCAAAGCCGAAGGCGAGCCACCCGTCACCCAACGGCAATGGCGAAGCCGAGGCGTGTGAACCAAGTCCAGCCGGGCAACCGGTCACAAGGCGACCACCGCGCGATTGGGGCTTGACATTGAGTGCGAGATGCTACCGTTGAAGACATCGGCCGGGCACTTATGCCCGGCCTTTTAAGGCCGATGAAGCATCTCGCTAGAGGCTCAATGTCAAGCCCCAATCGCAATCGTCGCGAAGCGGCGATGAATTGCCCCGGCTCGTCACGCCCAAGCCCAGCCACCTGCGCAAGGTGACGTCAGCGCACGGCAGCCGCCCACTCCGCTGGAACAGAACACGGTCAACGCAAGCCGACCCGCCACAAAACCCCAGAACCCCAGTAAATCCGTCAGCAAAACCGCCGCACAAACCCAAACTCAAAGCATGATCGTAGGCGTGACCACAGTCCGCCCAGGCTCCCCACGAGAATTCACCAAATGCACCAAGATCTGGGTCGTCCCAGCCGGCACGTCCGGCAGCACAAACCGCCCCCCGTCATCAGCCCGAGTACAGGAAGACTGATGATCGGCCACCCGGACCTCGACCTCGTGCTCCCCGGCCGGCACCAGCCACCCGTCGATCCGGTGCCGTGACCCGGTCGAGGTGAAGTTCACCATCAACGTCAGGTTGTCGACCGTGAACGTGATCGTGCCGGTCTGCCCCCCGCGAACCCCGGCGAACGACCCCGCACGTTCCCACCGAGCCACCTCCACGTCCAGGGACTCCAGGGCGATCGCGAACTTCACCCGATCCACCAGGTCGGCGGGTGGCGGGTCCAGTTCGTCGACGAGCCTGTTCAGCTCGGAGAGGACTGCGGTGTCCTCAGGGCCCCTGCGGTCGTCGCGCGGGTCGATCTCGTTCACCGCGATCCTCCTTCCGTCTCCAGGTAGTTGCGCAGCAGTGTCAGACACCGTCCCCTGGTCGGACCGATGCTGCCGTGGGGCATGGCCAGTGCCTCGGCGACTGCCCGGTACTCCGCGCGGCCCGCGAGCACGGTGAGTCGGAGCAGTTCCTGGCACCTCGTGGTCAGGCGGCCGAACGCGAGCCACAGGCGGCGGTCGCGGTCGTCCAGCAGCGTCACGTCCTCCGGCAGGCCGGTGTCGGACTCGAGCTGTTCGGCGTATTCGTCGGACAGGTGCGTCTCACGCTTGTTGGGTGTCCAAGTTCGGCGTGCTTCACGCCTCGTTGTGACCACCAGGTAGCCGACCAGGGCTTTGGGCTCGTTGATGTTCTCGATGTTCTTCAAGAACGCCAGCCACACGGTCTGCACCACGTCTTCCGCGGCGGCCCTGTCCAGGCCCTGGCCGCGGGCGACGTGCCACAGCAGCGGGGTCAGCTCGGTCACCAGGACGTCCAGCGCGTTGCGGTTGCCCTCACGTGCGGCTTCCACGCACATCGCGTGTCGTTCGGTGCCTTCAAGCCCGTCCCACGGCGGACGGTCATCCGCCGTGTGCAGCTCGTCCATGCAGCACCTCCGATCGGCCGCCCTGTCAGCGCCGTCCGCCAACTCATGAAGGGCTAACTGGGCGGTAGATACAAAATTCACTCGATTGGAGCAGTATCGCCGCCGCGGTGAGGCTCATCTTCCTCCGGGTATGCCAGCGGCCCGTGATTCCCCCTCCGAGTCACGGGCCGCCAGTGGTGGGAGCCCGCGCCGGCCGGCACCCCTCGAACCGGCTGACGCGTGCTCCACGCCTGAACAAAGCGCTCATCCAAAAAGAGCGGAGCTCAGGCGAGCAGATACAGCCTCCGACGCACGAAGAGCCGACGAGGCTCCGCGATTCCCGAAAGCACACGGCAAAGACCGTTATGGTCTAGACCATGCCGATTCTCGAAGTGATCGCACTGGACGTGAGGGACGCCGTCGCCGCGCAGGCGGGGGGCGCTGACCGGCTCGAACTGGTCGCCGACATGGCCTCGGACGGACTCACGCCGTCGGTCGCCACCTTCAAAGAGGTCCAAGGCGCCGTGGACATCCCGATCCGCGTGATGCTCAGGGACGCCAAGGGGTTCGCGCCGGGCAACCTCAAGCAGTTGCGCCGGCAGGCGTGGGAGCTCAGGGAGGCGGGCGCCACCGAGTTCGTCCTCGGCTTCCTCGACGCGGGGGGTGAGATCGACGAGGGCGTCACGCTCAACCTCATCGCCGAACTGGAGGGCTGCGCGTGGACCTTCCACCGCGCGCTCGACAACTCGAACGACGTCTTCCGGTCCTGGGAGATCGTGCAGACCCTCGGCTGCGACACGGTGCTCGCCGCCGGCAGCGCGAAGGGTGTCGAGGACGGAATCGAGAACCTGAAGAAACTCCTCGCCCAGGCTCCTCCCGCACTGCTCGTCGGCGGCGGTCTGCAGGCTCGCCACGTCCCAGAACTGCTGGCAGCGGGCGTGAACGGTTTTCACGTCGGCAGCGCGGTCCGTCCGTCCGGCTGGGACGGACCGGTCGATTCGGCATCGGTTCGGGAATGGGTGAATCGTCTGGTCTAGACCCTTGCCCTGGTCCGTTCTACAGTCACGTTGCTTCCTGTGGAATGGCTGTTGCACTATATGCAATGCGGAGGGCGCGATGAGGCTGAAGGCACTTGTGGCCGTGCTGGGCGTGGGCGCGGTGGTCGCCTGCGCACCGGTGCAGTCCGGACCGACCAACTCTGGCACCGACGAGCAGACCGGGCAGTTGCGGGTCTGGTTGTTCGACGAGGTCAACCGAGGTCCGAAGGAAGCCGTGGTGAAGGAGGCGATCTCCGAGTTCCAGGGCAAGCACAGCGGCGTCACCGTCGACGTCCAGTACATCCAGGTGTCGAGCCGGGCGGAGCGCTTCAAGGCCGCGTTCAGCGACCCGAAGAGCGCTCCCGACGTCGCCGAGTTCGGCAACACCGACCTCGCGGGCTACGTCTCCGCCGGCGGCTTCTCCGAGCTCGACCTGGGCAAGTGGGACGAGTCGAAGGACCTGGTCCCGTCGATCCTCGACACGGCCAAGGTCGACGGCAAGACGTACGGCGTGCCGTGGTTCGTCGGCGTGCGCGCGTTGTACTACCGCACGGACGTGTTCACCGAACTCGGCTTGAAGCCGCCGACGACGTTGGACGAGATCGCGACCACGGCTCGTGAGATCCGGCAGCGCAAGCCCGAACTCATCGGCATCTCGGCCGGCGGCAAGTACCTGTTCGCCGCGCTGCCGTTCATCTGGGCTCAGGGCGGGGACATCGCCAAGCAGGACGGTGGCAAGTTCACCGCCACGATCGACAGCGCCGAGGCCAAGGCCGGTGTAGCCAAGTACACCGAACTGATCAAGGACGACATCTGCCCGCCCGCCACCTGCGCGGGCAACGGCGGTGACGCGAGCATCGAGGCGTTCCGCGCGGGCAAGGCCGCGATGACCATCGGTGGCGACTTCAACCGCAAGTCCGTGGACGCGTCCAGCGCGGCCGGCAAGTACGGCGTCGTGCCGCTGCCGGGCAAGGACAAGGGTTCGGTCGCGCCCGCGTTCGCCGGCGGCAACCTGCTCGGCGTCATGAAGGGCACGCAGCGCAAGACGCTCGCGAACGAGTTCACGCAGCTGCTCGCGTCGAAGAAGTACCAGCAGAAGATGTACACGGCGATGGGCAACCTGCCGACGTTCAGCGACGTGCAGAAGCAGGTCGCGGACTCCGACAAGTTCCTGGAGCCGTTCACGAAGACCCTGCAGTCCGGCACGAAGTTCGTTCCCGTCACGCCGGCGTGGGCGAAGATCGAGGCCCAGACCGTGGTGCCGACGATGCTCCAGGAGATCGTCACCGGCGCGAAGAACGTCGACACGGCCACCGCGGACGCCGCCAAGACGATGAACGCGGCCTTCACGTCGTGAGCGTGACGGCCAAAGGCCAGGGGCGGACCGCGTTCGCCTACCTGGCTCCAGCGCTGCTGATCCTCGGGGGCCTGCTGGCCTACCCGATCTATCAGCTGGTGCTCATCTCGCTCTACGACTACGGCCAGGAACAGGTCAGCGGCGGCGCGCCGCTCGAGTTCCTCGGTCTCGGCAACTACCAGAAGCTGTTGGGAGACCAGCAGTTCTGGGGCGTCTTCGGGCAGACCGTCGCCTTCGCGGCGGTCTGCGTGGTCGGCACGTTGCTAGTGGGCGCGTTCCTCGCGATCCTCGCCACGAGGGTCCGCACCTGGGTCCGGATGACGTTGTTCCTGGCGGCGCTCGGCGCGTGGTCCACGCCCGCCGTCGCCGGCTCGACGATCTGGCTCTTCCTGTTCGACGCGAACTTCGGGTTCGTGAACGAGGTCCTGGGCATCCAGGGCTTCTCCTGGACGTTCGACAAGTGGACGGCGTTCGGACTCGTCGCGGCCCAGGTGATCTGGTGCTCGTTCCCGTTCGTCATGGTGACGCTCTTCGCGGGCATCAAGGCGATCCCCGGCGAGGTGCTGGAGGCCGCCGCACTGGACGGCGCGTCGGCGTTCCGCACGGCGTGGAGCGTCACTCTGCCGTTGCTGAAGCCGATCATCCTCGTGGTGACGATCCAGTCGATCATCTGGGACTTCAAGGTCTTCACGCAGATCTACGTGATGACGAACGGCGGCGGCATCGCCGGGCGCAACCTCGTGCTCAACGTCTACGCCTACCAACAGGCGTTCGCGGCGTCGGAGTACGGACTGGGCGCGGCCATCGGTGTCGTGATGACCGTGCTGCTGCTGGGAATCACGATGTTCTACCTCCGCGCGCTGCGGCGGTCGGGGGAGGTCCTGTGAGGCGCTGGCTGACCGAGGGCTTCGTCCTCATCGTCGCCGCGGTGGTGGCGTTCCCGCTGTTCTGGATGGTGCTCAGCGCCTTCAAACCGGAGGACGAGATCATCTCGGCCGACCCGGTGCCGTGGACGACGCGGCCGACGCTCGACAGCTTCACGCGGGCGCTGACGGTCGCGAACTTCGGGCGTTACTTCCTGAACAGCATCGTCGTCGCGGTGATCGTGGTGCTGCTGAGCATCGTGATCTCGTTCCTCGCGGCGACGGCGCTGACCCGCTTCCGGTTCCGCAGCCGGACGACGTTGCTGATCATGCTGCTGGTCGTGCAGATGGTGCCGGTCGAGGCGTTGACCGTGCCGCTGTTCTTCCTGATGCGGTCGGTCGGGGACAGCGTTCCGGTGTTCGGCCTGAACCACCTGGGCTCGCTCGTGCTGGTGCACCTGGCCTTCAGCCTGCCGTTCGCGATCTGGATGCTGCGGGGCTTCGTCGCCGCGGTGCCGGTGGAACTGGAGGAGGCCGCCACCCTGGACGGCGCCTCGCGGTTCCGGTTCCTGTGGCAGGTGCTGTTCCCGCTCGTCGCGCCCGGCCTGGTGGCGACGTCGGTGCTGTCGTTCATCCACGCCTGGAACGACTTCCTGTTCGCCAAGACGTTCATCATCTCGGCCGTGGAGAACCAGACCCTGCCTCTGGCTCTTCAGGTGTTCGTCAAACCCGACCAGAACGATTGGGGCGCGATCATGGCGGGCTCCACCCTGATGACCATCCCTGTGCTCGTCTTCTTCGTGCTCGTGCAGCGCCGGCTGGTGTCCGGTCTCGCGGGGGCGGTGAAGGGATGAACCTCCTCCCGCGCCCGGTGTCCTACGTGGACGGCGGGAGACTCTGCGACTACCAGGGCTGGCAGACGGTCCTCGTCGACGGCCCGCCCGGCGGCTACCGGTTGCTCTCGTCCGACGCCGGCGTGCTGATCGAGGCGAACGACGCGGCCGGCGAGATGAACGCGCTGCAGACCCTGCGGCAGTTGCTGGGCGCTCAGGCGTTCCGGGCCGCGGGCGAGAAGCCGGCGGTCATCCCCGCGTGCGAGATCGTGGACCACCCGCGGTTCGCGTGGCGTGGCGTGATGCTCGACGTGTCGCGGCACTTCCTGCCCAAGCGGGAGGTGCTGCGGTACGTCGAACTGATGTCCGCGCACAAGCTCAACGTCCTGCACCTGCACCTCACCGACGACCAGGGCTGGCGCTTCGAGTGCAAGCGCTACCCGAAGCTCACCGAGGTCGGGTCGTGGCGGGAGGACTCGCGGTTCGGCGACCGGCGCTCCGCGGGCATGGAAGGCAGGCCGCACGGCGGTTTCTACACCCAGGACGACCTGCGGGAGATCGTCGAGTTCGCCCGCCAGCGGTACATCACGGTGATCCCGGAGATCGACATCCCCGGTCACTCGCAGGCGGCGATCGCGGCCTATCCGGAACTGGGCGTGCACGGCGGTGGCGTCTGGACCGACTGGGGCGTCAACGAACGCGTGCTCAACACCGAGGAGTCCACAGTGGACTTCTACCGGAACGTGTTCGACGAGCTGATGGACGTCTTCCCGGCGGAGATCATCGGACTCGGCGGCGACGAGGCTCCCGGTCACGACGGCGAACTGGTCAGGGCGATCGCGAAGCACATCGTTCGCGCCGGACGGCGGCCGTACGGGTGGGACGAGATCCTCGAGTCGGGACCGCTGCCGGCGGGCACGGTCGTCGCGTCGTGGCGCGGGGTCGAGGGCGGTATCACGGCACTGGGCGAGGGCCACGACGTGGTGATGTGCCCTGAGCAGCACGTTTACCTGGACTATCGGCAGTCCGACTCGCCGGACGAACCGATCCCGGTGGGAACGGTGACCACGCTGGAGGACGTCTACGCGTGGGATCCGGTGCCGGAAGGTCTCACGGGCGAGGAGCCCGGACGGCTGCTGGGCGCGCAGGCGAACATCTGGACCGAGCACCTCGACTCGGCCCGGCGGGTGGACTACGCGGCGTTCCCGAGGCTGGCCGCGTTCGCCGAGGTCGTGTGGTCCCCGGCGGAGAAGGATCCTGATTTCCTGCAACGACTCCAGGAACACCATCTCCCCAGGCTCGATGCCCTGGGGGTGGAGTACCGGCCCCTCACCGGACCCCACCCCTGGCAACGGCTTCCTGGCGTTCCCGGGTTTCCACGCTGATCACGCTTACACGGCCGCGTCTTCCTCGGGCATGAGGATCCAGGCGGCGACGTAGAGGACCGCTCCGGTGCCGAACCCGAGCAGCGTCGCCGCCACGAGGATGATCCGCAGGATCGCGGCGTCCACGCCGAGCGTCTTGGCGAGACCGCCGCAGACGCCGGCGAGCATCTTGTCGCTACGGCTCCTGCGGAGCTTCTTGACCTGGTCAGTGGCTTCGTTGAGCACGTTGTTCGTCATGGCTCAAGGTTCGTCGAAACGAAGCCCCGGCACATCGGTGACCACCCCGAACCCGACCCTGATCCCTGCCCGAGACCCCAGGGTTCAGTCGAGGCAGAACTCGTTGCCCTCGACGTCCTGCATCACGATGCAGGACTCGTTCTCCTCGTCGGCCTCCATCACGCGCACGCACACCGCGCCGATCGCCTCCAGCCGCCTGCGCTCGGCCTGAAGCGCGGCGAGGCGGTCGCGGCCCACCATTCCGGTGCCGGCCCGCACGTCGAGGTGCACCCGGTTCTTCACGGTCTTGCCCTCGGGAACGCGCTGGAAGAACAGCCGCGGGCCCACGCCGGAGGGGTCGTTGCAGGCGGACCACGAACCGTCGGTCTCCGGCTGTGCGTCGTAGCCGAGCACCACGCTCCAGAACTGGGCGACGCGCTGTGGTTCCGTGCAGTCGAAGGTCACCTGGATCTGCTTGATCGAGCCCATTTCCCCACCGTAGTCGTACTCTGAGGCTCATGGAGTCCCCTGAGGAGCTCGCGTCAGGGCTCGACCGCGCGGGGTACCTGCCGGACGGCGGGGTGGCCACCGCGGCGTTCCTCGCGGTCGCGATGGGACGGCCGCTGTTCCTCGAAGGCGAACCCGGCACCGGCAAGACCTCGCTCGCGCTGGCGCTGGCGAAGTCGATGGACGTCCCGCTGATCAGGCTGCAGTGCCACGAGGGCATCGACGCCACGCAGGCCCTGTACGACTGGGACTACCCGCGTCAGCTCATGCATCTGCGCGTGCTGGAGACGCGCGGTGAGGTGGACGAGGCCTCCCTCTACACGCGACGGTTCCTGCTGGCCCGGCCGCTGTTGCAGGCGCTGGAGACGGCGCCGTGCGTGCTGCTCGTGGACGAGATCGACCGGGCGGACGACGAGTTCGAGGCGTTCCTGCTGGAGGTGCTGTCCGAGAACGCGGTCAGCATCCCCGAGTTCGGCGAGATCAGGGCCACGACACCGCCGCTGACCGTGCTGACCTCGAACCGGACCCGCGAGGTGCACGACGCGCTGAAGCGCCGCTGCCTCTACCACTGGCTGGAGCACCCCAGCCTGGAGAGGGAGGTCGCGATCCTCCGCCGCACCCTTCCCGGCCTCGACGAACGGCTCGCGCGCAAGGTCGCGGAGGCGGTCCAGCAGATGCGCGGTCTCGACCTGCTGAAGCCGCCCGGCGTCGCGGAGTCGCTGGACTGGGCGCGGGCGTTGCAGGCGCTCGGCCGCACCGAACCGGACGTGACGACGCTCGGGGCCGTCCTGAAGTACCGGGAGGACGCGGATCGCGTGATCGGGAGCACAATCGTGGGATGACGGAAGCCTGCGTCGGGTTCACCGGCGTCCTGCGGGGCGCTGGACTCCCGTGCGGGCCGGACCGCGTCCAGGCGTTCCTGCGGGCCACCGAGCACGTCGACCTCTACTGGGCCGGGCGCCTCACGCTGTGCGCCGACCCGGACGACCTGCCGCGCTACGACGCCGCGTACCGGGCGTACTTCGGCGGCACCCCGCCGCGTCCACGCACGACGATCGAACTCGACTCGGTCACCGTCGGCGTCGCGGCGTCCGATGTGGAAGTGCTGAAGCACAAGGACATCTCCGAGTTCGACGCGGCACCGCTGATCGCCAGGCTGACCCCGCTCCCGCCGCGCAGACGGTCGCGCCGGCTCCGCAAAGCCCGTCGCGGCCGGATGGACCTCGCCAGGACCGTGCGCGCGATGATCGAGACCGGCGGAGAGATCGCGTTGCCGCGCCACCGCCGTCGAGGCGTGAAGGCACGCAGGCTGGTGCTGCTGATCGACGTGTCCGGCTCGATGGCCGCCTACTCGGACGCGCTGCTGCGGTTCGCGCACGTCATCGCCCACGCCATGCCCGTCGAGGTCCGCACGATCGGCACCCGGCTCACCCGCGTGACCCGCCAGTTGCGCGAACGCGATCCGGAACGCGCTTTGCGAGCCGCGGGACGGGCTATCCCGGACTACGAGGGCGGTACCCGGCTCGGCGACTCGCTGCGGCGGTTCAACCAGCAGTGGCGGCAGCGAGGCGCGGTGGTCGTGCTGTTCAGCGACGGCTGGGAACGCGGCGACCCGACCCTGCTGGCGACCGAGATGGCGAGGCTGAGACGCTTGAGCCACAAGGTCATCTGGGCCAATCCGCACGCGGGCAAACCGGGCTACCGGCCGTTGCAGAGCGGAGTGGTCGCGGCGCTCCCGCACGTCGACACGATGGTCGCGGGCCACAGCGTGCACGCTTTGGAAGAACTGCTGAAGGAGGTGCGCCGTGCGTGATGTCCTCTACGACCTCGCCGAACGGGTGGCGAACGGCGAGACGGTCGGCGTCGGCACGGTGGTCGCGACCTTCAGCTCGGCACCCCGGCCGGCGGGCGCGGCGATGCTCGTGACGCAGGACGGCGAGGCGGTCGGCAGCGTGTCCGGCGGCTGCGTCGAGGGCGCGGTCTACGAACTGGCGCAGGAGACCGGCGGCCCGGTCCTGCAGCGCTACGGGGTGAGCGACGACGACGCGTTCGCCGTGGGGCTGACCTGCGGCGGGATCATCGACATCTACGTCGAGAAGATCAGCTCGGAGACGTTCCCGCAGCTCGCCGAGGTGGTGGAGACCGTGCGTGCCGAGGAGCCGGTGGCGGTCGCGACGGTCATCGAGCACCCGGACGGCATCGGGCGCCGCATGGTCATCTGGCCGGACCGGCGTGACGGCAGCCTGGGAAGCGCACGGATCGACGACGCCGTCACGGACGACGCGCGCGGCATGCTGGCGTCCGGCCGGACCGGCGTGCTCCAGTACGGGCCGGACGGGCAGCGGCGCGGCGAGGGCATGAGCGTCTTCGTGAACTCGTTCGAACCGCCGCCGCGCATGCTCGTGTTCGGAGCGATCGACTTCGCCGCCGCGATGGCGCGGCTCGGCGCGTTCCTCGGCTACCGCGTGACGGTCTGCGACGCACGACCGGTCTTCGCGACGCGCAGCCGTTTTCCGGAGGCGGACGAGGTCGTCGTCGCCTGGCCGCACAGGTACCTGGAAGGCGAAGCGTCCAAGCTCGACGAACGCACGGTGATCGCCGTTCTCACACATGATCCGAAGTTCGACGTGCCGCTGCTGGAAGTCGCGTTGCGACTGAAGGTCGGCTACATCGGAGCGATGGGGTCCCGGCGCACGCACGAAGATCGGCTGGAACGGTTGCGCGAAGCGGGTTTGACCGAATCCGAACTTACGGCGTTGTCATCGCCTATTGGGCTCGATCTCGGCGCCAGAACCCCTGAAGAGACCGCAGTTGCGATTGCGGCCGAGATCATCTCCTTGCGGTGGAAGGGAACCGGGCGCCGCCTCAGCGAGCTCGAGGTGCCGATTCATCGGTGATCGGGTTGTTGAACTCGCAAACAGGGAGCAAGCTGAAGTGACCCTCGTCACTGAAGGCCCACCACCCTGGGAGGGTTTCAATGCACATCTCGGTCAACGTCGACGGAGTGAACTACGCCGACGAGGTCGAACCCCGCCTCCTGCTCGTGCACTACCTGCGAGAGCGTTTGGGCAAGACCGGCACCGTCGTCGGCTGCGACACCGGCAACTGCGGCGCCTGCACTGTCCACCTCGACGGCCACAGCGTGAAGTCGTGCCAGATGCTCGCCGTGCAGGCGAACGGGCACGAGGTCACCACCGTCGAAGGCCTCGCCCGCGACGGCAAGCTGCATCCGGTGCAGGAGGCGTTCCACTCCAACCACGCGTTGCAGTGCGGTTTCTGCACGCCAGGCATGATCATGCAGGCGATCGACCTGCTCGCCGACGAGTCGGATCCCGACGACGAGACCGTGCGCAAAGGCCTCGAGGGCAACCTCTGCCGCTGCACGGGCTACCAGAACATCGTGCGCGCGGTTCAGGACGCCGCGCAGCGGATGAAGCCCGGCGCCGGCCCCGTGCAGGAACAACACAGCGACGAGCACGTCAGCTCGAAGCAGCCGGTAGGTGGCGAATGACCGCCACCGCGGAACCGGAGATCGGCAGGGCCCGGCTCCGCAAGGAGGACGCGCGGCTGATCACCGGTCAGACCACGTGGACCGACAACCTGCAGCTGACCGGCATGCTGCACATGGCGGTGCTGCGCAGCCCCATGGCGCACGCCCGCATCACCAACATCGACGTGAGCCGCGCGACGGCGATGCCCGGTGTGGCAGTCGTCCTCACCGGTGAGGACTTCGCCGCGGAGCAAGGATCTCTGCCGTGCGCGTGGCCGATCACCGAGGACATGAAGGCCCCGCCCGCGCCCCCGCTGGCCGTCGGACAGGTCAACTTCGCCGGTGAGGCCGTCGCCCTCGTGATCGCCGACAGCGCCTACCGGGCCGCGGACGCGCTGGAAGCGATCGACGTCGACTACGACGAGCTGCCGGTCGTGCTCGACATGGAAGAAGCGTTGCGGGACAACGATCTCGTGCACGACGACCTCGGCACCAACAAGTGCGCGACGTGGATCTTCGACTCCGCCGAGGCCGGGGTCGGGACCGACGTCGAGGACGAGATCGCGGCGGCCGAGGTCGTGATCGAGCGGACGTTCAAGCAGCAGCGGCTGATCCCGGCGTTCATGGAACCGCGGTCGGTCGTCGTGGACTCCACCGCGGGCATGTTCACGGTCTGGTCCGCGACGCAGATCCCGCACATCCTGCGCTGGATGCTGTCGGCCGTCACGGGCATCGCCGAGCACAAGCTCCGCGTGATCGCGCCCGACGTCGGTGGCGGGTTCGGCGGCAAGCTCCAGGTCACGCCGGAAGAGGTGCTGTGCCTGCTGGTCGCGCGCCGCATGGGCCGTCCGGTGAAGTGGACGGAGTCGCGCACCGAGTCGATGTTGTCCGCGCACCACGGCCGTGACCAGATCCAGAAGCTCACGCTGTCCGCCCGCCGCGACGGCACCGTGACCGGCCTGAAGGTCGAGCTGCTCGCCGACATGGGCGCCTACCTGCGCCTGGTCACGCCGGGTGTGCCGATCCTGGGCGCGTTCATGTTCAACTCGATCTACAAGTTCGCCGCCTACCGGTTCGTGTGCACCAACGTCTTCACGAACAAGGTGCCTACGGACGCCTATCGCGGCGCCGGACGACCTGAGGCCACGTTCGCGATCGAGCGGATGATGGACGAGCTCGCGGTCGAGCTCGGCATGGAGCCGATGAAGATCCGCGAGCTGAACTGGATCAAGCACGAGGAGTTCCCGTTCAACACGGTCGCCGGGCTCACCTACGACTCCGGCAACTACGAGGCCGCGACGGCCCGTGCGATGGAACTGTTCGGGTACGACGAGTTGCGCGAAGAGCAGGCGCGGCGTCGTGCCGACGGTTCTGTCGTGCAGCTGGGCATCGGAATTTCGACCTATACCGAGATGTGCGGCCTCGCGCCGTCCCGTGTGCTGGGCGCTTTGCGTTATGGCGCGGGCGGATGGGAGACCGCGTCGATCCGCATGCTGCCCACCGGCAAGGTCGAGGTGATCACCGGAACCTCGCCGCACGGGCAGGGCCACGAGACGGTCTGGTCGCAGATCGTCGCCGACCGGCTCGGCGTGCCGTTCGAGGACGTTGAAGTGCTGCACGGCGACACGGCCACGTCTCACAAGGGCATGGACAGCTACGGCTCGCGTTCGCTGGCCGTCGGTGGCACCGCTCTGGTGCACGCGGCGGAGAAGGTGCTGGCCAAGGCCCGCACTCTGGCCGCGCACATGATGGAGTGCGACGAGTCGGACGTGGAGTTCGCTTCGGGCTCGTTCTCCGTTCGCGGCACGTCGACCGTGCGGACTCTGGGTGACGTCGTGCTGGCCGCACACGTCGCGCACGACCTGCCCGAGGGCATGGAACCCGGCATGGACGCCGACGCCACGTTCGACCCGGACAACTTCTCGTTCCCGCACGGAACCCATTTGTGCGCAACGGAAGTCGACACCGAGACGGGCATGGTGCGGATCAGCAGGTACGTCGCCGTGGACGACGTCGGCACGGTCATGAACCCGTTGATCGTCGACGGCCAGGTGCACGGCGGGCTCGCGCAGGGCATCGCGCAGGCGTTGTACGAAGAAGCCACGCACGACGAGATGGGCACGCTGACGACGGCGACGTTCGCCGACTACCTCGTGCCGTGCGCGGCGGACCTGCCGGCGTTCCTCACGGACCGCACCGAGACGCCGGCGACGTCCAACCCGTTGGGCGCCAAGGGAGTCGGCGAGGCGGGCACGATCGCCTCGACCCCGGCCGTGGTGAACAGCGTGCTGGACGCCGTGCGGCACCTGGGCGTGCGGGACATCGAGATGCCGATGTCGCCGGAACGCGTGTGGACCGCCTTGCAGGGCAGGCCGGACGAAGGCGCGGGCGAAGTGGCCGCGGGTGGGCTCGGTTCGATCGACGCGCAGGGAGGACAGTCGTGATCCCGGCGGAGTTCAAGTACCTGTTCCCGTCCAGTGTGGACGAAGCCGTGCGGATGCTCGCAGAGGAGGGCGAGGACGCCAAGGTCATCGCGGGCGGGCAGTCGCTCGTGCCGGTGCTGCGCATGCGGCTGGCGGCGCCCACGGCGTTGATCGACATCGGCGGCCTGACCGAGCTGACGGGAGTGCGCGACGACGGCGACTCGTTGCTCATCGGTGCCATGACCACGCACTACGAGGTGCAGCGCGATCACCTGATCCACGACCACGCGTTGCTCCTGAAGCTGGTCACGGACACGGTGGCCGATCCGCAGATCCGGCACCGCGGCACGTTCGGCGGCTCGCTGTGCCACGCGGATCCGGCGGGCGACCTGCTGGCACCCGCGCTGGCCCTGGACGCGGTGATGATCATCGCCGGTCCTGGCGGGCGGCGCGAGGTGCCGGCGTCGGAGTTCTTCGTCGACTACTTCACGACGGCGCTGGCTCCCGACGAGATCCTGATCGACGTGCGCGTGCCGAAGTACACCGGGTGGGGCGCGCACTACGAGAAGCTCAACCGGGTCGCGCAGGCGTGGTCGATCGTCGCGGTGGCGGCGGCCGTGCAGGTGCGGGACGGAGCCATTTCCGCTGCTCGGGTCGGCCTCACGAACGTGGGGTCCGGGCCGCTGCGCGCGTTCGAGGTCGAGGCGGCCCTGGTCGGGCAGTCCGCTTCCGCCGAGGTGATCTCCGAGGCGGCTCTGCGGGCGTCGGCCGGTGACAGCTACAAGGACAACCTGGCCCGTGTGCTGACCGGTCGTGCGCTGACGGCGGCGGTCGCGGGATGAAGTTGACGCATTCGTTCGTGTCGCCGGGGCCCGCCGAGGAGGTGTGGGCGGCGCTGATCGATCCCGAACGGGTGGCGCCCTGCCTGCCCGGCGCCACGCTGACCTCGGTGGACGGCAAGTCGTTCGGCGGGGAGGTGAAGGTCAAGCTCGGCCCCGTGCAGCTGCTGTACCGGGGCACCGGCGAGTTCGTGGAGATCGACCCGGTGCTCCGCCGCGCCGTCATGAAAGCCGCGGGTAAGGACACCCGCGGCAACGGCACGGCGTCCGCGGTGGTGACGTTCGTGGTCGGCGACTCGGTCGACGTGGAGACCGACCTGTCGATCACGGGCCGTCCGGCTCAGCTGGGGCGTGGCCTGATCTCCGAGGTCAGCGGCAAGCTCGTCGACCAGTTCGCGGAATGCCTGGCGAGCACGCTGGGATCCGTGGATCCTGACGAGGTGGCGCAACAGCAGCATCTCCGAGTGGTCCCCGACGAGCCGATCGACCTGATCGACACGGCAGGCGTTCCGGTGTTGAAGCGCGTGCTGCCCCTCGCGGCCGCAGTGCTGGCGGTCGTGCTGTTCGTGGTCCTGCGACGCAGGCGGCAGCGCTGAAGCGTGGGATCCGGTGGTCGGCATTCGTGCTGGTCACCGGATTTCTGCTGTCCGCGTGCACCGGCTCGCCCGTCGTCATCACCTCGGCTCAGCCGACGCCGGCGACGACCTCCCAGGGCCCACCGCCGCCGCGTTCGTTCGTGCTGACCGCCGGTGGCGACATCCTGATCCACCCGCCGCTGACCGAGCAGGCGGTCGCCGACGGCGGTGCGGCCGGGCGCGACTTCCTGCCGTTGTTCTCGGGCATCAAGGACACCCTGAAGGCCGATTTGGCCTTGTGCCACCTGGAGGTGCCGCTCGGCCCGAAGGAGGGCCCGTTCTTCGGCTACCCGGCCTTCCTGGCGCCGCCCGAGGTGGCGAAGGGCCTGGTCGACGTGGGGTACGACTCGTGCTCGACCGCCTCGAACCACACGCTGGACCGCGGCGTCTCGGCGATCACGTCGACGCTGGACGCGATGGACGCCGTCGGCCTGAAGCACACCGGCTCGTTCCGCACGCAGGAGGAATCGGCGGCGCCGCTGATCCTGGACGCGGGCGGCGTGAAGGTGGCCCAGCTGTCGTTCACGTACGGCTTCAACGGCATCCCGCTGCCCCAGCCGTGGCGTGCGAACCAGATCAACGCGGCCAAGATCCTGGCCGACGCGCGGAAGGCGCGCGAGGCGGGCGCCGAGGTCGTCGTGCTGTCCGTGCAGTGGGGCAACGAGTACCAGCACGAGGCGACCGCCGACCAGAAGGCGCTGGCCCGTCAGCTGCTCGCCGATCCAGCGCTGGACCTGATCATCGGCACGCACGTGCACGTCGTGCAGCCGTTCGAGAAGATCGGCGACAAGTGGGTCGTCTACGGACTCGGGAACGAGGTCGCGCGGCACGAGGAGCCCCGTGGCGTGACCGAGGAGGGGGCGATCGCGCGGTTCAAGTTCGAGCAGCGGCCTGCCGGGTGGACCGTGGTCGAGGCTTCCTACACGCCCACGCTGGTGGAACTGGGGCCGCCGATCCGGCTGGTGGACCTGACTCGGGTGCCTGCTTCGGCCCGGCGGACCGAGGCGATCAACCGGACCGAGGGCGTCGTGTTCAGCATGGGCGCGGCGGCGCAGGGGCTGGCGAGGGCCAAGCCTTAGATCGCCTCCATGTGCGACGGTGATCTGGTGACCGAACTGCTGACCGTTGCCCAATACGCCGCGCTTGGCGAAGCCGGCTGCACCGAGCTCGTCGAAGGGCGTCTGATCCGGTCGCCCAACGCGCTCGCCGATCACAACTACGCCTGCGGCAACCTGATCATGCAGCTGGCGGGCCAGTTACCGGCGGAGCTCCAGGTCACCTACGCCGTCGACGTGGACCTGGAGCTGGCCCCGCCGGGCGAACCCGGTTTCGTCCGCCGCCCGGATCTGGTCGTGTTCCCACGCAGAGCTGCAGGTGGCCTCGTCCGGGCCGCCGAGGTCGTCCTCGCCGTCGAGGTGCTGTCGTCCCATTCGCGCTACACGGATCGTCAAGCCAAACGCCTCGACTACGCGGAGGCCGGCATCCCGTTCTACTGGATCGTCGACCTCGATCCGATCTCGTTGACTCCGTTGCGGCTCACCTCAGAGCGGGTGTACCAGGAGGCACCTGCCGAGACCGGTGTCCACGAGGCGGCTGAGCCGTTTCCTCTGAAGATCCAGATGGATCAACTCAGCGACTGACGCACCCGCTGGAACCGCTCGACCCAGGCCTGGTCTCCGGTCTCGAACTCCGCGATCCGGTCGGGCACGGGTGACTTGGTCAGCACCGGCAGATAGCCGTCCACCGGCGTCAGCGAGTCGCTCGTGACATCGCCGTCCAGCAACGACAACGTCGCCAGTCCGCACGCGTAGTCGAGCTCGGGCAGTGCCGCCGCCAGCGCGACCCCGGCAGCCATGCCGACGGACGTCTCCAGCGCCGACGACACCACGCACGGCAGCCCGCACGCCTCGGCCACCTCCAGCGCCTTCCGCACGCCCCCGAGCGGTGCCACCTTGATCACCGCGATGTCCGCGGCACCGGACACGGCCACCTTCAACGGGTCGTCGGCCTTGCGGATCGACTCGTCCGCGGCGATCGGCACTGCGACCCTGCGCCGCACCGCAGCCAGTTCGTCCAGCGTGTGGCACGGCTGTTCCACGTACTGGAGCCCACCGGCGGACTTGTCCATGGCCTTGATCGCGGTGACGGCCGTGTCGACGTCCCACATCATGTTCGCGTCGATGCGTACGAACCCCGCAGGTCCGAGTGCGTCCCGCACGGCTTCGAGCCGCGCGCAGTCGTCCGCCAGCGTCGACTCGGCGACCTTCACCTTGGCCGTCGAACAGCCCGACCGCGCCACGATCTCGTGCGCTCGTTCGGGACTGACGACGGGCACGGTGCAGTTGACCGGGATGCGGTCCCGGAGGGGTGCCGGCCAGCCCTCGTTCGCGGCCTCCAGTGCGCACGCCAGCCAGGCCATGGCCTCGTCGTCGCCGTACTCCTCGAACGGGCAGAACTCGCCCCACCCGGCCGGCCCTTCGAACAGCAGGCCGGTGCGCTGGGTGATGCCGCGGAACCGGGCGCGCATCGGAATGGAGTAGACGTGCACGCGCCGATTCAAGCGCACTTCTGGAACTCCAGCGAATGCCCGCCCCCGCGCAGGTTCACCGTGCCGACGGGCAGAACGGTGAGCAACGTGCACACGATCTGCTGGACCGCGGGGCCGCTGAGCTGCGAGACGTCGCCGGAAATGGTGACGTCGAGGCCGTTCGCGACGCGGTCGACGGTGGCGGGCGCGGCGTCGAACGGCACCTCGGTGGCGAGGCCGCGGGCCTGCTCGTCGTTGGTGGGACCCTGGGCGAGCAGGGCCACGACGTCGAACCCGCTCAGGCTGCCCTCCGGCCGTCCGACGGGGATCACCCTGCCACCGGGGGCGACCCAGAAGAGCGACGGCGAGGTGTTCTCGGTGGGGCCGCTGGGGGCTTCGAGGCCGGGGATCGGGTCGGTCGGGCGGATGCCGCACGCGGTGAGGACGGCGAGCACGAGGACGGCCAGCGCAAGCTCGCGCAAGGGCAGCCCCGCTTTGGGGCCAAGCTCGCGCAGGGTTCGCCACCAGGCATGCGTTCCGACAGCGTGCGTGTGCGCTGTCAGCGCACGCTCGCGCAGAGGTCGTCCGGCCGCGGGTCCCAGCTCGCGCAGAAGTCGCCCGGCTTTGGGCCCAAGCCCGCGCAAGGATCTCCCCGCCGCCAGTCCAAGCTCGCGCAGGGGTCCCCTCCCGGGGGTCCCCCTGTTTCCATTCTCCCAGGCGGCACCGACAGTTTTCGGCCTCAAGACTCACCGCCCAGCGGCAGCCGCAGCGTGAACAACGCCCCGCCGCCCGGCCGGTTCGCCGCCACCAGCGTGCCGCCGTGCAGCCGCGCGTTCTCCCACGCGATCGCCAGCCCCAGCCCCGACCCCTCCGACCGCCCCCGCGACGAGTCGGCCTTGTAGAACCGTGCGAACACGTGCGGCAGGACCTCCGCGGGCAGGCCGTGCCCGGAGTCGGCGACCTCGATCACCAGCGAGGACCCCGACACCGACAGCACGAGCGACACCGGAGCGGCGCCGTGCCGCAGCGCGTTGCCGACGAGGTTCGCCACGATCACGTCCAGCCGCCGCGGATCCAGCCGTGCCCGCACGCCCTCGGGCAGCGTCGCGGTGATCTCGAAGCCGCGCATCCGCAGGCAGGTTCGCACCACCTCGGCCACGTCGACGTCGTCCAGCGCCAGAGCGGCCGTCCCCGAGTCGAACCGGGTCACCTCGATCAGGTCGTTCACCAGCCGGGTCAGGTTCAGCGTCTCCCGGTTCACCAGCCGTGCCGCCTGGCCCGCGACACCGGGCAGTGAGGCGGTCTCGGCGTCCAGCACGTCGGTCACGGCCGTCATCGCGGCCAGCGGAGTGCGCAGCTCGTGCGACACGTCCGCCACGAACCGCCGCGCGTCCGCCTCCATCCGGCGCAGCTCGCCGACGTGGTGTTCCAGCGAGGAGGCCGTGCTGTTGAACGTCGACGCGACGGACGCCAGCTCGTCCCGCCCGCGCACCGGCACCCGTGCGGAGAGGTCTCCCTGCCCGAGTTGCCAGGCCGCCAGTTGCAGCTCGCGGACGGGGCGCAGCACGCCGCGGGCCGCCAGGAAACCCAGGCCCAGGGCCAGGATCAGCACGGCGCCGCCGATCAGCCACGCGTTGCGCGCCAGCTCGTCGACGAACGCGATCTCCGACGTGAACGGTCGCAGCACGTACACCTCGATGCCCGACGGGGCACCGGACGACACCCGCAGCTGCATGCCGACGACCAGCCACACGCCGTCCGCGTACGACACGCGTTGCCAGCCGACGCGTCCGGACGACACGAGCGACCGCAGCTCCGCGGTGATCACCGAAGGGTTCATGCCGCCCGCGGAAACCCCGTTGCCGTAAGCCAAAGCCTGGCCTTCGCGGCCGGAGACCCGCGCGGCGACGCGTTCCAGGATGGCTGTGTCCACGGCACGTGCGGGCAGCGGGTAGAGCTGCTCGACGCGGTTCGTGGTCTCGATGACGGCGTTGTCCTGGGCGCGCTGCACGATCGCGTCGCGGGCCCGCACGTAACCGGCGCCGGCGACGGCCGCGGCGGTCACGATGGTCAGCAGGGCGAACGCGAGCAGCAGTCGCAGGCGGAGCGTCACAGCGGTCCGAAGCGGTAGCCGAATCCGCGCACGGTCTGGACGTACACGGGCGCGGCCGGGTCGTCCTCGATCTTCGAACGCAGCCGCTGCACGCACGCGTCGACCAGCCGCGAGTCGCCGAGGTAGCCCTGGTCCCACACGGAACCCAGCAACTGCTGCCGCGACATCACGCGGCCGGGCGACGAGGAGAGTTCCAGCAGCAACCGCAGTTCCGTGGGCGCCAGCGAGACCGGCTTGCCGAACCGGGTGACCACGAGGCCCTCGCGGTCGATGGTCAGGTCGCCGTAGCGCTCGGCCACGACCTCGGCGACCGAGGCCGTCGACCGGCGCAGCACGGCGCGGATGCGGGCTTCGAGCACACGGGCCTGCGCCGGTTTGGCCACGTAGTCGTCGGCACCGGCCTCCAGGCCCGCGACCACGTCGATGTCGTCGTTGCGCGCGGTCAGCATGATGATCGGGAGGTCGCCGGTGGCACGGATGCGGCGGCACACCTCGAACCCGTCGACCCCCGGCAGCATCAGGTCCAGCACCACCACGTCGGGCGTGACGCTGCCCAGCAGGTCGAGGCCTTCCTCTCCCGTGCGCACCGCGTCCACGGTGTGTCCCTGGTAGGTCAGGGCGAGCGACAGTCCTTCGCGGACCGCCTCGTCGTCCTCGATCAGCAGTACGCGCGGCATGTCCTCCAGCTTTCCCGATGGGTCTCATGGGGACGTTCTTGCGACGTCATCGTTGCGTAACGACCGCCCGTGCGCAGTTGTTGCGCAGCTATCACCGTGCGCGCACACGGGTTCGGCAGCCTCTGTGACATGCGAAAAGTGCTACCGGCGATGACCTTCGCCGCACTCGCGATGATCACCACCGTGACCCCGGCGCTGGCGATCAGAGGCGGGGTCGAGGCCCCGTGGCCCTATCCGTTCTCGGGCTCGCTCCAACGGCCCGACTCACCCCGCGCGGACGGCCACACGTGCGGCGTCACGCTGGTCGCGCCGCAGTACGCCGTCACCGCGGGTCACTGCACCAGGAACAACCCCAGCCTCGCCCAGGTCGGCAGGCCGCGGGACTGGACGGTCCGCCTCGGCACGACGGACGCGGGCAGCGGCGGTGAGGTGATCGCGGTCGAGCGGTTCATCACCTACGCGCCCAACCCCGTCCACGACGGCGACATCGGCCTGCTGAAGCTGAAGAAACCCGCGAAGACCAAGCCCGTCGCGTTGCCGAGCGCACGACCCGCGGAAGGCACGACGGCGCGGATCCTCGGCTGGGGCATGACGTGCGACCGGCGCGCACCCGAGTGCTACCCGCAGAAGCTGCGCGAGGCGGACACCGTGATCCAGCCCGCCACGGCCTGCGAAGGCATCTACGCGGATCGCGAGCTGTGCATCGGCGCGCTGGACGGCAGCGTCGCGGCCACGAACATGGACTCCGGCGGCCCGGCGCTGGTCCGCGACGGCGACCGCTGGGTCGTCGCCGGCATCGTGAGCGGCGCGGGCGGCGACGACCGCCCCGTCATGTACACCGACGTCCACCACTTCACCGGCTGGATCAACGACGTCGTCACCGGCAGGACCAACCCGCCGGACACCCCGGTGCCGAACCTCGAAGGCGCCGCGTCGCTGGGAGGAGTCTGCTCGGCGTCCGTGGTCAGGACCGATCACAGCAAGCCCGCTGACCAGGCACTTCTGCTCACCAACGGCCACTGCCTCCCGGACCGCCCCGCGCCCGGCGAGACGCTGAAGGACGTCGCGCTCAAGCTCCCGGTGACCATCGGCGACCGTCAGGGCTACCAGCAGGCCAAGGCCGAGACGACCCGTCTCGTCACGGCGACGATGACCGGCACCGACACCGCGCTCTTCCAGCTCGACCAGACGTACGCGCAGCTCAAGGCCAAGGGCGTGAAGGTCTTCAAGCTCGCGGACAGGTCAGCCCGGCCGGGAGAACGCGTCGACATCATCTCGTCCGGCAACGGCAAGCGCTTCAGCTGCACGATCGACGCCGTCGTCCCGCACCTGCGCGAAGAGGGTTACACGCAGGACAACGCCTACCGCTACGACCCGGAGTGCGGACCGTCGCACGGCGGTTCGGGCTCACCGATCGTGCTCAGGGACGGCGTCACGGTCGTCGGCGTGCACAGCACCGGCAACGACAGCGGCGAGCAGTGCACGGCGAACAACCCCTGCGAGGTCGCAGCGGACGGCTCGGTGACGGTGCACCAAGGCGCCCGCTACGGCCAGCAGGTCAAGCACCTAGCCGCTTGCGCACGAGACCAGAAGCCTGGTCGACCACAACAACCAGAAGCAGCACCACGAGGATGTGCGTGACCATCTCGTCGAACCGGAACAGCTTGATCGACTGGTTGATCAGGAAGCCGATCCCGCCCGCGCCGACCAGGCCGAGCACGAGCGACGACCGCACGTTCACGTCCAGCCGGTAGAGCAGAAGTCCCGCCAGGGAAGGCATGACGGTCGGGAGCACCGCGTGCAGCGCGATCTGCGGACCGGACGCACCGGTCACCTTCAACGCGTCGCGCGGCCCGCGGTCGCTCTCGTCCATCGCCTCCGCCCAGAGCTTGCCCATCACGCCGGTGTTGTGGAACACCAGCGCCAGCACGCCCGCGAACGGTCCGAGGCCGACCGCCGTCACGAAGATCAGCGCGAACACCACGTCCGGCACCGAGCGCAGGAACGACAGCACCGCGCGAGCCGCCTGCTGCGCCCACGCCGCCGAAGTTGTCGCACGAGAAGCCAGAAGTGCCAGGACCAGCGCGAACGGGATCGAGAACGTGGTGCCGAGCAGTCCGATGTAGAGCGTGATCACCGCTGCTTCCAGGGACTTCCCGAGCACCGAGAAGTCCGGCGGCAACGACTCGGCCAGGAAGTCCGCCATGCCGTCCCAGCCGGCGATCAGCGCGGCGGGGGAGAACTCCGTGGCCTGCCAGGCAAGTACGTGCACGACAGCGGCGACCGCCACCACAACCCACACCGTGACGGAGGGCCAACGGCGCTGGGGAACCGCGATCGTCATGCCGCCACCACCGTCTGCATGTCCACGATCCGGTGCGCGTACGTCCTGGCGAGCTCGGGCTGGTGCAGCACGGCGACCACCGCCAGGCCTTCGGAAGCGAGGTCCACCAGCAGTTCCATCACCTGCACGGCGGCCTGCGGGTCGAGCGCCGAGACCGGTTCGTCGGCGAGGATCACGTTGGCGCGCTGGCACAACGCCCGCGCGATCGCCACACGTTGTTGCTGGCCACCGGAAAGCCGCGCACACCGGTCCACCGCGCGGTCCGCGAGTCCGACCCTGTCCAGGCACCGCATGGCTTCTTCCCTGACGTCGCCGGGGAAGAACCACGAGCGGCGCAACGGAAGCCGGCCGAGAGCGCCGGAGCAGACGTTGTCCAGCGCGGTGCGGCGACCGACCAGGTGGATCTTCTGGAACACCATCGCGGCGTTCCCGCCGACCTCGATCGACCCGCCGTCCGGGGTCTCCAGCCCGACCACGCACCGCAGCGCCGTGGACTTGCCAGAGCCGTTCGGCCCGAGCAGCGCCACGAACTCGCCGGGTTCGACGGAGAGGTCGAACCCGTCCAGCACGACCCGTCCGCCGAACGACTTGCGCAGGCCGCGGATGGCGAGCATCAGACGTCCTCTTCCTTGAGCCCCAGCGTGGTCGCGAGGTCGAAGAGCACCTTGTACGTGTCGTCGCCGACCTGAACGAGCGGTCCGGGCGGGGTGACGTCGAGGAACGCGCCGACCTTCTCGACGTCGGCGGTCTCCAGCTCCAGCAACGCCTTGCGCACCCTGTCCTTGAACGCCGGGTCGAGGTCGCCGCGCACGGTGATCGGGTCGTTCGGGATGGGTTCGGACTTCCAGACCTGGCGGAACTTCGACTCGTCGAACGTGCCGGCGGACCGCGCCGTGGCGAGCGTCTGGCTGTTGATCTCGGCGGCGTCGACCTTGCCGTTGACCAGCGACAACATCGCCTCGGGATGACCGCCCGCGTAGTCGAGCTTCACGCCGTCGACGTTGTGCTTCTTGAGGCCGTAGCGGGGAAGCGCGTCACCGGACGCCGACCCGACGCTGCTCAGCGCGAGCGACTTGCCTTTGAGGTCCTCGATCTTCTGCACTGGCGAGTCCTTCGGGACCCAGATGCCGGCGGTGTAGCTGGTGAGCTTCCCGGAGCCGTCCGCGAACGAGACCATCGGCTCCGCGCCGGCCTTCTGCGAGGCGAAGACGTAGCCGAGCGGACCGAACTGGGCGATCTCCAGCTTGTCGTTGCGCATCGCCAGCACCTCGGCGGCGTAGTCGTCGACGACCTGCAGTTCGACCTCGCAGCCGAGCTTGGCGGTCAGCGCCTTCGCGAGCACCTCGTAGGCGGGCTTGAGCTTCTCCGGGTCCTCGTACGGCTCGACGCCGAAGCGCACCTTGCCGTTGGGGCAGTCACCGCTTCTGGCAGCGGAGTTCGTGGTGCCGCAGGCTGTTGTCAGCAGCAGTGCCGCGGCGAGGACGACGCTGAAGGCTCTCATCTCACATCTCCTGGAGGAGGTCGTCGAGCACGGCCGGGGCGAGGCCGAGCGCGGTGGTCATGCCGATGCCGGAGGTGACCGAGACGGCCCTGGTGAGGGGAACGGGCGTCGCGGTCAGGAAAGGTTCTGGGGCCGACGCGTAGATCCCGCGCCAGCGTTCGAGCACGCGCAGCGCCGGCACGCCGAGGAGGCGGGCCGTCTCGGTGAGGACCAGGTCGTCCAGGTCCTCGGGCCGGTACGGGTCGACCGTGCGGCTGTAGTGGTGGGTGTCGCCGATCGTGAGCGAGCCGTCGGGGAGCTGGGTGAACATCAGGTTCAGCCCCGCCTCGACGAGCTCGGGGTGGTCGTGCGTGAGGCGCTCGCGGACCTTCTCGGTGCTCGGGCACCGCGCGAACGCCTCGTAGCGCAGCATCGAGAACCCGGTCAGCACGGCCGGGTCGATCACGCCGCCGTGCGCGACGCGCAGCATCCGCAGCTGGCAGCGCTGGATCTCGCGTTCCTCGGCGAGGTCGGGGAAGAACCTGTCGACGTCGTGGCCGACCGCGACGACCGCCGCTCGGCATTTGAGTTCGCCGCGGTTGGTGCGGACCAGGCCCGGCTCGACGGTGAGCACGTTGGTCGACCAGTGGAAGGTGACCCCGCGCTCGGCCAGCAGCGCGGCGATCGCGTGGACGGCTTCGCGTGGGTTGACGCGGATGTCGAGGGGGAGCAGGGCGGCGCCGAGGATCGAGGGATTGTTCAACAATCCGACACTGGGATCGTTCAACGATCCTGCGCTGGCGCCGCTGATCGGAGGATTGTTGAACGATCCCGGGCGGACGCGGCCGGTCGGAGGATTGTTGAACGATCCGACACCGCCGGTTGAAGGATCGTTGAACGATCCGCCGCCGGCGCTGTCGATCGAGGGATTGTTGAACGATCCGGCACCGACGTGGCTGATCGGAGGATTGTTGAACGATCCTGTCGCTGGATTGTTGAACAACCGGGTTGTTGGATTGTTGAACGATCCCTTCGTCGGATTGTTCAACAACTCAACATCGCGGACCTCGGCGAACTCGCGCAACACCTCAAGTTCGTCCTCCGCGCGGGCCACGACGATCGAGCCGGACTCCCGCAGCCAGAAACCGGCTTCGCGAGCGAGCGTCAGCCACTCCTCGCGAGCGGCCATCGCGTACGAGAACGCCACCCCGTCCTGAGCGGTGAAGCACCCGTGCCCGAAGTTGCGCACGGAAGCCCCGGCCGCGTGCTCGTCCCGCTCGACCACGGCGACGGAGAGACCTCGCCGCACCGCGTGCCAGGCGTGCGCGAGCCCGACGACACCCGCGCCGACGACCACCAGGTCCACACTTGTCATGACAAGAACGATGAGTGGCTCCAGAACGAGAATCAATGGCTGTTCTGATGTGTTCACTTGGAGTTCAGACTTGTTATGACATGTATCGTTCGTTGCATGGAGATGCCACTGCACGAGCGCATCGCGGCCGACCTGCGCCGCCGCATCGGCTCGGGTGAACTGGCCGTCGGCGACCCGGTGCCGTCCGAATCGCAGCTGTGCGCGCAGTGGAACGCCTCGCGCGCGCCGGTCCGGCAGGCGCTCACCTCGCTCAGGGCCGAGGGCATGATCGGCGGTGGCCGCGGCAAGCCCGCGGTGGTGCGCAGGCACACGCTGTCGCAGCCGTTCGAGACGTTCCTGTCGTTCTCCAGCTGGGCCGCGGGTCTCGGACACGTTCCGGGACAACGCACCCTGGAGATCGCGCGCCGCCCGGCCGACGCCGACATCGCCGACGCACTGCAACTCGACGAGGGCACGCCGGTCGTCCAACTGCTCAGGCAACGGCTGATCGACGGCCGGCCGACGATGCTGGAGCGCACGACGTTCGTGGAACCGGTGGGGCGCCTGCTGTTCGACTTCGACTGCGACAGCGGCTCGCTCTACGCCTACCTGGGCGAGCACGGCGTCGACATGACCGTCGCACGGCACCAGATCGACGCCGTCGCGGCTGACGACAAAGACGCCGAACTGCTGGAAGTTGCTCCAGGAGCCCCACTTCTGCGGGAACGGCGACGGGCGTCCGGAATGGACGGACGCCCGGTCGAGTACTCGGACGACCGCTACCGCCCCGACATGGTCAGCTTTTCGATCGAGAACTCCCAGCAGGCGCACCCGGCGCTGCTGCGGGACTGGAGGGCCTCGTGAACCCCGTCGACCTCGTGGTGCTGGACATCGCCGGCACCACCGTGGAGGAGCACGGACTCGTCTACAAAGCCTTGGCGGACACCGTGATCGCGGCCGGTGGATCAGCCGAGGACGTCGGCGACTGGATGGGCGCCGACAAGTACGAGGCGATCTCGTCGATGCTCGGCAAGTCCGATGTGGACGCCGAGTTCAAGGACTTCCACGAGCGGCTCGGGCAGTACTACGCCGAGACGCCGCCGACGCCGATCCCGGGCGTCCCGGAAGCGTTCGAACACCTGCGTTCCAACGGCGTGAAGGTCGCGCTGACCACCGGCTTCGACCGCCCGATCGTGGACGGCCTGCTCGACGTGCTGGGCTGGCGCGAGGGCGTGCTGGACGCGGTGGTGTGCGTGGACGACGTGTCCGCGGGCCGGCCGGCGCCGTACATGATCTTCAAAGCGATGGAGCTGACCGGCGTCCGGGACGTCCGGCGCGTGCTCACCGCGGGCGACACCACCAGAGACCTGCAGGCGGGCATGAACGCCGGCGCGGGCTTCGTCGTCGGGGTGCTCAGTGGCAGCCAGACGGCGGAGGAGCTCGGCACCGCGAAGCACACCCACCTGCTGAAGTCCGTCGCTGAGATCCCGGCCCTAGTCCAAAGCGGCGGTGTGGCGTAGCTGCTCCGGCGTCGGGTCGGTGACCAGCACCCGCAGCGCGTCCGCGAACTGGTCGAAGCGCCGATCGAACTCGGCCAGTTCGCGCGACGGCTCCGCGACCAGCGCCGCCCGCCCCGCCCTGGGCACGGCGGTCGCCAGCGCGTCACGAAGAGGCTGAGACCGGCGCAACGCCACGAGCAGCGTCCACAGCCGTTGCTCGACCAACGCGACCTGCACCGGATCGCCGCCCACCCGCAGGAAGTCCGACCGCACCGCAGTGGCACGGCGGCGCTGCGAGGGGCAGGTGAAGTCCTCCGACCGGACGACCTGGGTCTCCGGCGCCGACCTCGCGAGCGACTCCTCCGACCGGAACCGCCGCACTGGCGCGGTCCCTGCCGGGTCCCACATCCACCAGGACGTCATCCGACCAGGTCGTCCGCGTCGACGATCTTGTACGCGTACCCCTGTTCCGCCAGGAACCGCTGCCGGTGCGCCGCGTAGTCGGTGTCGAGCGTGTCGCGCGAGACGACCGAGTAGAAGTGCGCCTGCCGCCCGTCACCCTTGGGCCGCAGGATCCGGCCGAGGCGCTGGGCCTCCTCCTGGCGCGACCCGAACGTGCCGGACACCTGGATGGCGACCGACGCCTCTGGCAGGTCGATGGAGAAGTTCGCGACCTTCGACACCACCAGCGTCTGGACCTCGCCGCGACGGAACTGGTCGAACAGCTGCTCGCGTTCCTTGTTCTTCGTCGATCCCTTGATCACCGGCGCCCCCAGCTCCTCGCCCAGCTCGTCGAGCTGGTCCAGATAAGCACCGATCACCAGGGTCGGCTCGCCGGGATGCCGCTCCAGCACCCGCTTGACCACCGGGATCTTGGTCCGGGCCGTCGAACAGAGCTTGTAGCGCTCCTCGGGCTCCGCCGTCGCGTACTGCAGCCGCTCGTTGTCCGTCAGCGTCACCCGGACCTCGGTGCACTCGGCGGGCGCGATCCAGCCCTGCGCCTCGATGTCGCGCCACGGCACGTCGTAGCGCTTCGGCCCGATCAACGAGAAGACGTCGCCCTCCTGGCCGTCCTCGCGGACCAGGGTCGCGGTCAGCCCGAGCCGGCGGCGCGACTGCAGGTCGGCGGTCATCCGGAAGACCGGCGCGGGCAGCAGGTGGACCTCGTCGTAGACGATCAGGCCCCAGTCGCGCGAGTCGAACAGCTCCAGGTGCTTGTACTCGCCCTTCGACTTGCGGGTGATCACCTGGTAGGTCGCGATCGTGACCGGGCGGATCTCCTTGCGCTCACCCGAGTACTCGCCGATCTCGTCCTCGGTCAGCGAGGTGCGCGCGATCAGCTCCCGCTTCCACTGCCGTCCCGCCACGGTGTTCGTGACCAGGATCAGCGTGGTCGCCTGGGCCTCGGCCATCGCCGCCGCGCCGACCAGCGTCTTGCCCGCGCCGCACGGCAGCACGACGACGCCGGAGCCGCCCGCCCAGAACGCCTGCGCGGCCAGTCGCTGGTAGTCGCGCAGCTTCCAGCCGTTCTCCTCCAGCTCGATCGTGTGCGCCTCGCCGTCGACATACCCGGCGTGGTCCTCGGCCGGCCAGCCGACCTTGAGCAGCAGCTGCTTGAGCCGCCCGCGCTCGCTCGGGTGCACGATGACGGTGTCGTCGTCGATGCGGGCCCCGAACATCGGCGCGATCTTCTTGTTGCGCAGCACCTCTTCGAGCACCGCGCGGTCGTTGGAGTGCAGCACCAGCCCGTGCGCGGGGTTGTTGGCGAGCACCAGCCGCCCGAAGCGGCTCATCGTGTCGACCACGTCCACCAGCAGCGGCTGCGGCACCGGATAGCGGCTGAACCGCACCAGCGCGTCCACCACCTGCTCGGCGTCGTGCCCTGCCGCCCGTGCGTTCCACAACGCCAGCGGCGTCACGCGGTACGTGTGCACGTGCTCCGGAGCCCGCTCCAGCTCGGCGAACGGCGCGATGGACGTGCGCGCGTCGTTCGCGAGCGGGTGGTCGACCTCGAGCAGCAGCGTTTTGTCCGACTGGACGATCAAAGGGCCATCGGTCACGCCGACAAGTCTCCCTGACGACGCCAAATGCGTTCGACCAGCGTCAACTGGCGACAACAAGTGTGAGGCGACACACGCAGCCAACACCCGGTGTCGTACGTTCTCGCGCATGAGCACCGAGTCGACTGATCCCGTCGAGCCGCCGGCCGTGGTGACCCCGGTTCCGGAGGAGTCCGAGACCGACGAGTCGCCCAAGAAGAACAACTGGCTGAAGTTCGTCATCGTCGGCGTGCTGGCGATCGTGCTGGTCGGCGGCGGTGTGTGGGCGCTCACGTCGCTCAACAGCACCAGCGTCGGCGACTGCGTGAGCGCCTCGCCCAAGGACGTGGACAAGCCGGACGGCGACTGGAACATCTCGTCGAAGAGCTGCAGCGACGTCGATGCCACGCATCGAGTCGCCTCGGTGCTGAAGAACGCCGAGGACCAGTGCCCCGCCGAGGGCATCTACGAGCAGATGCAGTCCGACGGCAAGACGATGTGCCTGATGCCGAACCTCGCCGAGGGCAACTGCTACACGTCGAGCGACGACGGTGCCTTCAAGAAGGAAGCCTGCACCACGGACTCGCCCGTGAAGATCGTGAAGAAGGTCGACGGGCTGCCCGAGGAGGGCTCGGTCTGCCCAGAGGGCTCCAGCGAGCTGCGGTTCACCGAACCGGCCTCGGTCTACTGCATGGGTGTCCACGAAGGATCCTGATCGGGTGAACTCGGTTGAGTTGAACCCCGTCTGACGCCGATACCCAGGCCATGAAGAAGGTCGGCCTGGGTATCGCCGTTGTCATCGCGCTTGTCCTGCTCGGCGGGTTCGTCATGAACCAGCTCGGCGACGTGGCCAAGGCGGCCCAGCCCGGCGACTGCGCGCGGATCTCCGGCGCGCTCGACAACCCGAAGTACCAGGCGCTCGACTGCGGTTCGGAGCAGGCGAACGTCAAGATCGCCAAGATCCTCGACTGGAACGAGAAGGCCTGCCCGTCCGGCGGCATGGACTACTCGACGTACACGGGTGACGCCACGCTGTGCCTCATGCCGAACTTCGTCGAGGGCTCCTGCTACGGCCAGAACTCCGACACCGGCATCGCGAAGGTCGACTGCGCGACCAAGGACTCGGTGAAGGTCGCCAAGGTGGTCAGCGGCAAGGCCGACCGCGCGGCCTGCGGGGACACGCGCGCGGCGGTCTTCCCGGAGCCCGCGATCACCTTCTGCCTGGAGCGCGGCGACCAGAAGCAGTGATCTTCCCGCAAACCGCACCACGTCCCACCGTCCACGTGGAACGCTGCGCGGCGTGATGATCGACGAGCCGCCCGCGCCCAGGAAGAACCTCGGGACGCGAGTGCTGACCTACGGACTCACCCTGGTCGCCGCGGCGGTCGCCATCTACGGCATGACCGAGTTCCTCGCTCCGATCACGGCGCCGAAGACCGGTGAGTGCGCGAACGTCACCGGCTACTCGAACGAACCGGACCTCGACACCGTGAGCTGCACGTCGTCGAGCGCGAACTACGTGGTCACCGAGTCACTCGCCAAGTCGAAGAGCTGCGCGAACGCCTACGCGGACATGATCACCAGGCGGGCGCAGGACCCGGCGGTCAGGATCTGCCTGGTCCCGCTGTGGGAGGAAGGCGCCTGTTATCCGGCCGATTCCTCCCGCATGGAACTCACGCCGGTGGAGTGCGGAGCGGACTCGTTCAAGGTCACGAAGATCGGCCGGGACGGGCCGGGACCGTCGTGCGCGGCGGAAGAGCAGAGGTACAGCTACCCCGAGGTGAAGCTGACCTACTGCACCGCGACCCAGTAGCTGATCCAAGTAGTCGTAACGTTTCCGTAAAGCCCGAGCGGTTTCCCGCGCTGCGTGGCACTCTCTGCTCCGGCTGTGTCGGGGGGCATGGGCCGTCTGGGGTAATTCGGAAATGAGAGAACCCGCATGAGCACGACTGAATCCGCTTCGCCCGCGTCCGCGCCGGAGCCCACGCAGGAGCCCGCGCCGAAGAAGTCGAGCGTCGGCAAGCGGATCCTGACCTACATCGTCGGTCTGATCGTCGTCGGTGGCGCGTTGTACGCGTTCAACTACTTCACCAGCGACGCCGCTCAGTCCAAGGTCGGCGACTGCGCCAGCGTGACCGGTACGACGAGCGCTCCCGAGTACAAGGTCGTGGACTGCGGTTCGGCTGAGGCGACCTACACGATCGGCAAGACTCTCGGACTCAACGAGAGCTGCGCGAACGAGGGCTACTCGGAGTACAGCGAGGGGTCGCGCCGTGGTCCCAAGACCAAGCTGTGCATCGCGCCTCTCTACGCAGAGGGCAAGTGCTACGACGCGAACGCCACGTCCATGGACGTCAAGGCCATCGACTGCTCCGGAGCGGGGGCCATCAAGGTGACCAAGGTCGTCAAGGACGCGGCCGCGCCGCAGTGCGCCGAGGGGGAAGTGGCGTTCGCGTTTCCCGAGGTCAAGCTGAACTACTGCGTTGGTACACCCGCGTAAGGCGTTGCACTCGTGAAACCGGAGTCGTGTCCCACGGCTCCGGTTTCGCTGTCTTTCGCTTGACCCATCCGAGAGGAATCCAGTGACCGACCCCAACTACCCCCAGCAGCCAGGGCCCTACGGGCCGCCTCCCGGTGGACAGCCGCAGCAGCCGTACGGCCAGCAGCCGGGCCAGCCGAACCCGTACGGTCCGCCGCCCGGCCAGGGCTACCCCGGCCAGCCAGGACAGCCCGGTCAGCCGCCCTACCAGGGCCAGCCGGGTGACCCGTACGCCCAGCAGCAGAACCCGTACGGCCCGCCTCCCGGTCAGATGCCCGGTCAGCCCATGGGCCAGCCGATGCCCTACGGCCCGCCGCCCAAGAAGAGCGGCGCCGGCAAGGTCATCGGTTCGATCATCACCATCGTCGTGCTCGTCGGCGTCGGCATCCTGGTGAAGGTCCTGATCGGCGGCGGCCTGAGCGCCATCACCGAGCCGTCCGCCAAGGCCGGGGACTGCGCGAACGTCACCGGCACGACCTTCAGCCCGAAGTACAAGAAGGTCGACTGCGGCTCTCCCGAGGCGAACTACTTCATCGCCAAGGCCATGAACTCGACGACCGAGGCGTGCCCGAGCGACGACTACGCCGAGTACACCGAGTCCGGCCGGCGCAGCTCGTCGCTGAAGCTCTGCCTCGTCGAGAAGCTCGAAGAGGGCAAGTGCTACGAGGAAGAGCTCGTCAAGATGAACATGGAGGGCATGAAGGTCGTCGACTGCTCGAAGGGCAGCGCGGCCACCATCCAGAAGGTCCTGAAGATCGAGAAGCTCGTCAAGGCGGCCACCGCGGACTGCGGTGAGGCCACGGCGATCTCGTACACCGAGCCTTCACCGGGCATCACGTACTGCGTGACCGCGCTCGGCGGGCAGTGATCGAACGAGAAATTGGCGGGCCGGTGATCCGGCCCGCCAATTCTCATGCCTGAATGCAACTAGTTCGTCGTGCCTGGCGGAAGTAGCTGCTGCACGTCCAGACGCCCGGAAAGCACGTCCTCGGTGTCCATCATGTCGGCGACGCGCTGGAGCCGGATCGGGTTCAGCGACAGCGGGAACGTGCCCACGGACACGAGTGCCGCGGTCGGCTGGTCGACGTCGGCGTAGCTGGTCAGCGAGTCCTGCACGCCGAGCTTGTTGGCCTGCGCGCGCTGCTGCGCCTCGCGCAGCACGTCCCGGAACGCCTTCATCGTCTTCGGGTTCGCCTCGGCGAACTTCTTCGACGACGCGTACCCGGACATCGGGAAGTCCAGTGTCGGGCCGCGGGCGGTGTCGGTGAGGATCTTCGCACCGATCTTGCGCTGCGCCTTCGTGATGAAGGGCTCGATCATGAACGCCGCGTCGACGGTGCCGGACGTGAGCGCCGCCTCCATGTCCGCGAACGCCATCGGCTTGAACTTGATCTTCTGCTTCTCGACCGCGGCGGTGTCCAGCACGGCACGCGTGGTCAGCGCGCCGATGTCGGTCTCGCTGTTCACCGCGATGGTCGGAGCGGCCTTCTTGCCCGGGTCGTCGTAGTCCGACGCGGCCGACGTGACCAGCGCCATCGAGTTCGGACCTGCCTGGTAGGCCTCACCCTGCAACTGCAGTTCGGTGCCCTCGGCGACCGCGCGGAAGAGGCTGACGTGCGTCGCCCACGTGAGGTCGAGCGTGGTGTCCAGCTGCTTGATGGCCTCAGCCTCGCTGGGCTGGGGGACCAGGTTGACCTGCAGACCGGCCTTCTCGAACAGCTTTTCGGTCAGCGCGATCCGCAACGGGGCGACGTCGACGACCGGCAGCACGCCGATGCGGATGACGTTGCGCTCAACGTCCGCGTTGCCGCCGTTCGACGAACTTCCGAACAGGCCGCAGCTCGCGGTCAGAGCACACGTGATGAGCACTGCGGCAAGCCGCAGAGCTTTGGCTCGGGTAGCCATGGCACCTCTTGCCGGTAGGTCTTGAGTAGCATCGATTTGATCAGTGAGTGTCGTTACAGACCTGGTACTCCGCAGCCCCAACTGGGCGTTCGGACGGAGGCGAGGTGTGCCGACATCCGGGGATGTTAACCACCTGAACGTATGAAACGACACCCCATCTCGATACGGTGAGTGCTTCTGGAGACTTCCCCCGAGTAGGGGGTGACCATTACCCTTCCGGCTCGGGTGGCACTGGTCGTAGTAGACCTACGTGTCTTCAGACGGGGTAGGGCGCCTCATCGGGCGAACAACCTCTGTGCTGCAATTCGGCCCGTTTGACGAGTCCATGCTCGGTCCTGGGGAGAGACCGGGACACTGCTGCTGGAAGAGGAAGCCCAGAGTGGCCCGACGTGAGAGAGGTCCCAGCCAGTTTGGCGTGGGTGACACCACACGCTCCGAAAGGCCCGAATCGGGTGACGGACTGGCTGCGCTGGGTAACGGACCGATGAACGTGACACCGGACTCGGTGACGCACGAAGTCGGTGCCGCACCCGGTTCAGGATCTAACCGATCCGCGGGATGGCGCCTGCGCAACTGGCGGCTGCGCACGAAGCTGCTCGCCGTTCTGCTCATCCCGACCGTCTGCGCCCTCGCCCTGGGTGGTCTGCGCGTGCGCAGCGACCTCCAGGCCGCGACGGAGTTCAACAACCTCGCGAACCAGATCCGCCTCGAGACCGCGGTCGCGGACCTGGTGCAGCAGCTGCAGCGCGAACGCGACCTGTCGGTCAGCTACGTCGCGTCGAACAAGAAGGTCGACAGGGTCGTCCTGGAGCGCCAGCTGCGCCGCGTGAACGACACCAGCGAGGCGTTCAGCAACAAGATCGCCGAGCTCAGCTCCGACCTGAACCCGGCTGCCGTCGAGCGGTTCCAGGTCGCGTTCAACCAGCTCAACCGCCTGAACAGCCTCCGCAACTCGGTGCGCGACACCCAGTACCCCGCCGAGGCCGTCCAGCGCACCTACTCGGAGTCGATCGAGACGCTCATCAACCTCGGTGAGCAGACGATCTCCGAGATCAACGACCCGGAACTGGTGCGACTGCACCTGACCACGAACGCCATCGCGCGCATCAAGGAGCAGGAGTCGCTCAAGCGGGCGATCCTCCTGGACGTCTTCCAGCGCAAGGCGTTCACGCCGTCCCAGCTGCGGTCCCTGCAGTCCGCGGACGCCGAGCTCAACGCGGCCCGCAACGACTTCCGCAAGTCCGCGACGCCCGACCAGGCCAAGATCTACGACGACACCGTCACCGGCCTGATCGTCGACAACGCGAACGACATGCAGGAATCGGCGATCAGCCAGCAGACCGGCGCGAAGGACTTCACGCAGGTCACGCCCGAGAAGTGGGACATCGCCGCCACGCTGACGGTCAACCTGACGCGTGACGTCGAGAACCTGCTGGTCGAGCAGCTGCAGAACAAGACCGACGAGCTGGCCGGCGACACCCGCACCAGGGCGTACGTCGAGTCCGGCATCGTGCTCGCGATCCTCGCGCTCGCGTTGCTGATGGCGCTGTTCGTCGCCCGCTCGATCCTCAACCCGCTGCGCACGCTGCGCCGCACGGCCCTCGACGTCGCCGACCACGGTCTCCCCGACGCGGTCGAGCGAATCCTCGCGGACCCGAACCCGGAGGACGCCGCGAAGAGCGCCGTCGAACCGGTGCCGGTGCACACGCGGGAAGAGATCGGCCAAGTGGCGCGCGCGTTCGACGCGGTGCACGGTGAAGCGGTGCGACTGGCCGCCCAGCAGGCCCTCCTGCGTGACAACGTCAACGCGATGTTCGTCAACCTGTCCCGCAGGTCGCAGGCCCTGGTCGAACGCCAGCTGAACCTGATCGACCGGCTGGAGCAGGACGAGCAGGACCCGGACCAGCTGGCCTCGCTGTTCGAGCTCGACCACCTCGCGACCCGCATGCGCCGCAACTCGGAGAACCTGCTGGTCCTCTCGGGTACGGACCTCTCGCGGCGGCTGACCCGGCCCGTCCCGGCCGCCGAGGTTCTCGGCGCCGCGGTCTCCGAGGTCGAGCAGTACGCCCGCGTGCAGGTCGGCCAGACCCCGGACCTCACGGTCCAGGGTCGCGCGGTCAACGACCTCGTGCACCTCATCGCCGAGCTGCTGGACAACGCCACGGCGTTCTCCGACCCGGTCACCAAGGTCACCGTTCGCACGGCGAAGACCCGCAAGGGCGAGCTGGCGATCGAGATCCAGGACCGCGGCGTGGGCATGGGCGACCAGGAGATCATCGACGCCAACGACCGGCTGGCCGACCCGCCGGACGTCGACGTCGCCGTCTCCCGCCGAATGGGCCTGTACGTGGTCGCGCGGCTCGCCAAGCGCCACGACATCAAGGTCCGCCTGCGCGGCAACGAGGACATCGAAGGCGGCACGACGGCACTGGTGATCGTGCCGGAGACGCTCATCGCGATCCCCGGCCAGGCACCGATCTCGACCCCGCCGTCGGGCTCCGGTTCGCTCGCCTCCGCGTTCGGCATGTCGCAGCCCGCGCTCGCGCCGGCCCCGACTCCCGCCGAGCACACGACGGAGATCGGCACCACCGCGAACAGGGCCAGCGGCATCGCCGGTGCCTTCGGCGGTGCGACCGGTGTCACGCCGCGGATCGACGAGTCGAGCCCGAGCCTGCCGAGCATGCCGGTCAGCTTCGTCCCGAGCTCTCTCACCGACACCGGTGCGGGCGCGACGGCGGTCCCCGTCTACAGCGATCCGCCGATCGAGGACGTCACACCGTCCGAGCGGTGGCGCCGCGACCAGCTGGCCGCGGTGGAGCCGGAGGGTTCGTTCGGCGAGCCCACGCTCTTCACGGCCTACGAGGACCGCAACGAGGAAGCCGGCGAGATCTCCTTCGAGCCCGGCTACGAGACCACGCAGTTCGTGCCGATCTCGCCGATCGACGACGAGCGTTCGCCGTCCAACGGCGTTTCGCGCGACTCGTCCGGCGAGGGCCTCCTCGATTTGGGGATGGCACACCGCAACGGGACCTCGGAAGCCTCGCGCAAGCAGATCGAGCACGACCTGGACGCCCCGACGGAACGCCTGCCGATCTACGAGGCGGTCCTGTCGCAGTGGTTCCAGGCCGTGGGCAGCGAGACGTCGGCTTCGGCCGCTCAGCCGGTCCGTGCGGCCGCTGAGGACGACGCACCGGCCGCCACCAACGGACACGTCGAGTCGAGGCTCGGCGGAACCGACAAGGGGTCCGTCGAGTACATCGACGAGCCGCCGACCGTCCCGCCGCTCTCGGACGGGCCGGAACCGGAGCTGCCGACCCGATCCCGCAAGCCTGTACCGGCGGTGGCACCCACCACCACGTCGGCCGCTGGTCTTCCGGTGCGCACGCCGCGCTCGAAGGTCCAGCCGGTGGCCGAAGAAGTACCCGCACCCGCCGAGCAGGAGCGAGTTGTGGAACCCGAGCCCGTTGTGGAGGAGACTCCAGCGGCGGCAGCTACTTCCGAGTCGGCCTGGCAATCGCCGGCCGATGAGGGATGGCACGCGGCTCAGGCGTTGTTGAACAAGACGCCGGAGACGAAGACCACGGCAGGACTGCCGAAACGGACACCCAAGGCTCAGCTCGTGCCAGGATCTGCTGCACCCAAGCCGCAGTCCCTGACATCGACAGCGCAGCGCCCGCCGCTGCCGCCCCGTACCGCTGACGCGGTGCGCGGACGGATGTCGAGCCTGCAGAGTGGTGTCAAGCGAGGCCGGCACGCATTGATCGAGGCATACGCTGGTGACCAATCGAGCCGGCAGAACGAGGAGCAGGAGTGACGACCGCAGCGCAGCCAGGCAGCTTTGGTTGGCTTATCACCGACTTCGTGCGGAGGGTGCCCGGTGTGGCACATTCCGTTGTGGTGTCCGCGGACGGGCTGTTGCTCGCGGGGTCCCAGGGCTTGCCCCGGGACCGTGCAGAGCAGCTCTCCGCGGTCGCGTCCGGACTGGTCAGCCTCACCCAGGGTGCTGCCCGCTGCTTCGAGGCAGGCGGGGTCAACCAGACGGTCGTCGAGATGGAGCGGGGTTACCTGTTCCTCATGTCGATCAGTGACGGTTCTTGCCTTGCCGTCCTGGCGGCACCCAACTGCGACATCGGCCTCGTGGCCTACGAGATGACGCTGTTGGTGGAGAGAGTCGGTCAACAACTCACCCCTGAGCTGCGCGCGCAGCTTCAGGGCGTGGTCCGTCGCTAGACCTCATCTGAAGTTCAGGGGTGAGAACCAATGGCTGGTAGATCTGGCGCTAGAGGCCGGGGCTTCGGTAGGAACTTCAACTACCAGGAGTGGGCTTCTGGTGGGTTCCAGTTCGAAGAGCCTGACGCGATACCCCAGGAACAAGAGGAAGCCGAGGACGCACCCCACGATGAGCGGGTTACAGGGCAAGGGCTAGGCGATATGTCTCAGCGTGAGGTGGACGACTCGTCGTCGTATCCGTACGACGACGTGCCGAACCGATTCGACATAGACGGGTACGGCTCCGGGCTGTTCGGTGGCCCAGGGGCGGACCTCTTCGGCCAGCACGAGATGCCGGATGCCGTACCGGAGCAACTGCCGTACACAACCGGTTCGCATCCGGTGTACAGCACCGGCGGGCAACCGGCGTACAGCACCGGTGCGCAGCCTCAACTGCGCCCGGAGGAGAATGCTTCCGCGGACTCGGGTTCACTGGTGCGGCCCTACACACGCACCGGTGGACGCACACGACCTGATTACGACCTTGCTATCGAGGCGCTGATTTCGACCAGCGAAAAGGGCCTCGAACGGGATGCCGCAGTTCTTCCCGAGCACAGGTCGATCTGCGGGTTGTGTGTGGACACGCGGTCGGTGGCTGAGGTCGCGGCACTCCTACGCTTGCCACTTGGCGTCGTGCGGGTGCTGATCGGCGACATGGCAAGCATGGGTTTGGTTTTGATTCACCAGGGCGGTCTGGTCGTGGGGGACCGGCCTTCCATGGAATTCCTGGAGAGGGTGCTCAGTGGGCTTCGCAAGCTCTAGTCCCCAGGGCGCCGAGGGCGCACGGAAGCCGACGACGTCTGCCAAGATCGTGGTGGCGGGTGGCTTCGGTGTGGGCAAAACGACGTTCGTCGGCTCGGTGTCCGAGATCGTCCCGTTGACCACCGAGGCGGTGATGACCGAGGCCAGCGCGGGGGTGGACGACCTCTCCGCCACGCCCAACAAGGTCACCACGACCGTCGCGATGGACTTCGGCCGCGTGTCGCTCGACAGCGACCTGATCCTGTACCTCTTCGGTACACCGGGTCAGCACCGGTTCTGGTTCATGTGGGACGACCTCGTACGCGGTGCCATCGGCGCCATCGTGCTGGTCGACACCCGCCGCCTGGCCGACGCGTTCGCCTCGATCGACTTCTTCGACGACCGGCAGTTGCCGTACGTCGTCGGCGTCAACTGCTTCGACGGCCTCCTGCACCACAGGCTGGAGGACGTGCGTGAAGCGCTGACGATCGACGAGTCGGTGCCGATCGTGACGTGCGACGCGCGCAACCGGCAGTCGACGAAGCAGACGCTCATCACGCTGGTCGAGCACGCCATGCGCCAGTGGATGTCCGTCCGCGCGGGCTGATCTCCTCCCGTTTGGGGACAACTGCAAACATGAACGAGGCGAGCGCCACCTTCGGGTGCGGCGCTCGCCTCGTCGTTGCGGTCTGACTCAACTGGTTCGAGATCGGTCCAAGCGGTCGCCCTTTCGTCGTCGGTCGCTGCTAGCCGATGGTCAGGCCGACGCCGATGAAGGCCTCCGCGGAGACGTCGCCGCTGCCGAGGTCGATGCTGGCGTCAGCACCGACCGCGGCACCCGCGTCGACGGTCACCAGGCTGGTGTCCACGCCGACGTCGGCTCCGATTCCGATGCCGGCGTCCACGGCGATGCCCGGACCCACGTGCACGCCTGCTCCGGCGTGCGCGTCGATCACGGCTGCCGCGTGCGGGCCGACGTTCACCCAGATCCCGCCGACGTGGATGGCGTTCGCCTTGTCCTCGACGACGGTCTCGGTGGCCACGGCGGGGGTGACCGCGGGAGCCACTGCGGGTGCGGCCGTCTCGACAGCGGTCTCGACGACAGCGGGCGCGCGGTCGTCCGTGGCGCTCACGTCGGCAGCGACTTCAGCGTCAGCTACCACCGCGGCGTCCACGTCCGCGTCCACAGCCGCGTCGAGGTCGATGTCGAGATCCGACTCGAAGGCACCGCCGACGTCCACGCCGGCGCTGACGCCCGCGTCGACCTGGGCGGCGAGCCCAAGAGCGACCTGAATGCCACCGTTGGTCATCACGCTGATGCCTGGACCGGTGTCGAGCGCGACGTGGGCACCGGCGGCGACGTCGAGCATGTCGACGTTGCCGCTCACCCCCACCGTCGCGTTGACGTGGTTGTCCTGCAGCAGGACGAGGATCGGGTCGGCGTTCGCGGTGCCCGTCGAGAACGGCAGGGCGAACGCCAGGGTCGTGACGGTGGCGGCGGCTCTCAAAGCCCACCGGGAGCTGGCCATGTGCGCAGGACCTCCTCGGGTCGATGCGGACGTTTCTCGGGAACGTCCACGTCAATCGACGCTAGGTCGCGCACCAGCCACGCAAGGGTGGTCCGGGTTTCCTACCGGGGGATGACCGACCGTCAGTCCTCGTCCACCAATGCGGCGGACGTGACGCGATGAAGAGGGAACCTCAGCACCTCTCCGTAGCTGTGGTCGTAGCCCTCCAGCACGCCACCCCCGACGACGTGCGGCTCGATCACGCGCTGTGCCGCCGTGCCGTGGGAGTCGACGAACCCGACGAGCACCCTGCGGCGCGCCCGTGCGGCCTGCTGGAGCAACGACAGGGTCGCCGACGGACCGGCGCCGAGATGGCCGGGAACGGCCACCCGTTCACCCCGTGGTGTCGCGGCGGCACGATCACCGGCCCGGACCAGCCGGACGAGTTCACCCAACCGCTCGTCGGCCTGCACGGCGGGTGACACCGGTTTGCGGGCACTGCGCTGCCTCGGCGTGGTCCGGCGGCCACCCGGCCGCAGGTCGAGGACCTGGCCGTCCGGGCCTTCCGCGGCCGGGGCGAACCCCGCCGAGCGCAGCCCGTCCAGCACGTCCGCCAGCGGCAACGGGCTGACGAGCACGGTCGGCGCGATCCGGCGCAGCTCCAGCCGCCCGGCCTCCGGGTGCGCGAGGACCTCGCTGATCAGCACCGAGTCGTCGCAGCGCAGGAACGAGCCCGCCGCCCCGCCGCGCAGCCTGCCGTGGCGGCGCGCGGCGTCGTCGATCAGGTAGGTCAGCGACTGCGGCACGGGCGTGCGCGAGCGGGTCTTGAAGAGTTCCTGCAGCTCGTCGGCGGTGCGGCCGGAGTCGAACGCGCGCCGGACCGTGGCCTCGCTGATCCGGTAGACCGTGGCGCTGCCGGCGGACTCGACGTTCGCGACCAGCGCCAGTTCGTCGGCGAGCTCCGGTTCGAGGCGGCCGGGGGCGACGACGGTGAGGTCGGCCTGCACCAGCACGTGGTCGAGCGGTGCGGGCAGGGCGTCGCCGAGTGCCTTGGCGGCGTGGCCGGGACCCTCGTCGAGCAGCACGCGGCCCGCGCTGGTGATCGAGCCGAGGGCGAGCACGCCGACCGCGGTGCCCTCCTCGACGGTCCAGCGCACCAGTTCGTCGCGCTGACGCCCGCCCCGGCGAGGTGCCCGCCAGGCCAGCAGCGCGGCCAGGTCGGTGGGGCTCGAGATCGAGGTGCCCTTGGGGAACGCGCCGAGCGCCTCCAGGACCCACCGGCGGTCGCGCGGGGCCTGGGCGCGGCGGATCTCGTCCGCGAGCGGGTTGAAGAGCTTGTCCTTCTCGTCGCGGCGGCCGACCAGCGCGGGCAGCCGCGGCAGTTCCAGCCAGGCGTGCGCGAGGGTGGCCCAGCGGACCTCGGTCGTCGCCGCGAGCCAGACGTCGGCCTTGGTCGTCGGCATCCACTCCGGCTCGGAGGCCTCGGTGTTCGCGGCCATGTCCGCGCCGACCACGAGCTCGATCAGCAGGGCCGCGCGGCGTTCGTCGACGTCGAGGTCCTTGGCGACCTTGCGCAGCTCACGGACGCCCAGACCGCCCGTCCGCAGTACCGGCGCGGGCTCCGCCGACCAGCTCGCGATCAGGTTCTCGACGTGCCGGACGAGTTCGAGCGCCTCGCCGCCGCCCGTGGCGTCGACGCTGGTCTGCTGGAGCGTGGTGGTCTTCGGCTTCGGCTCGGTGACCTGGATCGGGCCGAGGGGGCGAGCGCCCCGCAGTTCGAGAGCGATCTCGCGGGGCAGTTCGACGGTGCCGGGGTCGCGGCGCAGCAGCAGGCCGCGCGCGAGCAGCCGTTGCACCGGCGTCTCGGCCTTGTCGAGCGGCACGACCCGGGAGGCGTCCTTCGTGTCGCCGATGGGAGGGCCGGCCGCGAGCTTCTGCAGGACGCGCTGCTCGCCCTCGGTGATGCCTTGGAGGTCGTACGTCTGACCGGTCTGTCGGCCCAGCCCGCCGGGGTAGGAGCCGAACGCCTCCCGCGTGACGGGCGGGACCGACAGCGCGTCGTCGTCGCCCCAGGCGAGCGCGAGGGACCTGAGCCTGCCGACGGCCTGCTTGAGCGGTCTGGGCTTCACGTCCGGCCCGAGGATCTCGCCGAGTGTGGGCAACGCCACGGGCTCGGCGTCCGCACCCTGCACGACCAGTGCCTCGAGCACGGCCAGCGTGAACGTGTCGAGGTCCTCGCAGGCGCGCGCGATCGACGCCCTGGTGCCGACCCGTGTCGCGAGCACGGACATATCGGCAGGTGGGGGCGTTGCCAGGTCAGGACGGGCGCGCAGCAGTGCGACGAGAGCAGCGTCGTCCTGGGCGCGCAGCCAGTCGGCGAGAGTGGTGCCGGACATTCTCACCACGGTATATGGGCCGCTGGTGATCTCGTCGTCCTCTGTCACACTTGTCGCGTCATCTGGCACCACCGAGGAGGAGAACGTGGCGAAAGGACGCCCTGGACGGGTCGACCCGCACTGGCCGGAAGGTCCGGACGGCGGTCACCCCGTCACCGAACTGACCAGTGACGTGCAGGGTGCGCTGTCCCCGTTCGGCACGGTGACGTTCCCGCTGTCGTCGGACGACCTCCCGTACCGGCACCCGGTGACCGAGATCAACAAATCCTGATCGGTCCTCATCGGACTGTCAGAGCGGTCTTAAGACTGTCGAGTCGCGTGCGTACCGCAATGGGGCCGGGGATAGGCTCACTTCCCGCTTGAGCTGTACTTCGTGGGAGGACGACGATGCCGGTCCCCGGCCCTGGTTACTCGATCACCGTTCGTCTGGAGGCGCCGCCGTCAGCGAGCGCCGCGGGTGACCTCACCTCGGCCGTCGGCCGCGCCGGCGGCGTGATCACGGCGTTCGACGTCGTGGAGTCGCACAACGACCGCGTCGTCATCGACCTCACGTGCAACGCGCTTTCCGCGAACCACGCCAAGGACATCACCGACACGCTGGAGACGCTGCCCGGCATCGTCGTCCGCAAGGTGTCGGACCGCACGTTCCTCGTGCACCTCGGCGGCAAGATCGAGATCGCGTCCAAGGTGCCGCTGCGCAACCGCGACGACCTGTCCCGCGCGTACACGCCGGGTGTCGCCCGTGTGTGCGAGGCGATCGCCAAGAACCCGGACGACGCGCGCCGCCTGACCATCAAGCGCAACACCGTCGCCGTCGTCACCGACGGGTCCGCGGTGCTGGGCCTCGGCAACCTCGGCCCCGCCGCCGCCCTGCCCGTGATGGAGGGCAAGGCCGCGCTGTTCAAGAAGTTCGCCGGCGTCGACGCCTGGCCGGTCTGCCTGGACACCCAGGACACCGAGGAGATCATCCGCGCGGTCGAGCTCATCGCTCCCGTGTACGGCGGCATCAACCTCGAGGACATCTCCGCTCCGCGCTGCTTCGAGATCGAGGCCCGGCTGCGCGAGAAGCTCGACATCCCGGTGTTCCACGACGACCAGCACGGCACGGCCATCGTCGTGGTCGCCGCTCTGCGCAACGCCCTGCGGGTCGTGAAGAAGGACATCAAGGACTGCCGCATCACGGTCTGCGGTGTCGGCGCGGCCGGTTCCGCGATCATCCGCCTGCTGCAGGCCCAGACGCCCGGCGACATCATCGCCGTGGACGTCGACGGCATCGTGCACCGCGACCGTCCCGGCCTGGACTCGAACCTGAAGTCCATCGCCGCGACCACGAACAAGGGCAACGAGTCCGGCCGCCTGCACGACGCGCTGGTCGGTTCCGACGTGTTCATCGGCGTCTCGGCTCCCAACCTGTTCGGTGCGGAGCAGGTCGCGACGATGGCCAAGGACGCCATCGTGTTCGCGCTGGCCAACCCGGACCCGGAGATCGACCCGATGGAGGCCCAGCAGCACGCCGCCGTCGTCGCGACCGGCCGCTCGGACTTCCCGAACCAGATCAACAACGTGCTGGCGTTCCCCGGCGTCTTCCGCGGCCTGCTGGACGCGCACGCGCGCACCATCACCGACGCGATGCTGCTGGCCGCCGCGCAGGCCATCGCCGACGTGGTGGAGGGCGAGCGGCTCAACGCGTCGTTCATCGTCCCGTCGGTCTTCGACAGCACCGTTGCTCCGGCCGTGGCCGAAGCGGTGCGCAAGGCAGCGACTTCCTAGGGCCTTTACGCACGGGCTGTACGCCTTGGGCAGGCATACGATCGCCATATGACCAAGCAGTTCACCCACCTGGACTCCCACGGCGCGGCCCGGATGGTCGACGTCTCCGGCAAGGAGCAGACCACCCGGACCGCCGTGGCGACCGGGATCCTGCACACGACCGCCGAGGTGGTGGAGTTGCTGGGCGCCGACGGCCTGCCCAAGGGCGATGCCCTGGCCACGGCCCGGATCGCCGGCATCATGGCCGCGAAGCGCACCTGGGAACTCGTGCCCCTGTGCCACCCGATCTCGTTGTCGTCGGTGGTGGTGGATCTGGCTCTCGCGGACTCCGCTGTGCTGATCACGGCCACGGTGCGCACCACCGACCGCACCGGAGTCGAGATGGAGGCTTTGACCGCGGTCTCCGTGGCCGGGCTGACGTTGCACGACATGGTGAAGTCGGTCGACCCCGCCGCGTCGTTGGACGCGGTTCGGGTGGAGCGCAAGGAAGGCGGCAAGTCCGGTCTGTGGGAACGCCCGTGAAGGCCGTGGTGATCACCGCGTCCAACCGTGCTGCCGCTGGGGTTTACGCCGATCGCAGCGGGCCTCTGATCGTCGAGTGGCTTTCGGCGCGCGGCTTTTCGGTTTCCTCGCCGGTCGTTGTGCCTGATGGCGATCCGGTTCGTGAGGCGCTGGTTGACGCGGTGGCTTCTGGGGCCGAACTTGTTCTGACCACTGGTGGGACCGGGATCAACCCGACTGACGGGACTCCGGAAGCCACCCGTGCTGTTCTGGACTACGAGGTGCCCGGGTTGGCTGACGTCATTCGGATGTCCGGATGGCCGCGTGTGCCCGGGTCCGTGTTGTCGCGCGGGGTGGCCGGGGTTGCCGGGCGGACGTTGATCGTCAACCTGCCTGGATCCACCGGTGGGGTGCGGGACGGGCTGGACGTGTTGTCCTCGGTCGTTGAGCATGCTCTCGACCAGCTGCGTGGAGGTGACCATCGATGAGCGTGGTGTTGCGGGCCGTTGTCACCTCGGAGCCGTTGTCGGTTGAGGAGCACGCGGCTTTGGTCGGGTCTGATCGGGCCGGTGCCGTGGTCACCTTTGCCGGTGTGGTGCGGGATCACGACGGTGGGCGGTCGGTGCTGGAGTTGGAGTACCACTCGCATCCTTCTGCTGCGGACGTGGTGGCTGAGGTTGTTTCGGCCTTGGCTGAGAAGTACTCCGGGGTGCATGGGATTGCTGTTTCGCACCGGGTTGGGCCGTTGAAGATCGGTGATGTCGCGCTGGCCTGTGCGGTGGCTGCTGAGCATCGGGGGGAAGCGTTTTCCCTTTGTGCTGACCTGGTGGATGAGGTCAAGGCTCGGTTGCCGGTGTGGAAGCGGCAGGTGTTTCCTGGGGGCGAGGACGAGTGGGTCAACTGCCCCTGAGCCGTTGCCGTGCGGTGCGGGTTGCGTGCGGGCCGTTGCTGTTTCAGCGGGGTTGGTCGCGTTCCGTGCGAGTGGTCGCTTTCCGAGGGTGGTCCATCAGGTAGTGACGAAGTGCGGGGTTGCGATTGGGGCTTGACCTTGAGCCTCTAGCTGGGTGCGTAGTCGGCCTCACAAGCCGGGGTTCAAAGCGCCCCGGCCGAGCCCAGACAGGGTGGCACCCAGCCCCTCAAGGTCAAGCCCCAATCGCCATGAGCGGGGTGCACCGCTACCCGGCGCTCTAGGTTCAGACGGCTCGCCTTCGGCATTGCGCCGCCAGGTTTCGTCCGTGGTTGCTTTTCGTTGTTGGGCGTCTGGTGGCACCGCGCGGTGCCGGTTGCGATGGCGGCAAGGGGGCCGCGTCGGTCGGCTTGCGGGCGTTCGTCACGTTCCAGCGGAGGGGCGCTTTGCGTGGGGTCGTTGCCCGGCTTCCGCCCCGCTCGTCGCCCTTGTGCGGAGACGCAGGCAGGGACCTCACCGTCGGGGGGTAACGGTGAGATCCCTGGTCCTGTGTCAGCCCGAGTCGAAAGGGCTGGCGTTCGTGCGGCCTGTCAGATCCGTGGTGGATCGGTCTGGTCTTGGAAGACTCAGATCAGGATCTTGTGGCCCGGGAAGATCAGGTCCGGGTTCGTGAGGAAGTCCTTGTTCTTCTCCACGATGGCCTGGTAGCCGCCGGCGACCTTGTTGGCCTCGGCGATCTTCGACAGGGTGTCGCCCGCCTTGATCTCGTAGTTGCCGGCCGGGTTGGTCTTCGAACCCGCGAGCGCGACGACCGGCGCCTGCTGCACTGGTGCGGTCTGGCGCTGCTGCGGCTGGGCCTTGCGCTGCTGGGGCTGCGCCTGCTGCTTCGGGGCCGGGGCGCTCTTGCCCACGTAGGCGCCGAGCTTGGCGCTGCAGGCGGGCCACGCCTGCGAGCCCTGCGTGCGGAGCACGTTCTCCGCCACGCGGATCTGCTCCTCGCGGGAAGCGTTGGCCGGGTTGCCCTGGCCGCCGTTGGCGTTCCAGGTGCCCTGCGTGAACTGCAGGCCCCCGTAGAAGCCGTTGCCGGTGTTGGCGGCCCAGTTGCCACTGGCCTCGCACTGCGCGAGTGCGTCCCAGTCCATTCCAGGGGCCGCGTTGGCGGTGCCAACGGCCAGGCCCAGAGGGGCGCCGGCGATGATGCCGACAGCCGCGACCTTGGCGATAGTGCGAGCGGCGGAACTCTGCTTGCCCTGCTTGCCTCGGTTGAAAGCCATGTGCCTCTCGGTCCACCGCACCTGCTGCCAGGAACTCGGGTTCGGGGCCCGGTACGTTCCTGCGTCCCAGTCCGGCGGTTTCTCTCGCTCGGGGTTGTTCCGGAACACCCTCGGACTGGGCTCGGTGCTGGTGCTCCGGTAGTGCTCGTGGCCGGTTCGGGGCCAGCCGAGGAGCGACCGTACGTAACCGGCGGGGCCCTCACCAAATGTTTGCGGCTGTGACGCGCATCACAGTAACAGTTTGGCGCGTTGTGCAGAGCCTACAAACGCGCAGGTCAAAGGTGTCGTTATCGGTCCGTTTCCATTCTGAGATCGGGCGAAAACTATTACGGAAAGTGAGGCGTGGCTCACGCGTGCTGGGCCATCGGAGGCGGGGACCGGTCCCCTGAAAGGGGCGCCACGCGGACCGCATGACCGAGCCGGCACGGCGTCCGAAACGCCCTCGCGTGTTGATCATCGCCCTGGTGCTGCTGGCCTTCCTGACCCTCTAGAGGGGGCCGGGCGGCGTCGTGAACCTGGGCGACGCGGAGGTGGGCCAGGCCGCGAGCTGCGCCGTGATCGGCGCAGTCTTCTTCGCGGCGGGCACCGCGCTGGTCTTCCTCGCCCCGTCGAACCAGTACTACCGGCCGGCCAGGAGCCGGCGGAGGCACAGGAAGAGCCAGCGGCACGCCACGACGTGTACGCCGCTCGGCTCAGCCGCCCGCGAACGGCGGCAGCACGTCCAGCTGAGAGCCCGCGGGCACGCGCACCGACGTGTCGCGGACCGCGACGCCGTCCAGCAGGAAGCTCGACGCGGCGAGGACCTTGCCGAGCTTGTCGCCGTGCCGTTCGCCGATGGTGCTGACCACGAGGGCCACCGTCGGCTCGGAGGCGTCGAGCAGCAGGTCCTCGTCGGCCACCCCGGCCGCGGCGCGGGCGCCCGCGAAATAGCGGATCTTCACGGCCGTCACTGTCATCCTCCGATGGCGCTCATGGGGCGGTCCGGCTGCGAGAAGCCCGCGTCGTTGATGCCGTGGCCGGCCGCCTTGGCCCACATCGTGGCACGCCAGGCGTCGGCGATCGCGGCGTCGGGGGAGCCGTCGCGCAGCAGCGCGCGCAGGTCGGTCTCGCTCTGGCTGAACAGGCAGTTGCGGATCTGGCCGTCCGAGGTGAGCCGGGTGCGGTCGCAGGCGGCGCAGAACGGCCTGGTCACCGACGCGATCACGCCGACCACCGCGGGGCCGCCGTCGACCAGCCAGCGTTCGGCGGGGGCACCGCCGCGCGGGGTCTCCTCCGGCGTCAGCGTGTAGGCGGACGAGAGCATCGTGAGGATCTCATCGGCCGTGACCATGTTCGTGCGCGTCCAGCCGTGCTGCGGGTCCAGCGGCATCTGCTCGATGAACCGCAGCTGGTAGCCGTTCTCGACGCAGAACCGCAGCAGTGGGACGGCCTCGTCCTCGTTCATGCCGCGCAGCAGCACGGAGTTGACCTTCACCGGTTCCAGCCTGGCCTCGCGGGCGGCGTCGAGGCCGTCCAGCACGTCCGTGATGCGGTCGCGCCTGGTCAGCGTCGCGAACCGGTCGGGGTCGAGGGTGTCGAGCGAGACGTTGATGCGGTTCAGGCCGGCGTCCTTGAGCGACTGGGCCCTGCGCTTGAGGCCGATGCCGTTCGACGTCATCGACATGCGCGGACGGGGCTCCAGCGCGGCCGTCGCGGCGATGACCTGCTCCAGGCCGCGCCGCAGCAACGGCTCGCCGCCGGTGAACCTGATGTCCGTCACGCCCAGGTCGACCACGGCGATGCGCATGAGCCGGATCAGCTCGTCGTCGGTGAGCAGCTCGTCCTTCTGCAGCCAGTCGAGGCCCTCGGCGGGCATGCAGTAGGTGCAGCGCAGGTTGCAGCGGTCGGTCAGCGAGACCCGGAGGTCCTTCGCGACGCGGCCGAACCTGTCGACGAGCAGCGGCGAGTCCGGACGTGCGGACACGTCAGGGGTGCCGCGCACGATGGGTAGTCCCAGCTCAACTGCAGTCACCTTGTTCAGCTTAATGAACAACCCGTTGTAGGTGACTCCACAAACGAGGTTTCTCACTCTCTGCCCGTTTGGAGCACTCTCACAACCAATTGTCTTAGCGGCTAAGATGTTCAACATGGAACCTGAAGTGCTCGAGAGGTTCACCTGGTACATGCGGGAGCAGAGCGCGCTCACCGTCATGTTCCACACGAAGGTCGCCGCGCGGATGGGCCTGTCCGCGACCGACGAGAAGTGCATCGACCTGGCGATGAGGGCCGAGGGGCCGATCACGGCCGGTCGTCTCGCCGAGCTCTCCGGGCTCTCCACCGGCGCCGTCACCGGCGTGATCGACCGCCTCGAACACGCCGGTTTCGTCCGCCGCGTCCGGGATCCGCACGACCGCCGCAAGGTGCTGGTCGAGGTCACCGTCGGCGACGTGGAGAAGTTCGGGCAGCTGTTCGAGGAGGCCCGGCAGAGCCTCATCGAGGTGCTCGGTCACTTCGGCGACGATGAACTCCAGGTGATCGAACGTTATCTCCAGCTCCAGATCGCGACGTTCCGCGCCCGCGTGATCGATACTTAGACCCATGTGGCACTACTTGATGGACATGGACGGCGTCCTCGTGCACGAGGAGCACCTGATCCCGGGAGCGGACGAGCTGGTCGCGGAGCTTCGCGCCGCCGAGACCCCGTTCCTCGTGCTCACCAACAACTCCATCTACACGCCACGGGACCTCCGCGCGCGTCTGCAGCGCACCGGCCTGGACATCCCGGAGTCGTCGATCTGGACGTCCGCGCTGGCCACCGCCAAGTTCCTCGACTCGCAGCGCCCGAACGGCTCGGCGTTCGTCATCGGCGAGGCCGGCCTCACCACCGCGCTGCACGAGATCGGCTACGTGCTGACCGACCGCGACCCGGACTACGTGGTGCTCGGCGAGACCCGCACCTACAGCTTCACCGCGATCACCAAGGCCATCCGCCTGGTCGAGGAGGGCGCGAAGTTCATCGCGACCAACCCCGACGCGACAGGCCCGTCGCGCGAGGGCTCGCTGCCCGCGACCGGCGCCGTGGCGGCGTTGATCGAGCGCGCCACCGGCCGTGAGCCTTATTACGTCGGCAAGCCGAACCCGTTGATGATGCGCTCGGCCCTGCGCGCGCTGGGCTCGCACTCCGAGAACGCGCTGATGATCGGCGACCGCATGGACACCGACGTGCGCTCGGGCCTGGAAGCGGGTCTGTCGACCATCCTCGTGCTGTCCGGCGTCTTCACCGCCGAGAGCGCCGAGATGTTCCCGTACCGCCCCACGCGCGTGCTGAAGTCGATCGCCGAGCTCGTCGGTCACTCTCAGGACCCGTTCGGCGACTGGACTGACCACTGACGCGCGAGGGTTCATCACCTATCGTCGCGGAGGTGGACACGGATCGACGCCCTATGTACGTCGTGGGTGACGTGCACGGGCACCTCGAGGAACTGATCAGAGCGCTGCACGCGGCCGAACTGTGCGACGAGGACGGGCACTGGACGGGTGGCGAGGCCGAGCTCTGGTTCCTCGGCGACTTCGTGGACCGCGGGCCCGACGGGGTGGGCGTGATCGATCTGGTCATGCGCCTCGGTGAGGAGGCGGCGGAGGCGGGCGGCACGGTCAGCTCGTTGATCGGCAACCACGAGGTCCTGCTGCTCGGCATGCACCGGTTCGGCGACGAGCAGGTGCCGGACAGCATGGGGCCGCGGTCGTTCGCGCGCAGCTGGCTGCTCAACGGCGGGCTGCGCAGCGACCAGGACCGGCTGACCGACGAGCACGTCGAGTGGCTCACCAACCGGCCCGTGCTGAAGCTGCGCGACGATCACCTGCTGATGCACTCCGACACGGTGGCCTACCTCGAATGGGGGGCCTCGATCGAAGAGGTCAACGAGGCCGTCCGGCACGTGCTCAAGGGCGACGACCTCGTCGACTGGTGGGAGTGCTGGCGCAAGATGACGACCCGGTACGCGTTCCGGGGTCCGCAGGGTCCGGAAATCGCGGACGAGCTGCTCGCGACCCTCGGGGGCAGCACGATCGTGCACGGCCACAGCGTCATCGCCGACCAGCTCGGGGTGCCGCCGGACCAGATCGACGGGCCGCTCGTCTACGCCGACGACAAGGTGCTGGCGATCGACGCGGGCCTCTACAGCGGCGGTCCGTGCCTGGTCGTCCCCTTGCCATACGCCGGAGCCTGACTACCGTCTGGTGGATGACCGCCAGCTACTCCTCGGGCACGTCCGCCGCGCCGCTGCTGGGCGACACGATCCACGCGAACCTCGCGGCGACCGTCGCGCGCTTCGGTGACCGCGAGGCACTTGTCGACAAAGCCACAGATCGACGGTGGACGTACGCGGAACTCGCGCAGGAGGTCTCCCGCGCGGCCGCCGGGCTGCACGCGCTCGGCGTGCGCAAGGGCGACCGGGTCGGGATCTGGGCGCCGAACTGCGCCGAGTGGGTGTTCGTGCAGTACGCGACGGCTCGGATCGGCGCGATCCTGGTCAACGTCAACCCGGCGTACCGCGTGCACGAGCTGGAGTACGTGCTGAACCAGGCGGGCATCCACACGCTGGTGTCCGCGCGGTCGTTCAAGACCTCCGACTACGCGGCCATGATCGAGGAAGTGCGGCCGCGCTGCTCGTCGTTGCAGAACGTCGTCTACGTCGACGATCCACAGTGGACCGGCGACGAGATCCCGGACGTCGAGCTGGACCGCGACGACCCGATCAACATCCAGTACACGTCCGGCACCACGGGTTTCCCCAAGGGCGCGACGCTCTCGCACCACAACATCCTCAACAACGGCTACTTCGTCGGCGAGTTGATCAACTACACCGAGGACGACCGCATCTGCGTGGTGCCGCCGTTCTACCACTGCTTCGGCATGGTCATGGGCAACCTCGCCGCCACCAGCCACGGCGCGTGCGTCGTGATCCCGGCACCGGCCTTCGACCCGGCTCGAACCCTTGCGGCCGTTGAAGAAGAGAAGTGCACGTCGCTCTACGGCGTGCCGACGATGTTCATCGCGATGCTGGACCTGATCGACGGCTACGACCTGAGCAGTCTGCGCACGGGCATCATGGCGGGCTCGCCGTGCCCGGTCGAGGTGATGAAGCAGGTCGTCGACCGGATGGGCATGCGCGAGGTCTCGATCTGCTACGGCATGACCGAAACCTCCCCGGTGTCAACGCAAACGCGCGTGGACGACTCCCTCGACCGTCGCGTGGGGACGGTCGGCCGGGTCGGTCCGCACCTCGAGGTCAAGATCGTGGACCCGGAAACGGGCCGCACGGTCCCGCGCGGCGAGCCGGGGGAGCTGTGCACGCGCGGCTACTCCGTCATGCTCGGCTACTGGAACGAGCCGGAGAAGACCGCCGAAGCCGTGGACCAGGCCGGCTGGATGCACACCGGCGACCTGGCGGTGATGGATGACGACGACTACGTGAACATCACCGGCCGCATCAAGGACATGGTCATCCGCGGCGGCGAGAACGTCTACCCGCGCGAGATCGAGGAGTTCCTCTACACCCACCCGGACGTGCTCGACGCCCAGGTGATCGGCGTGCCCGACGCCCGGTACGGTGAGGAGCTGATGGCCTGGGTGCGCCTGCGCGACGGCGTCTCCGGGCTGACCGCCGAGGCCGTCAGGGAGTTCTGCGCCGGCAAGCTCGCCCACTACAAGATCCCGCGGTACGTGCACGTGGTGGACGAGTTCCCGATGACGGTCACCGGCAAGATCCGCAAGGTGGAGATGCGGGCGAAGTCGGTGGAACTGCTCGGCCTCGACGACAGCGCGAAGCACGCCTAGGACAACTTCGGCTCGATCACCTTCATCACGGCCTGGGCGATCTCGCACGACCTGCCACCGGCGTCGGTGAGGACATCCGCGGCCGTGACGCCGCCGGGACGCGTCAGCACGACACCGCACGTGCCTGGTCCCCTGCTGTTCTCGGCGAGCAGCCCGGAGTGCCCGCCGATGGTGATCGGGGAGGTCTTCAGGCCCTCCGGCTTCCCGAGGTACTGCTCGGGCGTGGACCTCTCGCGAAGGTTGATCGAGAGCGGGCCGGAGTCGTCCGAGAGCCAGAAGCAGCTCGAAGCGTTCGCGTACCCGTTGTAGAACCGGTGCTCGGTCAGGTCGGCCGGATCGAACAGGCGGCACGCGGGCGTGTCCGCGGGCGTCGTCGACGGCGCCACGAAGGGCTCGACGGTCTTGACCGGAGGTCGGATCATCGCGCAACCGGACAGTCCGAGGGCGATGGCGAGCACAGCGAGGCGCAGAGCGTTCACGGAGCGAAATCGTCCCGCGAATCAACAATCTGCGCAGGTCAAAGTGCCTCTTGCGGGAAAGGTGTGACCGGCGCAACATCAGTGGATTCCGCCGAAGGAGGCGCGCATGCTCACCGCCACCAGAACCACGACGATGCTGCCCGTCGAAGACCCCGAGCGCGCCGGCCGCTTCTACGCCGACATGCTCGGCCTCAAGCCCATCACCACGACCGAGGACGGCACGCGGATCTTCGCGCTCGGCCAGGGCGACGCGCTGGGCCTCAGGCCCGCCGAGAAGGGCGCGCAGAGCCGGCAGACGGCCATCAGCTTCGAGGTGCCCGATCTGGAGGGCGAGATCGCGGAACTCGAAGGCAAAGGCGTGCGCTTCGAGGACTACGACCTGCCCGACTTCAAGACCACCGGCCACATCGCGGTCATGGGCAACGAGCGCGCGGCGTGGTTCACCGACACCGAGGGCAACATCCTGTGCCTGCACGAGCTGTTGGACGGCGAAGCCTGACGGCACGTGCCACCGAGTGGTCGTCCGCGCCTCGCCCCGACGAGGCGCGGACGACCCTCAGGGAACCTCGATGATCTCCTTGCCCAGCGGCACCAGCGAGACCTTCACGAGCTTGAAGTTCGCGATTCCCAGCGGGATGCCGATGATCGTGATGCAGAGCGCGATGCCGGTGAGCACGTGGCCGATCGCGAGCCACAGTCCGGCGACGATGATCCAGATGACGTTGCCCAGCAGCGATCCGGTGCCCGCGCCCGGCTTGTCCACGACCTCGCGGCCGAACGGCCAGAGCGCGTAGTTCGCGATCCGGAACGACGCGATGCCCCACGGGATCGTGATGATCAGGACGCAGCAGATGAGGCCGGCGACCGCGTAGCCGACGGCCATCCAGAAACCGGCGAGCACCAGCCAGATCACGTTGAGGATGAGGCGCATGCCTCCAATCTAAGCTCACCTCATGACGTGGGGTGTGATCGCTACAGGTGGAATCGCGCATGCCGTGACCGCCGACATGCTGAAGGCGGGCGTCGAGGTGGGCGCCGTGTCGTCGCGCGACATCGCGAAGGCCGAGAAGTTCGCGGAGAAGTTCGGGATCGCGCGTGCGTACGGCGACTACCACGACCTGCTCGCCGACCCCGATGTCGACATCGTCTACGTCGCCACGCCGCACGGCCAGCACCACGAGGTCGTGCTCGCCGCTCTGGACGCCGGCAAGAACGTGCTGTGCGAGAAGGCCCTCGCGCTGACGGTCGCGCAGGTCGAGGAGATGATCGAACGGGCAAGGACGAAGCAGTGGTTCCTCATGGAGGCCATGTGGACGCGCTTCAACCCGTTGATCCAGAAGATCGCGAAGGCCGTCGACGACGGTGAGATCGGTGATGTGCGGATGATCCGCGCGGACTTCGGGTTCCGGCACACCTTCGACGCGGCCGACCGCCTGTGGGCCAAGGAAGCGGGCGGTGGCTCGATCCTCGACCTCGGCATCTACCCGGTCTCGCTCGCGCATCAACTTCTAGGCGTACCAACGCACATCCACGCGCACGGCAGCCTCGCGCCGACCGGAGTGGACGCTGACGCCGGCATCCTGCTGGGTTACGAGAACGGTGCCCAGGCGTTGCTCAGCTGCTCACTGGCCGCGAACACCGGCAGCAGCGCCACCATCGTCGGCACCGAGGGACGCATCGACATCCCCGACGCGTTCTACAACCCCACCAGGGTGGTCATCAACGGCGTCGAGCACGAGATCGAGGACGGCGGCTACACGCACCAGATCCGTTCGGTCGACGACTGGATCGCGATGGGCTTCATCGAGCACTCCGAGATGTCGTGGAGCGACTCGCTGGAGATCATGCGCATCCTCGAGACCGCGCTCGGTCAGCTCGGCGTCTCCTACGCGGACGTCGTCAAGTAGATCAGCGCCACGTTCAGCACGACGACCGCGAAGGCCACGCCCCACGCGGCGAACGTGACGGAGCGCCGGTTCGTGAACGAGCCCATCACGGACCGGCGCGAGGTCAGCCAGACCAACGGCACCAGCGCGAACGGGATGCCGAACGACAGCACGACCTGCGACAGCACCAAGGCGAACGTCGGATCGACGCCGACCGCCAGGATCGCCAGCGCCGGCACCAGCGTGATCAAACGCCTTGTCAGCAAAGGGATCCGCACGCGCAGCAGCCCGTCCATCACCACCGCTCCGGCGTAACAACCGACAGCGGTGGACGCGAAACCCGAAGCCAGCAAACCCAAAGCGAACAGCAGCGCGATCCCGCCACCCAACGTGGCACCGATCGCCGCGTGCGCGCCTTCCAACGTGTCCACGCCTTCGCGACCCTGCAAAGCGGAAGCGGCGAGCAGCAGCATCGCCATGTTGACCGCGCCCGCCAGCACCATCGCGACCACGACGTCGACCTTCGTCGCGCCGAGCACCGACGGATTCCTGCCGTGCCGGTCGCGGGCCAGCGCGGAGTGCAGGTAGACCGCGTGCGGCATCACGGTCGCCCCGAGCATGCCCGCCGCGAGCAGCACGCTGTCCGCGCCGTCGAACCGCGGCACCAGCCCGGAAACCGCACCGCCAACGGAAGGCGGTGACACGAACAATCCCGCCATGAACCCGACCGCGATCACGAACAGCATGGTCGTGATCACCCGCTCGAACGGCTTCTGCCCGCGCTTGTCCTGCACCAGCAGCAGAACGGTCGACACCACACCGGTGATCACGCCACCGAGCAGCAACGGCAGGTCGAAGAGCAGGTGCAGCGCGATCGCCCCGCCGAGCACCTCGGCCAGATCGGTCGCCATCGCGACGACCTCGGCCTGGCCCCAGTACGCGAGCCGCACCGGACGCGGCAGGTGGTCCCGCACCGCCTCGGGCAACGACTTCCCGGTGACCAGGCCGAGTTTCGCCGACAGGTACTGCACGAGCCCCGCCATGACGTTCGCGACGACGAGCACCCACACCAGCAGGTACCCGTACCGCGCGCCCGCCGCGGTGTTGGTGGCCACGTTCCCGGGATCGACGTACGCGATCGCGGCGACGAACGCCGGACCGAGCAACGCCGCACCCGCACGCAGGCGGGCCGAGACAGCGACCACCGGACACCTCCTCTTGTTGCAGGATTATTGCAACAAGGGTGCCGCAGCTACCCGATCATGCGTCCATCGTCACTCTGGCGACCCTGACGACGGCGTCCATCGCGCCGTCCAGATCCCCGCTCGGCATCAGCAGATGACTCAGGGCGAGCCGCACGGTCGTCTCGGCCGTGAACCGCACGTGCCTGCCGGGGAAGTGGTTGCTGAGGTGCTGTTCGACGACCTCGGTGGCGTGGAACAGGATCGGATGGCCGCGGATCGTGATGAACGGCAACAGGTCCTCGGCGTTCTGCCCGGTCAGCACGGCCGAGACCAGGCGGTCCTTCTCGGTCTGCTCGAAGGTGAAGCGGAACGCCGACCGCATCGCCTCCCACGGGTCGGGGTCCTCCTTGAGCCGGGTCGCGATCCCGGTCAAGTACTCCTCCGTCTTGTGCACGGCGACGGCCTGGACGAGCCCTTCCTTGTTGCCGAACTCGTTGTAGACGGTCTGTCTGCTCACTCCGGCGCGACTGGCGACCTCGATCATGCGCAGCCCGTGGAATCCACGGGTCGCCAGAAGGTCGGCGGCCGAGTCCAGCAAGAGCTCGGTGATGTCGCTCACCCATTCACCTTTACACGTTTACAGGTTTTGTAAAGACGTAGAGTGAGGTTCTGTGCCGTTCACTGTGGGCTTCGACCTGGACATGACCCTCATCGACCCGCGGCCGGGCATGGCCGCCGTGCTGAACGAGGTGGGCGCCCGCACCGGGCACGCCCTCGACGGCGAGCACTTCGCGGCGAACCTCGGCCCGCCCCTCGACATGACCTACCGCGACATGGGCGTGCCCGAGGAGGAGATCCCGGACATGGTCTCGCTCTTCCGCGCCCTGTACCCGGAGCTCGTGATCCCCGGCACGGTCGCGCTGCCCGGCGCTGCCGAAGCCCTCGCCTGCGTCCGCGAACTGGGCGGCCGGACCATGGTCGTCACCGGCAAGTACCGCAAGAACGCCGCGCTGCACCTGGAAGCCATGGGCTGGGAGGTCGACCACCTCTACGGCGAGCTGTGGTCGACGGGCAAGGCCGAGTCGCTCAAGCTGCACGGCGCCGCCGTCTACGTCGGTGACCACATCGGCGACATGAACGGTGCCAGGGCCGCCGGCGCGCTGGGCGTCGGCGTCGTCACGGGACCGTGCTCGCGTGCGGAACTGACCGAGGCGGGCGCGGCGGTCGTGCTGGAGGACCTGCGGGAGTTCCCGGAGTGGCTCAGGACTTCTTCTGGCGTGATTTCCTGATCACCGCGACGATCCCGAGGCCGAGGCCGATCGCGGGCAGGTAGGTGCCGGCGAAGTTCAGCCACGCGGGCAGGTCGCTGTGGCCCAGGGCGAAGAGCACGAAGACCGCGATGATCGCCAGTACGCCCACGGCGAACAGGCCGATGGCCAGCGGCATCAACTTCGGAACGGTCATAGGTGCAGGGTAGTCGCGCTAACGGAGGTGCCTTCCTCAAGGTCTTCTGGCTACTCTGGTGGAACGCGTCCTGGGTACGCCTGGGGCGCGTTCGTCATGCAGACAAGGGAATGGTGAGCGCGGTGCCGACCGGCAAGGTCAAGTGGTACGACACGGAGAAGGGCTTCGGATTCGTCACCCAGGACGGTGGCGAGGACGTCTACGTCCGCAAAGCCGCTCTGCCTGCCGGTGTCGAAGGCCTCAAGGCCGGCCAGCGCATCGAGTTCGGCATGGCCGAAGGCCGCCGCGGTCCGCAGGCGCTGTCCGTGCGCCTGGTCGACCCGGCGCCGTCCGTCGCGGAGGCGCGCCGCCGTCCCGCCGAGGAGCTGCACGGTCTGATCGAGGAAGTGATCAGGCTCCTCGAGAACAAGGTCCAGCCTGACCTGCGCCGCGGCCGCTACCCGTCCGACAAGAAGACCATGAAGCTCGTCGCCGAGGCCGTCCGCGTGGTGGCGCGGGACCTCGATCCGTAAAAGGATCAGCGTCATGTCTGACGCTGACAGGATCGTCGAGTTCGTCTACGAGGTCGGCCAGCTCAAACGCCTGCCCAGAGCGGGGTGGCTCTTCGCCGGGGTGCAGAACCCCGAGTCGGTGGCCGCCCACTCGTTCCGGGTGGGCGTTCTGGCGTACGCGATCGCCGTGCAGGAGGGCGCGAATCCTGACAGGGCGGCGACTTTGGGCCTCTTCCACGACGTGCCCGAGGCACGCATCGGTGACATCCCGTACGTCGGCAAGCTCTACCTCGACGTGAAGATGCCGCCGGAGCAGGTCGCGCGGGACCAGGTCCAGCACCTGCCCGCGCCGCTGGCCGCGCACATCGAGGCGCTGGTGGCCGAACACGAGTCCGCCAAGGGCTTCGACCACACGCCAGAGGCGCGCTGCTCGCGTGACGCGGACAAGCTGGAGTTGTTGTTGCAGGCCAGGGAGTACCAGGCCGCGGGCATCACCAAGATGGAGCGCTTCATCCAGACCATGCAGGCGTCGGTGGTCACCGACACCGGCAAGGCCCTGATGGACTCGGCCCTGCGGATCGCCCCCAGCGAGTGGTGGGAGGCGTTCGGCAGGCGGTGATCAACGGGTGACGTCGACGACCCACGAGCCGCGCATGAGCGGCTGGCCGGTCTCCAGCACCGCGCCGGCCGCCTCGTGCACCTCGATGCGCAGCAGCTGGTCGGAGTCGTTCGGCACGGCCAGCGTGTACGTGTAGTCGTCGCCCTTGCCGAGCAACGGCGAGGAGCAGCCCTCCTGGACCTTCGCGGCGTTCTCGAACACGCACACGACCTCCCAGAGGCCGTCCGCGAGCCGCCCGTCCACGGAGATCTGCACGACCTTGCCCGCCGGCACCTTCAGCGTGCCGGGCGCGTTCTTCTCGGCGCAGTTGGAGCCCTCGACGTCGCAGTAGATCGTCGGCTCCATGCGGATGGTCTTGCCGTTCGCGTAGAACGTGACCTCGGGGTCGTGCTGCTGGAGCGAACATCCGGACAGCACGAGAACGCTGGCGGCCATTACAGAAGCAAGTCGACGCACGTCAGGCAGCCTACGGGGTCGCCGGGGCCGGCCTGCGGACCAGGCTCTGCAACGACGTGCCGTTGCGGTACATCCACGTCTGCGTGAGGCCCAGCGCGAGCAGCACGGCGAGCACGAGGAAGCCGATCCAGAACGTCGCGGGCAGCAGCACGCCGAGCGCGCCGCCGAAGACCCACGCGAGCTGCAGGATCGTCTCGGAGCGGCCGAACGCCGACGCGCGCGACTCCTCCGGCAGGTCGTCCTGGATCACCGCGTCGAGGCCGACCTTCGCCAGCGACGACGCCGTGGCACCCAGCAGCCCGACGACGGCGGCCGTGACCAGGCCCGGCAGCGCGGCGGCGACGATCGTGGCCGCCAGCGCCGTGCCGACGCAGGCGAGGATCACCTCGTCCGGCTTGGAGAAGTGCTGGCGCGCGCCGATCGCGTTGCCGAGGAAGCTGCCGACACCCGCCGCACCGGCGATCACACCGAGCAGGAGCAACTGCCGCACCGCGTCGCCCTCGGTCTGCTCGCGGATCACGAACGCCGCGAACAGCGTCAGGAAGCCGGTCAGGACGCGGATGGAACCGTTGCCCCACAACGAGACCACGACGTGCCGCGAGACGCGCTGCCTGGCGGGCTTCGGGGTGAGCGTCGCCGGGACCTCGCCCTCGGTCACCTCGACCCACGACGGGATCTTCATGCACAGCCACGCGTTCACCAGGCACAGCACCGCGGTGAACCACAACGCGCCCGGCGAGCCGAACACGTTCGCGAAGCCAGCGGCGAACGCACCGAACACGCCGCCCGCCGCGAGACCGAAGATCGTCATGCGGGCGTTGGTCTTGGACAGCGTGATCTCCGGCGGCAGCACGCGCGGTGTGATCGCGGACTTGAGCACGGTGAACGACTTGCTCAGTACCATGCTGCCCAGCGCGGCCGGGTACAGCAGCCAGTTGTCGAAGTTCAGCGCCATCACGACCGACAGCACGATCCGCAGCACGCACGACGCCGCCAGCGCGAGCCGCCGGCCGCGTTGGATCTTGTCCAGCAGCGGGCCGATGACCGGCGCGATCAACGCGAACGGCGCGACCGTGATCAGCAGGTAGAGCGCGACCTTGGTCTTGGACTCGGCGGACGCGGCCGAGAAGAACAGGGTGTTCGCCAGCGCGACGGCCATCGCGGCGTCGGCGGCGTAGTTCATCATCACCGCGTAAGTGACCGACGTCATGCCGGACTGGCCGGCACCGTCGGCACGCGCCGCGCGCCGGAACGCCGCGAGCGCCTGCTGCGAGATCTGCTTGCCGCGGAACCACGCCACCCGCGTCACCGTGAGCTTGCGCGGCGGCTTGGGCGTCGGAGTCGTCTGCTGGTCGGAGTTGGGCAGCGGACGGGTGTTCTGGGGACGGCGGGGCGGGGCGTGGAAACCGTGCTCGGACGCGGGCCCTCGACGCTCCCGCGGCCGGTACTCGTCGTCCTGCCACGGGTAGCGCTTCGGAGCCGGTCCGTCACTCCGCCCGCGGTCGTCCGTCACACCCTCAATCCTGCCCCATCCCGTTGAACCTCACTCGGAAGATGGTCGGCCAGTTCTTGCCTGTGACCAGGAACTCGTCGGTTCCGGGGACGTGCGCGATGCCGTTGAGGACGTCCACGTCGCCCGCCGGCTTGAGCGAGGACAGGTCGTAGGTGTTCGTCACCTGTCCGTTGGCCGGATCGATGCGCACGATCTCGTCGGTCTTCCACACGTTCGACCAGACCTTGCCGCCGACGCACTCCAGTTCGTTGAGCTGGGTGAGGGGCTGGCCCGCCCGCGTGACCTGCACGCTTCCGTTCTCCTTGAACGACTTCGGGTCGCGGAAGGTCAGCTTCGCGGTGCCGTCGCTCATGATCAGCTGCTTGCCGTCGTCGCAGATGCCCCAGCCCTCGCCCTCGTAGCTCACGCGGCGGAGCTCGTTCAGGGTCTTGCGGTCCCGTTCGATCGCGACGCCGTTCTGCCACGTGATCTGCCAGATGGTGTCGCCGACGACGGTGATGCCCTCGCCGAAGTAGTCGGGCGGCAGATCGACCTTCTTCTGGACGTTGCCGGTCGACGGATCGAGCGCGCGCATCGTCGACTCGCCCTCGAGCCCGGTGCCCTCGTAGAGGACGCCGTCGACCAGTTCCAACCCCTGGGTGAACGCCGACGTGTCGTGCGGAATCTTCTGCAGGACTTCTACCTGCGGTTTCGTCTCCTGCGGAGTCGAGCAGGCGGCCAGCACCGCGACGAGGACCAGCCAGATGGGTGAGCGCACCCAACGGAGGGTGGCACGAGTTTTCGTCCCGGCGAAGACCTGCGGCACAATTCACCACGTGACCGCGACTGAGATGCTCCTCGACGCCGTTGATCTCGCCCGCGCAGCTGCGCAGGAAGAGGCCGGGGTGGAACGCGTCGGCGCTCACGTCGGGGTGCAGGACGAGGACGAGTACTCCGTCACCCATCTGTTCGAGGCCGAGCACGCGGGCTATCGCGGCTGGAGCTGGGCGGTGACCGTCGCCCACGCCGGCGAGGGCACGCCCGTCTCGGTCAGCGAGGTCGTGCTGCTGCCCGGCCAGGACGCCCTGGTGGCCCCGGAGTGGGTGCCGTGGAGCGAACGGGTCCGTGCCGGTGACCTGGGCGTGGGCGACCTGATGCCGCCCCGCGAGGACGACCCGCGCCTGATCGAGGCGTACGTGCAGTCCGACGACCCGGCCATCGAGGAGGTGGCGCTGGAGATCGGCCTCGGCCGTACCCGCGTCCTGTCCCGCGAAGGCCGCATCGACGCTGCCGACCGCTGGGCGGCCTCCGACTTCGGCCCGCGCTCCGACATGGCCCGCAGCGCCCCCGCGCACTGCGGGACCTGCGGTTTCTACACCCGCGTGGCCGGTGCGTTCGGTGCCGCGTTCGGCGTCTGCGCCAACGAGATCGCTCCGGCGGACGGCCACGTCGTGCACGTCGAGTACGGCTGCGGCGCGCACTCGCAGGTCGAGGTCGACATCAGCCCGATGGTGCCGGTCGCCGACCTGGTCTACGACGACGCGCAGCTGGACGTTCTGGACGTCTCGGAGTGACCGACCCGTTCGGCACCGAGGTCCTGCGCACCTCGGTCCTGGCCGCGTGGCGTGGTTCGCCCACCCGCTTCCGTGAAGACGCGAACGCCGAGGAAGACCTCCGCATCGGTGGCTACCGGGACCGTTTGCTCGTCGAACTCGCCCAGAACGCGGCCGACGCGGCCGGTTCCGAGCCGGGTGTGTTGCGGATCACTCTCGTTGATGGCGAGCTGCGCGCGGCGAACACCGGTGCGCCGCTGACCGAGGCCGGTGTGGCCGCTCTGGCCTCGCTGCGGGCCTCCTCGAAGGAGTCCGGCGTCGGTCAGTTCGGCGTCGGCTTCGCGGCCGTGCTGGCCGTGTCCGACGCACCGCGCGTGGTCTCCACGACGGGTGGCGTCGAGTTCTCCCTGGCGCGGACCCGTGCCGAGGTGCCGGACCTGGCCTCCGAACGCGGCGGCGACGTGCCGGTGCTGCGACTGGTCTGGCCGGTCGTGGAGGACGTGCCGGACGGGTTCGCGACCGAGGTCCGCCTGCCGCTGAAGGTCGACCTGTCGCTGGACGACCTGGCCGCGGAGGTGCCGGACCTGCTGCTGGCGTTGCCGGGTCTGCGTCGCATCGAGGTCGGCTCCCAGTCGTGGGAACGCTTCGTCACCGAGGACGGTGTGGTCACCGTCGGCACGTCGCGCTGGCTGGTGGAGCGCACCGTCGGCGAACTGCCCGCGGAACTCGTCCAGGGCGTCGAGCACCGTCCTCAGTGGACCGTGTCGTGGGCGTACCCGCTCGATTCGGAGCTGGGCGAGGACGTGCTGCACGCGCCGACGCCGACCGACGAGCGCCTGTCGTTGCCCGCCCGCCTGATCGCGACCTTGCCGGTCGAGCCCTCGCGCCGCCGGATCCTGCCGGGCCCGGCCGCGTGGTCGGTGCTGGACGCCGCCGCCGCTGCCTATCCGGCCCTGGTGGCGCGGGTGCCGGCGATCGAGCGGACCGCTCTCGTGCCGTTGCCGGGCTTCCCTCTGTCCGAAGTGGACGATCGGCTGCGGACGGCCGTGGTGCGCTCGTTGCGCGCCTCCGCCTGGCTGCCGCTGGCTTCCGGCGAGTGGATCGAGCCCTCACGCGCTCGCGTCCTGGACGTCGGTTCCGAGGAGCTCGTCGACCTGGTCGAGGACGCTCTGCCCGGGCTGCTGGACGCCGAACTGTCCGCCCCGGTGCACGCCAAAGCCCTGGCAGCGCTGGAAGTTCCGCGCGTGACCACCGCCGAGGTCGTCGCGGCTCTGGCGGGCGTCTCCGGTGATCCCGGCTGGTGGCGTGACGTCTACGCGGCCTTCGCGCCTCTCGCCGAGGTGGATCCGGACGTCCGCGAGGCGTTGGCGTCGCTGCCCGTGCCGCTGGCCGACGGCCGCGTGGTGACGGGGCCGCGGACCACGTTGATCGCCGACGAACCGTTGCCCGGTCTGCGGGTCGTGCACCCGGACGCCGTGCACCCGTTGCTGGTGCGGCTGGGCGCGGTAGAGGCCGGTGCCGCCGAACTGCTCGCGGATCCCTCACTGCGTGAGAACGTGGCGCGGTCGCTGGAAGACGCCGAGGCCGGTCTCGACGGGCTGGACCTGGTCGAGACCGTGCTGCGCCTCGTGGACCGCGCCGGTCTGCGGGCAGGGGAGGAGCCCTGGCTGGGGTCGCTGGCCCTGCCGGACGGCGCCGGTGAGTGGCATCGCGCGGACGAGTTGCTGCTGCCGGACTCGCCGTTGGTCGGCGTGGTCGAGGCGGACGCGTTTCCGTTGCTGTCCAAGGAGATCGCCGAGACCTACCCGCGTTCCGCGCTGGTCGCCGCCGGTGTGGTGGACGGGTTCTCGGTGGTCGTCGACGACGAGCCCTCCGGACCGGATCACGACCTCGCCGACGAGTCCGCGTGGTGGGCGTCCGTGCCGGACGAGCCCAGTCGCGTCGTGGCCGTCCGGGACCTGGACCTCGTAGCGGACTGGCCCGCCGCACTGCGGTTGCTGGCCTCCGACCCGGTGACCTGGCGCGCGGTGACCGAGCCCGACGGCTACACGGGCTGGTGGATCGCCCGGCACGCGCTGCTGGCCGGCAAGTCGCCGCGGTCGTTCCGGCTGCCGGACGCCTCGTTGCTGGACGGGCTCTTCGACGCCGTGCCGGATCTCGAACTGCCCGAGCACGTGCTGCGGGCCGTCGGCGTCCGGTCGTCGCTGGAGATCTGGGACGACGACGATGCCGAGTTCGTGCTGGAACGGCTCGGGGACGCGGACCGTGCGATCGCGGATGCCGTGGTGTTGCGCGCCTACGGGGCTCTGCCCGAGGGGGACTTCGCTCCGCCTGAGCAGGTTCGGGTGCTCTCCGGGGAGGTGGCCGCCGCCGAGGACGTCGTGGTGCTGGACCACCCGTGGTTGCTCGGGGTGGTGCCGGCTTCCCGCGTGCTGCTGGCCGACGGCTCCGAGGAGCTGGCCGACCTGCTGGACCTGGCGCTGGCCTCCGAGGAGTTCGAGGGTTCGCCCGACCACGTCGGCGAGATCGTCCAGTGGCGCGACCTCGGTGCCGTTCGGATGGCGTGCGAACTGCTGGAGGTCGCGCTGCCCGACGGTGTTGTCGTCGTGCACGACGAACTGCAGGTCGACGGGCAACGGGTCGAGTGGTGGATGGCCGACGACGTTCCGCACGCCTCCGACACGCCTGAGGGGCTCGCACGGGCGTTGGCCTGGGTCACGCAGCGGTGGGCGGATCGGCACACGTTCGCCGCGCTGATCACCGATCCGAGGGCTGCGACCCTGCTGGGCTGAGTCGCCGGGTCAGGCCGGTTCGACGGTCGTGCGCAGGGAGCGCAAGGCTTCCTGCAGCAGGTCGTGCAAGGTCCGGGTCTCGCCCGGCCGGCACCAGTTCCGGAACGCCACCTGCTGCGCGAGCATGGCGGCACCGGCGGCGAGGAATGCCGTTTCAGCGTCACCGCACCGTGCTTGCAGCACGGCCGCGATGGCCTCGGTGAGCGCGGCGTTCTTGGAGAGTTCGCGCTCCTGCAACTCCGGGTTGGCGGCGACAATGGCGTAACGGCGTGCCATCAGGGCACGGCGGTCCTCGAACATCCTGTCGCCAACGACTTCCAGCGCGCGCACGACGGCGTCGAGCGGCGGCAGGGAGTCGTCGCCTGCCTCGATCTCGCCGACGATCTCCTGCTGGAGCTGTGAGCTCAGCCGGAACAGCACCTCGCGCTTGTCGGCGAAGTGGTTGAAGAACGTGCGCTGGGTGAGCTCCGCCCGCTGGACGATCTCGGCGACCGTCGTGCGCTCGAACCCCTGGTGGTCGAAGAGTTCCAACGCGGCGGTCTGCAGGCGCTCGGGCGCGTCCGGTTTCCATCGCGGCATGCGCCGAAGCCTAGCGACTGCACAATGTGCAGTCACTGCTGTACGGTGATTGCACAAGCTGCAATCACATCGGGAGGCTTCCACATGACTGAGGTGTCGATCGTCCGGCCCGGCGAGGGCGAGCTCATCGCCAGCGGTCCGTCGCAGATCCGGATCCTCGAAGACGGCAGCAACACCCACCGCCGCCTGGGCATCGGTGAGGTCGTCATTCCCCCGCACACGCCCGGTCCTCCGCAGCACCGGCACGCGCAGCACGACGAAGGCTTCTACGTGCTCTCGGGCACCGTGCGGTTCACCATCGGGCAGGACGACCACGAGGTCGGTGCCGGCACGTGGGTCACCGTCCCGCCGGGTGCGCCGCACACCTTTGCCAACCCCGGAGACGACCCTGCGGTCATGCTGACCACCTTCACGCCGGACCTGTACGTGCAGTACTTCCGCGACCTCAAGGCCATGGTCGAGTCGGGGCAACCGATGACGCGCGAGACCATGACGCCGATCTGGAAGAACTACGCCACCGAACCGTCCACCGAGTTCGCCTAGCTCGCTACCTCTGCCGGCTCCGGCAGTGCCTCCGCGGGGGCCTGCCGCCGCCGTCGCAGCCTCGGCTTCCCGATGTCGCCGCGCCTGACCAGGACGATCCACGCGGTGATCGTCACCAGCATCGACACGGCACCGCCGATGATGATCGGTGCCCGGCCGTTGATCTCGCCGAGCCAGCCCATCAGCGGACCGCCGACGGGGTTTCCGCCGAGGAACACCAGCATGTAGATGCCCATCACGCGGCCGCGCATCTCGGGTTCCACGGCCAGTTGGACGGTGGCGTTGGCGGTCGTGTTGAAGGTCATCATCGCGACGCCGACCGGGATCATCATCAGACCGGTCAGGAGCATCGTCGGCATCATCCCGGAGACGATCTCCAGCAGTCCGAAGATCACGCCGGAGCCGATGAACACGCTCATTTTCGGCGTTTTTCGCTTGGCTGCCAGCGTCGCACCCGCGAGCGTGCCGACGGCGATCAACGTCGACAGGAGTCCGTAGGCGTCGGCGTCGCCGCCGAAGACGTTGCGGGCCACGATCGCGAGCGTCATGTAGAAGTTCATGCCGAACGTGGCGATGAAGAAGACGAGCACCATGACCGTCAGCAGGTCAGGGCGGCTTCTGACGTAGCGCAGGCCCGAGAGGAGCTGGCCCTTTTCGCGCGGCAGCGGCTCGGAGCGCAGCAGCTGGGACGTGCGCATCAGCCAGATGCCGCCGACCACGCCCACGAAGCTGATGGCGTTGGCCAGGAAGACCCAGCCGGTGCCGATCGCCACGATCGTCAGGCCGGCGATGGCAGGGCCGATGATGCGGGCCAGGTTGAACATCATCGAGTTGATCGCGACGGCGTTGGTCAGCTGGTCGCGGCCGACCATCTCGACCACGAACGACTGGCGCACCGGCGTTTCCACCGCCGAGAAGGCGCCCAGCAGCAGGCAGAGCAGGTAGACGTGCCAGAGCTCGACGACGCCGGTGACGTCGAGGATGCCCAGCGCCAGGGCGCAGATGCCCAGCGCGGACTCGAGCCACAGCAGGAGCTTGCGCTTGTCCATGCGGTCGGCGAGGACGCCACCCCACATGGACAGCAGCAGGACCGGGAGGAACTGGAGCGAGGCGGCGAAGCCGAGTGCGACGGGGGAGCCGTTCGAGAGCTCCAGGACCAGCCAGTCCTGGGCGACCCGCTGCATCCAGACGCCGACCAGCGAGATGATCTGACCGGAGGCGTAGAGGCGATAGTTGTATATGCTTAAGGATCCGAACATTCCGGTACGACGAGGTGGCGAACTGTCTGCTCCACCACCCGCGTAACCCGACACGTTCTTACTGACCCGCCATCCTGTCGATGATTTCGGCGGCCCGGGTGAGCAGTTCCCGCTCCTCGGGGTCCAGCTCGGCCAGCCGCCTGTCCAGCCACGCTTCGCGGGCCGTGATCTCGTCTTCCAGGTACGACAAGCCTTCGCCCGTGAGCTCGACGATGGCTTGACGGCCGTCGGTGGGGTGCGGGCTGCGCGTCGCGAACCCGAACTCCTCCAGGGCGGCGATCACGCGCGTCATCGACGGCGGCTGCACGCCTTCCTTGGCCGCGAGCTCGCCAGGGGTCAGCGGACCGCACTTGTGCAGTGTGGACAGCGCTGACACCTGGGTGAGCGACACCGACGAGTTGGTGCGCTGCGCTCGCAGGCGGCGGTTGAGACGAACGACGGCAAGCCTCAGCCTGCTCGCCAGTCCGTGCTGATCGATCGCCACGTAGTTAGCATACCTCACGAAATAGTTTCCTGCCGAAAGGTCAGCTCAGCAGGGCCTGGATCGGTCCCAACGAGAAGTAGACGACGAAAGCGGCCGCCACGATCCACATCAGCGCGTGGATTTCTCGTGCCTTGCCCGTCAGGGCCTTGAGCAGGACGTAGCTGACGAAGCCCGCGCCGATGCCGTTCGCGATCGAGTAGGTGAACGGCATGACGACGATCGTGAGGAACGCGGGCAGGGCGATGGTGAAGTCGGTGAAGTCGATCTCGCGGACCTGCATCATCATCAGCGCGCCGACGATCACCAGCGCTGGGGCCGCTGCCTCGATCGGGACCACTTCGTAGAGCGGCGTGAAGAACATCGCGAGCAGGAACAGCACGCCGGTCACGACGTTCGCGAGCCCGGTCCGCGCGCCCTCCGCGATGCCGGACGCCGATTCGATGTAGACGGTGTTCGACGAGCTGGACGCGGCACCACCGGCCACGGCACCGAGGCCGTCGACGAACAGCGCCTTGCTCACGTTGGGAAGCTGGCCGTCCTCCTTGATCAGGTCGGCTTCCTTGCCCAGTCCGGTCATGGTGCCGACGGTGTCGAAGAAGTCGGTCAGCACCAGCGTGAAGACGATCAGCGCGGCGGCCAGCGCCGGAATCCGCGTCCACGCGCCGAACGACACCTCGCCGAGCAGGGAGAGGTCGGGGATGCCGAAGACCTGGTCGGGCAGCGCGGGGTAACCGAGGTTCCAGCCCTTGGCGTTGACGCCCGCGGACGGCCCGGCCTTGACGAGGGCCTCGAGGATGATCGCGAAGATCGCCGTCGCGACGATGCCGATGAGGATCGCGCCCTTGACCCGGCGCGCGAACAGCACACCCGTGAGCACGAGCCCGACCACGAACACCAGCGTCGGCCAGCTCGCGATCGACCCGTTGATGCCGAGCCCGACCGGCACGGTGGTGTTGGCGGCGTCCGGCAGCCGGCGCACGAACCCGGCGTCCACGAGTCCGATGAAGCAGATGAACAGACCGATGCCGACCGCGATCGCGGCCTTCAGTTCGTTCGGCACGGCGTTGAACACCGCGGTCCGCACGCCCGTCACGACCAGCAGCAGCACCACGAGCCCGTTGACCAGGATGAGCCCCATCGCCTCGGGCCACGTGACCTTGGCGGCCACCGACACCGCGACGAACGAGTTGATGCCCAGCCCCGTGGCCAGCGCGAACGGGTAGTTGGCGATCAGTCCGAAGAGGATGGTCATCACGCCGGCGACCAGCGCCGTCACCGCGGCGACCTGCCCCACCGGCAGGATGTTGCCGAGCACGTCGGGGTGCGAACCGGGCCCCGTCGGCGCGAAGCTGCCGATGATCAGCGGGTTCAGCACGACGATGTAGGCCATCGTGAAGAAGGTCACGACACCGCCGCGCAGTTCACGCGCCACGGTCGACCCGCGCTCGGAAATCTTGAAGAACCCGTCCAGCATCTGCTCTCCTTACCGATGTGTCCGAACGCGACCCCGCCCCACACCCGCCCGCACTGCCTCATCGACTGGCCGACCCGGTGCCGGTGGTGCTCGGCGGCACCGCGGTGTGGTTCCTCGGATTCCTGGTCGTGCTGCTCGTCGACCGCTCGAACAGCACCCTGATCTGGACGACGCTGTCCGGCGGTCTGCTCGGGATCATCGGGTACGGAGTCTTCTACTGGCAACGCCGGGCGGCGAGGCGCGGATCACGCGGGGCGCAGCAGGGGCTGGAAGGCGCCTAGTCCGGCAACACGTTCGTCATCTCCACACCCTTCCGGGTGTTTTCCCGGCATGCGTCCGGGACGCGGGGTTCCCAAGGAAGCGAAGTTAGGCTAACCTAAGTCTCGTCGCTTCGTGGTGGGAGCGGCAGTCAGTTCGGGAACGGACGAGGCCCCCACTCTGGGCAGGGCGGGGGCCTCGTCGTATTCAGCAGCGGGGAGCTTGTCGGAGCACCCACCGCCGAAGCTCTACGGCAGCTGCAGCCCGTTCTGGCCGGCGCGCGCCGCCTCGAAGCGAGCGGACACGTCCTCCCAGTTGACGACGTTCCACAGCGCCGAGATGTAGTCGGTCTTCAGGTTGCGGTACTGCAGGTAGTACGCGTGCTCCCAGATGTCGAACGCGAGCAGCGGCGTGGTCGCGATCGACAGGTTCGAGTGGTGGTCCTTGAGCTGCAGCGTGACCAGCTTCTGGCCGATCGGCTCCCACGCGAGGATGCCCCAGCCGGAGCCCTGGATCGAGGACGCGGCGGCGTTGAGCTGGCCGCGGAACTTGTCGAACGAGCCGAAGTGCTCGTCGATCGCGGCCGCGAGCTCGCCGACGGGCTTGTCGCCGCCGTTGGGCGAGAGGTTCTTCCACCACACCTGGTGCAGCGCGTGGCCCGCGAGGTGGAACGCCAACGTGGTCTCCAGGCCGACGATGCCCCCGAAAGCCTCCTTGTCGCGGGCCTCCTCGATCTGCTCCAGCGTGTCGTTCGCGCCCTTCACGTAGGCGGCGTGGTGCTTGCCGTGGTGCAGCTCGTTGATCTCGCCGATGATCGCCGGCTCGAGGTCGCCGTAGTCGTAGTCGAGATCCGGCAGCACGTACTGGGCCATGACATCTCCCCAATTGCAATCTCTTGGTATTTGCAACTTACTAGCAACAAGGGCCAGTTAACCAGTTGCGCGCGGTCGTACCGTCGTAAGCGTGTCCGTGCTGACAGCCAGGAACATTTCGCTGTCGTTCGGTCCGAGGACCGTGATCTCGGAGGTTGATTTCGATGTTTCGCCTGGTGACCGCGTCGGCCTGATCGCGCCCAACGGCGTCGGCAAGTCCACGTTGCTCCGCCTGCTCGCCGGTGAGCTGCTGCCGGAATCCGGATCTGTCTCAAACACCGGGACCGTCGCGCACCTGACGCAGGAGACCCTCCACGTAACTGGAGAGTCGCTCAGGGACCACCTCGCGCGGCGCACCGGCGTCGCGCAGGCCGAGCAGTGGCTGCAACGGGAGGCAGAAGCCCTCGCGGACGGCGGCGGTGAGCGGTACTCCGACGCGTTCGACCACTGGACCGCCATCGGTGCCGGTGACTTCGACGAACGCGCGGATGCCGTCTGCGAACGTCTTGGCCTGCGGGCGGATCTGCTCGACGGCCGGGAGCCCGACGCGTTGTCGGGCGGTCAGCAGGCGCGGCTCAGGCTGGCGGCGGTCCTGCTCACCCGTGCCGACGTGCTGCTGCTCGACGAGCCGACGAACGACCTCGACGCCGCCGGGCTCGATCTGCTGGAGTCCCACGTCAGGGCGTATCAGGGCGCGATCGTGCTGGTCAGCCACGACCGCGAGTTCCTGGCGCGCACCACGACCGCGATCGCCGAACTGGACGAGTTCACCCACAAGATCGCTGTGTTCGGCGGTGGGTGGGACGCCTACGTCGAGGAGAAGGCGAACGCGGGCCGTCGGGCGCAGGAGGAGTACGAGGCGTACTCGGCCAAGCGCGACTCGCTGGTGCAGCGCAGCAGGCAGGTCAAGGAGTGGTCGCGGCAGGGCGTGCACCGGGCGAACAGCGCCAAGGCGCGCAGGGACGAGCCGGACAAGAACGTGCGCGCCGGTCGCACGCAGTCGGCGGAGAACCTGACCGCCAAAGCGTCCGTTGTGGACCGTCAGCTGGCCAGGCTGGACGAGGTCGAGGAACCGCGCGAGGCCTGGGAGTTGCGGCTCACGCTGCCGTCGGCCGGGCGGGGGAGTTCGGTCGCGTTCACCCTGCGCCACGCCGTGGTCAGTCGCGGCGACGTGACGCTCGGACCGATCGACCTCACGATCGGCGCCGGTGAGCGGTGGCGCGTCACCGGTCCGAACGGCTCCGGCAAGTCGACGTTGCTGGGCGCGTTGCTCGGCCGCATCCCGCTGTCCGAAGGAGACCGTTCCATCGGACCCGGTGTCGTCGTCGGCGAGGTCGACCAGCTCCGGGCGGAGTTCGCGAGCGACGAGAGCGCGTTGCGGATCGTGGCCGGCGCGACGGGGCTGCAGGACGTCGAGGTGCGCACGTTGCTGGCGAAGTTCCGGCTCGGCGCGGACGCCGTGCTGCGACCGGCGCGGGACCTCTCACCGGGTGAACGCACCCGCGCGGGATTGGCTTTGTTGCAAGCTCGTGGCACCACATGTTTGGTCCTCGACGAACCGACGAATCACCTCGACCTGCCGGCCATCGAACAGCTGGAACAGGCGCTCGAAAACTACGAAGGCACGTTGTTGCTGGTCACGCACGATCGGCGGCTCGCATCGGCCGTGCGGGTGGATCACGAGATCAACGTCCGCGACCTTCTCACGTTTCCTCGTGTGAAGGGTGGAAGATATGAGGCATGACCACCGAGGAGGACTGGCCGGTCGAACAGACCTGGTCGATGCGCAACACCCACTGGCACGCCTATGTGGAACACACTTCGCTCGATCACGCCTCCCCTCGCCAGGTTCGGCTCGAACGCACCCCTGAGGAAGTGCTGACGTCGCCGGCGGAGGTGGCCGCGTGGCTGGAGGTCAACCTCCGCAGCGCCACCAGGCCCGAGGAGACCGGCAAGAAGCGGGTGACGGACGAGCGCGACTTCACCGACTCGAACCGCGTGCACGCCTCACTGGCGTCGCGCGGCGAGTCGATCTACACGGGTGTGAAGGGCGAGCTGACGCTGGCGGTCGAGGCCGTGACGCCGGACGAGTGCCGGATCTCCCACGACGGCGCGGACGTCGCGCCACTGAAGGCGGGGCGCCGCCGCTGACGCTCTGAGGCTGGACGCCGCCGCTAGATTCGATTCCCTGGGGGAGTTTCACGCTGGGGGATGCGATGAGGCGGGTTCTGGCTGTGCTGGGGGCGCTGGTCCTGGTGATCGCCGGCGTCGTGGTGTGGCAGCGGTCCGACGAACCGCCGCCCAGGTACGTGGTGCTGCAGTACGCGGACGCGTCGGAGCTCTGGCGTTCCGGCGACCCCGAGACACCGCTGGTCAGGCAGGTCGCCAGAGAGCTCGCCACGCGCGGGTCGCTGTCGCTGGACAAGCTCCGCCGGGACGGCGCCGTCGTGGTGACGACGATCGACGCGAGGGCGCAGTCCGGTGCCGATGCCGCGATCCGGGAGAAGGCGTCCGGTCGTTCGGGACTGGTGGCCGTCGACCCCGCCAGAGGCGCCGTGCGGGCGTACGCGCCGGGGGAGGACGCTGCCGTCGATCGCGCGGGCGGTGTGGTGAAGCAGCCCGGTCCGGTGTTCTTCCCGTTCAGCGCCGCTGCGGCAGCGCAGGAGGGCAAGGCGCTGGACCAGGGCGACGCGGAACGGGCGGTCAGGGTCGCGCAACGGGCCGGGGTGCCGGAGTACGCCGACGTCGAGGGCACCCGGACCAAGCTGCTCGACGGACCGGACGGCGGACTGCGGCCGCTCGACCTCGCGTCCGGGTACGCGACGTTCGCCGCGGAAGGCACGCACCGCGACGCCCACTTCGTCACGCACGTGACCGACGTGCACGGTGCGACGCTGTACCAGGCGCTGGACACACCGCAGCCGGCGTTCGACCGGGATCCGTTGCGCAGCAAGGAGATCGCGAACAAGGTCAACGAAGTGCTGAGGAACGACCCGGCGTGCGGCAACGACCTCTGGACGGCCTGCCGCGAAGGAACGCCGACGGGGACACGGCACGCGTGGTTCGCCGGGGCCACCCCGGAGCTGTCGGTGGCGGTGCTGGCAGAGGACGAGGCCGGCGGCGCCGTTGACGCCGGCCTGCCCAAGGCCGTGTGGGAGAAGTTCCTCGAGAAACTGCGGCCCTAACCCACGTGCCACGTGTGCACGGGCTCGCCCGCGTGCATCAGCTCCATGTACCGCTTGAGCATGCCGGACAGGGCACTGTCCCTCGACATGCCACGCTCTTCCAGCAGCGCAACGGTTTCCCGCTGCCACGACGATCCCGTGCGCCGCGCGAGGCAGCGCTGCTCGATCACGCCGAGGTAGCGCTCACGGGCCTCGTCGGAGACACCGCAGTCGCGCAGGCCGTCGTGCGCCATCGGCAGCAGCCGGCGCAGCACCAGCTCGTCCGGTGGGATCCAGCCGATGCCCGGCCAGTACAGCTGGGCGTTCATGCCGTGCCGGGCACCGGTGTAGAGGTTCTCCTCGGCCGCCTGGAACGACATCTGCGTCCACAGTGGACGTTCCTGGGAGGTGAGCGCGCGCTGGGCGCCGTAGAAGAAGGCGGCGTTGGCCATCGTGTCGAGCACGGTGGGTCCCGCGGGCAGGACCCGGTTCTCGACGCGCAGGTGCGGCACCCCGTCGACGACGTCGTAGACAGGGCGGTTCCAGCGCCAGATCGTGCCGTTGTGCAGGCGCAGCTCGGAAAGACGAGGCGCGCCACCGGCTTCCAGGACCTCCAACGGGTCCTCGTCGTCGGTTTCGGGCAGCAGGCTGGGGAAGTAGCGCACGTTCTCCTCGAACAGGTCGAAGATCGACGTGATCCAGCGTTCACCGAACCACACGCGCGGACGGACGCCCTGGTTCTTCAGCTCGTCCGGACGGGTGTCGGTGGCCTGCTCGAACAACGGGATCCGGGTCTCGTGCCAGAGCGCTTTGCCCAGCAGGAAAGCCGAATTCGCGGCGATGGCGACTTGCACGCCCGCGAGGCACTGCGCGGCGTTCCAGTGCGCGGCGAAGTGCATCGGCTCGACCTGCAGGTGCAGCTGCACGGACGTGCACGCGGCCTCCGGCAGGATCGACTCCGCGTACGTGTCCAGCTTCTCCGGGTTCTTGCCCGGCATCGCCGGGCCTTCCATGCGCAGCACCATCTCCTCGCCGCGGGCCTTGAAGATGGTGTCGTTGAGCAGGGCGTACCTCGGCGCCTCGGAGAGCCACTTGCGGTCGAAGTGCCTCTCCCGCAACGTGGGCAGCACGCCGATCATGGCGAGGTTCGCACCCGCGTCGTTGGCCTTCGAATCGGCGTTGTCGAGCGACGTGCGCAGTTCCTCTTCCAGGCCAAGCATCTCACCCCCGGCCAGCTCGCGCGGGGGGACGTTGATCTCCAGGTTCTGCTGCCCCAGCTCCAGCGTGTAGGAGGGATCGTCGATCTTCTCGAGCACCTCCGAGTTCGCCATCGCCGGCCGCATCGCGTCGTCGACGAGGTTCAACTCGATCTCGAGCCCCATCTGCCGACGGGGAAAGGAAAACGTGTCTTCGGCCAGCATCGTGGCCAATGCGTCGAGACTTCGCTGCATCTTCTCGCGATAGCGCTGGCGATCGTCTCTGGTGAAAGTGCGGCTGGACACTTCACTTCCCATGCCGCTACCCCTTCGCTCGGCGCCGGTGGGCGCGGGCCAGGCGGAACGCCAAAAGTCGCACAGCGCAATCCCCCTTTACATCGCCCAAAACGGTGCTCTCTGTCACATGGAGGTAACAACCAGCGATCATCCCCTGGTCGGACGTGTGCGGTTCCGCCCTCCGGACTACCTCGCCTGTTCCACCCCCGGCCGGATGCGAAACTTCCGGCGTGGCGAAGGTGATCGAGATCAACGACCCGGCGGACCCTCGGCTGGACGACTTCCGGGACCTGTCGACGGCCGACCGCAGGCCTGATCGGCCGGGCGGACGAGGACTCGTCATCGCCGAGGGTGTCGTGGTGGTGGAACGTCTGCTGGCGTCGCCGTACCCGGTGCGCGGGCTGCTCGGGGTGCGGCGGCGGATCGAGGCGCTGGACCTTTCTGACCTGGACGTTCCCGCCTACGTGACGTCAGCAGAGGTTATGGCGTCCGCCGTTGGTTTCCACTTGAACCGGGGTGTACTCGCGGCGGCGGATCGCGCTCCCGCGGTGTCGTTCGAGGAGCTCGCGACGACGTCCCAGCGCCTCGCCGTGCTCGAGGGCGTGGGCGACCACGAGAACCTGGGTTCGATCTTCCGCAACGCCGCCGCGCTGGGCGTCGACGGCGTCGTGCTCGGCCCCGGTTGCAGCGATCCGCTGTACCGGCGCAGCGTGCGGGTGTCGATGGGCCACGTCCTGCGCGTGCCGTTCGCTACCACAGATGAGTGGCCCGCGGCGCTGAACATGTTGCGGCAAAAGGGTTATACCGTTGCCGCTCTGACGCCGCGCCCATCCGCTCTGCATCTTGCAGACGCGGGTTTGCGCGGCCGTCGCGTGGCGGTGCTGCTGGGTTCGGAGGGGCCGGGCCTCACCGACGAGGCGATCGACGCCGCGGATCTGGCCGTGCGCATCCCGATGTCGTCCGGCGTCGACTCGCTGAACGTGGCCACCGCGGGCGCGGTGGCGTTCTACGCCCTGCTCTAGAGCAGCGTCAGGATCAGGGCCAGCCAGGCGACCAGCACCCCGGTCACGACGCCGTACGCGACCCAGCGCCACACCGGCACCTTGCGCCCGAGCCAGACCGACGGGGCCAGCCCGCCGACCACCAGCACGTTCGCGACGAGCGCGAGCCACCGGCTGGTCTCGCCCAGTCCGAGCGACAGCGACACGACGGTCACCGTGACGATCGCGGCCGTGATGACGCTGACCGTGAGCCCGGTGCCCCAGGGCGTCGGCTCGGGTTCGTCCTCGACCAGCGTCTGAACCGGAGCTTCAGCCGCCTCGGGGGCGTCGACGCTGACCAGTTCGCCGCTGACCGGGTCGGTGTAGCTGACGGGGGAGTTCATGACCGACGCGATCCTGCCCGCGAGCTGCTTGCCCCTGCGCGCGACCAGCGCACTGGCCACGCCGTCGGCCGGCGTCTCGGAGCGCACCACCGCGTCGGCGACCTTCGCCCACTCGTGCAGCGCCTCCGCGAGGTCGGCGCCGAGGGGCAGGCTGTGCGGGTCGACCTCGCGCTCACCGGAGTCGTCTTCCCCGGCCAGCACGGCGCGGCCGTCCCGGACTCGCAACTCCACTGCGTCCTCCTCGGTCTGGACCTTCGGCCAGAAACCTATCGGACGCGGGTTGCGATCGAGAACGACCGAGCTGGAGTCGTGAGGTCGCGTTCGCGCCAGATCCCCATTGGCGCGAACGCGACCTGCAGGCCTAGGCGAGCGAGTCGCGCCAGGCCGTGTGCAGGGCCGCGAACCGGCCCCGCTCACCGATCAGCTCCGCGGGGGAGCCGTCTTCCACCACAATGCCACCATCCAGCACCAGAACGCGGTCCGCGATCAGGACCGTCGACAGGCGGTGGGCGATGATGAACGCGGTCCGGTCGGCCAGCACTGTCTCCAGAGCTGCCTGCACGGCGCGTTCGGTGGGTACGTCCAGGGATGATGTTGCCTCATCGAGGACCAGCACCGCCGGGTCGGCCAGGAAAGCACGTGCGAAAGCGACCATTTGGCGCTGTCCCGCCGACAACCGGCCGCCCCGTTTGCGGACGTCCGTGTCGTAGCCGTCCGGGAGAGCCGCGATGAACTCGTGCGCTCCGAGCTCGGCCGCGGCGGCCTCGATCTCCGCCCGCGACGCCGACGGACGGCCCAGGGCGATGTTGTCCGCGACCGAGCCGGAGAACAGGAAGTTCTCCTGCGTCACCATCACCACGGCCTTGCGCAGGTCCGTGTCCGCGATCTCCCGCAGGTCGGTGCCGTCGAGCCGCACCGAGCCGGACGACGGGTCGTAGAAACGGCCCACGAGCTTCGCCACCGTGGTCTTGCCGGCGCCGGTCGCGCCCACCAGTGCCACGGTCTGCCCGGCCGGTACGTCGAGCGTGAAGCGCGGCAGCACCAGCCGGGACGTGCCGGGGTACTGGAACTCCACGTCGGCGAACCGGACGGCGCCCCGCGCGTGCGGGATGGCCACCGGTGACGACGGTTCCGGCACCGACGGCCGCTCCTCCAGGACGCCGGAGATCTTCTCCAGCGCGGCGGTGGCCGAGGAGTACGAGTTCGCGAACATCGCCAGCTCGTCGAACGGGTCGTAGAAGCGGCGCAGGTACAGCATGAACGCCGCCAGCACGCCCAGCTCGAGTGAGCCGCCCGCCACTCGGTAGGCACCCCAGGCGAGGACGAGCGCCAGCGACACGTTGCCGATGCCGCGGACCGTCGAGACGAACGTGGCCATCACGCCCAGCGCGTCGGTGTTCGCGTCGCGGAACTGGCCGTTGAAGCCCGTCATGATCTGCTCGTTGCGGGGCTGGCGGCGGAACGCCTGCACCGCGCGGATGCCGTTCATGGACTCCACGAACTGGACGATGATCTTGGCGATCGCGCCGCGCGTGCCCCGGTAGGCGTCCATCGAGCGGCGGCGGAACCAGCGCCAGATGAAGAAGATCGGCACGAAGCCCGCGATCACGACCAGGGCCAGCGGGGCGTCCAGGTAGAGCAGGATGACCGCGATGCCCGTCACCGACAGCGCCGCGTTGAACAGGCTGTCCAGGCCTTCTTCGAGGAGGTCCTGCAACGAGTCCACGTCGCTGGTCAGCCGGGAGATGACCTTGCCGGACGTGTAGGACTCGTGGAACCCGACCGACAGGCTCTGCGAATGCCGGAAGATCCGGCCGCGCAGGTCGAGCAGCACGTCCTGTCCCACGCGGCCGGAGAGCCGCAGGAACGCCCAGCGCAGGAACGTCATCAGCACGGCGGAGACCGTGTAGCCGGCGACGCACCACACCAGGATCGACGGACTGCCGCCCGTCGCGGCCGGGATGCCGCTGTCGATCGCGGCGGCGATCAGCAGCGGACCCGCGAGAGCCGCCAGGTTGCCGCCGACGACCGCGGCGATCGCCAGCGACGTGAGCCCGATGTGCGGGCGCAGCAACGATCCCAGCAACCTGCGCGAGCGGGCCTGCAGACGCAGGCCCGTCGAGTGCGTGATCTCCTCGATCTCCTCGGCGGCGACGCCGCGCCATTCTTCTTCTTGTGTCACAGTCACTTCACTCACGACGCCACCTCCTCTTCGATCAGGTCTTCGTCCATTGAGGACAACAGACGCCGGTACTCGTCGTTGGTGTCCAGCAGTTCCCGGTGCGAACCGATCGCGGCGATCTTGCCGTCGACCAGCAACGCCACGCGGTCGGCGAGCTGCACGGTCGACGACCGGTGCGCCACGACCAGTGCCGTGGTGTCGCGCAACACCCTGCGCAGCGCGCCCTCCACCTCGGCCTCGGTGTGGACGTCCAACGCCGACAGCGGGTCGTCCAGCACCAGCACGGCCGGCTTGCCGACGACCGCGCGGGCCAGCGCCAGTCGTTGCCGCTGACCTCCGGACAGGGACAGACCCTGCTCGCCGATCCTGGTCGCGAGACCCCACGGCAGCGCGTCCACGAACTCCTCCGCCTTGGCCACCCGCAACGCCTCGCGGACCTGGGCCTCTGTGACGTTCGGCAGGCCCAGCCCCACGTTCTCGGTGACCGACGCGGAGAACAGCACGGGCTCCTCGAACGCGGTGCCCACGACGGTCCTCAGGTCCTCCAGCGAGAGGTCCCGCACGTCGGTGCCGTCGATCGTGATCCGGCCACCGGTGACGTCCGCGAGCCGCGGCACCAGCGCGGTCAGCGTCGTCTTGCCCGACCCCGTCGCGCCGACCAGCGCCAGCGTCTCGCCGGGACGCAGGTCGAGATCGATGCCCGACAGCACCTCGCGGCCGTCCTCGAACGCGAACCGCACGCCCTCGAAACGAACGTGCCCGCGCAGCGGCGTGGGCAGCGGCGCGGGCGAGGCGGGGCTGGTGATCGTGACGGGGGAGTCGATGACCTCCCAGTAGCGTTCCAGCGCCGAGGCGGCCTGGTTCGTCTCCGCGAGCAGCCAGCCGATGGAGTCCATGGGCCAGCGCAGGTAAGCGCTCACCGCGACCGCCGCGACCAGCGTGCCGACCGTCATCCAGCCGTTCACGATGCCGATGGCGCCGACGCCGAGCATGCCCGCGATCGACAGCTCCGGCAGCACGATCAGGACCGACCACAGCGAGGCCAGGATCGAGATCTTGTTCAGTTCGGTCGTCCGCAGCTCCCGCGCCTGCGCCAGGAACCGCTTCGAGAGCTCAGGCCCGCGCCCGAACGCCTTGAGCACCCGGATGCCGAGCACCGACTCCTCGACCGTCGTGGTCAGGTCGCCGGCCTGGTCCTGCGCCCGCCGCGCGACGACCTTGAACTTCGACTCGAAGAAGTACGAGATGATGATCAAGGGCAGCGAGCCGCACAGCGACACGACCAGCAGCCACGGCGAGAGCGCCGCGATGATGCCCAGCCCGATCAGCACGACCAGGGTGTTGACGATCAGGAACACGACCGCGAACGCGACGAACCGGCGCACGGTCGTGAGGTCGTTCGTCGCGCGCGACAGCAGCTGACCGGACTGCCACCGGTCGTGGAACGCCACCGGCAGCCGCTGAAGGTGCTTGTACAGGTCGAACCGCATGCGCGCCTCGACCTCGGCCGCCGGCCGGGCGACGATCTTGCGCCGGATGTAGAACAGCGCCGCCTCGCCGAGCCCGAGCACCAGCACGCCCAGGATCAGCCACGGCAGCGGACCGGTCTGCTTGTTCTGAATCGGACCATCGACGATGCGCTGCGTCAGCAGCGGGATGCCAAGACCACACAGCATCGCGAGCATCGTCGCCGACAGCACGACAGTCATCCGTGCGCGGTGCGGCCGCACGTACGGCCACAACCTCCGCAAGGTCCTGATTGTCGAGTTTCGTTGATCGCTCACGCGATGAGCCCCCTCCAGGTCATCTCCAAAGTACGAAGTCGGACCCGTCTTCAGCATCCGGTTTTTCTCCCCAGCGGAGGGTGCAGGCTCGACTTAGGTCGAGGTCAAGGGCACGATGACCACCATGACGCGGTTTCTGCGAACCGAGCAGACGATGGCGTTTCCACACGGACGGCTCATCGCCTCACGCGACGGATCGAACTACGTCCTGGCTCCGGACGGCTGGGACCACCTGGCCGGCCCGCGCCCGAGACACGCGATGCTCGTCTCCCGCGAGGACGCCGAGGACTGGTGCGAACGCGAGGGCTGGGACCTGAACCTGCTGGACCAGGTACCGGTCACTTCCTGAAGGTGAACAGGCCGACCAGCCCGTAGGCGACGGCCGCCAGCAACGCCTCGGCGTGGTGCCGGTTGGCGAACCACCCGATGACGGGTTCGTGCACCTTGAAGTAGAGCCCGATGCCCAGAACGATCGGCCCGAGCAGGATGATCGGCCACACCGGCCGCACCCCGAAGACCCACAGGATCGGCCCGGCCAGCACCAGCGACGACACGAGCGCGAGCGGCAACCCGATCAGCACGAGCAGCAGGAACGCCGACATCGACGTGCTGTCGAGCCACGACTTGAGGAAGCCCGACTCGTACGCCCACGTCCACCCGAGCACCAGCCCGGCACCGACGGCCATCGACAGCACGACCCGGAACAACAGCCGGCGTCCCGTCCTGCCCGTCTTGCCCGCGGTGCTCTGCTCCGTCACGCCACCCACCGTAACCAGCGTCACCACGCCAGCCAAGGCATGGCGGGCACCTCCTGCCACCGCGAACGTCACGTTTGCGCGCGCCGACCGGTCGCCGCGCCCGCGACGGCGAAGGCCACCACCGGCACGAAGATCATCGAGACCTCGTCGCGAGTCCACCCCACGTGCAGACCCACGATCCAGACGACCGGCCAGAACATGCACCCGAGCCATGTCGCCCGCCAGGCCCGCGGAAGGCGCAGCAGGGTGAGCGTCCAGTAGTGGGCCGGGCTTGCTACAGCGGCCCAGCAGACGGGGAGGACCAACAGCCCCGAGAGCGACCACCTGTCGCAGGTCCGGCCGACCGCGTCCACGCACTGAGGCGGCAGTACCCACCACCAGGTCAGATACCCCGCGATCCCGGCGACGGCTCCCACAAAGGCTCCGAGCAGCGCCCGTTTCAGCACCGCCGCGCCCGACCCACGCCCAACGCGGCGACGCCGTAAGCAACGCACGGAACGACCACGTACATCGTCGCCATGAACCGGTGGACGTCCTCCTGGTACATGTCCACCTGGAAGGTCCTGAAGAAGACGACCCCCACGAACAGCAGGAGCCACAACCCGCTCCCGGCCCCTGCAACCCACCAGCCGCGTTCCGTCCGCGTCACCCGGAACCCCAGGTGGACCAGCACCCCGGCCACCACCATCCAGAACGCGAAGACGGGCCCGACGGTCAGCGGGAAACCGGAACCACAGCCGGCACGCCCAGGCCCGCCGTTGCAGTACCTCGTGAGCGTGTCCAGGGTCAGCAGGAATCCGGCGCCGACGACCGTTCCGACAACGGCCCCCAGAGCCGTGCGCGACAACATGCGCCCAGAACTACCTGATCAAGGCTCGCAAGAGCCCGGCCTTCACGAACCCTCCACAGCACCTTCACCGCGCGGAGGGTTCGTGAGCACGGCGATCAACGCGTACAGCGCGGCGAACACCGCGAAGGCCAGGAAGGTCATCCCCAGCAGCAGGATCATCGCGACCACCGCCATGAGGGTCGCGGGCACGGCCACCAGCCATGCCCGCGACACGCTCAACGAACGCAGTGCGATCCCACCCACGACCGCCCCGGCCACCGCGAACACCGGAGTGGCGATCACGAAGGCGCCGAGACAGCCCCAGTCGTCCTTCGAGCAGACGGCACCCGAAGCGAGGAGCTCGAACATTCCCCACCAGGCCAGCCCGAGGAGTGCACCCACTCCGGCAGCCAGCGCGACACGACGTCCCACGGTGTCAGCGTCTCACTCAGCGGTTCGACCGCACGCCCAGTAAAACGTCTTCCCACGAAGGGACGATGGGGTGGTTCTTCTTCCCCCGCTTCGGAGGAGGGTCCTTGCGCACCGGCTTCTCCGCCGCGGGCTCCTGCTCCGTCTTCACCGGTGGCGGAGGCGGGGCAGGCGCGGGCTCCGGCTCAGGCAGCTTCTCCTGAGCCGGCTTCTCGGCCACGACAGGTGCCGCCACGGGGGCGGGCGCCTGCGCGGGAACCGGCACGGGTGCGGGCTCCTCGGCAACGGGCGCGGGGGCCGCGGGGAGGACCGGGGTCGTCTCCAGGGCCTGCCGTGCCAGCTGCGTCACCGGACGCACCGTGCGCAGCGTGCGGTTCGGGTTCGGGTCCATCAGGTCGACGGCGGCGTCGTCCAGTGCCGTCACCGTGCCGCCCTGAGCACCTGGGTGGAACGCCCAGTGCGCGCGGTTCTCCGAGCGACCGGTCTTCCACTGCAGCTGCACGACCCAGCGGTTGTCGTCGCCGCGCCACGCGTCCCACTTGGTGTCGGACAGGTCGTGGCCGCGCAGGCCGAACGAGTGCGCGACGACCTCGCCGAGCGTCTGCACGTCCGGGCCGTCCTCACGGACCGGGTGCGCGCGCTGGGCCAGGTCGGCCGTGCGCGAACGCTCCAGCAGAACGGGGTAGGCGAAGCGCTCGATGCGGTGCGTCGGCATGCCTGCGGCAGCGGCGACCTGCTCGATCGACTCGCCGGCGCGGATGCGGGCCTGGATCTCACGAGGCCGCATGAGGGCCTCGCCCGATTCGATCTGCATCTGGCCGAGGCGCGCGAGATCACCGCGCAGGGCAGCCCGAAGGCGCTCGTCTGCGGGGAGCGTGAAGCGCTCGCCGCGGTTTTCGGGGTCCTCGAGGATGACGGACTTGCCGTCCTCGTCGAGCCCGATGACTCGCAGCGCTCGCATCGTGGCCTCCCTGAATTCGCACCTCGCCAGCAGACAACGTTAGGACAACGAGCCGTCCTTGCGTGGGAGACTCGCCGATATCTCTACGTGATCTTGCCAGTTCACGAGGCCTGTCGCACTCCCGTTTCCGGAAGGTTCACCTGGACCACCAGTCCGCCTCCCCCGTTCGGGCGAGCCTTCGCCGAACCCTGATGAGCCTTCGCGACGGACTGCACGATCGACAGGCCGAGGCCGGATCCGGCGGTCCCGGTGCGGTCGCGGAGCCGCCGAAAGGGCTCGAACAATCCGGGTACTGCCTGGGCAGGCACGGTGGGACCGGTGTTGGTGACGATCAGTTCTTGATCAAGCCGCACGGACACGGAGCCGCCCGGTTTGTTGTAGAGGACGCCGTTGCGCAACAGGTTGCCGACGAGTTGGGCAAGTAGGACCGGATCGCCGTCCACCAGATACCTGCGAGTCTGAACCGCAAACGTGACGTTCTTCTCCGAAGCCAACGCCGCGCACGACTCGATTTCGTCGTCGATCACCTCGTCCAGCCACACCAGCTCACGCGTGGCGAGCCCGCGATCACTGCGAGCGAGCAACAGCAGCCCGTCGATGAGCTTCTCGCTGCGCTCGTTGGTGTCGAGCAGGTGCATGCCGAGCCTGCGGGTCTCGTCGGTGACGTTGGGGTCGGCCATCGCGACCTCGATCAGCGTCCGCTGCACGGCCAGCGGCGTGCGCAGCTCGTGCGAGGCGTTCGCGACGAACCGCTTCTGGCTGTCGAACGACGACGCGAGCCGGTCGAGCATGCCGTCGAAGGTGTCCGCGAGCTCTTTCAGCTCGTCCGGCGGCCCGTCCAGCTCGATGCGCTGGTCCAGGCGTTCCGCCTCGAGTCGGTGCGCGGTCGAGGTGATCGAGTGCAACGGCGCCAGCACCCGTCCGGCCACCACCCAGCCGAGCCAGACGGCGATCACGGCGGCCACCAGCAGCGCGATGATCGATTGCCACAGGACCGTGCTCATCGTGTCCGCTTTGACCTGGTCGGCGGTGACCACCAGGGTGTCCGCCGGCAGTTGTGCGGCCTCGACCGCCGCGTAGCCCGGGTAGACGGTGCCCATCGGCGCCGTCGGCACCTCCGTAGCCCGCTGGAGCGACATCCCGCCGGCCAACGGCTCCCAGTCGGCGAGCAGCCAGTAGTTGAGCGCGATCAGCGCGATGCCCGCGATCAGGAACACCCCGGCGTACCAGGCCGTCAGCCTGGTCCGCAGCGTCACGAGCCGAACCGGTAGCCGGCGCCGGGCACGGTCTGGATGACCTGCGGCGCGCCCAGCTTGCGGCGCAGCGTCATCACCGCCACCCGCACGGCGTTCGTGAACGGGTCCGCGTGCTCGTCCCAGGCCTTCTCCAGCAGCTCTTCCGGACTCACCACGTTGCCCTCCGCCCGCATCAGCACTTCCAGCACGGCGAACTCCTTGGGGGACAGCGGCAGGAACGTCCCGTCGCGCGACGCCTGGTGGCGCGGCAGGTCCAGCGTCACGCCTGCCCGTTCGAGCACCGGCGGCAGGGCGGGACGGGCCCGGCGACCCAGCGCCTGCACGCGGGCCACGAGCTCGGCGAACGCGAACGGCTTGGTCAGGTAGTCGTCGGCACCGAGCCCGAGCCCGGCCACCCGATCGTCCACTTCGGCCGCCGCCGTCAGCATCAGCACCCGTGCCTCGCCGCCGGTCGCGTGCACCGCCTTGCACACGTCGTCACCGTGCACGATGGGCAGATCGCGGTCGAGCACCACGACGTCGTACGCGTGCACCCCTACCCGCTCCAACGCCGCTTCGCCGTCGTAACAGACGTCGACCGCCATCGAGAACCTGCGCAACCCCTCGGCGATCGTGTCCGCGAGCAGTTGTTCGTCCTCGACCACCAGCACACGCATGACACCTATTTTCCGCGCAACGGGCATAAGCGCCGGATAAGGTCTTTCGCTTAACGCCGCCGAATGGCCGCCTCCGTAGACCTGTCCCCATGAAATCCACCATCGCGGTGTTGCTGGGCCTGCTCCTGGCGCTCACGGCCTGCGGCTCGAAAGAGCAGCCTGCCGCGCAGAAGGACGAGAAGGGCGACATGGTCAAGTTCGCCCAGTGCATGCGGGAGAACGGCGTGAACATGCCGGACCCCAAGGACGACGGCAGTGGCGGCGTGATGATCGAGGCGATGCCCGCCGACGGCGGCGGCGAGGGCGGCGCTCCGGACATGGAGAAGATGAACGCCGCCAACGAGGCCTGCAAGAAGCACCTCCCCAACGGCGGCGAGCTCAAGCCGCCGTCGCCTGAGCAGCAGGACAAGATGCGCAAGGACGCGAAGTGCATGCGGGACAAGGGTTACGACTGGCCTGACCCGAACTTCGACGGTGGCGGCACCGCGGAGGTCCAGGAGCTGCCCGACATGTCCGACGACAAGGTCAAGCAGGACATGAAGGACTGCGGCATGGGCGAGGGCATGGTCGCTGTGAGGCCCGCCGGATGAAGCGCGCGGTGAACAGGAAGATCCTCATCGCCACGCTCGTCGCGGCGGTGGTGCTCGGCACCGGCGGGGTCGTGGTGCTCACCAGGATCGCGTCCAACCAGGCCAACGCCGCGCCGTTGCAGAACGACCCGGCGAAGACCGCCGCAGTCAAGAAGACGAACCTGGCGGACCAGCAGTCGGTGACCGGACAGCTCGGCTACGGCGCGGAACGAGCTCTGGCCAGCCGGAAAAGTGGCACCGTCACCGGGCTGCCGAAGCAGGGCGATGTCATCGAACAGGGCAAACCGGTGTTCCACTCGGACGCCAAACCGGTGCCGCTGTTCTACAGCTCGATGCCGCTCTACCGCGACCTCGAGTCGGGCATGTCGAACGGACCCGACGTCAAGGTGGTGGAGGAGAACCTCGCCGCTCTGGGGTTCAAGGACTTCGGCGCCCCCGACGAGAAGTTCACGTACTACACGGCCACCGCGCTGAAGAAGTGGCAGAAGGCCAACGGTCTGGAGCAGACCGGAAAGCTCGGCGCCGGTGACGTGATCGTCCAGCCGGGAGCGATCCGCGTCTCCTCGTTGAACGCCCAGCTCGGCGCACCCGCCGGCGGCGACCTGATGAAGGTCACCGGCACCGAACGCGCGGTGACCGTCGAACTGGAGCAGTCCAAGCAGCGCCTCGCCAAGCAGGGCGAGAAGGTCGAGCTGTCGATCACCGGTGGCAAGCCCACCACGGGCACGATCACCGGCGTCAGCCGCACCACGGGCGACCCGAACCAGGGCTCCAAGCCCAAGATCGTGCTCACGATCTCCGTCGACGACCCCAAGGCCGCGGAAGGCATCGACACCGGCAGCGTCACCGCGCTGTTCACCGTGACGAAGAAGCAGAACGTGCTCGCGGTCCCGATCGGCGCGCTGCTCGCGCTCAACGAGGGCGGCTACGGCGTGGTCACCGACGACGGCAAGACCATCCCGGTCACCGTCGGCATCTTCGCCAAGGGCCAGGTCGAGGTGCAGGGCGAGGGCCTGCGCGAGGGCATGAAGGTGGTGACCACCGAGTGATCACCGTCGACCACGCGAGCCGGACGTATCCCGGTGGTGTGCAGGCGTTGCGCGACGTCTCCCTGACCGTCGGGGGCGGCGAGATGCTCGCGATCGTGGGACCGTCCGGCTCGGGCAAGTCGACGCTGCTGCACCTGATGGGCACGCTCGACAAGCCCACGACGGGCACGGTCGAGATCGACGGCAACGACATCTCCACCTTGTCGGACAACGCTTTGTCGGCGCTGCGCGCACGCACGATCGGGTTCGTGTTCCAGCAGTTCTTCCTCACCGACGGGCTGTCCGCGATCGAGAACGTGGCCTCCGGGCTCGTCTACGCCGGCGTGCCGCGTTCGAAGAGACGCTCCATGGCGATGTCCGCTTTGGACAGAGTGGGGCTGATCCACCGCGCGCTGCACAAGCCGCACGAGCTGTCCGGCGGTGAACGTCAGCGGGTCGCGATCGCGCGGGCCGTGGTGAACACGCCGGGAATCCTGCTGGCCGACGAGCCGACCGGAAACCTGGACACGAAGAACGGCGCGGGTGTGCTGGAGTTGCTGGAGAGCCTCAACTCCGACGGCACGACGATCGTGATGATCACGCACGACCGGGACATCGCGGCGTGGGCTCCGCGCAGGGTCGAGGTCCGCGACGGGGTGATCGTGTGATCGACCTCCTCCGCCTCGGGTTCTTCGGCATGCGGACCCGCCCGATCCGCGCGGTGCTCTCCGCACTGGGCATCGCGATCGGCATCGCCGCGGTGGTCGCGGTCGTCGGCATCCCGGCCTCCAGTGCGGCGGCGTTGAAGGAGAAGATGTCCAAGCTGGGCACCAACCTCCTGACCGCGGCGCCGGGCCAGGACTTCTTCGGCCAGGACGCGAAACTGCCGGAGACCGCGGTGCCGATGGCCAAGCGGATCGGCGCGGTGTCGGCGGCCAGCGCCACCGGCAAACTGTCCGCGAGCGTCCGCAAGAACGACCTCGTGCCGACGAGCGACACGCTCGGCCTGCAGGTGCAGGCGGCGGAGAAGGACCTGCTGAAGGTGCTGGGCGCCGAGGTCCGCGAGGGCAGGTGGCTGTTGCCGGGTGAGAAGTCGGTGGTGCTCGGGGGCACCGCGGCCTCGCGCCTGGGCATCGACAAGCCCGGTGTGCAGCTGTGGATCGACGGGCAGTGGTTCACCGTGGTCGGCATCCTCGGGCCGCTGCCGCTCGCGCCGGAGATCGACAGGTCCGCGCTGGTCGGCTGGGACGCGGCCAAGGAGGCGTTCGGCTTCGAGGGCAACGCGAACACGGTCTACGTGCGCACGTCCCCTGACCAGGTCGACAACGTCCGCAACCTGCTCGGTCCGACGCTGAACCCGCAGAAGTCCAACGAGGTCAAGGTTTCCCGGCCGTCCGAGGCGCTCGAAGCGCAGCAGCTGGCCGAGAGTTCCTACAACGCGCTGTTCCTGGGCTTGGGCGGAGTCGCGTTGTTGGTGGGTGGCGTCGGCGTGGCGAACACGATGGTGATCTCGGTGCTGGAACGCCGCAGGGAGATCGGTCTGCGGCGGGCGCTCGGGGCGACCCGGCGGCAGATCCGGTGGCAGTTCCTCACCGAGTCGGTGTTGCTGTCCGGCCTGGGCGGACTGGTCGGCGTGATCGTGGGAATCGCGGTCACGGCCGGATATTCGATCAGTCAGCAATGGCCCGCGGCACTGCCGTGGCCGGCCCTGCTCGGGGGAGTGGGCTCGGCGATCCTCATCGGCGCCATCGCCGGCGTCTATCCCGCGGTGCGGGCGGCACGTCAGTCGCCCACGGAAGCACTTGCCTGAAAAGCCCTGGGGTGCACCGAGAACTCATCGGTGCACCCCAGGCCGCTACTTCAAGAACGTCAGAGCTGGCCGACGACCCAGTCGATCGCCTGCGTGAGGATCGTGACGTCGTTCGGCTCGATGGCCGGGAACATCGCGACGCGCAGCTGGTTCTTGCCGAGCTTGCGGTACGGCTCGACGTCCACGATGCCGTTGGCGCGCAACACCTTCGCGACCACGGCCGCGTCCACGTCGTCGCTGAAGTTGATCGTGCCGACGACCTGCGAGCGGTCAGCGGCCTTCTCGACGTACGGCGTGGTGTACGCGGTCTTCTCGGCCCAGGTGTACAGGCGGTCCGAGGAGTCCTTGGTGCGTGCGACGGACCAGTCGAGGCCGCCGTTGCCGTTGATCCAGTCGATCTGGTGCGCCAGCAGGAAGAGCGTGGCGACCGACGGCGTGTTGTACGTCTGGTCCTTGGTGGAGTTGTCGAGCGCGGTCGGCAGCGACAGGAACTCGGGAACCCAGCGGTCCTTGAGCTCGTCGACGCGGGCGAGCGCGGCCGGCGACATCAGCGCGAGCCACAGGCCGCCGTCCGAGGCGAACGACTTCTGCGGCGCGAAGTAGTAGACGTCGAAGTCCTCGGCCTTGACCGGCAGGCCACCGGCCGCGGACGTCGCGTCGATCGCGATCAGCGCGTCGCCGGAGCCCTCGATGCGGGTGACGGGCATCGCGACACCGGTCGAGGTCTCGTTCTGCGCCCAGCCGACCAGGTCGGCGCCCTCGGCGTAGAAGAGCTCGGGCGTGGTGCCCGGCTCGGCCTTGGTGACCAGGGAGTCCTTCAGGAACGGCGCGGTCTGCGTGACCTTCGCGAACTTGGAGGAGAACTCACCGTTGGTGAAGTGCTGCGCGGTCTCGCGGACCAGGCCGAACGACGCCGCGTCCCAGAACGCCGTGGTGCCACCGTTGCCGAGCACGACCTCGTAGCCGTCCGGCAGCTGGAACAGGTCGCGCAGTCCGGAGCGGACGCGGCCGACGAGGTTCTTGACGGGCTTCTGCCGATGGGACGTGCCGAGCAGTGCCGCACCCTCGGACGCGAGCGCCGCGACGGCCTCGGGACGCACCTTGGACGGTCCACAGCCGAAGCGGCCGTCAGACGGCTTGAGCTCGGCGGGAAGCACCAACGAGGTCGGATCGGCGGTCTGGGTCATGTGGTCACGCCTCCGGGGCGATTGACGAGCTTCAGGGACCTGACCGGCGCCGTTGCCGGAGTTCACAGTGTTGCAGGCCGGTGGCCGGGAGGTGACAGCCGGGTGTCCTGGGTCACTTCACCACGGCCCGGCCGCGCCTCACTGCAGCATGCCTCGATCCATCGCCGTCGTCACCGCGGCGGTGCGGTCCGAGACGCCCAGTTTGTTGAACACCCGCAGGAGATGAGTCTTCACAGTCGCCTCGGAGATGAACAGAGTCCTGCCGATCTCGACGTTGGACATGCCCTTCGCGACCAGCTTCAACACCTCGGCCTCGCGTGCCGAGAGGGGCGGCGTGCGGACCTGCCCGACCACCTTCGCGACCATCGACGGCGCCAGCACGGTCTCGCCGCGCGAGGCCGCCCGGATGGCCGCGATGAGGTCCTCGGTCGTGGAGTCCTTGAGCAGGTACCCGGACGCACCGGCCTCGACCGCGCGCAGAATGTCCGAATCCGTCTCGTACGTCGTGAGGACCAGAACGCGCGGCCCGGTTCCGACGATCTTCGCGGTCGCGGCCACACCGTCCATTTCGGGCATTCGCAGGTCCATCAGCACGACGTCCGGCTTCAGCAGGGCGGCCTTCTCGATGCCCTCCTGGCCCGAACCCGCGTCGCCGACGACCTCCAGGTCGTCCGCGACGAGCATGCCCTTCAGGCCCTGACGCACCACCGGGTGGTCGTCCACCAGCAGAATCCTGATCACAGCGGTACCTCCACCAGCACGGACGCCCCCTCGTCGGAGAACAGGGAAAGCGTTCCACCCACCTGTTCCAGCCTCGCACGCATGCCCCGCAGCCCGAAGCCTTCCGGCGCGTCCCCGAACCCGCGCCCGTCGTCGCGCACCTCCAACGAGACGCTGTCCTCGTCGAACCTCATCACCACGTCGACCCGTGACGCCCCGGAGTGCCTCGCCACGTTGGTCAGCGCCTCCTGAACAGTCCGCAGCAGCACCACCTCGGCCGAGGTCTGCAGCCCCACCGGATCGCCGATGACCCGGAAGGTGGACTCCAGCTCCACGCCGTTCACCAACCGCCGCAACGCGTCCTCCAGCGAGGAACCGTCCAAAGGCGACGGTGAGTTGGAGGCGACCAGGGCCCGTGCCTCGCGAAGGTTCTCCCGCGCGGTCTGCAGAGCCAGTTCGACGTTCGGCTGGGCGCCCTGCAGCAGCGTGATGATCGACGTGAAGCCCTGCGCCAGCGTGTCGTGGATCTCGCCGGCCCAGCGGGCCCGCTCGGCCTCGATGGTCAGCGCCTCGATGCGTTGCAGCAGCTCACCGCGCTGCTGGCTCTGCGTCGCGATCCGGCTGATCGCCCACCCGAACGCCTGGGAGAAGCCGATGATCAACAGTGCGGCCGGCCACGGCAGTGCGGGGACGGCACCAGCGGCCCAGGTGAGGATCTGCGGTGTCATCACGAACAGCACCATCGGGATGAACGCCCACGCGAGCGGCAGCACCATGTAGATCTGCGGGACCAGGCCGAACAGGGCGAAGGTGGCGTTGCCGCTGAACCAGACCGCCGGTGCGAACGTGGCGAGCGAACCGGCCGCGTAGACGAACCCGTGCCAGTCGTCTTCCCCCCGGACGACCAGCCTCCTGCCGTAGAGCAGGAACCACAGACCGTTCAAGCACAACAACCCCGCCGCCGACAGGCGGTCGGCGAGGGTGTTGTTGTCGATCAGGATGAGCACGAGCGCGGTGACCTGGGTGACCGCGAAGAGCACGTACCAGGTGATCAGCTGGCGGTGTTGCTCCACTTGAAGGTCCTGCTCACGAGCACCAGTCCACCGATGGTCCACGCTCCCAGCACCAGCGCGATCTTCCCGAGCTCCCATGATCCCGCCGCCTCCATGACCGCGTAGCCGTCGTTCAGTGCGAACACCGAGCGGAAACCCTGGCACACCCACTTGAGCGGGAAGAGCGAACCCGTCACGCGCAGGGACTCCGGCAGCACCGCCTGGCTGATGAAAACACCGGAGAGGAACTGCAGCACGATGTAGGGCAGGTTCAGCACGCCCGCCGCGTTCCGGGTGGACTTGGCGATCGAGCTGAGCGCGACGCCGATCAGCGAGCACGAGATGACGCCGAGCACGAACACCCAGCCGAACGTGAACCACTTCTCGGCGCTCGACGGCAGCTCGACGTCGAACCGCACCATGGCGACGATCATCAGCAGCACGGCCTCGAACAGGCTCGACACGAAGACCAGGACGATCTTGCCGATGAAGTAGGACGTGAACGGCATCGGCGTGCCGCGCAGGCGCTTGAGCGTGCCGTCCTCGCGGTCGGCCACGACGCTCATGCCGAGTCCGACGAACGACGTCGAGATGATGCCGGCGCCGATCATGCTGGCCGCGAACATCTGGCCTTGCGCCACCTCGTGCACGTAGACGGTGCCGAGCAGCAGCATCAGGATCGCGGGCAGCGACACCGTGAAGATGAGGTTTTCCTTCTGCCGGAAGAACTCCCGCAGCTCGGTCGCACCCCTCGAGAGACCGAGCGACAGGGTTCCGGGAAGCACAGCCGCTTTGGACGTGACGGCGGTGGTCATTTGATCAGCTCCAGGTAGACGTCTTCCAGCGACGGGCGGGTGACGGTGAGTTCGGCCAGTTCGCCGTTGCGGGACAGCTCGGCGATGGCCTTGGTGGGTTCGGAGGTCTTGATCTCCGTGTAGCCCCGGTCGGACATCCAGCGCACGGTCGCGTCGGCGTGCGCACGGCCACCGAGCGTCTGCGGCGTGCCCTCGGCGACGATCTTCCCGCCGGCGAGCACGGCGACGCGGTCGGCGAGCGCCTCGGCCTCGTCGAGGTAGTGCGTGGTCAGCAGGATCGTGGTGCCCTCGGCGGCCAGCAGCTTGATCAGGCTCCAGAACTGGCGGCGCGCCTCGGGGTCGAAGCCGGTGGTCGGCTCGTCGAGGAACACCAGCTCGGGGCGGCCGATGATGCCGAGCGCGACGTCGAGCCGGCGCCGCTGGCCACCGGAGAGCGTGCCGCCGCGGGACTTGGCCTTCTCGGTGAGCCCGACGAGGTCGATGACCTCGTCCGGGTCACGCGGGTCGCCGTAGTACTTGGCGTAGTGGTGGACGGCCTCGCGGACGGTCAGGGTCGCGGCGTCCGTCGCGCTCTGCAGGACGATGCCGAGCTTGGAGCGCCATTCCCTGGTGCCCTTGGCCGGGTCGACGCCCAGCACGCTGACCTCACCGGCGTCGCGGTCGCGGTGCCCCTCCAGGATCTCGACGCTGGTGGTCTTGCCGGCGCCGTTCGGGCCGAGGACCGCGAACACCTCGCCCCGTGCGACGTCGAGGTCCACCCCTGCCACCGCCTGGTGGCCCTTGTAGGCCTTCTTGAGGCCCCTCACTCGGATCGCGTTCATGGGGTAAATCCTGCGTTTTCGAGGTGCTCCGGCGGGACGACCGCACCGCTGACTCCGGCTGTCAACCGGTCGGTGGACACGCGGTCGTGTTTCGGCCGTGTTTCCACTCCGCGATAGCCCGCTTTCGCGTGTTAGAACAGCCGGGTGCATCTGACGCCGCATGAACGGGACAAGCTCCTCGTGCACGTCGCCGCCGACGTGGCGCGGAAGAGGCTCGAACGCGGGGTGCTGCTCAACTACCCCGAGGCCGTCGCGTTGATCACCGACCACGTGCTGGAAGGCGCGCGGGACGGCCGCACGGTCAGCGAGCTCATGGAGAGCGGGCGGACCGTGCTCGCGCCGGAGCAGGTCATGCGCGGGGTGCCGGAGATGATCGACTCGGTGCAGGCCGAGGCGACCTTCCCGGACGGCACCAAGCTCGTCACCGTCCACCACCCGATCGCGCCTTCCGCAGGCCCGGCGCCGGGTGAGGTGATCGTCGGCTCCGAGCCCGTCGAGCTGAACCCGGGACGGCCGCGCGTGACGATGGTCGTCGTGAACGTCGCCGACCGGCCCGTCCAGGTCGGGTCGCACTTCCACTTCGCCTCGGTCAACACGGGGCTGTCGTTCGACCGCGAGGCCGCGTTCGGCTACCGGCTGGACATCCCGGCGGGCACGGCCGTGCGGTTCGAGCCCGGCGTCGAACGCGAGGTCACGCTGGTTCCGCTGGCAGGGTTGAGGATCGTCAGGGGGCTGCAGCGATGATCGACCGCGAGCGTTATGCCGAACTGCTCGGACCGACGGTCGGCGACCGGATCCGGCTCGCCGACACCGACCTGTTCATCGAGGTCACCGAGGACCGTTCGCGCGGCGCCGGTTCCGGCGACGAGGTGATCTTCGGCGGTGGCAAGGTGATCCGCGAGTCGATGGGGCAGGGCGTCGCGACCCGTGCCGAGGGTGCTCCCGACCTGGTCATCACGGGTGCGGTGATCCTCGACCACTGGGGTGTCGTCAAGGCCGACGTCGGCGTGCGGGACGGCCGGATCGTCGCGATCGGCAAGGCCGGCAACCCGGACACCATGGACGGCGTCCACCCGGCGCTGGTCATCGGTCCGTCGACGGAGATCCTGTCCGGCAACGGGAAGATCCTGACCGCGGGCGGCATCGACTGCCACGTCCACTTCATCTGCCCGCAGATCGTGGACGAGGCGCTGGCGTCCGGGCTGACCACGTTGATCGGCGGTGGCACCGGCCCGGCGGAGGGCACGAAGGCCACCACCGTCACGCCCGGCGCCTGGTACCTCGACCGCATGCTGACGTCGATGGACCACATGCCGATCAACGTCCTGTTGCTGGGCAAGGGGAACACGGTCTCGGAAGAGGGCCTGCGCGAACAGCTCGTCGGCGGGGCCGGCGGGTTCAAGCTGCACGAGGACTGGGGCACGACGCCCGCCGCGATCGACGCCTGCCTGCGGGTGGCGGACGAGTCCGGTGTGCAGGTCGCGATCCACACGGACACGTTGAACGAGGCGGGGTTCCTGGAGTCCACTGTGGACGCCATCGGGGGCCGGTCGATCAACGCCTACCACTCCGAAGGGGCCGGTGGCGGGCACGCGCCGGACATCATCCGCGTGGTGTCGTTGCCGAACGTGCTGCCGTCGTCGACCAACCCGACGCGCCCGCACACCGTCAACACGCTCGAAGAACACCTCGACATGCTGATGGTCTGCCACCACCTCAACCCGTCCGTGCCGGAGGACCTGGCGTTCGCGGAGTCGCGCATCCGGCCGACCACGATCGCGGCCGAGGACGTGCTGCACGACATGGGCGCGATCTCGATGATCTCGTCGGACTCGCAGGCGATGGGCCGCGTCGGCGAGGTGATCATCCGGACCTGGCAGACCGCGCACGTGATGTCGTCGCGTCGTTCGCTGGACGCCAACCTGAGGGCGCAGCGGTACGTCGCCAAGTACACGATCAACCCCGCGGTGGCGCACGGGATCGCGTCCGAGGTCGGGTCGGTCGAGGTCGGAAAGCTGGCTGACCTGGTGCTGTGGGAGCCCAAGTTCTTCGGCGTTCGGCCGTCTGTGGTGGTGAAGGGCGGGTTCATCGCGTGGGGCGCGATGGGTGACGCGAACGCCTCCATTCCTACGCCGCAGCCGGTGTGGGCGCGGCCGATGTTCGGGGCGACGGCTGGAGCGGCTTCCTCGGTGTTCTTCGTTGCACCTTCGGCGATCGAGGCCGGGATTGGCGAGAGGTATTCGCGGCGGGTGTTGCCGGTGGAGTCGACCCGGTCGGTGACCAAGGCCGACATGGTGCTGAACGACGCGATGCCGGACGTCCAGGTCGATCCGGACAGCTTCGCCGTGCACATCGACGGCGAACTGGTCGAGCCCTCGCCGGTCGCGGAACTGCCGATGGCGCAACGGTACTTCCTGTTCTGATGCTGACCGCGCTGATCCTCGCCGACTCCCGGTTCCCCGGCGGAGGCCACGTGCACTCCGGTGGGCTGGAGGAGGCTGCCGCGCGTGGGCTGGTCGTCGACGAGCCTTCGCTGCGGTCGTTCCTGCACGGGCGGTTGCTCGGCGCCGGGCTGCTGGCCGCTGGGTTCGCGGCCGCGGCGGCTCGCGGTGAGGATCTGGCGATGCTGGACGCGGAGCTGGACGCCCGCACGCCTTCGCCTGCTCAGCGTGCTGCTTCGCGGGCGCAGGGGCGGGGCATGTTGCGTGCGGCTCGGCGGGCTTGGCCCTCTGCCCGGCTGGAGTCGTTGCCGCGCGATCCGCATCAGCCGTTGGTGATCGGCGTGCTGGTCGCCGAACCTTACGAAGCTGCTTTGACCTGCGCTTATCTTGCTGTCAGCGGGCCGGCCTCCGCGGCTGTGCGGTTGCTGGGGCTGGATCCGTTCGGGGTCAACGCGATCGTGGCTTCGCTGGACGTGGAGGACGTTGCTTCGCGGGCGTGCAAGGAACTGCCCGCGCTGGGTTCGCCTGCCTTGGATCTTCTGGCCGAGGCACATGATCGACGTGAAGGGGTGCGTCTCTTTGGGAGCTAACCACGGGCCCGACCCGCATGATCATCACCACGGGACCGCGCCGCGCATCGGTATCGGCGGGCCGGTTGGTAGCGGCAAGACCGCTTTGACCGCTGCTTTGTGTCGCGCTTTGGGTTCTCAGTTGGAGTTGGCGGTTGTCACCAACGACATTTACACGACTGAGGACGCGGACTTTCTGCGTCGCGCCGGGGTGTTGGATCCGTCGCGCATCGAGGCGGTGCAGACCGGGTGCTGTCCGCACACCGCGATTCGAGATGACATCACCGCGAACCTCGATGCGGTGGAGCGGTTGGAGCATCGGTACTCGTCGTTGGATCTCGTGATCATCGAGAGTGGTGGCGACAACCTGACCGCGGTGTTCTCGCGCGGGTTGGTCGACGCGCAGATCTTCGTCGTGGACGTGGCCGGCGGGGACAAGGTGCCGCGCAAGGGTGGGCCTGGGGTGACGACCGCTGATCTGCTGGTCATCAACAAGATCGATCTTGCGCCGTACGTGGGCGCGGACATGGACGTGATGATCTCCGACGCGCACCGGATGCGCGGGGACCTGCCGGTCATCGCCCAGTCGCTGGTCGAGACGCCCGATGCGCCCGAGGTCGCCAAGTGGGTGCTGGCCCAGCTGTGAAGGCGGTTCTGTGAAGGCGTCCGCTCGGCTGGTGGTCACCTTGGACTCGCACGGCAACAGCGTCGTGCGAGTCCTGCGGTCGATGACACCGTTGACATTGGTGCCGCACCGGCGGGTGGGGCCCGTTGCCTTGGTGCACCTGGTTTCTTCGGTCACCGCGCCACTGGGCGGCGATTCGTTGTCCCTGACCGTCGAAGTCGGTCCTGGAGCCTCGCTCGAGCTTCGAGGTGTTGCGGCGACGCTGTTGCTGCCCGGTTCGTCCGGTGCGGTTTCTTCGTCCGTCGTGCGGTTCTTGGTCGAGGGAACCGTGTCCTACCTGCCGGAACCGACCGTCGTGACGAGCCGTGCCCGCCACACCGCAGTGGTGGAGGCCGAATTGGACGGTCACGCACAGTTGCGAACCCGCGAGGTCCTGGTGCTCGGCCGGGCCGGCGAGAAGCCGGGCACGTTGTCCACGACGGTGCGCGCAACCCGTTGTGGCAAGCCGTGGTTGCACCAGCAACTGGTCGTGGGGGATCCGTTGGTCGACGCTTCCTCCGCCGGCTTGGCGGGCAAGCGGGTCGTCGGCACCGATCTGGTGCTGGATTCGGTGGAGCGTGCGAGCGACGGCGGGGAGTGGTGGAGCGTCGTTCCGTTGGCAGCAGGCGGAACCCTTGCCACCGCACTGGGTGATGACGTGGTCACCGTCACACGTGTGCTCGATGCCATCTGACTCGATCACGAGCTCGATCCAGAACTGTTCTTTGCACGGACAGTCACCGTTCAGGTGGTGGTCATCACCGCGCAGGCGGTTTCGGGATCCGTTCGCCGTGCGTATGGTCGCGGGTCCAGGGACCACGAGTTCTGCCCGCCGCTTGGAGGTTCGCCGATGACGGAGACCACGAACATCGCACTACCGGCGATGCGCGTGTCCTACGAGCAGGGCTCGCTCAGCGAGTCGGAGCTTGCCGCCACCTGGCACGAACAGCTCCAGCTTTGGCTGGACGACGCGACCAACGCCGGTCTTGCTGAGCCCAATGCGATGGTGCTCGCGACTACGGATGTGAAGGGCCGTCCTTCGTCGCGGACCGTGTTGGCGAAGGGGTTGGACGTACGTGGGTTGGTGTTCTTCACCAACTACACGTCCAACAAGTCCCACGATCTGATGGCTACTCGCTACGCGTCCGCCACTTTTCCGTGGTTTGCGATGCAGCGGCAGGCTCACGTACGTGGGGTTGTGGAGAAGGTCGGGCCTGTGGAGACCGCTGAGTACTGGAACTCTCGGCCTCGGGGGTCGCAGATCGGGGCTTGGGCTTCGCCTCAGTCCCGGGTGGTGACTGGGCGGTCCACTTTGGATTCTGCTCTTCACAAGATCGAGCGGCAGTTTGCCGATACCGAGAAGATTCCTGTGCCTCCGCATTGGGGTGGGTGGCGGATTCGGCCTGAGGAGGTCGAGTTCTGGCAGGGGCGGCGGGATCGGATGCATGATCGGTTGCGGTTCCGGGATGGGCGGGATGGGTGGTCGTTGGAGCGGGTTGCTCCGTAGGTCGCCGGATTAGAGCTTTTGCGGATGGGGTGTCTCCTGTGGGCGGGAGGCGCCCCTTTTGCTGTTCCCAGTCGCGGGCTTGCGGGTGGGTCACCTTGCGGGCGGCGACCTTGCGTTGGGTGCTTCCCCTGGGGGCTCTGCCCCCAGACCCCCGGCAATCTGATCGGGGGGTGGCGCCGCCTGCGGGTAGATGGCACGCCTGTTGCGTTGGGCGGCTGCCTGTTTCGTAGTTGGGTTGCGTTGGCGGTGGGGTCCCGTCACGAGCCGCACCAGGAGCGGGCCACATGTGAGGGGGGAGGTCAAGTCGACGAAAAGCGTGTCGACTTGACCTCCCCCCTCACATGCAGCAAGAGCTGTGGCGCGACTCGTGACGGGACCCCACCGCCCAGCCCGTTCGGTAAGGACGGCTCGCCTTCGGCTTCGCGTGCGATCAGGCGCTGGCGTGTGGGCTTGGGGCGGCTTGCCTGGGGCTGGTGGGTGTGCGAACTAGGGTGTGGGGGTGCGCATTCGTCGTGTTGTCACCACCCGCGCCGGTGGCGTGTCCAAGGGGTCCTACGAGTCGTTCAACCTCGGCGATCACGTCGGGGACGAGTTGGAGGCGGTCGAGGCCAACCGGGCTCGGCTTGCTGAGGGCATTGGGCTCACGCCCGACCGGTTGGTCTGGATGGAGCAGGTGCATGGGCGCACCGTTGCCACCGTGGACGGGCCGCAGGTCGAGCCGTTGGAGGCCACTGACGCCGTTGTGACGAAAAGGGCTGGTCTCGGGCTTGTCGTGTTGACTGCCGACTGTGTGCCGGTGTTGCTCGGTGATTCGGAGGCTGGGGTCATCGGGGCGGTGCACGCTGGGCGGGTTGGGGCTCGGGTTGGCGTTGTTGTCGAGGCTCTCAAGGCGATGATGGCGTTGGGGGCCGAGCTTGAGCGCATCGAGGTTCTGCTCGGGCCCTCGGTCTGTGGTGAGTGTTACGAGGTGCCCGTGGAGATGCAGCGGGACGTCGAGAAGCACTTGCCCGGTAGTGCTTCCAAGTCGCGGAAAGGTACGCCCGCGCTGGATCTTCGGGCCGGGTTGTGGAACCAGCTCGGGAGTGCCGGGGTCGGGAAGATCGGGGTCGACCCGCGGTGCACGTTCGAGGAGAAGGATCTGTTCAGCCATCGGCGGCAGGCGCCTACTGGGCGGCTCGCGTCGGTCATCTGGATCGAGCCGTGAACCGGGCCGAGGAGTTGGAGGAGAACCTCGCCGAGGTCGAGGAGCGCATCGCCAGGGCGTGTGAGGCTGCCGGGCGAGGGCGGGACGAGGTGATGTTGCTCGCGGTGACGAAAACCTGGCCCGCGAGCGATGTGGAGATCCTTTACGGGCTCGGGTTGCGGCACTTCGCGGAAAATCGCGATCAGGAGGCCGGCGAGAAGGTCCGCCAATTGAGACATCTCGAAGAAGCTCGTTGGCACATGGTCGGGCGATTGCAGCGCAACAAAGCGAAGTCCGTCGTCGAGTGGGCCGATCAGGTCGACTCGGTGGACAGCGTCCGGCTCGCGGAGGCGTTGGCGAAGGCGGCGCACGCGAAGGGCAAGACGCTCGACGTGTTGCTGCAGGTCAGCATCGACGGCGACACGTCGCGTGGTGGGGTTGCTGTTGCGGATGTGGCGGAACTCGCTGGCGTGATCACTCGTTCGGGTGATCTTATTCTCCGAGGTGCGATGACTGTCGCGCCCCGGACGATGAACCCATCGCAGGCGTTTCAGGCGTTGGTTTCGGTGGTATCAGGCCTACGTGATCATCATCCCACTGCCATCGGAGTGTCAGCGGGAATGAGCGGTGACCTGGAAGATGCCATCTCGCACGGATCGACCTGTGTGCGTGTCGGAACGGCGTTGCTCGGCAGCCGGCGACTAACCTCGCCATAGGTTGTCGGGAACCTCGGGACCGTCCGCACCGTCCCTAAGAGTGGGGAACCGCCGAGGAGGGGCTGGAATGAGCGCTTTGCACAAGCTGAAGGCCTACTTCGGGATGGTCCCCGCCGAGTACGCAGACGACCCCGGCTACGACGACGACCGCGGCCGCTACGGCGACTACCGGTCCGAGTACGCGGCCGAGGCCGACGACTACGACCCATACCCGCGGCGCAACCGCGTGTTCACACCGGGCCGGTCGGAGCTCCAGGGCTCCGGATACCGGGCCGACATCGACGAGTCGGACGACTACGAGCCGGAGTCGCGGCGCGGGGGCAGCCCCTCGAGCACGCGACGCTGGAGTGCCGATGCACCCGTGCACGGCGCACTCGCTGTCGAGCCGCAGCGCGAGCCCGTGAGCAGGTTGCGTCCCGTTGCCGAGCCGGCAAGCAACCCGTTGGCGCGCATCACCACGCTTCACCCCCGTACCTACAGCGAGGCGCGCACGATCGGGGAGCACTACCGGGACGGCACCCCGGTGATCTTGAACCTGACCGACATGGACGACGCCGACGCGAAGCGTCTCGTCGACTTCTCGGCCGGTCTCGCGTTCGCTCTGCGCGGGTCCATGGACAAGATCACCAGCAGGGTGTTCCTTCTCTCACCGCCGAACGTTGACGTCACGGCGGAGGACCGCAGGAAGCTGGCCGAGGGTGGGTTCGGGAACCACGGTTAGAGTTGACCCGTGGACCCGATCCGTCTCGTCATCTTCTACGTCCTGTTCGCGTTCTCCCTGTTCCTGACCGCGCGTGTCGTGGTCGAGATGGTGCGGACGTTCGCGAGGGAATGGCGCCCAGCGGGCGGCGTAGCCGTGACGCTTGAGACCGTGTACACGGTCACCGACCCACCGGTCCGTTGGCTCCGTCGGGTGATCCCGACTGTGCGGATCGGGGGCGTCGGGCTGGACCTATCGATTATTGTGCTGTGGCTAGTCGTTATCATTCTGATGCGATTCGCAGATCCCAGGTGACGGGGAACCGTGGGATGACCGCAGCCCAGGAGTGCGAGAGGTGATCCGATGCCGTTGACCCCCGCTGACGTGCACAATGTTGCATTCAGCAAGCCGCCGATTGGCAAGCGGGGCTACAACGAGGACGAGGTGGACGCGTTCCTCGACCTGGTTGAGGGCGAGCTCGCCCGCTTGATCGAGGAGAACAACGACCTCCGTCAGCAGGTCGAGCAGCTCGACCAGCAGCTTGAGACGTCGCGCGCCGACCTCGACGACGCGCGTGCGAAGGCTTCTTCCAGCCCCATGACGACCCGTATGCCGGTCGAGGAGCCGCGCCGCCTGGCGCCGGTCCCGCCGCCTTCGGTCATGGAGCAGACGTCCCCCGGTGGTGGCGGAGACCACCACGTGCAGGCCGCGAAGGTCCTGGGCCTTGCCCAGGAGATGGCGGACCGGCTCACGGGCGAGGCGAAGGCCGAAGCGGACGGCATGCTGTCCGAGGCCCGCACGAAGTCCGAGCAGCTGCTGTCCGAGGCCCGCGCCAAGGCAGACACGATGGTCAACGAGGCGCGTACGCGTGCCGAGACCATGCTCAACGACGCGCGGACGCGTTCGGAGACTCTGGAGCGGCAGGCCCGTGAGAAGGCCACCGCGCTGGACCGTGACGCGCAGCGCAAGCACGCCGAGGTGATGGGCAACATCACCCAGGAGAAGAACACGCTCGAGAAGCAGATCGACAAGCTGCAGACGTTCGAGCGCGAGTACCGCACGCGACTGAAGACGATGCTCGAGTCGTCCCTGCGCGACCTCCAGGACCGCGGCCCGGCCGCTCCGTCCGAGGGTCGTTCCCAGGGCTACTCGTTCGGCGCACGCGCTGAAGCGGGCTGAACTACTGTTCGCTAGGTGCTCTTCGTAGTTCTACTTCTGGTGCTGGCAGCCCTCGGGTTGCTCGTGCCTGCGCTGACCACGTCCAACACGATCTGGGCGTGGTCGTCCGTGGGCGCGAGCGTGCTCGCCGCCCTGGTCCTTGCTTGGGACTGGTGGCGACGGCGACCGGGGGACCCCGCTGCCGACGCGCAGAGTGTAGATCAACAAGCTGTAGCTGATGATCAACGGGTGGTGGTGCCGGCGGAAGCCGACACGCCGCCCGCTGACGAGGAACCACTGGAAGAGGACACCGACGCGGCGGATCTGCTCGTCGTGGCCGATCTGGTGGACGAGGTCCGGGTGCTGGACGAGCGGCCCCGGTATCACCTGAGCTCGTGCTCCTGGCTTGCCGGGAGGCCCACGCTGGGCCTCCCGGTGCAGGAGGCACGGCAGTTGCAGTTCACGCCTTGCGCCCTCTGCACCCCTGACGCGGTGCTGGTGCGCAGGAGCCGAACCGCCTCCCGCGACGCCTGAACGGACCGGTTGAGTCCGTTTCGCGGACGAGCGATGTCTTCGTGGGCTATGAATCCGCTATGCCACTGAGATCATTGCTGGGGGCCGTGGTCGTCGTCGGGTTCGTGCTGGCCAGTGCCGCACCAGCCGTCGCACAGCCCCAGACGGAGCTGAACAGGTGCGTGCCCGCCGAACTGCGCGAGGACGCCATCACCTTCAAGGCCGAGGACGGCGTCGAGCTGCCAGGACTGGTGTTCGGCAGCGGCTCCAGCGGAGTCCTCCTCGCCCACGCCCAGTTGGAGACCCTCTGCGAGTGGCTGCCGTTGGCGCGCGAACTCGCGGACGACGGTCATCAGGTCCTGCTCTACGAGATGCGCAGCATGCGTCTCAAGGAGAACAGGCACTCGTACGACCTCGACGTCCTGGGTGCCGCGAAGGAGCTGGACAGCCGCGGTGCCTCCTCGATCATCGCGGGCGGTGCCGGCACCGGTGCCACCGCGATCGCCACGGTGGCGGAGAAGATCCCCGGTCTGAGGGGGATGTTCCTGCTCTCGCCGTTCCGGGCCTTCCAGACGCAAAGCGCCGACCTCAACGCCGTGGACAACATCGGCGCCGTCCAGGTGCCGTCTCTCGTCGTCGCGGCGCAGGACGACGTCGTCGAGTCCGTGGGACTCCCCGATCATGCCCGGGACGTGGCCGGCGCCGCCTCGAACGCGAAGCTGGAGATCGTGCCGGGCTCGGCGATGTTCGGCGAGCTCACCAAGGACGCGGCGCTGCGGGACCGGATCCGGGCGTTCGTCCGCGAGAACAAGGCGACACCGACGTTCCTCGACCGCTGGCTGATGCCGATCGTGGGTGCGGTGGTGCTGCTCGTGCTGGTGATCGGCGCGGTGGTCGTGCTCCGCAGGCGGTCCAGGCGGAACACGACCACTGATCAGAACGTCAGCGTCGGTAGCTGATCTTCGCGCGGAACGTGCTGTCCGGGTTGTCCTCGTGGTGGTGCTCGATCGCGCCGTCGAACTCCGAGATCAGGCCCTCGTCGTCGTAGGCGATGTGGTCGACGTCGAAGTCACCGGCGTTGTCGTACCAGCCGAGGCCGCGGTTCACGACCAGGACCTTCTGGTCCTCGAAGTGGCCCTCCGCGATGCGCTGCCCGTCGTGGGGGTACAGCTCGATCATGAGGGACTCCCACCCGTCGGAAGACCTGCCCTTGATCCGAATGAGGTTGCCCTCCTCCGGGTCCTCGCGCACGGAGAACAGCTGCGGCGGCGTCCAGCTGCCGGAGCGGCCCTGAGTCGGGTGCGCCTTCGGGTCGGAGTCCCAGAGGAGGTAGCCGGTGGCGTCGGCCGACGCGGGTGTGGCGGTGGCGAGCAGTAACGCCGCGGTGGTCAGAACAGCGCGAATCATGGTTCCCCCCAAGGATGTCAGCGGTTGAAGTCGACCCGTGCCCTGAACGCGTTGAAGGGCTGGTCTCCGCAGGTGTGCGTGATCGACGCGGCGAACACGTCGGTCCACCCGTCGGCGTTGTACTCGACGCGGTCGACGGTGAACTCGGCCGTATCGTCGGTGCAGACGAAGCCGTCGCCGAAGACCCTGACCTGCTCGTCGTGGTACGAGCCGGCGGTGATCAGCTGTCCGTCGTGCCGTTTCAGCTCGACGAGGACGTAATCCTCCACGCCGTTGGGCTCGGCGTGGATCCTGATCGTGTTGTCGGACCGGCGCAGCCCGACTCGGATCTCGTCCGCCGGGGCCGACCAGGTCGCGGACCGGCCGCCGATCGGCCGGGCGTTGGCTTCGGCCTCGAAGGAGAACTCCTGCACCGGAGCGACGACGGTGGTGCTCAGCAAAGCGGCGAGTGCCAGAACTTTCACGTGATCCCCCAATCACTTCGTGAGGAAAGTCTGGGGGAGATGAGGCTCGGCGCACCATGCGTGGATCTACTCAGAGCACCACCGGGCGTGCGCCGTGCGCGGTGACTAGGCCCGGCAGACGTTCGCGGCTGGTCACGACGACACGGCACCGCGGTGTGCCCGGTAGCAGCGGCACGACCTGGGCGGTGTCGGCGGCGTTGTCGAGCACGATCAGCATTCGCCGGTCGGCCAGCAACGTGCGGTAGAGCGCCGTCTGCGCGTGTGGTTCCGGTGGGATGCCGTCGGGACTGGTGCCCAGGGCGGTGATGAACCCGCGGACGACGTCGGCCGGGTCGGAGCCGTTGAGGTCCACGAACAGCTGGCCGTCCGGGTAGTCGGTGGCGTGTTCGTGCGCCCAGTGCAACGCGAGCCGCGTCTTCCCCGTGCCGGGCGGGCCGGTGATCGTGACGATCGGACCGGCCTGGTCGAGGGCCGCGAGCTCGGCCGTCATGCCGGTGAAATCCGTTGGGGCGTCGGGAAGCTGACGTGGACTCCACTGTGGACGTTGGATCAGCGACGCGTGCAGGTCGCGCAACGCGGGGCCGGGGTCGAGGCCCAGTTCGTCCGCGAGCCGGTCTCGGAGCTGTGCGTAGTAGGCGAGCGCCTCGGGGCGTTGGCCGGCGCCGATCAACGCGCGCATCAGCTGGCCGGCGAGCCGTTCGTCGAGCGGGCGTTCGGACGTGCGGGCGGTCAGTTCGGTGACGAGAGAGAGGTGCTCGCCGGACGCCAGGCGTGCGTCGGTGTGGTCGAGTTCGGCGGCGGCGATCTCGCCCGCCAGCGTCTCGCGCAGACCGGCGAACCACGGGCCGTGCAGTCCCGCGAACGGTTCGCCGCGCACGAGCGCCATGGCCTCGCTGGGCCGTCCGAGCGTCACGAGAGAGCGGAACCGGTGCAGGTCGATGGACGCCGGGTCGGTCTCCAGCACGTACCCGCCGGAGCGGCGCACGATCGGGGTGCCGCCGAGCGCCGTCCGCAGCCGGGACATGTAGCTGTAGAGCGCGGCCTTGGCCTGCCGCGGCGGCGCGTCGCCCCACACCCGTGCCAGCAGCTTGTCGATGCCGACGACCTGGTTGACGTCCACCAGCAGCACCGCCAGCACGCTCAGCTGGCGGGCGTGGCCGACGTCGACGAGGTCGGCGCCGAGCCGGATCTCAGGTGCGCCGAGGACGCGGAACTCGTGCCTCACCGGTCCAGGAACAGCAGCATGATCAGCAACGCCAGCAGCGCCAGGTCCACGACCACGCCCGACGGCTTCGAGTCGTACCGCAGCCGGGTGATCGTGGCGCCGACCATCAGCAGCCCGAGCCCCACGGTGGCGGCGTGCGCCACCCACTCCCACGTGACCAGGCCGACGACCAGCCCTGCCGCACCGGCCCACTCCAGCGCGCCGATGGTGCGCCACAGCGCCGGGTTCATCCGGAAGTGGTCGCGGGCCTCCAGTGACGCCTTCGCCCCGAACAGCTTGCCCGCGCCCGTCGCCACGAACAGCAGGGCCAGCACGATCGACAACGCGATGGTCAACGTCATGGCGGCGAGCATACGGTTTGCGCCCGCCCGTACCCTGTAGCTACAGGCACCGATCCGGCCATCACCGGGGAGCCTCCGGAAGAACGGGTGCGCGAGCACCTCAGTAGAACCGGACGGGACCGGCCCGTCACAGCCGAAGAACGAGAGGCTCGCCGCAAGGCGGGCAAGCGGGGTGGTACCGCGGCAGGCCGAGCCACATCGGCGTGTCGTCCTCGCGTGTCGCATCTGACCGCGAGGAGCAGTGGAGATGGCCTACCCCAGGGCCGGCGCGAACGAGGTCCCGGCGCAGCCGTCCTTTCCGAACCTCGAGCAGGACGTGCTCGGGTACTGGAAGGACGACGAGACCTTCCAGGCGAGCATCGACCGGAACCCGGTCGGCGACGACGGCGCGAACGAGTTCGTCTTCTACGACGGCCCGCCGTTCGCCAACGGTCTGCCGCACTACGGGCACCTGCTGACCGGCTACGTCAAGGACGTCGTGCCGCGCTACCAGACGATGCGCGGCAAGCACGTCGAGCGCCGGTTCGGCTGGGACACGCACGGCATGCCGGCCGAGTACGAGGCCGAGAAGCAGCTGGGCATCACGCAGAAGCACGAGATCGACGAGCTGGGCATCGAGAAGTTCAACGAGGCCTGCCGCACGTCCGTGCTGCAGTACACGGACCAGTGGCGCGAGTACGTGACGCGACAGGCTCGCTGGGTCGACTTCGACAACGACTACAAGACGCTCGACCTCGACTACATGGAAAGCGTCATGTGGGCGTTCAAGGCCTTGTGGGACAAGGGCTTGATCTACGAGGGCTTCCGGGTGCTCTGGTACTGCTGGCGTTGCCAGACGCCGCTGTCCAACACCGAGACCAAGATGGACGACGCCTACCGGGACCGGCAGGACCCGGCCGTCACGGTCGCGCTGCGCCTCGAGTCCGGTGAGAAGGCGCTGGTCTGGACGACCACGCCGTGGACGCTGCCGAGCAACCTGGCCGCCGCCGTGCACCAGGACGTCGACTACGTGACCGTGGTCGGCACCGACGGCGAGAAGTACCTGCTGGCCGAGGCCCGCGTCGCGGCGTACGCGCGTGAGCTGGGCGAGGAGCCCGAGGTCGTCGCCCGCTACAAGGGTTCGGACCTGGTCGGCAAGAAGTACCTGCCGCCGTTCGACTTCTTCGTGGGTCGCGAGAACGCGCACCAGGTGCTGGCCGCGGACTACGTGACCACCGACGACGGCACGGGCATCGTCCACATCGCACCGGCGTTCGGTGAGGACGACAAGGTCGTGACGGACGCGGCGGGCATCGAGGTCGTCGTGCCGGTCGGGCCGGACGGCAAGTTCACCGCGGAGGTGGCGCCGTACCAGGGCGTGCACGTCTTCGAGGCGAACAAGCTGATCATCCGCGACCTCAAGGACGCGGGCCTGCTGCTGCGGCACGAGACCTACGACCACCCGTACCCGCACTGCTGGCGGTGTGCGAACCCGCTGATCCAGCGCGCGCTGTCGGCGTGGTTCGTCGCGGTCACGCAGTTCAAGGACCGGATGGTCGAGCTCAACCAGCAGATCAACTGGGTGCCCGGCCACATCAAGGACGGCCAGTTCGGCAAGTGGCTCGAGAACGCGCGCGACTGGAACATCTCGCGCAACCGGTACTGGGGCTCGCCGCTGCCCGTGTGGACCTCGGACAACCCCGAGTTCCCCCGCACGGACGTGTACGGGTCGCTGGACGAGCTGGAACGCGACTTCGGCGTGCGCCCGGACAACCTGCACCGGCCGTTCATCGACGAGCTGACGCGGCCGAACCCGGACGACCCGAGCGGCCAGTCGGTCATGCGCCGGATCCCGGACGTGCTCGACTGCTGGTTCGAGTCGGGCTCGATGTCGTTCGCGCAGGTGCACTACCCGTTCGAGAACGCGGCGTGGTTCGAGAACCACTACCCCGGCGACTTCATCGTCGAGTACAACGGGCAGACGCGCGGCTGGTTCTACACGCTGCACGTGCTCGCGACGGCGTTGTTCGACCGGCCCGCGTTCCGCGACTGCGTGGCGCACGGCATCGTGCTCGGTGACGACGGCCAGAAGATGTCCAAGTCGCTGAAGAACTACCCGAGCGTCAACGAGGTCTTCGACCGCGACGGCTCGGACGCCATGCGCTGGTTCCTCATGGCGTCGCCGATCCTGCGCGGTGGCGACCTCGTGGTGACCGAGCGCGGCATCAGGGACGCGGTGCGCCAGGCGGTGCTGCCGCTGTGGAACTCCTGGTACTTCCTCGCGTTGTACTCCAACGCTTCCGGGAAGGAGGGCACGTGGCGCGTCGACTCGAAGAACGTGCTCGACCGGTACGCGCTGGCGAAGACGCACGACCTGGTGCGCGACGTCCAGGCAGCCATGGACGTCTACGACATCTCCGGTGCGTGCCAGCTGGTGCGTGAGTACCTGGAGGTGCTGACGAACTGGTACGTGCGGCGGTCGCGGCAGCGGTTCTGGGACGGCGAGCAGGACGCGATCGACACCCTGCACACCGTGCTCGAGGTCGTCACGCGCGTGACGGCGCCGTTGCTGCCGTACACGACCGAGGTCGTGTGGCGCGGGCTGACCGGTGGCCGTTCCGTGCACCTGACGGACTTCCCGTCGGTGTCGGACCTGCCGGCGGACGACGCGCTGGTGGCGGCGATGGACGAGGTGCGGGACGTCTGCTCGACGGCGTTGTCGCTGCGCAAGGCGAACAAGCTGCGCGTGCGGCTGCCGCTGGCGCGCCTGACGGTCGCGTCGCCGGTGGCGGGCTCGCTGGAGGACTTCGCCGAGATCGTGCGCGACGAGGTCAACGTCAAGGAGGTGTCGCTGTCCACGGACGTCGACGCCTACGGGCAGTTCCAGCTGGTCGTCAACGCACGTGCCGCCGGGCCGCGGCTCGGGCCGAACGTGCAGAAGGTCATCAAGGCCGTCAAGGCCGGCGACTGGTCCGAAGTGGACGGCAAGATCGTCGCCGCCGGTGTCGAACTGTTCGAGGGCGAGTACGAACAGCGCCTGGTGGCAACGGATCCCGCCGCCACGGCCGCTCTGCCGGGCGGTGCCGGTGTCGTCGTGCTCGACACGGTGGTGTCGCCGGAGCTGGAGGCCGAGGGCGTCGCGCGTGACCTCGTGCGCGTCGTGCAGCAGGCACGCAAGGACGCTCAGCTCGACGTGTCCGACCGGATCACGCTGACGCTGGAGCTGCCGGACGCGGTGCGTTCCGCCGTGGAGCCGCACCTGGAGTTCGTGCAGTCGGAGACGCTGACGACCTCGGTGGTGTTCGGCGAGGGCTCTTCGGAGGGCACGGTCGGCGACGGCCTGAAGGTGAAGGTCGCCGTCGCCAAGGCCTGATCTTCGGGTGAGGTAGCAGGAAGCGGGGCCGCCGTCTTCGGACGGCGGCCCCGCTTCCTGCGCATTCAAGAAAAATGTCAGATCTCGTCACTACGGTCGGAACCAGGTCGACCCGCGAGGGATTGCCGTTCTGACTGGGGGAAGTGCGAGATGAAGGCTTTGCTGATCGCGTCCGTGAGTGCGCTGAGCCTGCTGACACCGGTGTCGGCGTCGGCGGCCACCTGCACGTGGACGTCCGCTGACCTGCCGTTGCCCGCGGACACCGAGTTCTCGTCCGTCACCGGCGCGGCCAGTGATGGCAGCTACGTGCTGGGCACGGGCACCGAGACTCCGTGGAGAGACGTAGCCCTGTTGTGGCACAACGGTTCCGTCGAGTCGCTGCCGCTGGCGCCCGGCGAGTTCCCGAACGACGTCAACGCCTCGGGCACCGTCCTGATCACCTCCTCGGACGGCCACGCCCGGCGCGGTGGCGTGGAGCTGAACCCGGCGCCGGGATCCAACTACGCCTGGGCGTCCGCGCTGAACGCCTCCGGCACGGCGGTCGGCCACTCCGGTGGCTCGATGGCGATCTGGCCGGCGGGGTCGGCGGACCCGCGCCCGGTCGCCGGCACCGACGACGCCGCGAGCTGGACCGTGGCCGGCATCGACGAGCAGGGCCGCGTGGCCGCCTGGCGTCTGGGCCAGGCCGGGGAGCCCACCGAGTCCTACGTGTGGGACGAGGCGGGCGTGCGGACCCTCTTACGTCCGCTGCGCGGGTACAGCGAGACCAGGGTCCAGGGCCTCCGCGACGGCCGGGTGGTCGGCTTCTCGGCGCAGGAGCACTGGGCGAACCCGATCGGCGTGGAGTGGGACCTGCGGGGCAACGTCGTCCGCACCTTGGAGGGCTCGGTCGACGCCACGGACATCACGTCGTCCGGCGACGTCCTGGGCCGCACCGATGGTGGTGACGTCCCCGGTCCGTCCACGATCTGGCGTGCCGGCGGGCAGGTCGAACAGCCTCCGCTGCCCGCGGTCTACGAGGAGTTCGCGGACGACGGTTCGCTGTACGGCTGGTCGTACCGAGCAGGCACCTACACGCCGGTGCACGCCCGCTGCGCCTGACAAGTTGGATGCAACACCTCTCGTAGAGGTGGACACCTCCAGGTGATCGGTCGATCTCTCTGAGAGGTGTGGCGAATGGTTGCTGGGGGATGGCGCTCGACGGCGGGCACCGCGGTGTTGATCACGGGTGTGTTGCTGGCACCCACCGCCGCGCGGGCGGACACGGGGTGCGATTGGTGGATGAAGAGGTTGCCGATTCCGGCCGGTCAGTACTCGGTGGGCCCGCTCGCCGGAGAGGGCGACTGGTTGGCTTCCGGCGGGGGCACGTCGGTCGTGATCTGGCACCGCGAGGTCGCCAGGACGGTCGAGTTCCCCGTGTCCAGGTCCACCCCGGACATCAACCGGCATGGTGTGCTGATCAGCGCTGGTGAGGACGGTGTGTGGCGTGGAGAGGAGAAGCTCGGGGAGTTGCCTGGCGAGCCGTCGACGGTGCACTCGATCAACGCGGACGGCGACGTCGCCGGCGTTTCCGGCGGGGCGTTGGTGGTCTGGCCGGCCGGGTCTACCTCTCCGACACCGCTCGAAGGCACCGACGACGGGCGGTTCTGGCAGGTCTCGGGGATGGACGACGCCGGGAACGTCGTCGCCGCCACGAGTGCGGACGGGGTCCGGCAGGGCTACGTCTGGGGACCGCAGGGCGAGCGCGTCGAACTCCAGCCGTTGGCGGGGCACCACGAGGTCTCTCCGACGTTGATCCGGGACGGCCGCGTCTACGGGTCGTCGTCGGAGAGGGGCGGGGAGTGGGCGACCACGTCGGTCGAGTGGAACCTGCGGGGCGAGGTCGTCCGCACCATGGAACTCGGCCCCGTGTTCGACGTCAACGACGCCGGTGACGAGTTGCTGTCGTGGAGCGGGGCCGTGCGACGCGCCGACGGCCGTGTCGACCGCTGGTCCTACCCCTTCACCCTGGCCTTCCCGAGCGTGCTCGCCGAGAACGGCGACCTGTACGGCGGGCAGTACTACGAGGGGCCCGCCAAGCTGTTCTGCCGCTGACGCTTCATCGCCGTGCCGATCACCCGCCGCACCAGCCGGACCCAGGGGGACCACCTGGCCGGTGCGGCGGGTTCGCGTCCCGCCGCGCGCTCGAAGTCGTCGAACAGGTCCTCCAGGCACGCGTCGTGCAGCCAGCGGACCACCAGTGCCCAGCGGATCCGCGCGACCAGGGGGAAGTCGCCGACCAGCTCGTGCCGGATGACCGTGCCGGACGCCGACAGGGTGTGCGTGCCGTGGCCCTCGCGGAACGCGAAGGTGATCGACTCGCCGGGCGTGAACGAGGTGCAGTGGTAGCGGATCGGGCCGTGGCCGCCGTCCGCGCCGACCCCCAGCGGGCGGTCGAACTCCTGCCTGCCCCACGCGGGCGGCCAGAGTTCCTGGATGCGGTCGACGAACGGGCCCGCGGGCACGCCGAGGTCGCGGGTGTGGATGTTCCTGATCATGAGGATCCCCTTCCATACGCTGCCGTATGTTCCTGAAACGTACGGTAGCGTATGGAAGCGTGGTGCGGAGGAATCAGGACGACTGGACTGAGATAGCGCTGAGAGCGCTGGCCGAGGGCGGGCTTCAGGCCGTCGCGATCGAACCGCTCGCCGCACGGGCCGGAGCCACGAAGGGCAGCGTCTACCACCACTTCCCGAACCGCGAGGCGTTGCTGAAGGCGACGGTCGAGCGGTGGGAGCGGGAGCACACCGAGAAGGTCATCGAGCTGGTCGAGGCGGAGAAGTCCCCGCGGGACAAGCTCAGGACGTTGTTCGGCACGGTGCTCGACCGCGGCCGCAAGGGCTCGGTGGAGATGGCGTTGCAGGCGGGCGCCGAGAACGAGGTGATCGCACCGGTTCTGCGGCGCGTCACGGAGAAACGCCTGAACTACCTGACGGAGTTGTTCGAGCAGCTCGGGTTCGACCACGAGCACGCGAAGAAGCGCGCGCTCATCGCGTTCAGCCTCTACCTCGGTCAGGCGCAGATGTGGGTGACCCTGCCCGGCCTCGTCGAACCGGTGCTCGACGAGGCCGTACAGGTGCTCACCGCGAAATGATCAGACCGCGGTCGCCCACAACGCGTAGGCGATCACGTCCGCGTTGCGGTCGAGAGCCGTCACGTTGACGTTCGACGTGGTGTCGCAGGAGCGGTGGTAGCACCGGTCGAAGGCCTGACCGGCCGTGCCGCCCCACTTCGCCGCCTGCGCCGCGGTCTTGGTCACCTCGGCGCCGGTGAAGGTGCCGCCGGTCGCGATGCCGGCCCGCGCGAACGCCGCGTGGTCGGAGCGGCCGCCGACGTTGGTCAGCTCGGTCTGGACGCCGATCGAGGTGAAGCCCGCCTGCAGCCGCTGCTGCAGCGCCACCGAACCGGTGGGCTGGCCGTCGGCGCCGTTGTAGACGAAGTAGCCGGGGTTCGGCGAACCGGTCATGTCGAAGTTCAGGTACACCTTGATCCTCGACTTCTCGGTGGTGGACAAGGAGTTCACGTAGGCCGTCGAGCCGCGCAGCCCGAGTTCCTCCGCGCCCCACCAGCCGAACCGCACGTGCTTGGTCGGCTGGAAGTTCGTGGCCTTCATCTGGAGGGCGACCTCCAGGATCGACGCGGAACCCGTGCCGTTGTCGTTGATGCCGGGGCCCGCCGTGACGCTGTCGAGGTGGCCGCCCAGCATGACGACGTTGTTCGCGTCGCCGCCGGGGTAGTCCGCGATCAGGTTGTAGCCGGTGGCGCCGCCGTAGGTGAACGACTGCACGCGCGTCGTGAAGCCGGCCGCGTCGAGCTTGCTCTTGACCCAGTTGACCGAGGCCAGGTACCCCGGACGTCCGTGAGCGCGGTTGCCGCCGTTGGCGCTCGCGATCGACTGGAACTGGTTGAGGTGTGCTTGGACGTTCGCGACGTTGATGTTGGGCGCCGCCAATGCCGCCGGAGCGGCCGCTTGCGCTGTGGTTGCTCCGGTCACCATCAAGGCGGCCGCCAGCGCGATCAGGATCCTCATGGTTCAACTCCGTGCAGGGTTAGGGATTGAGCCACAGATCAACATGCTCCACCGCGCATGAGCCCGCTAGATGCGATCGTCGGATTCGTCGGAATCGATGGTGATCAACCAGAATGGTCCAGGTGGGTGACGTCACGGTCGTTCTGGGCATCGGCGCGGCCGTACTGCTGATCTCCGTGATCGCGGTGCGGGTGTCGACGCGGCTCGGGCTGCCCTCACTCCTGCTGTACCTCGGCATCGGCGTGCTGCTCGGCGAGGCCGCGTTCGGCATCAAGTTCGACGACGCCGACCTGACGCAGTCCCTCGGCATCGCGGCACTCGTGCTGATCCTGACCGAGGGCGGCATCACGACCCGCTGGAACGCGGTGAAGTCCTCGCTGTGGCTGGGTGTCGCACTGTCCACAGTGGCCGTTGTGGTGAGCGTGGCGGTGACCGGGACGGCGCTGCACTTCCTGCTGGGCCTCGACTGGCGGATGGCGTTGCTGTGGGGCGCGGTGCTGTCGTCCACCGACGCGGCCGCCGTGTTCAGCGTCCTGCGCTCGTTAGGTGTGGGGCCGCGGCTCACGGGCGCGCTCGAACTGGAGTCCGGCCTCAACGACGCGCCGGTCTACATCGCCGTCGTGCTGCTGGCCTCGTCGGACGCGATCTCGTGGACCGCGCCACTGCTGGTGATCTACGAACTGGGCGTGGGCGCGCTCATCGGCGTCGCACTGGGGTATCTCGGCGGGGCCGGGCTCAGACGCGCGGCACTGCCCTCCACCGGTCTGTACCCGCTCGCCACCGTGGCGGTGTGCGTCATGGCCTACACGGCCGGCGACCTCGCGCACGCGTCCGGATTCCTCGCCACGTACGTCGCCGCGCTGGTGCTGGGCAACGCCCGCCTGCCGCACCGCGCCGACACCCTCTCGTTCGCCGAAGGTCTCGGCTGGCTCGCCCAGATCGGGCTCTTCGTGCTGCTCGGCCTCTACGCCTCGCCGTCGCGGCTGCTCGACGTGCTGTTCCCCGCGCTGGTCGCGGGCGTGGTGCTGACGTTCGTGGCCCGGCCGCTGTCGGTGATCCTGTCCTCGCTGCCGTTCAAGGTGCCGTGGCGCGAACAGGCCTTCCTGTCCTGGTCCGGGTTGCGTGGCGCGGTGCCGATCGTGTTCGCGCTGATCCCGTTGATCCAGGGGGTCGAGGGCGCACGCGAACTGGTCGACGTGGTGTTCGTGCTGGTCATCGTGCTGACGGTGGTGCAGGGCACGACGTTGCCGTTCCTCGCCCGGCGCCTCGGGCTGGTGAAGGCGGGCGAGGCGCAGGAGGTCCAGGTCGACTCCTCGCCGCTCGACGAGCTGGGCGCCGAACTGCTGCAGGTGCACATCCAGCGCGGGTCGAAGCTGCACGGCGTCTACATGACCGAACTGCGGCTGCCCGTCGGCGCCACAGTCAGCCTCGTGGTGCGCTCGGGAAAGAGTTTCACGCCACAACCGACGACCCGGCTGCAGACCGACGACCAGTTGCTCATCGTCACCACCGAGGAAGCGCGCGATGCCGCTGAGCGGCGCGTTCGTGCCGTCGACCGCGCCGGTCGCTACGCACGGTGGAAGGGCGAGACCGGCGATTAGTCGGTCACCGACGCTTCCCAGCATCTGAATCAGGTGTCGACGGGCGCGGCGGCCTCCGCTAACGTCGTCGGCAGGTCATGAGAGCCAGCGTCAAGCCCAAGCTTGCTGGCCGGCAACCCTCCAACCGCGGTGGGGTGCCCTTGGTGAGGACCTGGTCCGGCGCGTGGGGCGCCGGTCAAGCGCGGGCCTTCGCACAACGGGGCCCCTGGCCTCGGAGGCAGCTCGATGACGCTCGCGATCACCCCTGGAACCACCACCGCCGTTCCGGCTGTCGTCGGCGCTGACCTGCGGGTTCCGCTCGTCACCGGAGAGCGCGTCACCTACGCCAACCTCGACCACGCGGCATCGGCACCCTGTCTTCAGGAAGTGCGCGACGCCGTCGACGAGCTGCTGCCCTGGTACGCCAGCGTGCACCGCGGCGCCGGGTTCGCCTCGCAGGTCTCGACCCGCGTCTACGAGCAGGCCCGCGACCGCATCCGCCGGTTCGTCGGGGCGCACTCCTCCGACACCGTCGTCTTCACCCGCAACACCACCGATTCGCTGAACCTGTTGGCGCGCAGCGTTCCCAGGAACACCGCCGTCGTCCTGTTCGACAGCGAGCACCACGCGGCGCTGCTGCCGTGGCGCGGTCCGAACGTTCAGCGTGTTCCCGCTCCGTCTTCGTCCGGTGCTGCTGTTGTCGCACTGGACCGGGCGTTGGCCGCCGCCCCGGTCGGTCCTCGGCTCGTGATCGTCACCGGGGCGTCCAACGTCACGGGGGAGCTGTGGCCGGTCGCCGAGCTCGCGAAGGTCGCCCGCCGGCACGGCGCGCGGATCGCGCTCGACGCAGCCCAGCTCGCCCCGCACCGCCCGATCAACGCCCGTGAGCTGGGCGTCGACTACATCGCGTTCTCCGGCCACAAGATCTACGCGCCGTTCGGTGCCGGTGTGCTGGTCGGCCGCGCGGACTGGTTGCAGCAGGCCCAGCCGTACCTCGTCGGCGGCGGCGCGACCTCGAAGGTGACCGACCACGGCGACCGTCTCGGCGTGGCCTGGTCCGCGGTGCCCGAGCGGCACGAGGCCGGCAGCCCGAACGTCGTCGGCGTGCACGCGCTGGCCGCGGCCTGCGAGATCCTGTCGCGGCACTGGGAGCAGACCGTCGCGCACGAGCAGGAACTGCTGACGCGCCTGCAGGACGGCCTGCGCGCGATCCCCGGCCTGCGCGAGCTCGCGATCCTGACCGACGCCGACAAGGTGGGCGTCGTGAGCTTCACGATCTCCGGCTTCGACGCGGGCTTCCTCGCGGCGGCGCTGTCCGCCGAGTACGGCATCGGTGTGCGCGACGGAGCGTTCTGCGCGCACGTGATCGTGGGTCGTCTGGTCAAGCAGGTCGGATCGCACGAGGAACGCGCCGTGCGTGCGTCGATCGGCCTCGGCACGACGGCTGAGCACGTCGACCGTTTGGTGGCGGCGCTGCGCACTCTCGTCACCGAGGGTCCGAAGTGGACCTACGCGCAGCGCGACGGCCGCTGGGTTCCGCAGGACGACAACCGAACCCTGCCGCCGTTCCTCGCGTAGTCCCTGTAGTGGACAATGACCTGGTGAGTGACGAGGCCGAGGCCGCGGAGAAAGCCACCGAGAAGGCGGCCGACAAGGTCGCTGACAAGCCGGTGGAAGCGCAGGTCAGCGAGCCGGAGACGGTCGCGACGCCCGCGATCGTGGTCGAGCCGGCCGCGGAGGAGAAGGCGGAGGGGAAACCCGCCGAGTCCCCCGCCAAGGCGGACGAGGACGACGACGAGTTCTCGATCTCCGGTTCGATCTCGGGCTCGTTGCCGGACCTCCAGACGAAGGTCCTCGCGCTCCTGGCGGGCGTCGTGCTGGCCCTGGACGTGCTCACCAAGGTCGTGTCCGTGGCGTTCCTCGAGGGCGCCGACCCGATCAAGCTCTTCGGCGGCGTGCTCTACCTGACGTTCGTCCGCAACCCCGGCGCCGCGTTCGGCCTGGCCGAGGGCCAGACGTGGATCCTCGCGCTGATCGCGCTGGGCGTCGCCGGGTTCATCCTCTGGATCTCGCGCAACCTCCGTTCGCAGACCTGGGCCGTCGGCCTCGGCCTGGTGCTGGGCGGCGCCGTCGGCAACCTCGCCGACCGCCTGTTCCGCGAACCGGGCCCGATGCGCGGCCACGTCGTGGACTTCCTGTCGCTGTTCGACCCGTACGGCCAGGTGTGGCCGGTGTTCAACGTCGCGGACATGGCGATCGTCGGCGGTGGCGCCACGATCATCGTGCTGGCGCTGCTGCGGCACGACTACGACGGGACCGTCCACAAGGACGAGCCCGCGCTCGTCGTGGAGCCCACGCGCACCGTGGAGTCCGATGGTGCGGCGGAGTCGAAGTAGCTGCTCCTGGTAGGTTCAGCAGGTTCTGCAAGGAGAAGAAGGTCGAGGCACCCCGCGTGAGCGGATACCGAACGCTGCCGATTCCCGACGGTCTGGACGGCATGCGCGTCGACGCCGGCCTCGCGAAGTTGCTCGGCCTGTCCCGCACCGTCGTCGCGGCCATCGCCGACTCCGACGAGGTGCTGGTCGACGGCCGGGTCGTCGGCAAGTCCGACCGGCTCATCGCCGGGTCGATGCTGGAGATCACGCTGCCCGCGCCGCCGCAGCCGGTCACCGTCCAGGCGATTCCCGTCGAGGGCATGGTGATCATCCACGAGGACGACGACATCATCGTCATCGACAAGCCCGTCGGTGTCGCCGTGCACCCGTCGCCGGGCTGGACCGGGCCGACCGTCGTCGGCGGGCTCCTCGCCTCCGGCCACCGCGTCGCCACGTCCGGTGCCGCCGAGCGCCAGGGCGTCGTGCACCGGCTCGACGTGGGCACGACCGGTGTGATGGTGGTCGCGAAGTCCGAGTCCGCGTACTCGGCTCTGAAGCACGCCTTCAAAGAGCGGACCGTCGACAAGGTCTACCACGCGATCGTGCAGGGCCACCCGGACCCGATCAAGGGCACCATCGACGCCCCGATCGACCGTCACCCCAAGCACGACTACAAGTTCGCCGTGATGCAGGACGGCAAGCCGTCCATCACCCACTACGAGGTGATGGAGGCGTTCCGCGCCGCTTCTCTCGTCGAGGTGCACCTGGAAACCGGTCGCACGCACCAGATTCGCGTGCACTTCTCGGCGCTGCACCACCCGTGCGTCGGCGACCTGACGTACGGGGCAGACCCGACGTTGTCCAAGCGGCTCGGGATCACCAGGCAGTGGCTGCACGCGCGCCAGCTCGGGTTCCACCACCCGGCCGACGGTCAGTGGGTCTCTTTCACGTCCGAGTACCCGGACGACCTGGCTTCGGCGTTGGAGAAGCTGCGCGAAGAGGGCTGATTGCGTTTGGGTAAATCATCGGTTGACGACGTTGCACTTGATGTTAATCGGTGAGCTCAATAGCGTTCTCGGCATGCACCTGACCATTCTCGCGGCCTCGGGCCGAACCGGTCTCGCCCTCACCCGCCAGGCGTTGGAGCGCGGCCACGTCGTCACCGCGATCGCCCGCGACCCGCAGCGGATCCCCCTCGACCACCCGAACCTGAACAAGGTCGCCGGCGACGTCAGCACGTCGTTGGACATCGACGCCGACTCGGTCGTCCTGTCCGGTCTCGGCACCGACCGGGCGGGCGTCCTGCTCGACGGCGCCAAGGCCGTGGTCGCCGCCGGACCGAGCCGGATCATCTGGCTCGGCGCGTACGGCACGGGCGCGTCCGCCGACGCGGCGGGCGAGGGCGCCGCGGTGCTGTGGAAGGTGATGGGCGACCGGATCCCGGACAAGATCGCGGCTGACAACGCCGTCCTCGCCGCCGGTGGCACCGTCTTCCACGCCGGCGTGCTCAGCGACGAGCCTTTGACTTCCAGCCGCACCGTCGGCCTGGACGCCGCGCCGCCGTTCGACCTCAGCGCCAAGGTCAGCCGCGAGACCGTCGCCGCCGCGATGCTCGACGAGGCCGAGAACCCGCGCTTTCCCGGCGTCGTGGCGCTGCCGCTACCGGGCTAGAACGTCGGCGAGGGTCGTCCGCACCAGGTCGCGCAGCCACGCGTGGGCGAGGTCGGAGTCGTAGCGCTGGTGCCAGTTGCAGTTGATCGGCGCCTCCGGCGACTCGGTCGGCAGCGGCCGGGTGACCAGCCCGAACGCCTCGATCAACGGCCGGCAGAGGATCGTCGTGGTGGTCACCAGCGCGTCGCTCGCCGCCGCGATCTGCAGGGCCGAGTGCACGGTGGCCACGGTCGCGATCACCTTGCGCTGCAACCCTTCCGCGGCCAGCACCTCGTCGATCGGGGCGGTCAGCCGGCCACGCCGGGAGACCAGCACGTGCGGATAGGCCGCGTACGCGCGCAGATCCAGTTCGGTGCACGGGTGGCCGGACCGCAGGACCACGGCGAGCGGGTCGGTGCCGAGCGTCTCCGAGCGGAACTCGGGGAGGTCGGGCGCGCCACCGCCGAGTTCGAGGTCGACCCGGCCGTGCCGCAGGTCGTCGGTGTCGGCGGACTGCTCGGCGAGCACCCGCAACCGCACGCCGGGCGCCTGCTGCGCGATCCGGCCGACCAACGCCGGCACCACCGACGAGGCGAGGGCGTCATGGCACTGCACCGTGAACGTGCGGTCGAGTTCGGCCAGATCCAGCTCACGGCTCGGCGCCAGCACGGCGTTGGCCTCCCGCACCAGCCGACGCACCTCTTCGGCGATTCCCAGCGCGTACGGCGTGGGCGTCATCGTGTGGCCGGTCCGCACGAGGATGTCGTCGCCGGTCACCTTCCTGATCCGCCCGAGCGTGCGGCTGACCGCGGGTGACGACAGGTGCAGCCGCTGCGCCGCTCCCATCACGCTGCCCTCTTCGAGCAGGGCGTCCAGCACGGTCAACAGATTCAGATCCGCTTGCATGACAGTCAATCTTGGAGGAAGCCATGCTCACCGCCACCACCGCCGCCGTCCGCCGTGCCGGAGCGCGCATGCTGAAGCGCTACTCGACGGAGTCCCGCGCCTCCAGCCTCACCGAGATCGTCGAGGCCGTCCGCGCCAACGACGCCGCCGTCGTCGACCTGCTCAAGCCCGAACTGGAGGCGATCAACCCGGACGCCCGCTGGCTCGACGACGAACACGGCTCCGGCCCGCTCGAAGCGGGCGAGTGGTGGCTGGTCGACCCGGTCGGCGGCAACATGAACGCGGTCCACGGCATGACGGACTGGAACATCGGCGTGAGCCTGGTCCGCGACGGCCGACCGGTGCTCGCGGTCATCTACTTCCCGCTGTTCGACGAGATGTTCACGGCCACCGAGGGCGGCGGCGCGTTCCTGAACGGCGTCCGGCTGAAGGTCTCGGACAAGACCTCGCTGGACGGCGCGCTGGCCGGCACCGGTCAGGCCCAGCCCGGTCAGGGCGCGGAGATGGCGGACCGGGTCGGCGCCGCGTACAGCGCGATGGCGAAGGAAGCCCTCTACGTCCGGATCTCGGTGCCGGTGACCCACCAGCTCGCCCAGGTCGCGGCCGGACGGATGGACGTGCACTGGCAGTACGACAACGTGCGCGCGCACGCGTCCGGTGTGCTGCTCGTGCAGGAGGCGGGCGGTGTCGTCACGGATCTCGACGGCAAGCCTTGGGAGCTGACGACCCGTGAGTACCTGGCGGCCGCGCCTGGCGTGCACGCGGCGGCACTGGAAGCGCTGGTTTAGTGGCGTGGCCCGAAACGCTGCCGTGCGAATTCGCGGTCAGACGGGCGCATCGTGGTGCCGCCCCCACGTCCTCATACCGGAGTCGTATGGGGGCGTGGGGGCGGTGCCGCGAGGTGCCCTGCTGAGCGTGAATTCACCGCCAGCGTTTCGGGCCGCGCCACTAGTCCTCGACGGTCCAGACGAGGGTGTTCAGGTCCACCTCGGGGCGCACGCTCCAGCGGACCTGGATCACCTCGGTCGCGTCCGGCAGCACGAACACGCTGTGGCCGCCCGCGGTCTCGCCCGGCGCCACGCCGAGCTTGTGCGCGGGCCGCGAGGACAGCGAGACGGGCGCCTTCGTCACGGTCTCGCCGGTCTTGGTGACCAGGACGAGGTACATGTCGGGCAGCGAGGTGTAGGGGACCTGGGAGGTGTTCGTCACCTCGGTGTGCACGACGACGGCCCGTTCGCCCTCGGCGAGCTTGTAGCCGGCGGCGGTGAACAGGAAGTCCGCCGGGTCGACGACCTCGATCAGCTGGATCGACAGGCGGGCGCCCTCGAGGCTGTCCGCCTCCAGGGCCGTGCCGATCTTGCCGGTGCGCGAGAAGGGCTTGGGCTGCGGCTGGTCCGCGCGCACCCAGCCGGCGGACTGGGGCGGACCCCAGGTGGCCTGCGGCTGGGCCGGGAACGGCTGGCTGACCGGCGCCTGAGGCGGGTAGGGCTGCTGCTGGACCGGGTGGGGGCCGCTCTGGTTCACCGCGTACGGGCCGGACGGCGGACCGCCCACGTAGCTGCCGTAGGCGGCGGCGTTCGCGAGGGCCCTGCGCACGCCGTTCGGGTCGCACTCCACGCCCACCAGCAGCGGAAGGCCGCTGCCGGAGAGGGTGATCAGACGCATGGCGGCCTCGCGCGGGTCCATCCCCAGGCGCTGGGCGATCTCGTGCACGGCGGCGCGACCTGACTCGGCGAGAACGGCGAGCAGGCGGGCGTCTACGGGATCGGGGGGCACCACGAAAAGAACGCTACCTGGCGGTCGCGATCTTCGTGACACCGCATGCCTGATCGAGATCAAGGCAACGTGCGCTGTCGTGCGGCACCGATGACCTTCGAAGGACGTACGATGTGGTCCCTTTTTTGCTGTCGTGGGAGTTCGCCGGCTCATTGGCGGGTCGGCTTCTTGAGCCGAAGCAAGTCGGCTAGTCTCGACGAGCGCCAGGGGCCTTCCCGTTCGCCTCGTTCGCGCTAAAACGCTTGCTATACAAGGGGGTTGCCGGTGGCGGACTCGTTTGTGCACCTGCACGTGCACACCGAGTACTCGATGCTCGACGGCGCGGCGAAGGTGGCCCCGTTGTTCGAGGAAGCCGAGCGGCTCGGCATGACCGCTGTCGGTATGAGCGACCACGGCAACATGTACGGGTCCGACGAGTTCTACCAAACGGCGATGAAGACCGGCATCAAGCCGATCATCGGCATCGAGGCCTACCTCGCGCCGCACAACCGCCTGCACAAGAAGCCGGTCGCCTGGGGCGATCCCGGCCAGCGCAGCGACGACATCTCGGGTGCCGGCGCCTACACGCACATGACGATGTGGGCGCGCAACGCGGACGGCCTGCGCAACCTCTTCCGCCTGCACACCGAGGCGAGCAAGACGGGCTACTACTACAAGCCCCGCATGGACCGCGAGCTCGTCGCGGAGCACGCCGACGGCATCATCGCGACGACGGGCTGCCCGTCCGGCGAGGTGCAGACCCGGCTGCGGCTCGGGCAGGTCGACGAGGCGTTCCGGGCCGCGGCCGACTACCAGGAGATCTTCGGCAAGGAGAACTTCTTCCTGGAGCTGATGGACCACGGCCTCGACATCGAGCGCCGCGTCCGCGACGGCCTGCTGGAGATCAGCAAGAAGCTGGGCATCCCGCCGCTCGCGACCAACGACAGCCACTACGTCACCAAGGACCAGGCGGACACGCACTCCGCGTTGCTCTGCGTGCAGTCCGGCAAGATGCTGACCGACCCGAACCGGTTCAAGTTCGACGGCGACGGCTACTACCTGAAGTCGTCCGAGGACATGCGGCAGATCTGGAAGGACCTGCCGGAGGCGTGCGACAACACGCTGCTCGTCGCGTCGATGGTCGAGTCCTACGACGACATCTGGAGCGTCAAGGACCGGATCCCGAACTTCGAGGTGCCCGAAGGCGAGGACCAGGCCTCGTGGTTCCGCAAGGAGATCCGGCGCGGCCTGGAGTGGCGGTTCACCGGCCAGGAAGTCCCCGACGAGTACATCAAGCGCTGTGACTTCGAGGCCCAGGTCATCATCGACAAGGGCTTCCCGGCGTACTTCCTGATCGTCGCCGACCTGATCAGCTACGCCCGCAGCGTGGGCATCCGCGTCGGTCCCGGCCGTGGTTCCGCCGCGGGCGCCGCCGTGTCGTGGGCGATGGGCATCACGAACATCGACCCGATCCCGCACGGCCTGCTGTTCGAGCGGTTCCTGAACCCCGAGCGCACCGCCATGCCCGACATCGACATCGACTTCGACGACCGCCGTCGTGGCGAGATGATCCGGTACGCCAGCGAGAAGTACGGCGCGGACAAGGTCGCCCAGGTGATCACGTTCGGCACGATTAAGACCAAAGCGGCGCTGAAGGACTCGGCGCGCGTGCACCACGGTCAGCCGGGCTTCGCGATCGCCGACAAGATCTCCAAGGCGCTGCCGCCGCCGATCATGGCGAAGGACATCCCGCTCAACGGCATCGTCAACAAGAGTCACCCGCGCTACGGCGAGGCCGCCGAGGTCCGGTCGCTGCTCGAGACCGACTCGCAGGTGAAGGAGATCTTCGACACCGCGCTCGGTCTCGAGGGCCTGATCCGCAACGCCGGTGTGCACGCCTGCGCGGTGATCATGTCGAAGGACCCGCTGACGGAGTCCATCCCGCTCTGGTACCGCGACGACGGCTCGTTCATCACCGGCTGGGACTACCCGTCGTGCGAGAACATCGGCCTGCTCAAGATGGACTTCCTCGGGCTGCGCAACCTCACGGTGATGGGCGACGCGATCGAGAACATCGAGGCCAACCGCGGCAAGGACGCGGTCCCGGACTTCGACAAGCTCACGCTCGACGACCCGGAGACCTACGCGCTGCTCGGCCGCGGTGACACGCTCGGCGTGTTCCAGCTGGACGGCGGGCCGATGCGCGACCTGCTGCGCCGCATGCAGCCGACGACGTTCGAGGACATCGTCGCGGTCGGCGCGCTGTACCGCCCCGGTCCGATGGGTGTGAACGCGCACAACGACTACGCTGACCGCAAGAACGGCCGTCAGGAAGTCAAGCCGATCCACCCGCAGCTCGAGGAACCGCTCAAGGTGATCCTCGGCGAGACGCACGGTCTGATCGTCTACCAAGAGCAGATCATGTTCATCGCCCAGGAGGTCGCGGGCTACTCGATGGGTCGCGCGGACGTGCTCCGCAAGGCCATGGGCAAGAAGAAGGCCGAGGTTCTGGCCAAGGAGTTCGCGGGCTTCCAGGAGGGCATGCGCAACGACCCGCGCGGCTTCTCCGACGAGGCGATCCAGGCGCTGTGGGACACGATTCTCCCGTTCGCCGGCTACGCGTTCAACAAGTCGCACGCCGCTGCGTACGGCCTGATCTCGTACTGGACGGCGTACCTCAAGGCGAACTTCCGCGCCGAGTACATGGCCGCCCTGCTGACGTCGGTCGGTGACAACAAGGACAAGTCGGCGGTCTACCTCGCCGAGTGCCGCCGCCTGGGCATCAAGGTGCTGCCGCCGGACGTCAACGAGTCGGCGCTGCGCTTCGGTGCGGTCGGCACGGACATCCGCTTCGGTCTCGGCGCGATCCGCAACGTCGGCGCGAACGTCGTCGAGTCGATCATCAAGAGCCGCCGGGAGAAGGGCAACTACACGTCCTTCACGGACTTCATGGACAAGTCCGAACTCGTCGCCTGCAACAAACGAGTGATCGAGTCACTGATCAAGGCAGGCGCGTTCGACGCGTTCGGGCACCCGCGGTTGTCGCTGATCCAGGTGCACGAGGACGCGGTCGACGCCGTCGTCCCGATCAAGCGCAAGGAGGCGGAGGGGCAGTTCGACCTGTTCGGTGGCGACAGCGCCGACGACCAGGACGACAGCACCTCTCCGTTGGCACACCTCAAGTTCGGCACCGAGGAGTACCCGCGCAAGCAGATGCTGAGCCTCGAGAAGGAGATGCTGGGGCTGTACGTGTCCTCGCACCCCCTCGACGGCGCGGAACGCATCCTGCGCAAGTTCGCGCCGCGGCCGATCGCCGTCGTGCTCGACGATCCGCCCAAGGAAGGCGAGCTGATCGTCTCGGGCATGATCTCGTCGATCGAGCGCCGGGTGAACAAGAACGGCCTGCCCTGGGCGATCACGGTGATCGAGGACCTGGACGCGTCCATCGAGGTGCTGTTCTTCCCGAAGTCCTACGAGGTGCTGCGCGACGACCTGGAGCTCGACTCCGCCGTGTGCGTGAAGGGCCGGGTGAACTGGCGCGAGGACAAGATGGCGATCTTCGGCGACGGTGTCGTCCCGCTCGACATCAGCGACGCGGAGGCGAACCCCGGAGCGGACCCGCCCCTCGTCCTCGGGCTGCAGACCAAGACGCTGACGCCCGAGTTGATCGAGGAACTGAAGAGCGTCTTCAAGTCGCACGAGGGGCAGGTCGCCGTGCACCTGGAGGTGCAGAAGCGCGACAAGTCGAAGGAGATGATGGTGGTGGGCAACTTCCGGGTCAACACCACGCCGTCGCTCTTCGGTGACCTCAAGACCATCCGCGGCATCACGATCCACCGCTAGAGATCCAGAACCACGTCGGTTTCCGGTCGCGCGCAGCAGATCAGCGCGCTGCCGGGAACCGGTGGTTCCAGCGGGTCCGGCGCGTTGGTGATCGTGCCGGACAGCACCGGGGTCACGCAGGTGTGGCAGACGCCGGTGCGGCACGACCAGCGGGTCGGGACGTCGCAGGCCTCGGCGAGGTCGAGCAGGGACTCGTCCTCGCGCCAGGCCACGGTGAGGCCGCTGCGGGCGAACGTGATCTTCGGACCGGTGCCTTCAGGGACGGGCTGGTGCGGTGCGACGGTGTTGGTGCCGTTCAGGCCCGGGTTGATGGCCGAGCGGGCGCCGAAGAGTTCGGAGTGGATGCGCGCCGGGTCGAGGCCCAGGCCGATGAGGGCCTCGCGCATGTCGTCCATGAAAGCGTTGGGGCCGCAGAGGTACGCGCTCGCGCTGGTGGGCAGGGCAGCGAGGTCGGCAGGGGTGAGGCGGCGGCCGGTCGCGGTGGTGAGGTGGACCAGTTCGTGGCCGCGAGGCATTCCTGCCAGCAGTCCCGCTGCCTCGGCCGCGAAAGCGTGGTCGGCTGAGCGGGTGGTGTGCACCCACCAGACCTCGCGGCCCGTTCCCTTGAGCGCGTGCAGCATCGCGAGCACCGGCGTGACGCCGACCCCCGCCGACAGCAGGACCACCGGTTCGTCGCCGGGCTTCAGCACGAACTCTCCGCGCGGCGCCGCGACGTCCAGCGCGTCTCCGACCTGCACGTGCTCGTGGAGCCAGGTGCTGACCCCGCCGTCGCGCTTGACGCTGATCCGGTACGAGTCCGCCGAGATCGAGTAGCTGCGCACTCCTGCCGGCGTGCGCACGGTCAGGTACTGGCCCGGTTCGGGGCGCGGGTCGTCGCCGGCGAGGCGGAACGACCTGATGGACGGGCTTTCCTGCGTGATCGCCTCGACCCGCAACGGCCGGAATCCTTCCCAGCCAACGGGTTCGGGCTCCGGTGGTGCCAGCAGGTCGTGGAACGAGCCCTGCCAGCCGGGGCTCAGGGCGGGGATGTCGACGGCCTTGCGGAGTTGTTCGGTGTCGCGGTCCGGCAGGTAGAGGAGTGCGTCGATCGCGGCCACGCTCATCCGGTGCCGGCCGACCTCGGTGCGCACGATCTCGTCCCCTGCCTGGACTTCGCCCTCGGTGATGACCCGCAGGTAGAAGCCCGGACGGCCGTGCGCGACCATCAACGACGGCATGCGCGGCTCGTCCAGCCGCATGCCGACGCGGTAGCAGGTGACACGTGGCTGGGTGACCTCGAACTCGGCCGCGCCGATGCGGAACCGGTCGCCGATGTGCACCTCGGCGTCGGCCAGGCCCTCGACGGTGAAGTTCTCGCCGAACTGGCCGTACTCGAACGCGCGGCCCAGCTCCGACCGCCAGTGCTCGTACGACTCCCGTTGGTACACAAGAACAGCGCGGTTCTCGCCGCCGTGCCCGCCGAGGTCGCCCTGGCCGTCGCCGTCGACGTTGAGCCTGCGGACCGTCAACGGCCCGGCGACCGGCTGCTTGAAGATTCCGGTGTGGACGGTCCGGTCGTGCCAGGAGACGTCCTTCGGCAGTCCGACGTTGAGCGACAGCAGGCGGGCCATCACTTGTCCCCTCGCGTGCGCTGGTAGTGGCGGCGGGCCTTCATCCTGTTGCCGCAGACGGCCATCGAACACCAGCGGGCGCTGTTCGGCTTGCTGTGGTCGATCAGGAACAGCCTGCAGTCGGGGTTCTCGCACGGTCGCACCCGGCCGGGGCTCGACCGGCGCAGTTCGTCCCACGCGAGCACGGCCTGGGCGGCGGCGGTGCGTCCTTCTGGCAGGTCGAGCTCCCACGTCACGCCGTCCGCGCCGAAGCCGGCCCGTTGCCGCACGCCCTCGACGAACGGGGCCAGTGCCGCCGGTTCCTCCTGGCCGCGCACCACGGCCTGCAACGCGTCCCGTGCCGCGATCAGCGCGCGCAGTTCGTCGTCGGAGGACGGCTGGTCGTGCGCTGTCAGCCAGTGCAGGCCTTCCTCCGCGAGCACGTCGTGCTGCCCGTCGTCCAGCACGGGTGTCGTGTTCAGCAGGTCGAGCAGCATCCCTAACCTCCAAAGTTACCCTTGACAGGTTATAGGACGCTCTGCCTAACTATCAACCATCACTTAAAGGGTTAGGAGATGGTCATGGGTCTGTCGTGGCAGCAGGGACCGCTGGGTGCGAAGGCCGTGGGGCGGTTCCTCACTCCGGAACCGTTGCCGGAGCGGCTGTTGTTCGCCGAACCGCTGCGCCGCCGGATGCGGGTGAAGCACGCGGGGGAGTGGATCGCCGACAGCGAGGACGTCGTGCTGCTGCACGAACCCGGCCGCTATCCGGTCGCGTACTTCCCGCGAGATGACGTCACGGGCCTCGAGGCGGAGACACGCACGACGAACCACCGCGACCTCGGCGCGACGGCGTGGTTCGCGGTGGGGGCGGCGAAGCACGCGGCGTGGCAGCACGTCGACCTGCCCGGTCACGCGAGGGTGCTGGAGGGCCGAGTCGCTTTCGCCTGGCGCGCGATGGACGCGTTCTACGAGGAGGACGAGCGCATCCTCGGGCACGCGGCCGATCCGTACCACCGCGTCGACATCCGGCAGACCTCGCGGCACCTCGTCGTGCGCGACGGCGACCGGATCGTCGCGGACACGAAGAGGCCGCTGGCGCTGTACGAATCGGGTTTCGCGACGCGCTGGTACGTGCCGCGCGAGGACATCGACGCGGCGGCCTTGAAGCTCGTCGAAGGCGAGACCTTCTGCCCCTACAAGGGTTTGGCGAGTTACTACGACATCGGCGACCGCGAGCGCGCCGCCTGGTCGTACCCGGAGGCGTGGGCCGAGGTCGGCCGGATCTCGGACTGGGTCTCGTTCGAACCCGACGTCGTCGACGTCTTCCTCGACGACCGGAAGCTGGCGCTGGAGCCAGGGCAAACCGTTGTGCCGCACGGGGTCGACCGCGGCCTGAACCCCGACGAGATCAAGGAGCAGCAGCGATGAAGGTACTGGTCATCGGCCGGGACAGCGGCATAGCCGGGGCTGTGGCGGCCGGGGTGCGCGCCGCCGGCGGCACCGTCGTCCTGGCCGGGCGCAACCAGGACGAGCACGTCGACCTGACCGACGAGAGCAGTGTCGCCGCGCTCGCCGAACGGGTCGGGAGCGTCGACCACGTCGTGTCCACCGCGTCGGCCAGGGCGCGGGGCACCGTCGCGGACCTCGACCGGGACGCCGTGCGCGCCTCGTTCGACGTCAAGGTCATCGGCCCGATCCTGCTGGCCAGGCACTTCGCGCCACGCATGCCGCGCGACGGCTCGTTCGTCTTCTTCTCCGGTGCCTCCGCCCGCAAGGTCATGCCGGGCATGCTCGCGGTCGGTGCCACCAACGCCGCCGTCGATGCCGTGACCAGGAGTCTCGCCGTCGAACTCGCGCCGATCCGGGTCAACGCGGTCTCGCCCGGCACCATCGACACCGGCGCCTACGACGGTCTCGGCGCGGAGAAGAAGGCCGCGCTGTTCGCCGCCCGTGAGGCCACGAGCCCGGCCGGACGCGTCGGGCAGGCGGACGAGATCGCCGCCGCGGTGCTGTTCGCGCTCACCAACTCGTTCATGACCGGCGTCTCGCTGGGCGTCGACGGTGGCGAGGTGCTGGTCTGACGTGGACTACCGCATCGAGGTCGTCACGCTGCCCGTCAGCGACGTTGATCGGGCCATCACCTTCTACACGAAAATGGCCGGATTCGAGTTGGATGTCGACTATCGGCCCAATGACCAATTCCGCGTTGTACAGCTCACTCCGCCGGGATCGGGGTGTTCGATCCAGTTCGGCACGGGTGTCGGCAACTACCTCGTGGTGAGCGACATCGAGGCCGCGCATCGCGACCTCGCCGGGCGCGGGCTGCGGGTAGGACCGTTGCGGCACAAGGCGGGCATGCCCGACTGGCAGGGGGAGTTCGCCCCCGGCAGGGACCCGGCGCGACGCAACTACGCGAGCTTCTTCGACTTCGCGGACCTCGACGGCAACACGTGGACGGTTCAGGAACGGGGTTCGCTCGAGAAATAGTGGCGAGGGTTGAGTAAACGGGGTTAACTGGGTGAGGTGACGACACTCACCCGGTTGCCCGACGACTACATCCAGAACCCGCACGCGGTGCACGACCTGCTGCGTGCCGAGGGGCCGGTGCAGGAAGTGATCCTGCCGCACGGCCTCAAAGCCTGGCTTGTCACTCGGTACGACGAGGCGAAGATCGCCCTCACCGACCCCAGGGTCAGCAAGAACATCCAGGAGGGTGGCCACCTGATGGCCAAGCACGCCACCCAGACGCACGTGCGCCGCGAGATCGAGCCCACGCTGGCCGTCCACATGCTCAACCTGGACCCGCCCCACCACACCCGGCTGCGCAAGCTCGTGACCAAGGCGTTCACCGCCCGCCGCATCGAACTGATGCGCCCGCGCGTGCAGGAGATCGCGGCCGAGCTGATCGCGAAGCTGAACGACGGCGACGAGGTCGACCTGCTGGAGGCGTTCGCGTTCCCGCTGCCCATCACGGTGATCTGTGAGCTGCTCGGGATCCCGATCGACAACCGCGACGACTTCCGCGAGTGGTCCAACCAGCTGCTGTCCTTCGGCACGCCCGAACAGGTGCAGGTCGCCGCGTCCTCCATGGCCGGCTTCCTGTTCCAGCACGTCACGGCGATCGCCGAGGCCGAGCCGAACGACACGTTCTTCTCCGCTCTCGTGCACGCCGACGACTCCGGCGACCGGCTGAACACCGAAGAGCTCATCTCGATGGCGTTCCTGCTGCTCGTCGCGGGCCACGAGACGACGGTGAACCTCATCGGCAACGCGGTGCTGTCGCTGCTGCGCAACCCGGAGCAGCTGCAGATCCTCAAGGACCGCCCGGAACTGATCCCGGCGAGCACCGAGGAGTTCCTGCGGCTGGAGGGCCCGGTCAACGTCGCGACCTTCCGCTACACCAAGGAACCCCTCGAGCTCGGCGACGTCACGGTGCCGGCCGACGAGATCCTGATGGTGTCGCTGATCGCCGCGAACCGCGACCCGCAGCGCTACGAGAACGCCGACCAGCTCGACGTGACGCGGTCCGCGCAGGGCCACGTGGCGTTCGGCCACGGCATCCACTTCTGCCTGGGCGCGCCACTGGCTCGGCTGGAGTTCGACGTGGCGCTCACGGCGCTGCTCGCCCGGTTCCCGAACCTGACGCTCGCCGCCGAGCCGGAGACGTTGGGGTGGCGGGACAGCACGCTCATCCGCGGCCTGCACACCCTGCCCGTTCGCCTCGCCTAATGTTCGATCCGTGGACGACCTGCTGAAGCTCGACCAGGCGCACGTCTGGCACCCGTACGGCCCGATGCCGGGCACCCAGGAACCGTTGCTCGTCGCGGAGGCCTCGGGTGTCCGGCTGACGCTGGCGGACGGCCGCGAGCTCGTGGACGGCATGTCGTCCTGGTGGGCGGCCATCCACGGCTATCGGCACCCCGTGCTGGACGCGGCCGTCACCGGCCAGCTCGGCCGGATGAGCCACGTGATGTTCGGCGGGCTCACGCACGAGCCCGCGATCAGGCTCTGCGAGAAGCTGGTCGAGATCACCCCTTCGGAGCTGCAGCACGTGTTCCTGTGCGACTCCGGCTCGGTGTCGGTCGAGGTCGCGGTGAAGATGTGCCTGCAGTACTGGCGTTCGCAGAACCGGCCGGAGAAGCGCCGCCTGCTGACGTGGCGCGGCGGCTACCACGGCGACACGTTCAACCCGATGTCCGTCTGCGATCCCGAGGGCGGGATGCATTCGCTGTGGCGTGGAATTCTGCCGGAGCAGGTGTTCGCGGACACGCCGCCGGCCGAGATGGACACCGCGTACGTCCAGCACCTCGCCGAACTGATCGAGGAGCACGCTCACGAACTGGCGGCGATCATCGTCGAGCCGGTCGTGCAGGGCGCGGGCGGCATGAGGTTCCACGACCCGCGCTACCTGCACGTTCTGCGTGAGCTTGCGTACACACACGACGTGCTTCTCGTGTTCGACGAGATCGCCACGGGCTTCGGGCGCACGGGCGAGCTGTTCGGTGCCGACCACGCGAACGTCAGTCCGGACGTCATGTGCCTCGGCAAGTCGCTGACCGGCGGTTATCTGACGATGGCCGCCACCTTGTGCACGTCACGGGTCGCCGACGGGATCAGCAAGGGCGAGGTGCCGGTGCTCGCGCACGGGCCGACGTTCATGGGCAACCCGCTCGCGGCGGCGGTGTCGCTGGCGTCGATCGACCTGCTGCTGTCCCAGGACTGGAAGCGTGAGGTCGCGCGCATCTCGGCGGGGCTTTTGAACGGACTCGCGCCCGCACGCGCGTTGCCCGGTGTTCGGGACGTGCGCGTGCTGGGCGCTATTGGCGTCGTGCAGTTGCACGAGCCCGTGGACATGGCACGAGCCGCCAAGGCGGCCGTGGACGCGGGTGTGTGGCTGCGGCCGTTCCGCGACCTGATCTACACGATGCCGCCGTTCATCAGCACGGACGACGACATCGCGGCGATCTGTCAGGGCGTGATCGCGGCGGCGAGCTGAGTGTCGGTCGGCTCGACCAGGAACTCGCCGTTCGGCAGCACCACGACGGGGATGTTCTTGCGGCCCGCGATCTCGATCGCCCTGTCCCGCGCCTCGTCGTCGTTCGCGACGTCGAGGTAGGTGAACGGCACGTTGTTGCGGGTCAGCCAGGACTTCGCCCGGCGGCAGTCACCACACCATTCGGCGCCGTACATCACGATCGGTTGCTCGGTCATGCCCTCACGTTAGGTGACGTCCTAAGGTGAGGACCTGTGAGCGTGCTGGTGATCACCGGAACCGGGACCGAGGTCGGCAAGACCGCCGTGACCGCGGGCATCGCGGCGCTGGCCAGGGCAGAAGGCAGACGGGTCGCGGTGCTCAAGCCCGCGCAGACCGGCCTGCTGCCCGGCGAGCCTGGCGACGTCGCGGAGGTGGCGCGGCTGGCGGGCGACGTGACGACCCGTGAGCTGGCCAGATACCCCGATCCACTGGCGCCCGCCACGGCGGCGCGCAGGGCCGGGATGGCCACCGTGCGTCCCCAGGAGGTCGCGGCCGAGGTCACCGCGCTCGACGCGGCCCACGACCTGGTGCTGGTCGAGGGCGCTGGCGGGCTGCTGGTGCGGTTCGACGAGGCCGGGACGACGCTGGCGGACATCGCGTGGGCGGTGAACGCCCCTGTCCTGATCGTGGCTCAAGCCGGGCTCGGCACGCTGAACACGACCGCGTTGACGGCCGAGGCGCTGCAGCGGCGTGGGCTCGAGGCGATCGGCGTCGTGGTCGGCAGCTGGCCGTCGCACCCGGACCTCGCCTCGCTCACCAACCTGGCCGACCTGCCGGAGGCGGCGGGCGCCCCGTTGCTCGGCGCGCTGCCCCAAGGTGTGACGAAGCTCGGTTCTGTGGATTTCCTGGCCGTTGCCAAGAGATCGTTTTCACCGTGGTTCGGCGGCGAGTTCGACCCGGAGACGTTCGCGGCTCAATTCGCGGTCCAGTGATCTACGTCGCTCCACGATGAAGGATTCAGTGAGGCACACTGGCTCGCCAGGCCACCGAGGAGGAGAGACCGTGACCGCAGCGCCGGAACAGATCGACGTGCTGGACGAAGCTCGTGAGCAGGTGCTCGAACGAGGCGTCGGGCTCACCGAGGCTCAGGTGCTGAAGGTGCTGGAGCTCCCGGAGGACCGGATCGCCGACCTGCTGGCGCTCGCGCACGAGGTTCGTGAGCGCTGGTGCGGCCCCGAGGTCGAGGTCGAGGGCATCGTCTCGCTCAAGACCGGCGGCTGCCCGGAGGACTGCCACTTCTGCTCGCAGTCGGGCCAGTTCCCCTCGCCCGTGCGCTCGGCGTGGCTCGACATCCCCGGCCTGGTCCGCGCGGCACGCCAGACCCGCGACACCGGTGCGACGGAGTTCTGCATCGTCGCGGCCGTGCGCGGCCCGGACAAGCGGCTGCTCTCGCAGGTGCGCGACGGCATCAAGGCCATCCGCGAGGACGGCAACGACATCCAGATCGCCTGCTCGCTCGGCATGCTCACGCAGGAGCAGGTCGACGAGCTCGTCGCGATGGGCGTGCACCGCTACAACCACAACCTCGAGACGGCCCGCTCGCACTTCCCCGAGGTCGTGACCACGCACTCCTGGGAGGAGCGCTGGGACACGCTGCGGATGATCCGCGACGCCGGCATGGAGGTCTGCTGCGGCGGCATCATCGGCATGGGCGAGACGCTGGCGCAGCGCGCGGAGTTCGCCGTGCAGCTCGCGGAGCTGGAGCCCGACGAGGTGCCGCTGAACTTCCTCATCCCGAACCCCGGCACGCCGTACGAGAACTACCCGGTCGTGGAGGGTGCTGAGGCGCTGCGCACGGTCGGCGCGTTCCGGCTCGCGCTGCCGCGCACGATCCTGCGGTTCGCCGGCGGCCGTGAGCTGACGTTCGGCGACCTGGGCGCGAAGCAGGGCATGCTCGGCGGCATCAACGCGATCATCGTCGGCAACTACCTGACGAACCTCGGCCGTCCCGCGCAGCAGGACCTCGACATGCTCGAGGAACTGTCGATGCCCATCAAGGCGCTGAGCCAGACCCTGTGATGATTACGACCGTGTACTGCTCCTTCTGCGGCAAAGAGGAAGCTGACGGCGACCACGCGTTCTGCCGTCAGCGCCTGTCCATGATCGACCCGCCGCGGTACTGCGCCGAGTGCGCGCGCCGCATGGTCGTCCAGGTGACCCCGGACGGCTGGACGGCGCGCTGCAGCCGCCACGGAGAGCTGGGTTCGGCTCGGTAGTAACCTTCCGCGAATGGACGAGAAAGCAGCGCCGGTGCGCATCGAACCCGTGCCGGAGCCGCCGTACGTCTACCACTACTACATGCGGCCACGGCCGAAGGTCGTGGTGAAGCGGGACCTGCTGCCGGGCGTGGTGGTGGCGCTGACGACGTTCGCGTTCGGGCTGCCCGCCGCGTACCTGTGGTCGTGGCTGGCCCCGGCTCAGCTCAAGATCGTCTCGCCGCAGGACGGCAAGTTCTACCCGATCGGCATCGAGAGCTACCACCGGCTCGACGCGCTGATGGTGTTCGTGCTGATCGGGCTCGGCGCCGGGGTGGTCACCGGGATCGCGACGTGGCTGCTGCGGCAGCGGCGCGGGCCCGTGGTGATGCTGGGGATGACCGCCGGCTCGTTCGCGGCGGGGTGGATGGCGCAGTGGATGGGCACCAAGCTCGCCCTGGGCGCCTACCCGATGCCGGCGTCGATCAAGGCGAACGACACCTTGCTCATCGCGCCCGCTTTGGAGACGTGGTGGGGAATCATGGCGTGGCCGCTCGGTGCCGCGCTGGCGTACGGCTGCTGCACGGCGTGGAACGGCCTGGACGACCTGGGGCGGCGCCTCGGTTAAGGCACCGCCCTCGCGGTGGCCTATCCGACTCGATAGGCGAAGTCCGGCATGTCCGTCACGAACATCTGACCGGGCGCGTGCGTGATCGCGAACGGCGGCTTGGACTTCATCAGCACCGCCTGTGGCGTCACGCCGCACGCCCAGAACACCGGCACGTCACCGGGTTCGTGCTCGACGGCGTCCCCGAAGTCGGGTTCGTCGATGTTCTCGATCCCGAGCATGCGCGGATCTCCCGCGCCGACCGGAGCCCCGTGCACCGACGGCATGAGCGCGGTGACCTTGTGCGCTATGTCCACAAGGGACTCCGGAATCCAGCGCATCGACACGACCATCGGGCCGTGCAGCCGTCCGGCCGGCCTGCACTGGATGTCCGTGACGAACATGGAGACGTTCTTCTGCTGCTCGACGTGCCGCAGCGGCACTCCGGCGTTGGTCAGCGCCGTCTCGAACGTGAAGCTGCAGCCGATCAGGAACGTCACCAGGTCGTCGCGCCAGTAGTCGGTCGCGTTCTCGGGTTCCGCGATGAGTACGCCGTTCTCCCAGACGCGGTACTGCGGCGCGTGCGTGCGCACGTCCGCGTCCCGCTTGAGAGCGCTGACGGTCTCGCCCGCGTCCAGCACGTCGAGCACCGGGCACGGCTTGGGGTTGCGGTGGGTGAAGAGGAGGAAGTCGTACGCCCAGTCCCTGGGGATGGCGATCAGGTTGGCCTGCGCCTGGCCCGGCGCGCGTCCCGCGGTCGTCATTCGAGCTCCTTGTTGACCGTCTCCGGCAGCCAGATCAGTGCGATGACAGCGATTCCGTACGCGGCCGCCCCGAACAGCATCGCACCGCCGATGCCCATCCGGTCGGCCATGAATCCGACCAGACCGGGGAACACCGCGCCGAACGCGCGCCCGAAGTTGTACGTGAAGCCCTGCCCGGTGCCGCGCAGCTGCGTCGGGTAGAGCTCGCTGAGGTAGCTGCCGAAGCCGCTGAAGATCGCGGACATGCAGAACCCGAGCGGGAAGCCGAGGAACATGACCAACGTGTTGGCGCCGTTGGGAATCTGCGTGTAGGCCACGATCAGCAGCGCGCTGGCGATCGCGAAGAGCACGAAGGTCTTCTTGCGCCCCAGGTAGTCCGTGAGATAGCCGCCGGAGACGTACCCGATCCACGCGCCGGTGATGAGGAACGCGAGGTACCCGCCCGTGCCGATGATCGTGAGGCCGCGCCCGGTCTGCAGGAACGCCGGCAGCCAGTTCGCGAGCGTGTAGTACCCGCCCTGCACGCCGGTCGCGAGCAGCGAGGCGAACAGCGTGGTCTTGAGGATCGGGCCCTGGAAGATCTTCGGGAACGTGCCGCGTTCCTTGGGCTGCGACTTGGTCTCCGGCGCGTCGTCGACGTTGCGGCGCACGTAGAAGATGAGGATCGCGGGCAGCGCGCCCGTCCAGAACATGATGCGCCAGGAGATGGCCGGGTCCGCGAAGCTCGCCACCAGCATGTTGATGACGACCGCGAGCCCCCAGCCGACCGCCCACGCGCTCTGGACGAACGCCACCGTGCGGCCGCGGTACTTCGGCTTGCAGTACTCGGCCACGAGGATCGCCCCGGCCGCCCACTCGCCGCCGAAGCCCAGTCCCTGCAGGGCGCGGAAGATCAGCAGTGTCTCGTAGTTCGTCGCGAAGCCGCACAGCACCGTGAAGAACGCGTACGCCGCCACGGTGATGATCAGCGTTCTGGACCGGCCGAACCGGTCGGCCATGACGCCCGCCACCGCGCCGCCGATGGCGCTCATGAGCAGCGTGCTCGTGCCGAGCAGGCCGGCTTCCGCCTTGGTGAGGCCGAAGTAGCCGGTGATCGCGACCAGGCTCAGGGGCAGGACCCAGTAGTCGTAGGAGTCGAGCCCGTAGCCGCCGAAGGCGCCGACGAACGCGCGCTTTCCCTTCTGGCCGAGACTGTGAAACCAGGCGAAACGGCCTGTGTCCTCGGTCGTGGACGTGCTCATGGGACACCTCGCAGCGTGGTGGAGGAGTGGTCGAGTGTGATGTGGACCTCAGAGTAAGGATTGTTCAACAATCCCACAAGGCCACAATTCAACGATCCGACGATCGGCGCGCCGGGGATGGGCTTGATGGCGCCTGCGGGTGCGGCTCAACGGGGCTGCGGGCGCGGGGATCGGCGACCCCGAGTGGGGCTCAACGGTCTGCGGGCGCGGCCCGGGACGCCCTGAGGGGTGGGCGTTCGGAGACGGGGCAGCGGGTTCGGGGCGAGGACGGTGCGGTCGGGACGGGCGGCGCGGTCGGGACGGGCGGCGTGTTCAGTGGCGAGGCAGCGCGTTCAGGGGCGGGGCAGCGCGGCCGGGACGACGGCGGTGCGTTCCGGGGACAAGCGCGGTGCGGTCGGGGAAGGGGGCTGCGCGTTCAGAGGCGAGAGCAGCGCGCTTGGAGGCGAAGGCAGCGCGGTCGGGGTGAGGGCGGCGCGGTCGGGGACGGGCGGCGGGTCGGGGACGGGCGGCGGGTCGGGACCGGGCGGCGGGTCGGGACCGGGCGGGCGCGTTCGGGGGCGGGGCAGCGCGGCCGGGACGATGGCGGTGCGTTCCGGGGGCAAGGGTGATGCGGTCGGGGGAAGGGGGCTGCGCGTTCAGTGGCGAGGGTGGCGCGGTCGGGACGGGGCAGCGCGGCCGGGACGACGGCGGCGCGTTCCGGGGACAAGGGCGGCGCGTTCGGGAAGGGGGCTGCGCGTTCAGAGGCGAGAGCAGCGCGTTCGGGAACGAAGGCAGCGCGACCACGGGGGCAGGGTGGACGCGCGGGCGGTTCGGGCCCTTCTGCGACCGGTTGCTGAACGGCGGCACCGGGCCCCCGGATCACCTCGCCGAAGGCTTCCACCCACTCGCAGCCGTACTCCGAGAAGCTCCGGGCCAGGCCCGGTCGGGTCCGGCCTGGTCGGGCCTGGCCCGGCCTAGTTCGGGCTAGGCACGTGCCCGAACTCCGTCAACGGCACCGGCACCGCCTTCAACGCGCTCAGAATCCCGGTCTCCCGATGCAGCATCCGCCGAACCAACCGCAACCGCCGCGCCGGCGACCTCTCCTCCAACAGCCGCTGCCGGTCCTCGACGGGCAGCAGGCAGTCGGCGGCCAGCAGGTACGACAACGCGCCCAGGTCGATGTCCTCGGCGGGCGGGGACCAGTCCTCGCGGTGCCAGGCGGCGCCGCAGTAGCGTTCGTGGGCCGCGCGGGCGCCGCGTTCCAGGATCGGCACCACCTCCAGGGCGGCCTCGGGTACCGGGGCGTCGTCCAGGTAGTCGACGTGGGCCAGCAGGTACGGCGCGGTCGTCGTGTCGACGTCCAGCAGCCGGAAGCGGCGCACGCCGCGCGTCACGATGTCGAAGCGGCCCTCCGGCAGCGGGCGGGCGTCCAGGAGGTCGGCCGAGCAGCCGATGTCCTTCAGGGAGTGGACGTTGTCCGCGCCCACCTCCCAGCCCTCCTTGATGCACACGACGCCGAACGTGCGGCCGAACAGCGAGCCGGTCATCAGGTCGACGACGAGCTGGCGGTAGCGCGGTTCGAAGATGTGCAACGGCAAAGACGCCCCTGGCAACAGCACGGTGCCCAGGGGGAACAGCGGAAGCGTCTCTGCCACGTGCCCAACGTTACGGGGTGCCTCCGCCGCCCGCCGGACGGCCAGATCCCGGGGGTCTGAGCACGGCGAACGGATCGGTGACCAAGATTCCCTTGGCGCTGAACCGGAACAACGCCGCCGGGCGGCCGCCGGACGGGCCGGGGGGAGCGGTACCACCCGTGGGTTCCAGCAACAACCGGCGCGAGAGCACGCGTTGCAGGTTCGTGGCGGACACGCGGTAGCCCAGTGCCGCCGAGTAGTGGTCGCGCAGCAGGGAGATCGTGAACTCCGGTGGCGCGAGGGCGAAGCCGATGTTCGTGTACGACAGCTTCGAGCCCAGCCTGTGCCGCGCTCGATGCACGATCGAGGCGTGGTCGAACGCCATCAGCGGAAGCTTCTCCACGCAGTGCCACTCGGTGTCCGCCGGCCGCTCCGGATCGACGTCCGAAGGGACCAGTCCGAGGAACGCCGTCGCCACGACGCGGGGACCGGGAACGCGGTCCGGGGCGCTGAAAACGGCGAGCTGCTCGACGTGTGACAACTGTCGCACGTCGACTTTTTCCGCCAGCTGACGCCGAATGGAGGACTCGACGTCCTCGTCCACCCGCAGCTCCCCGCCGGGCAGCGACCAGCGGTGAGCGTGCGGTTCCCGAGCGCGCTCCCACAGCATGACCTGGAGTGACGCACCTCTCACCCGCAACACAGCGGCCAGAACTTCGTGCCCCACACCTGCCACCCGGCTGATACTATCGGCCACGTTTTCGACCAGTAGGCGAAAACCCCGGATCGAGGAGGCAGTGATGGTCGCTACCGCAACCGTGGAGCGAACCGCGTCGGGTGTGTACGGCGGAGTCGAGCCGAACGCCGCGTGGCGAGACGAGGTGCTGCGCCTCGCCGAGGAGCGCGACGCCGTCATCCTGGCGCACAACTACCAGCTGCCCGAGATCCAGGACATCGCCCACCACACCGGCGACTCCCTGGCGCTCAGCCGGATCGCCGCGCAGTCGGACGCGCAGACCATCATCTTCTGCGGCGTGCACTTCATGGCCGAGACCGCGAAGATCCTCGCGCCGCAGAAGACCGTGCTGATCCCGGACGAGCGCGCGGGCTGCTCGCTCGCCGACTCGATCACCGGCGCGCAGCTGCGCGAGTGGAAGGCCGAGCACCCCGGCGCGGTCGTCGTGTCGTACGTGAACACCACAGCCGAGGTGAAGGCCGAGACGGACATCTGCTGCACGTCCTCGAACGCCGTCGACGTGGTGCGCTCGATCCCGGCCGACCGCGAGGTGCTGTTCTGCCCGGACCAGTTCCTGGGCGCGCACGTCAAGCGCGAGACCGGCCGCGAGAACATGCACATCTGGGCGGGCGAGTGCCACGTCCACGCGGGCATCAACGGCCCTGAACTGGCCGAGCGCGCCGCCGAGAACCCGGAGGCGGACCTCTTCATCCACCCGGAGTGCGGCTGCGCGACGAGCGCGCTGTACCTGAGCGGCGAGGGCATCGTCCCGGCGGAGAAGGTCAAGATCCTCTCGACCGGCGACATGATCACCGCGGCCCGCAGCACGAAGGCCACCAAGGTGCTCGTCGCGACCGAGATCGGCATGCTGCACCAGCTGCGCAAGGCCGCCCCGGAGATCGACTTCCGCGCCGTGAACGACCGCGCGTCCTGCACCTACATGAAGATGATCACGCCGGCCGCGCTGCTGCGCTGCGTGCGTGACGGCCTGGACGAGGTGCACGTGGACCTGGAGACCGCCAAACGCGCCCAGGGCGCCGTGCAGCGCATGATCGAGATCGGCAAGCCCGGCGGCGGTGAGTGATGGCCGCGCGCTGGGAGGCGCGAGCCGACCTGATCGTGGTCGGCACGGGCGTGGCGGGTCTCACCGCCGCGCTGCGGGCTCGTGAGCTGGGACTTCGGGTCCTGGTCGTCACGAAGGCCGCGGGCGACGACGGCAACACCCGCTGGGCCCAGGGCGGCGTCGCCGTCGTCATGGAGGACCAGCACGACCCCGGCGACTCGGTCGGGAAGCACATCGAGGACACGCTGACGGCGGGCGCGGGCCTCTGCGACGACGTGGCCGTCGCGGCGATCATCTCCGACGGTCCCGCGGCCGTCGCCCGGCTGCGCGAGCGCGGTGCCGTGTTCGACGCGAAGCCGGACGGCCTGCTCGAACGCACCCGCGAAGGCGGCCACAGCGCGTTCCGCGTCGTGCACTCCGGTGGCGACGCGACCGGCGCCGAGGTCGAGCGGGCACTGCTCAAGGCCACTGTGGACGGACGGGTTCCCCTGCTGGAGAACCACGTCGCGGTCGACGCCGTGAAGACGCCGCTCGGCGCCGTCGCGGGCCTGCTGGTGCTGGACGGCAACGGCTTGCCCGGCGTGCTGACCGCGCCCGCCGTGCTGCTGGCGACCGGTGGCCTCGGCCAGATGTACCAGGCGACCTCGAACCCCTCGGTGGCGACGGGTGACGGTCTGGCGCTGGCCCTGCGCGCCGGCGCGGTGGCGGCGGACGTCGAGTTCATCCAGTTCCACCCGACCGTCCTCTACACGGGCCGTGGCGCACGTGGCCGCTGCCCGCTCGTCACGGAGGCCGTCCGCGGCGAGGGTGCCGTGCTGATCGACGCGACCGGCGCCCGCGTGATGAAGGGCGTGCACCCGCTCGAGGACCTCGCCCCGCGCGACGTCGTGGCGGCCGCGATCACCCGGCACATGGCGCTCGAACCCGGCGGCGTCGACGACCACGTCTTCCTGGACGCGACGGCGCTGCACGACATGGCGACCCGGTTCCCGACCGTGTTCTCGGCCTGCGTCTCCGTGGGCATCGACCCGGCCGTGGACCCGATTCCGGTCGCCCCGGCGGCACACTTCGCCTGCGGCGGAGTGGTGTCCACTGTCGACGGTCGTACCGGGGTCGCCGGGTTGTACGCGGTCGGCGAGGTCGCCCGCACCGGCCTGCACGGCGCGAACCGTCTGGCCTCCAACAGCCTGCTCGAAGGCCTGGTCTGCGGCACGCGTGCCGCAGAGGCCGTCGCCGCCGACCTCGCTGTCGGCCTGATCGCGCCCGCGCGTGCCGTGGAGATCTCGCTGCCGACCGCGCCCGTGGCGGACCGCGACCTGCTTCAGCGCGTGATGTCCCGCTACGCCGCGATCGGCCGTGACGCCGAAGGTCTGGCCGTCGTCGGCTCGGTGCTCGACGTGTCCACTGTGGACAAGCAGCTGGAGTCGCGCGAACTGGTCGAGGACGCGGCGCTGACCATGGCCGCCCGCGCCCTGATCGCGGCGGCACAGCAACGCACCGAGTCGCGTGGCTGCCACGTGCGCACGGACTTCACCGAGCGTTCGCAGGCGTGGCAACGCAGTCAGCTCGTCCGGCTCACCCCGACCGGTCAGCCCGTGCTGGCCGATCCTGTTCTCGCAGAGGGTGTCGCATGACCATCGATTGGGACGACGCGAACCGGGTCATCCAGCTCGCGTTGGAGGAGGACCTCCGCTACGGACTCGACGCCACGACGCTGGCGACCGTGCCGGAGAAGGCGGTCGCGACCGCCGAGATCACGCCTCGCGCGGCGGGCGTGCTGTGCGGAGTTTCCGTGGCACGCACCGCTTTCCAGCGCTACCTGCCGGAGATCGAGGTGCTGTCCGAGGCCGCCGACGGCGACAAGGCGGTTCCCGGCGAACCCGCACTGGTGCTCACCGGCCCGACGCGCGGCCTGCTCACAGTCGAGCGCACGGCGCTGAACCTGATCTGCCACCTGTCGGGCATCGCCACGCAGACCGCCCGCTGGGTGACCGCGATCGAGGGCACCGGCGCCGCGGTCCGCGACTCCCGCAAGACGTTGCCCGGCCTGCGGTTGTTGCAGAAGTACGCGGTGCGCGCAGGCGGCGGCGTGAACCACCGCATGGGCCTCGGCGACGCGATCCTGATCAAGGACAACCACGTCGCCGCGGCCGGTTCGGTCGGTGCCGCGATCCGGGCGGCTCGTGCGCACGCGCCGGAGCTGCTGATGGAGGTCGAGGTCGACAGCCTGGCGCAGCTCGACGAGGCGCTGGCCGAAGGCGCGGAACTGGTGCTGCTGGACAACTTCACGCCCGAGCAGTGCGCTCAGGCCGTGAAGGTCCGTCCGGACGGCGTGAAGCTGGAGGCGTCCGGCGGGCTCACGCTCGACGTGGCCCGCCAGTACGCCGAGACCGGCGTGGACTACCTCGCGGTCGGCGGCCTCACGCACTCCAGCCCGTCACTCGACCTCGGCCTGGACCTTCGCTAGCGGCCGGTACCGCTCGACGCTCACGTGCTGGACGCCGGGGAAGTTCTGCACCCGGCGCCAGTCGGCCGTCGCCGAGCCGACACCGCCGCCGCTCGACACCGCGTCGACGTGGTCCTCGGCGCTGACCCACTCCGCGTAGTTGATCACGCGCCTGCCGTCGTCCCTGATGTGGAAGGCGGCGGAGATGCCACCGGGGTGCGGGTTCGGCTCACTGGCGAGCGCCACGAACACCGAGTCGACCCACGCCCGTGCGGTCGCCTCGCTGTCGGTGTCGACGGTGACGAGCACGACGCAGCCGGGTTCGCGGCGGTCACGCGGGTCGCCGGAGCGGTAGAGGGTGAAGCCGTCGAGGTTCTTGCGGTCGTGGACGAACGTGGGCAGTTCGGGAAGCGTCATGCCCCCGATCCTGTGGTCTCGACCTAACTGGAGGTCAAGCGCCGGTTCGCCAGCACCGGCAGGACTTCACGAGCCCGTGCCACGGAGTCGAGATCCAGGTCCACGATCGTGTCGGACGGCTGTTCCGACAGCTGCACCACGATGTTCCCGAACGGATCGGCGACGGTCGAGTACCCGATCCCGGTGGGCGCGGACGACCCGAGATCACCGGGATCGGCCTGCCCGCAGGCCACGACGAACGACGTGCAGTCCAGAGCACGCGCCCGCACCAGCAGCTCCCACTGCTCCTTCTTGCCCGGCCCGGCACCCCACGACGCCCCGACCAGCACCGCGGAAGCACCCTCGTCCGCCAGCGCCGTGAACAACGAGGGGAAGCGGATGTCGTAACAGGTGGCCACGCCCAACGTGACGCCGTCCACCTCGAACGTCACCACGTCAGAGCCCGGCGCGACCGTCCGCGACTCCTGGAAGCCGAACGCGTCGAACAGGTGAATCTTGTCGTAGCCGACGTGGATGTCCGGCCCGGTCACCAGAAGCGTGTTCGTCACGCGGTCACCGGAAGGCGTGAACATCCCGGCCACCACCACGACGTCGTGCGACGCCGCGATCTCGTGCACCGCAGAGGCCCACGGCCCGTCCAACGGCTCCGCGACAGGCCCGAGAGGCACGCCGAAACGGCACATCGTGGCCTCGGGCAGCAGAACGACCCGTGCGCCCTCGGCCCTGCGCACCGCGTCGCGGACGAGCTCCAGGTTGGAGCGGGGATCGGTGGTCGAGCTGATCTGACTCACGGCGACGCGCATGGGGATCACTGTAGGGTCCGACTCGTGCGTTCCCCACTGCTCCTAGTCGTGTTGCTGGCCGTCGCGGGCTGCACCGAGACCCCCACACCCCGCCCGGACGGTGGGCAGAACGGCACCTCGATCGTGCTCGCCGACCGCGACGAGCCGACCACGCTGAACCCGCTGCTCGGCTACGGCGTGCAGGGCGTGTCGAAGATCTACGACGGGCTCGTGGAGCACCGCCAGGACGGGTCGCTGACCCCGCAGCTCGCGGCGGATCTGCCCGAGCCGGCGGTGGACGGGCTGAGCTGGACGGTCAAGCTGCGCGGCGACGTGAAGTTCACCGACGGCAGCACGTTCGGCGCCGAGGACGTGGTCGCCACCTACACCGCCGCGCTGCAGAACCCGGTCAAGGAGCGGTTCAGCACCCTCAAGGGCGTCGAGCAGGTCGACCCGTCGACGGTCCGGTTCACCCTGACGCAGACGCAGGCGGCGTTCCCGCACCTGCTCGTGCTCGGCATCCTGCCCAGTGAGCAGGCGAAGCCGGACGGTCAGCCGATCGGCACCGGCCCGTACAAGGTCACCGAGTGGAAGAAGGGCGACCGGCTGCTGCTGGAGTCCAACGACGCGTACTTCGACGGCGCGCCGAAGGTCAAGAAGGTCACGGTCGTCTTCGTCACCGACGACAACCAGCGCGCCCGCCGCATGCAGGACGGCGAGTTCGACGGCACGGTGCTGCCGCCCAAGATCGCCACGCAGTTCGCAGCCAAGTCCGGCCTGCAGGTGAACTACCACCGCAGCGCCGACTACCGCGCCGTGCGGCTGCCGATGGCCAACCCCGTCACCGGCAACGCCTCCGTCCGGCTCGCGCTGAACTTCGCCGCGAACCGCCAGGGCATGATCGACAGCCTGCTCGAGGGCAAGGGCACCATCGCGTACACGCCGGTGCCGGACGCGCTGGCCGAGGAGTTCGACCCGACCGCGAAGTTCCGCTTCGACAAGACCGAGGCGACGCGGCTGCTCGACGTGGGCGGCTGGGTGCCCGGCACGGACGGCATCCGCGTCCGCGAGGGCGTCGCGGCCCGTTTCACGCTGATGTACCCGCTGGGCGACGACCTGCGCGCCGACCTGGCCACGGCGTTCGCGGCCGACGCCAAGGCCGTGGGCGTCGACGTGCAGCTCGCCGGCCTTTCCTGGGAGGCGATCCGGCCGCGGATGGCCCAGGACGCGCTGCTCTACGGCGAGGGCTCGCCGTTCGACCCCGACCTGATGCTCTACGACCTGCGCGGCCAGGGCAGCCCGGCCGCCGACGCCGCGCTCGAGAACGGCCGCAAGCTCATCGACCCGGCGCAGCGGGCGGTGGCGTACAAGCTCTTCCAGCAGGCCTTCATCGCCACGCCGTCGATGGCGGTGCTGGTCTTCCCCGAGCACGCGTACGTGATGCGCGACTCGTGGAACGGCTATCAGCCCGTGGTCGACCCGAACTCCTACGGCGCGCTGGCCTGGGGCCCGTGGTGGAACCTGGAGAAGTGGGAGCCTAAGTAGTCCGGGCGTTGATCTCGCGGACGGCGCGGTCCGGGTCGTCCGCCCAGAACTCGACGCGTTCGACCGGCCGCACGCCCGTCTTGCCGAGGTTCACGAGCTGCGGCTCGTGGAACGGCACGGACACGTTCGTCCTGGTCAGCGACTGGATGACGAGCGCGTCGCCGATCACCTCGACGCTGCGCTGCCCCTTGTGGGTGCGCTCGGCGACCTGGGCCGCGCCGAGGTCCGCGGTCGGCAGGCGCCAGTCGAAGAACCCCAGCTGACGCAGCCGCAGCTCGTCCTCGGAGATCGTGTGCGGCTGCTTGGCCAGCACGTAGAGAGCGCCCATGCACACGACCGCGTTCAGCACGCCCAGGACGATCAGCGTGATGAGCAGCCACGGGATGTCCAGGGCGAACGCGACCAGCGCGATCCCGACCGCCGTGATGATCAGGAACCGCAGGTACCTCGGCCGCATGCGCTTGCCGTAGGGGATCTCCACCATGGTCGTGAGCCTATTTTCGCAGCGCGCCGACCATGCCGTCGGGGTCGTCGGTCCAGAACTCGATCTTCGTCACGTCGTGCGCGCCGCGCCGGCCCAGGTCGATCTCCTGCGGCTCGGTCAACCGCAGTGAAACGTTGGTGGAGTTGGAGATCTCCAGGACGAGCGTGCCGTCCACAACGGACCGCGTCCTGTGCAACGCCCGGCTCGTCGTGCCCTGCGTCACGCTTTCGATGGCGGCCAAGGGAATTCTGTATTCGAACTCACGCGCGTACCGCAGCCAGAGGTACCGCTCGTCCACCGAGTGCTTGAACTTGTGGAGCATCCACAGCTGCCATCCGAGCAGCAAAGCGCTGATCACCCCGAACGCGAGCAGCACGGCCCGCAGCCAGAACCACGGCACGATCAGTTCCACGAGCAGGATCTCCAGCGGTGTCACCACGATGAACACCCAGAGGAACGGTCTTACCTGTGCGCTGTAACCAAAAGTTTGATCCCCCATGAGTTCGATGGTGGCACAGTGGAGTCCGTGAGCGACCTGATCTTCCTGGACAGCGCCGGTTCCTCGATCCCGCCCGCCGAGGTGGTGGACGAGGTGATCGGGCACCTGCGCAGGGAGACCGAGATCGGCGGCTACCGGGCCGCCGCGGAACGCCGTGCCGACATCGAGGCGGGCTACGGCGTGCTGGCCGAGTTCTTCGGCTGCGAGCCCTCGGAGGTCGCGTTCACCGACAGCGCGACCCGGTCGTGGCTCACGGCTTTCGACGCCGTTCCGTTGGGGAAGGGCGACCGGATCCTCGTCACCGAGGTCGAGTACGGCGGCAACGCGGTGCCGATGCTGCGACGTGTCGAGGAGACCGGCGCGATCATCGAGGTGATGCCGTCCGACCGGCACGGGCAGCTCGACGTGGACGCGCTGGAGCTGGACGAGCGGGTCAAGCTGATCTCGCTCGTGCATGTGCCCACGAACGGCGGTCTGGTCAACCCGGTCAACGAGGTCACCGCGAAGGCCCGCGAGGTCGGCGCGCTCGTGCTGCTCGACGCCTGCCAGTCGACCGGCCAGATCGACCTGCGCCACCACGACTACGACATGCTCGTCTGCACCGGCCGCAAGTGGCTGCGCGGACCCCGTGGCACGGGCGCGCTGGTGGTGCGGAACGAGGTGCGGCGCAGGCTGAAGCCGCGCCTGATGGACCACAGCGCGGCGGAGTGGGTCGCGCCCGACCGCTACGAGCCGCGCGACGACGCGCGGGTGTTCGAGCTGTGGGAGTACAGCGTCGCGGACCGGCTGGGCATGATCGCCGCCGCGAAGTACGCGCTGGCCAGAGGGCTGGACGTGATCGAGGCCGAGGTGGGGGACCGCGCCAAGCGTTTGCGCACCGGTCTCGCGAGCATCCCCGGCATCACCGTCCAGGACCTCGGCGAACGGCAGTCCGGCATCGTCACGTTCACGAGCGACCGGGTGCCGGCGATGGAGCTCAAGGACCGGCTCTGGCAGCGCGACGTCGCCGTCACGGTGTCGCAGAGCGGGTCGACGCTGATCGACATGACCCGGCGGGGCCTGGACGAAGTAGTGCGGGCCTCCCCGCACTACTTCGTCACTCCTGAGGAGATCGATCAGGCGCTGGACCGGATCAGCAGCTCACGTTGATGACGCGCTTCACGCAGTCCGAGTAGCCGACGAACAGGTCGACGGCGCGGTCGTTGCGACTGGTCTGCGTCGCGATGGCCGTGTCACGCGGGTAGAAGCCGTTGAGGCCGCCGCTGCTCGGGAACATCTCGAAGGTGTACGACCAGATCTTGTGCGTGCCCCACATCCAGTCGTCGATGCTGCCGTCGGTGATGTACAGGTCGCTCGCCTGCTCCGGCGTGTAGCCGTTGGTGGCGGCCATCTGCTGGCCGAGCGTGCGGAACGCGCGTTCCTCGGTCGCGTCCAGGCCCGGCGCGGTGTTCGCGGTGGTGTAGCCGAACGGCCACAGCACGAGCTCCGAGAACGAGTGGAAGTCGATGTTCGTCTTGATCTGCTGGACGCCACCGACGACGCGCGAGTTCACGAAGTTCTTGATCACGTTGGTCTCCGGCGCCGAGAACGCCGCCGTGCCGCGGTAGGTGTCCGACGTGCTGGAGCCGCTGGAACCGCCGCAGCAGCCCCACTTGAAGCCCCAGTTGCGGTTGAGGTCGGTGCCGTTGCCCTGGCGGTTCTTGCGCCAGCCGCGGAACGAGCCCGTCTCGATGTCGTACTCGACACCGTCCGGGTTGACCATCGGGACGAACCAGATCTCGCGGCTGTCCACCAGGCTCTTGATCGCCGGCGTGGCGTAGTTGTCGGTGTAGCGCTTGATGATCTGCAGGCACTGCTCGACCGTCAGGTGCTCACGGGCGTGCTGGTTGCAGGTGAAGATGACCTCGGGTTCGCTCTCGTCGGTCGCGACGTTGTCGCTGAGCTTGAGCGCCCAGATGTCCCGGTTCTGGTAGCTCTTGCCGATGCTGCGCAGGCTCGTCAGCGTCGGGTGGTCCCGGACGGTCTGCTGCAGCTCCGCGGTCATCTCCGCGAAGTTGTGGTAACCCGTGTAGCCGGACGGGAAGTCCTGCGTGCCGATCTGCCCCGGCTGCGGGTCCTTGAAGTCGACCTTGCCGAGACTCTTGAGCTGCTGCTCGAAGTCGCCGACGTACTTGAGCGGCAGACCGGTGGCCTGCAGGGCCCGGTACTGCGCCTTGTCCGCGACGACCGAGATCGTGGTGAGCTTCGTCGCGCCGAGCACGTCGACGCCGATCTGGGCGACCTGGGTGCGTTCGGCGGACGTGTTCGCGGTGACTTCCAGCAGGTAGCGGCCGGAGTCGGCGTTGCTGGGTGCCGCCATGCCCGCGACGAGCACGGGCAAACAGATGGCGAGCACTGCGGCGATCTTGCCGCGGCTCTTGCTGAACATCTTTCCTCCATCATCAGCAGGGGTTTGCGACGGAGTGGTGCTCGACCGAGCGTGGCCGTGGTGTCACAGCCTGAGGTAGCGCCGATAGCGGGCTGACCGTTGACAGATTTCTGCAGGAACTAGGCTGTCAGACATGCTCAGCCGCATCGACCTGCGAGGTCGCACCACGACCCCTGCTCAGCTGCGCGCCGTCGTGCCGCGCGCCGAGGTGGACGTGGACGCGGTTCTGCATCATGTACGTCCGATGGTGGCCGCGGTCGCCGAACGCGGTGTCGACGCGGTTCTCGAGTACACCGAGAAGTTCGACGGCGTTCGTCCTGATTCCGTCCGTGTGCCCGCTTCGGCCATCGCGTCCGCTTTGTCCTCGCTCGACCCGGCCGTGCGCGAGGCGCTGGAAGAGGTGATCGCGCGCACCCGGCGCGTGCACGCCGACCAGCGCCGCACCGGGACGACCACGCAGGTCGTGCCCGGCGGCACCGTGACGGAGAAGTGGGTACCGGTCGCGCGCGTCGGCCTCTACTCGCCCGGCGGGCTCGCCGTGTACCCGTCGACGGTCGTCATGAACGTCGTGCCGGCGCAGATCGCCGGTGTCGAGTCGCTGGTCGTGTGCTCGCCGCCGCAGGCCGAGTTCGGCGGCCTTCCGCACCCGACGATCCTCGCCGCCGCCGCGTTGCTCGGCGTCGACGAGGTCTGGGCCGCGGGTGGCGCGCAGGCCATGGCGCTCATGGCGTACGGCGGTGTGGACACCGACGGTGCCGAACTGGCCCCGGTCGACATCATCACCGGTCCCGGCAACATCTACGTGACCGCGGCCAAGCGGTTGCTGCGCGGCCTCATCGGCATCGACTCCGAGGCCGGCCCGACCGAGATCGCGATCCTGGCCGACTCGTCCGCCGACCCGGTGCACGTGGCGGCCGACCTGATCAGCCAGGCCGAGCACGACCCGCTCGCGGCGTCCGTGCTGGTGACCGACTCGGTCGAGTTGGCGGACGCCGTGGACGTCGAGCTGGAGCGCCAGGTCGGTGCCACCAAGCACGTCGAGCGGATCCGGACGGCGCTGGGCGGCAAGCAGTCCGCCACCGTGCTGGTGTCCTCTGTGGACGAAGGTGTCCGGGTCGTCGACGCGTACGCCGCCGAGCACCTGGAGATCCAGACGCGCGACGCCCGTGAGGTGGCGGCGCGGATCCGTTCGGCCGGTGCGATCTTCGTCGGTGCGCACTCGCCGGTCTCGCTGGGCGACTACTGCGCCGGCTCGAACCACGTGCTGCCGACCGGTGGCTGCGCGCGGCACTCGTCCGGGCTGTCCGTGCAGACGTTCCTGCGCGGCATCCACGTGATCGACTACTCCGAGGAAGCACTGCGCGAGGTCGCGGACAAGGTCGTCGCTCTCGCCAACGCCGAGGACCTGCCCGCGCACGGGCAGGCTGTGACAGCGAGGTTCTCTCGATGAAGCCAGTGGTGGGCGCGCGGGTGGAGCTTTCCGATCTGCCTCTGCGCGAGGACCTGCGCGGCCGCACGCCCTACGGCGCGCCGCAGCTCGACGTCCCATATCGCTTGAACACCAACGAGAACCCGTACGCGCCGACCGACGCTCTCGCGGCCGACGTCGTCGCGGCGGTCGCCGAGATCGCCGGTGAGCTGCACCGGTACCCGGACCGTGACGCGGTGGCGTTGCGCGAGGACCTGGCGGCGTACCTGACCGAGGCGACGTCGGTGACGCTGACGTCCGAGAACGTCTGGGCCGCCAACGGGTCGAACGAGATCCTCCAGCAGATCCTGCAGGCGTTCGGAGGTCCGGGCCGGGTGGCGCTGGGCTTCGAGCCGTCGTACTCGATGCACCCGATCATCGCGGCCGGCACGCGCACCGAGTGGTCGCCGGCCCCGCGCCGTTCCGACTTCTCGCTGGACGTGGAGAAGGCCGCCGCGGTGATCGCCGAGACGCGCCCGGACGTCGTCTTCGTGACGTCGCCGAACAACCCGACCGGCCAGTCGATCCCGCTTCCCGACCTGCGCCTGCTGATCGCCTCCACCACCGGCATGATCGTGGTGGACGAGGCGTACGCGGAGTTCTCCCCGCAGGAGAGCGCGATCAAGCTGCTCGACGAGTTCGGTTCGCGCCTGATCGTCTCGCGCACGATGTCGAAGGCCTTCGCGTTCGCCGGCGGCCGTCTCGGCTACCTGGCGGCGGCTCCGGCCGTGGTCGACGCGCTGCAACTGGTGCGCCTGCCGTACCACCTGTCCGCGCTGACGCAGGCCGCCGCGCGCGCCTCGTTGCGGCACGGCCCGGAGACGTTGGGGTCCGTGGCTCGCCTGTCCGCGGAACGCGACCGGGTGTCGGCGGCGTTGGCGGACATGGGTTTCCAGGTCGTGCCCTCGGACGCGAACTTCGTGCTGTTCGGCTGGTTCGAGAACGCGCGTGAGGTCTGGAAGTCCTATTTGGACCACGGCGTGCTCATCAGGGACGTCGGAATCGCGGGTCACCTGCGGGTGACCATCGGAACGCCCGAGGAGAACGACGCTTTCCTCGCGGCCAGCAAGGAGGTCAGCCGGTGAGTCGTGTCGGCAAGGTGGAACGCACCACCAGGGAGTCATCCGTCTACGTCGAGATCGACCTGGACGGCACCGGCCAGGTCGAGATCAGCACGGGAGTGCCGTTCTACGACCACATGCTCACCGCGTTCGGCGTGCACGGCAGCTTCGACCTGATCGTCCGCGCCACCGGCGACACGCACATCGACGCCCACCACTCGGTCGAGGACATCGCGATCGTCCTGGGCCAGGCGCTGCGGGAAGCGTTGGGGGACAAGAAGGGCATCCGCCGCTTCGGCGACTGCTGGATCCCGATGGACGAGACCCTCGCGCACGCCGCGGTGGACGTCTCGGGCCGCCCGTACACCGTGCACCGCGGCGAGCCGGAGCAGTTCAACAGCTTCGTGATCGGCGGCAACTACCCGTTCGTGCTCAACCGGCACGTCTTCGAGTCGCTCGCCTTCCACGCCCAGATCGCACTGCACGTGCGCGTCGAGTACGGCCGCGACCCGCACCACATCGCGGAAGCCGAGTACAAGGCCATCGCCCGCGCCCTGCGCACGGCCACCGAGCCCGACCCGCGCGTCGGCGGCGTCCCGTCGACCAAGGGCGTCCTCTGATGCCGAAGGAAGTCGTCGTCATCGGCCTGCTGGCCCTCGCGGGCTTCCTGGCCGGTGGCGTCTACACCACGTGGAAGACCGCCAAGTTCATGGCGATCATCCTGCTGGTGCTGACCGTGGTGGCGGTGGGCGGCGCCGTTCTCTGGCTGCTCTAGCCCTTGCGGGCGAGCACCCAGTGGAACGTCGCCGGGTCCGGCTCGTGCATCGTCACCAGGTCGTCGACGACGATCTCCAGGTGCTGCGAGAGCAGGTCCCGGTTCACGTCGGGCGTGTTGCTGCCGAAGAACATCTCGACGCCGAGCCAGGTCTCGGTGACGTCCGGCGTGCCGCTGCCGAGCGAGGCCAGGAACAGGCCGCCGGGCTTGAGCCAGCGCGCGATCTTCGCGATGAGCGCGGGCTGTTCGGCGCGCGGCACGTGCAGGATCGAGTAGAACGCCGCGACGCCGTCGAACTCTCCGTCCGGGAAGTCGAGCGCGGTCATGTCGCCCTTCTCGAACCGTGCTTCGGGCACGTTCGCGCGGGCCAGGTCGATCTGCCGCTGGGACAGGTCGACGCCGAGGACGTCATGCCGTTCGGCGAGCTTCCGACCGCACGGGACGCCCGCGCCGCAGCCGAGTTCGAGAACTTTGGCCTTGCTGGGCAACCGCTCGTCGAACGCGGCGAGATAGCGCAGCCGGGGGTCGTCGGCGATCTGGGCGGACCAGTCGAGGTACCGCTGCGCGATGGCGTCGTAGCCGTCCTCGACGGTCCGTTTCACGTCGTGGCCAGGTAGCCGGCCGGAACGTGCTGCGCGAGCCACACCCCGTTGGCGCTGAGCCGGAACTCGTGCCCGTCCGCGTGCATCGCCTTGGCGTCGACGGTCAGGATCAACGGCCGCCCACGCCTGGCTCCCACGCGCCGCGCGGTCTCGCGATCGGGCGAGAGGTGCACGTCGTGGCGCGACATGGGCCGCAGGCCGTCGCGCATGATGTCGTCGAGGTACTGCGCGACGGTGCCGTGGAACAGCTGGTCCGGCGGGATCGCGGCCGGCAGGCCGAGGTCGACCTCGACGCTGTGACCCTGGTTCGCGCGGATGCGGTCGCCGTCGATGCTGAAGCGCTTCTTGTCGTTGCGGTCCACGACCTCGCGCAGGTCCGCCTCGGAGATGTCGAGCGCGGTCAGGAGGTCGGCCACCGGCACCCAGCCCGACGGGTCGAGGGTGAGGCCGACGCGCTCGGGCTGGTGCCGGAGCGCTTTGGACATCCGCTTCGAGAGGCGGATCATTCGTTCGTCGTTCATTTGCTCCTCAGGAAACCACAGCGCGTCCACCGGTTTTTGCGGTTCCTAGACGGTGCCGCCTTCGAGGGCGGGCTTGAGCTGCGGAGCCCCCGGCCCGTGTGAGGCCTGCTCGTCGTCGATGTTCTGCAACGCGCAGCTGCGCAACGACAGGCAGCCGCACCCGATGCAGCCGGTGAGGCGGTCGCGCAGCCGGTAGAGGGCGTCGATGCGCGCGTCGAGCTCCGTCTTCCACGAGCGGGACAGGCGTTCCCAGTCGGACTTCGTCGGCGTGCGGTTGTCGGGCAGCTGGGCGAGGGCGTCGCGGACGTCCTCCAGGGTGAGGCCGACGCGTTGCGCGGTGCGGATGAACGCCAGCCGGCGCAGCACGGAGCGCAGGTAGCGCCGCTGGTTGCCCGCGGTGCGGACGGAGGTGATCAGACCCCTGTCCTCGTAGAAGCGCAGGGCCGTGTGGGGGACGCCGCTGCGCTCGGCGACCTGGCCGATGGTCAGCATTTCCGGCAACTTGCTCACCGGATCATGGTAACCGCTTGACCTCCAGCATGGTCGAGGTTGAACAGTGGGTGGCATGCAGCGGCTACCAGAGCTCTTCGCGAGGATGACCGGGGACGAGAAGCACGAGTGGGCGGCGGCCTCCACGGTCGACGTGCTCTGGGTCCTCTACGACAAGGTCCTCAACATCACGCCCGCCACCGTCGCCGATCCCGACCGCGACCGGTTCCTGCTCTCCAAAGGACACGGCCCGATGGCCTACTACGCCGTGCTGGCGGAGAAGGGTTTCATCGAAGAGTCCATTTTGGACGACTGGACGTCGTGGGACAGCCCGCTCGGCCAGCACCCCGACCGGGTGCTCGTGAACGGCGTGGAGATCAGCAGCGGCTCGCTCGGCCACGGGCTGCCCATCGCGGTGGGGACGGCGATCGGGCAGCGCGTCGCGGGGAGTCGCGGCCGCACGTTCGTGCTGGTCGGCGACGGTGAGCTGGACGAGGGCAGCAACCACGAGGCGATCGCGGTGGCGTCGCGGCTCGGGGTCGCGAACCTCACCACGATCGTGATCGACAACCAGTCCGCCAGGTACGGCTGGCCCGGCGGCATCGCCCAGCGGTTCGCCGTCGAGGGCTGGCAGACCGCCGAGATCGACGGCCGCGACCACGAGGCCATCTTCACCGCACTGACCGCGCCGCACGACCGCCCGTACGCGGTGGTCGCCAAGATCGAGAAGAGCTACTGATGACCACCATGCGCCAGGCCTTCGTGAAGGCGGTCAACGACGAGATCGCCACCGACCCGCGCATCGCCGTGGTGACCGCGGTGATCTCCAGCAACGAGTTCCCGCAGGAGAACGAACGCGTCGTGGACGTCGGGATCCGCGAGCAGACCATGGTGGGCGTGGCGAGCGGCCTGGCGCTCGCCGGGCTGCGTCCGGTCGTGCACAGCTACGCGCCGTTCCTCGTCGAACGGCCGTACGAGCAGATCAAGCTCGACATCGGACATCAGGACGTGGGCGCGGTGTTCGTGAGCATCGGCGCGTCCTATGACGACCCGGCGTGGGGCCGCACGCACCAGTCACCCGGCGACGTCGCGTTGTTCGACACGTTGCCCGGCTGGACCGTTCACGTACCTGGACACCCGGAGGAGGTGACGCCGCTGCTGCATCAGGCGCTGAAGGACGACAACCGCGTCTACGTGAGGCTTTCGCTGCACGAGAACACTCAGGCGTATCCGGTGGGGGAGGGATTCACGACGCTGCGCCACGGAAAGCGCGGTGTGGTGGTCGCCGTCGGGCCGATGCTCGACCGCGTGCTCAAGGCCGTCGAGTGCGAGAACGCCGACGTCACGGTGTTGTACGCGGCCACGGTCCGGCCGTTCGACTCGGACGGACTGCGCAAGGCGGTGCAGGACACCGATCACGCCGACGTGATGGTGGTGGAGCCGTACCTGGAGGGAACCTCGTCTCATCTTGTGTCCGAGACACTGCAACAAATCCCGCATCGCGTTCGTTCTATAGGTGTCAAACGACACGCAGAGCTCCGCAACTACGGCACGGCCGAGGATCATGACGCCGCGCATGATCTCGACGTGGTCGGGCTGGGGAGTGCTGTGCGGAGTTTCTTCAGGGGGTGAAGAAACATGTTGGCAGTCATGGGGGATGACTGGACCGGCGCGCCTTCGCGCTCGGTGTGATGGTCAGCCGGAAGGGTGCGATCGGGCCGGATGCCCGGCGCACCCTTCCGCCGTTCGCACCCCTGCCCGTCTCGAAACGCGAAAACCTTGGCATGTCTGCCTGGACGCGCGAGGCGGACCAGGAATGATGTTGACCGTGAGAATGCTGATCTGGACCCCGTTGAACGCCGCCGAACTGCAGAAGGCCATGCACAGCGGCAACGTGGGCCCCGCGGCACTCGTCCCGGTCCCGTCCGGCACGGTGCTGCTGCCTCCTCCGGCCACCAAGCTCAACGAGGCCGCGTACATGACGAACAGGGTGCGCAAGCTCGGGGGCGGCGCCGCGCTGGCCGTCTGGAACGACGAGGCCGCGTTGCTCTACATGTTCACCACGACGCTCGGCCGCGCCTCGATGTGGGGCTCGCGCGAGGCGGTGCTGCGGTTGTCGGCGCAGGCGAAGCAGTCAGGGCCCGTCGGACTGTTCTTCGACCGCATGACCGCGGGCATGGTCAACCTGCGTGAGAAGGAGAAGTGGCAGCTCGACGCCATCGACAAGCTCACCGCGCTGTACCCGGCGGCCAGTCGCAAGGCCACGCTCGAACGCATCCGCGACTTCGAGAACGGCCACGCGGCGATCCCCGACTTCTTCCGCGCGGCGGGGCTGCAGGAGGTCGCGCAGGTCGCCGAGCTCACCGAGCAGGGCCGGGCGGACGTCGTGCTGCAGACGCTCGAACCGCCGCGCGCGCAGATGTGGCCGCTCGCGCTGATCTTCCCGTTGATCGTGCTGACGGCGTTGGTGACGGTGCTGCTCAACATCCCGGCGTTCGTGTACTACGTCGTCGGCGGTCTGCTTCTCGTGTTGATGTCCGGGCTGCTGGTCATGCTCCGGCGTCGGCTCGTGCGCACGAAACCGATCAACACCGTGTTGCCGGTCATCCCGGTCACGCAGGGTGCGGTCCCGACCGACTAACCTGGACGGCGTGGCACGCGTCGTCGTACTTGACTATGGATCCGGCAACCTGCGCTCCGCCGAGCGCGCGCTTCAGCGGGTCGGCGCCCATGTCGAGGTGACGTCGGACCAGAAGACCGCGCGCGAGGCGGACCTCCTCGTCGTACCCGGTGTCGGTGCGTACGCGGCGTGCATGGAGGGCCTCAACTCGGTGCGGGGCGCCCGGATCATCGGCGAGCGCCTCGCCGGCGGCCGTCCGGTGCTCGGCATCTGCGTGGGCATGCAGATCCTGTTCGAGCGCGGTATCGAGCACGGCGTGCTGACCGAGGGCTGCGGCGAGTGGCCCGGCACCGTCGAGCGGCTCGAAGCGCCGATCGTGCCGCACATGGGCTGGAACACCGTGCGCACGCCTGAGGGTTCGAAGCTCTTCGCGGGCCTCGACAAGGACACGCGGTTCTACTTCGTGCACTCCTACGGCGTGCGCCGGTGGGAGCTGGAGCCGGCCGAGCACCTCAAGCCGCCGCTGGTGACGTGGGCGGACCACTCGGGCGACGAGTTCGTCGCGGCGGTCGAGAACGGGCCGCTGTGGGCGACCCAGTTCCACCCGGAGAAGTCCGGCGATGCCGGGGCGCACCTGCTGCAGAACTGGTTGACTAGCTTTTCGTGATCACACGACTGCTGACGGTAGCCGCGATCGTGGCTGCCTGCGTTGCCGTGCCTGGGGGCGCGCACGCCGCACCGGCACCGTTCCACGACGACTTCGACAACGCCGTGGACGCCGACCCGACCTACGGCCTGAACGACAACCTCAAGCAGCGCCAGGGAACCGGCGCCGTCACGTACAGCCGGGTGTCCGGCAGGTGGAACACCGGTGACGTGCCGCGCCCGTGGTTCGCGCAGGTCGGCCATCCGAACCACCGCGGCAAGCTGTCGCTGCACCTCGGCACGACGGCCGTGCGGCTCGACGCACCGTCCACCGGGTCCACGATCTCGGCGACGCTGACGCCGGTCGCGGGCGACCGCACGTCCGGCGACTGGTCGTCGATCGCGTTGGGACGTTCGGCGAACAGCTGGGGTTATGTGTCCAATCAGGACATCGACCTCGGTTTCCTGGTGCGCGCCAACGGAGGCGTGCAGATCTTCCAGCCGGGCAAGTCCGTCGTGACGCTGCCGGCGTTCGCCGTGGCCGGGGACGACGGCTCGTTCGACGTGACGCTGAAGCTCGCCGGGGCGAAGCTCGACCTCACGGTCAACGGCGAGCACGAGACGATCACGCTGGGCACGGCGGTGCCGACCGAACGGCTGTGGGTCTACCTCGGGCGCTACTCCGACAACGACAAGACCGTCAGCCTCGTCGACGACCTGCAGATCGAACGGCTCAACTCCGACGACCTGCGCAAGCTGCCTGGGTCCCAGTTGCGCTACTACGGCTACTTCGGTGCACGGCTGAACCTCGCGGGTGGCAACCACCTGCCGGAGGTGCGCGGCCGAAGCAACCTCAACTGGGTGCAGATCAGCGACGTCGACGCCTACCGTCCCGAGGTGTTGCAGGACTGCGCTCCCGCCGGCTGTGTCGTCCACACGGGCAACGAGTTCTTCGACTGCGACGCGGCCGGCTGCCCGCTGCACCCGAACGCCGCCGAGCGCTGGCAGGTCCTCGCCTCGAAGGTGCGGCCCTACCTCGACCGCGTGGCCGGGTTCGTGCTGCAGGACGAGCCGTTCCACCACGGCGCGAGCTTCGCGGACGTCGAGTTCTCCGCCCAGCAGATCAAAGACACCTTCCCGGACAAGAAGGTCATGCTGATCGAGGCGGGTGTCCGGGTCGACGACGCCTTCCGCGTGCCCGCCGCCGTCGACTGGGTCGGCTTCGACGAGTACTGCGTCGGCTACGAGGCGTTGGAAGCGCGCATGACCAAGCTGGAGGACCGCGCTCCGGGCAAGGAGCTGTTCCTGCTGCCGGAGGCCGCGCCGCAGTCGTGGTGCGCGGACCGGACGGACGCGGACCTCGAAAGCACCCAGTACCTGTACATGGCGCTGGCACGGCAGCACCCCGCGTTCGTCGGAATCATGGTCTTCGGGCCGTGGACGGGCGTCGGACCTGCCGCGACGGGTCCCGGCACACCGGTCCCGTCGAAGTTCCCGCGCGCCACGGAGGCCCAGGAGCGCGTGGCCGCCCTCGTGCTCGGGGACGCTAGGCTGCTCGGGTGACGTTCACACTCCTCCCCGCTGTTGACGTGGCCGACGGTCGTGCCGTCCGGCTCGTGCAGGGCGAAGCCGGTACCGAGACGAACTACGGCGAGCCGCTCGACGCGGCCTTGCAGTGGCAGCGCGACGGAGCGGAGTGGATCCATCTCGTCGACCTCGACGCGGCGTTCGGCCGTGGCTCCAACCGCGAGCTCATCGCCCGTGTCGTCGGCGAGCTCGACGTGAAGGTCGAGCTGTCCGGCGGCATCCGCGACGACGCGTCGCTGGAGGCCGCGCTGGCCACCGGCTGCGCCCGCGTGAACCTCGGCACGGCCGCCCTGGAAGACCCGGAGTGGTGCGCGAAGGCGTTGGCCGCGTACGGCGAGAAGATCGCGGTGGGCCTCGACGTCCGCATCACCGAGCAGGGCCACCGGGTCAAGGGCCGCGGCTGGACGTCGGACGGCGGCGACCTCTGGGAGGTCCTCGACCGGCTCGACCGCGACGGCTGCACGCGTTACGTGGTCACCGACGTGTCGAAGGACGGCACGCTGACGGGCCCGAACGTGGAGCTGCTGCGCGAGGTCTGCGCCCGCACCGACGCACCGGTGATCGCGTCCGGCGGGGTGTCCACTGTGGACGACCTGGTCGAGCTCGCCAAGCTGTCGCGCGACGGCGTGGAGGGCTCGATCATCGGCAAGGCCCTGTACGCCGGCAATTTCACGCTCCCGGAAGCACTCGCTGCGGTCCGTTGACCACGGTCTCAATGTGAGCGGCCGCGGCCGCGTGCGTCACACCCGTGTTGTGCAGCACGTCGGCCGCGGTCCCGTCCGCTTCGAGCAGTACGCCGAGCAGGATGTGCTCGGTCCCGATGAACATGTGGCCCATCCGCAGCGCCTCGCGCACGGCCAGTTCGAGGGCCTTCTTGCAGTGCGTCGTGTACGGCTGCTTCTCCGGCCGCTGCTTGGCCTCGGTGTCGAGCCGGTTGAGGGTCGCGATGCGCGTGCTGCCGTCGCCCGACTCCAGCTTCGCGATCGTCTTGGCCGCGAGCCCCGCCGACTCGTCGAGCAACCCGAGCAGCAGGTGCTCGGTGCCGATCCGCTCGCTGAACCGCGCGTGGTGCCTGGCCAGCGCGATCACCCGGCGCGACCGCTGCGTGTAGCGCTCCGTCGAGGGCTTGGACAGCTCCGGCGACTCCCTGGGCACGAACCGCTTCTGCGCGGCCTGCTTCGTCACGCCGAGGCTCTCGCCGATCTCGGCCCAGCTCGCCCCGCCGCGCCGCGCCTCGTCCACGAAGTGGCCGATCAGGTGGTCGCCGAGCTCGTTGAGCTGACCGCTCAGCTCGACTGCCTTCGCCAGGCGCACCAGCGCGTCGTCGGCCTCGCGGGCGACGGTGACGATGAGGTCGGTCAACTGGATCACGCGTCAACTCTAGGTTGACGCCGAGTGTCGGGTCAACCTCGGGTTGACGCATCAACGCGGCCTCAACGTTGACGCGCACGATCCATGTTGACTCAACATGGACGCGAGGGAATCAACGTTGACGCGTCTGGTCAATGTGCACTGGAGAGCGGAAGACAACGTTGTCATCGGCGAGCGACGCCCGCATGGTGGGTTGAGCGGATCCAGTCAACGTTGATCCAGCGGCGTCCACGTTGAGTCAACGTCACCGGGCGCTCTCAACGTGGACCGGCGTCGTCAACGTGGACCGGGCGTCGTCAACGTTGATCAGGTCGGATCAACGTTGACTCGACGTTGATCTCAGCTCGCCGCCGTGATCCGGATGCCGATCGACCCGGTCCGCCCGCGCCGCAGCTTGCTGCCGGTCACGGTCACCCACCCGAACAGCCCGTACTTCTTGGAGATCCGCGACCGCACGTCATCGCTCGCGGCCTCGTCGACGAGCGCCGCGTGGGCCTTGACCGACTCGCCCTTCGGGTTGCCGCGGACGTCGCACGGCCCGATCTCGACGTCACCGCTGCGCCGGATCCGCTTGACCTTGCCGCTGTCCGTGGCGCTCCAGGCGTAGATCACGCCGTCGTTCTCGCCCGGCACGACCCACACCGGCGTGGGTACCGGGGTGCCGTCCTTGCGGAAGGTCGTCAGCAGCAGGTACTTGCCTTCGCCGAGTTCGGTGATCATGGCCGCGCAGCGTAGTCCTCGCACGCCCCTTGTAGGCTTTCCCGCATGTCAGTCGCGGTCCGTGTCATCCCCTGTCTCGACGTCGACCGGGGCCGGGTGGTGAAGGGCGTCAACTTCACCAACCTCGTCGACGCGGGCGATCCCGTCGAGCTGGCCAGGGCCTACGACGCCGAGGGTGCCGACGAGCTGACGTTCCTCGACGTGACGGCCAGCAGCGGCGACCGCGAGACGACCTTCGACGTGGTCCGCCGCACCGCCGAGCAGGTGTTCATCCCCCTCACGGTCGGCGGCGGCGTGCGCAGCCCCGAGGACGTCAACAAGCTGCTCCGCGCCGGCGCGGACAAGGTCAGCCTCAACACCGCCGCCATCGCACGTCCCGAGCTGCTCAGGGAGTGCTCGGAGCGATACGGCGCGCAGTGCATCGTGCTGTCGGTCGACGCGCGGCGCGTGCCCGGCGGCACCGGCTTCGAGGTCACCACGCACGGCGGCCGCACCGGCACCGGCATCGACGCCATCGCCTGGGCCGCGAAGGGCCAGGAGCTGGGCGTCGGCGAGATCCTGCTGAACTCGATGGACGCCGACGGCACCAAGGCAGGGTTCGACCTCGAACTGATCGACCTGGTGCGGCGCGAGGTCGACGTGCCGCTGATCGCGAGCGGCGGCGCCGGCGCGGTCGACCACTTCCCGCCGGCCGTCGCCGCGGGCGCGGACGCCGTGCTGGCCGCGAGCGTCTTCCACTTCGGGCAGCTCCGCATCGGCGAGGTCAAGGACGGCCTGCGCCAGGCGGGTGTCGTGGTGCGATGAAGCCCGTCGAGGTGCGGGTCGCCTCGGCGGTCGCGTTCGGCGGCGCCCTGGTGTTCTTCGTGGTCGGGCTGATCCTGTGGCGCTCGACCGGCGACGCGGACGTGCTGAAGCTGCCGTCGTTCCTCGCGGTCGTGGAGCTGCCCGTGGCGGCCGCCCTGTTGCTGCGCCTGCGTTTCATGCACTACCCGGCGATGATCGTCTTCATCCTCGTCGGGCTGCTGCACCTCGTCATCGTGCTCGCCGAAGGACCGGCGTGGGCCCGTGTCGCGTCCGGGGTGCTGTCCGCCGTGCACATCTACGGAGTGGTCCTGCTCAACACCGGACCGGCTCGTGAACACCTGGGAGGTCCCCGTTGAGCAACGCGCTCGATCCCGCCATCGCCCAACGGCTCAAGCGCACCCCGGACGGCCTGGTGTGCGCGGTCGCCCAGCAGCGCGGCACCGGTGAGGTGCTCATGGTGGCGTGGATGGACGACGAGGCGCTGCACCGCACCCTCACCACCCGCCGTGCGACGTACTACTCGCGCAGCCGCCAGCAGCTGTGGGTGAAGGGCGAGACCTCCGGGCACACCCAGTACGTGCACGAGGTGCGGCTCGACTGCGACGGCGACACGCTGCTGCTGACCGTCGACCAGGTGGGCGCGGCCTGCCACACGGGCGACCGCACGTGCTTCGACGCCACGGTGCTGCTCGCCGGCGCGTGATCAGTCCAGGTCGCCCATCCTGGCCCTGAAGTCCATGAGAGTGTTTCTGGCGAGTGGTATGTCGACCGCCATGTACTGCCGGGCGTTGGCGAGCAGGACAACACCAATCGCTTGGTCTTCTTGCACTGTGGATGTGGTCACGTTGAGGCTGCTCAGAGCTTCGGGATCTAGTTCGTCGTGGAAGACCTCGACGAGAATCTGACAGAACAGCAGGTAGCAGGCAGCCTCCGCGCGGAGGTTCTCCAACTCGGTGCGCGGAGACTGTTCTGGCGCGGGCCAGATGCGCCATGCCAGCTTCTCCAGCTCGTTCAGTTCGGTGCCGGCGACCAGCTGAAGATCGTTGATCAGAGCATGTGGCTGGCCGTCGTCCTCGTCGGTCCTGATCGCTTGTCTCGCGCTGTGTCCTAGTGCACGGACCTTGACGGTCAGTTCGTTGCGCACCAGTGCATGTGTGATGTCACCGAGCCGTGTGTGCTTGTCGTTCAGATCGTGCAGGGCGATCGCCACTCGTCCTAGGTCTCTCGGCAGCCCACCGGACAAGCAGTGACACAGCCAGACGAAGGGTTGTGGAATCCCCAGGGCACGTTGGGCGAGCCAGATTTCCGACTCCTTCAACGTGAACGATTGGACATTGATCATGGTCGTGAACGCGCTGTCGAAGGCATCGCGTGCAGGCATGCCACGCCGCTCGAACGCCGTCAGGGCGTCGTCCGACACCGAAACCAGGAACAAGCAACCTCGCACACCGAAGATCCCCTTGATCTCGTTGAGGAATCGGTGAGCCTCTTCGGGGTCGGAGATCTTGTCGAGTTCGTCGATGCCCACCACGACTCCGCTGAGTCTCGTGGGCTCAGCACCGAGCACGTCGACAACCAGTTCGAGGAATTCACGAAGGCGTTCCACCACCTCGGGATGGGTCCACGGTTGTTCAGTTTTCGCCAGCGACCGGCTGAGCCCCAGGTCGATGCCGCGTGGGCCGCTGATCTTGCCCGACCAGCCCTCTGTGTGCGTTTGAAGAAAGCGGATTCTTCGCAGGTGCTGCTCTGCGAGTGTGCGGAGCGCGGTGTACCTGGAGTCGTGACGGCCGTGCGTCGTGCGGGAGCGGGTCCGTCGCCAGAGCAGGATTGCAGTGCCTTTCACTAGGCGCCAGACCAGTCTGCGTATCAGCGTAAAGAAGGCCGCCACTACGAAGCAGGCGCACAGAACCGCGACGCCGTGCCGCCATTCCAGTTGGCGCAATGCCGCATCAGGATCGGTTTGAGCGGTCGCAGCGAGGCGCGCGAGTGTTCGCTGTGCGGCCTCGATGTCAGGGAGAGAGGCCCAGCTCCAATGCAACGTCAGTGCGGCGATGCCCGCAGCCAGTCCGAGCAGGACAGCTGTGCGGAGCAGCCCCCGGCCCATGTCCGCCAGCGAGGCGCGGAGCCGGTGTGTGCGATGCAGGCGGCGCCATTCGCGGCGCGTCTCAGTCCCGTCCTCGTCGCGAGAGCTGTCCAGGAAGTCCAGCACTGCTCGGCAGACTCGGCTGTGGATATGCAGCACGAAATCCCGCGCGTCATAGCGCACGGGCGCGGTGGTCATGACTCCGAGCATCGACCGCCATTGATCGGTGAGCTCGTCGTGAACAGCTCGTTCGACGATCGTCGTCTTGCCCGCGCCGCGGGTTCCCGCGAGCCCGACAGCTGCAGGCATCAACCGGTTGACCTCGCGGACGCACTTCTCGACCGCACCCGTTCGCACCAGCGGAAGGCGATCGGGAGGCATCATGAGTCCACTTGTGTCGCGCAGCCGCAGCTCCAGGGCGAAAGACGGCGTCGCCTTGCGGTGCAGCCATTCCCGCAGTTCTGGAATCAGGACTTCATCCCTGAGCTGGCGATGCTGCTCCGCAAAACCCGCGGGGATGCCGAAGAGCAGCCGGACTTGTGTTCGAGCCCAGGTGGTCCACCTGCCAACTGTGGGAGGAAGTCCGTACCAGGCCAGGAACCAGGTGACTGCGAACACGGCGAGCCACCCGATCGCGACGGCTGTCCCAGGTAGCCAGGTGCCGATCAATGCGAGCGTCAGCAGCCAGGTGGCCGGAACCGCCGCGGCCGCGCACAGAGCCCGCCTCTCCTGCCGCGTGAAGGTCCATTCGTCGGGCCACAGCGCTGGCATCTGAACCTTGTGCACCGCAGCGGCGCGACTGCGGTTCGTCATTGGCTCGTAGGCGCGCCTCGCACCTGCTCGCACGGTCGGGTCCAGCGCGACTGCGGACGCGACATGCTCCCAGTTCAGTTTCAGGAGCTCGATCTCGTCCGTGAACTCTGGCCGCCGAACCAGCCGCCTCAGTGTGAACTCCAAGGCAAGGTCGAACCACTCAGGGTCCCCGCCTTTGCTCGCCACCGCGCCCCCACTGGCCCTGTTTGTCGCCAAACGTCCATGTTGGCCGGTGCGGTGGAGGTAGGGGGAGAATATTGTCTGCTCCACCCGTCTGGAGCAGGCTGTGCAAGCGGGGTGATGCCTAGTCCAGGTCGCCGGTCAGGTAGCGCTGGAGGTTCGGGCCGATCGTCCTGACCACGGTCTCCACGTCGGCCGAAGCCAGCGGCTCGAACCGCACGACGTACCGGACGATGCCGAGTCCCACCATCTGGGTCGCGCACAGCGTGGCCCTGAGCTCGCGGTGCTCGGCGCCGATCTCCGCGAGCACGTTCTTGAAGATCGCGTTGATGAGGAACGACTTCAGCGCGCCCGCCACCTCCGGCTGGCTGGTGACGCTGCGGATCAGGGCCGCGAACGTGCCGCCGCCGGTCGCGTCCCACACCGTCACGAAGGTGCGGACGATGCGTTCGCCCGCGTCCTGCACCGGGCCGTCGAGCAGGCGTTTGAGGAGCTCGGCAGGGTCGAACGGGAGCTGCAGCACCGACTGCGCGAACAGGCCTTCCTTGCCGCCGAACCAGTGGTTGACCATGGCGGCGTCCACGCCCGCCTTGGCGGCGATCGCGCGTACGGTGGCACCGTCGTAGCCCTTTTCCACGAACACCTCGCGGGCCGCGGCGACGAGCGCCGCCCTGGTGTCCTCGCCCGCGGCGCGACGGCCTCGGCGTTTCTGGTTCACTTGCTCCACACGGGCCATAGTTCAACAGTTGTTGAATTTATGCAACAATCAACGGCATGGTGAGCGTCATCGGGGCTGTGGCCGCCGCTGGTCTTGGGGCCGTCAGTCCAACGCGTGAGGAGTTCCGCGAGCTCGCGGTCAACCGCCGGGTCATCCCGGTGGTGCGCAAGCTGCTCGCGGACGCGGAGACCCCGGTCGGTCTGTACCGCAAGCTCGGGGCCAATCAGCCGGGCACGTTCCTCTTCGAGTCGGCGGAGAACGGCCGCTCCTGGTCGCGATGGTCGTTCATCGGCGTGCGGTCCACGGCGGCGCTCACGGCGACCGGCGGCGAGGCGTTCTGGACGGGCACGCGGCCCGTCGGGCTGCCCGACGGCGGCGACCCGCTGCAGGCGTTGCGCGAGACCATCGAGGTGCTGCGCACGGACCCGTTGCCCGGCATGCCCCCGCTGACCGGCGGCATGGTCGGCTACATCGGCTACGACGCGGTGCGGCGCCTGGAGCGGCTGCCCGTCATCGCCGAGGACGACCTGAAGATCCCCGAACTGGTCATGCTGCTGGCGACCGACCTCGCCGCGCTCGACCACCACGAGGGCACCGTCACGCTCATCGCGAACGCGATCAACTGGGACGACTCGACCGAACGGGTCGACGCCGCCTACGACGACGCGGTGCGCCGCCTCGACGAGATGACCACGGCGCTGCACACGCCCGCGCCGCCGACGGCCGCCGTGTTCGCGCGGCCCAAGCCGGAGTTCCGGCGCCGGCGCTCGCAGGCCGAGCACTTCGCGGCCGTCGAGAAGGCCAAGGAGGCCATCCGCGCGGGCGAGGCGTTCCAGGTCGTGGTGTCGCAGCGGTTCGAGATCGAGACGGACGCCGACGCGCTCGACATCTACCGGGTGCTGCGCGCGACGAACCCCAGCCCGTACATGTACCTCCTGCGCCTGGACGGGTTCGACATCGTCGGATCCAGCCCGGAGTCGCTGGTGACGGTGCGCGACGGCAAGGCGACCACGCACCCCATCGCGGGCACCCGCTGGCGCAGCGAGGACCCCGAGGAGGACGCCCTGCTCGAGAAGGACCTCCTCGCGGACCACAAGGAACGCGCGGAGCACCTGATGCTCGTCGACCTCGGCCGCAACGACCTGGGCCGCGTCTGCAAGCCGGGTTCGGTGCACGTCGTCGACTTCTTCAAGGTCGAGCGGTACAGCCACGTCATGCACATCGTGTCGACCGTGACCGGTGAGCTGGCCGAGGGCAAGACGGCCTACGACGCGGTCGCCGCGTGCTTCCCGGCCGGCACCCTGTCCGGTGCGCCCAAGCCGCGCGCGATGGAGCTCATCGAGGAACTGGAGCCCACCCGCCGCGGCCTCTACGGCGGCGTCGTCGGCTACTTCGACTTCGCCGGGGACGCGGACACCGCCATCGCCATCCGCACCGCCCTGGTGCGCGAGGGGGTGGCCTACGTGCAGGCCGGCGGCGGCATCGTGGCCGACTCGGACCCGCTGTCCGAGGACAACGAGTGCCTGAACAAGGCGGGCGCGGTGCTGGCCGCGATCGCCACCGCGCAGACGATGGCGCCGGCAGTTGAAAGCTAACTCTCCACTGTGGACCGCCGCGCTCCTGCTCGTGGGCGCGGCGGGAGCCTTCTGGGGCGCCGACTCGGTGCCCGTCGCGCTGCTGTGCCTCGCGGCCGTCGCGGCGGTCGTCGCGCTGAGCGGGGTGGCGCGCCGGGCCCTCGGCGCGTTGCTGATCGTGGTCGGCATCGTGGCGGCGGCCTCCGGCCACTGGCTGGCTGCCGCCGGCGGCGTGCTCATGGCGGGTTCCGGCGCGCTTCAGGTAGCGCTGGGGGGCCGGATGCCGAAGATCGGGATGGGTGGGCAGAAGCCCCGCACGCACGACCCCGAGACGGACCTGTGGCGCGCGCTGGAGCGCGGGGATGATCCGACCGACGATAAGACCCCCGGCGGACCTGCCTCGAACGAGTGAAGATCATTCAACCGCGTTCACGCATGTGACAGGCGCAAAGCCTCGGTTAGCTGCGTGGACACTTGAACCCCGGTGGCGGAGGCGTTACTCCGGCGGGGTTAGCATCCCCGTAGCGGGAAGGGGAGCAACACTGTGACGGTTCTCGAGTCGATCCTCGAAGGTGTGCGTGAGGATCTCGCCGCTCGCGAGGCTCAGTTGTCCTTCGAGGTGGTCAAGGAGCGCGCGACCAAAACCGCTCCGCCGCTCGACGTGCTGTCGGTGCTACGCGGGCCGAATGTGGGTGTCATCGCGGAGGTCAAGCGCCGCAGCCCCTCCAAGGGGGCGCTGGCGGAGATTCCGGAGCCTGCCGACCTCGCGTCCGCGTACGAGGCGGGCGGCGCGTCGGTGATCAGCGTGCTGACCGAGCAGCGCCGCTTCGGCGGGTCGCTGGCGGACTTCGACGCGGTGCGCCGGGCGGTGAAGATCCCGCTGCTGCGCAAGGACTTCATCGTGTCGCCGTACCAGGTGCACGAGGCGCGCATGCACGGAGCGGACCTGGTGCTGCTGATCGTGGCGGCGCTGGAGCAGAACGCGCTCGTGTCGCTGCTCGATCGGGTGGAATCGCTCGGCATGACGGCGCTCGTCGAGGTGCACACCGCCGAAGAGGCGGACCGTGCCCTGGAAGCGGGTTCGTCGGTGATCGGCGTGAACGCGCGCAACCTCCACACGCTGGAGGTCGATAAAGACGTTTTCGGCAGGATCGCTCCGGGACTACCCTTCGAGACGATCAAGATCGCCGAGTCGGGCGTGACCGGGCCCGGCGACCTGATGTCGTACGCCGGCGCCGGTGCTGACGCGGTGCTCGTCGGCGAAAGCCTGGTGACCAGCGGAGACCCCAAGGCCGCCGTGAACAAGCTCGTGACCGCGGGCTCACACCCCGCGTGCCCCCGGCCGAGCCGGTAAGGCACGGTTGATTACAGCGCTAGAGGAGCTATTCGATGGGCCAGTTCACGCCCACACCGCATGATCCAGACGCACGTGGCCACTTCGGCCCGTGGGGTGGCCGGTTCGTCCCGGAGGCCCTGATCGCCGCGGTGGACGAGCTGGCCGCCGAGTACGACAAGGCGCGGCTCGACCCGGAGTTCGTGAACGAGTTCCAGCGCCTCCTTCGCGACTTCGCGGGCCGTCCGTCCCTGCTGACCGAGGCCCCGAAGTTCGCGGAGCACGCCGGTACGCGGGTCTGGCTGAAGCGCGAGGACCTCAACCACACGGGTTCACACAAGATCAACAACGTGCTCGGCCAGGCGTTGCTGACCAAGCGCATGGGCAAGCAGCGCGTCATCGCCGAGACCGGCGCCGGCCAGCACGGCGTGGCGACGGCGACGGCGTGCGCGCTCCTCGGCCTCGACTGCGTCGTCTACATGGGCGAGGTCGACACCGAGCGCCAGGCGCTCAACGTCGCCCGCATGCGTCTGCTGGGCGCCGAGGTCATCCCGGTGAAGTCCGGGTCGCGCACCCTGAAGGACGCGATCAACGACGCGTTGCGCGACTGGGTCGCCAACGTCGACGAGACGCACTACCTGCTCGGCACGGCCGCGGGCCCGCACCCGTTCCCGCTGATGGTCCGCGACTTCCACCGGATCATCGGCATCGAGGCGCGCGAGCAGATCCTCGAGAAGACCGGGCGCCTGCCCGACGCCGTCGTCGCCTGCGTCGGTGGCGGCTCGAACGCGATCGGCATCTTCCACGGCTTCATCGACGACGCCGACGTCCGTCTCGTCGGTGTCGAGCCCGGTGGTTCCGGCCTCGACAGCGGCAGCCACGGCGCGACGCTGACGGCCGGCACGCCCGGCTCGTTGCACGGCGCGATGTCGTACGTCATGCAGGACGCGGACGGCCAGATCACCGAGGCGCACTCGATCTCCGCCGGTCTCGACTACCCCGGCGTCGGTCCCGAGCACTCGCACCTCAAGGACATCGGCCGCGCCGAGTACTTCCCGGTCACCGACGCCGAGGCCATGGAGGCGTTCGCCCTCCTCTCGCGCACCGAGGGCATCATCCCGGCGATCGAGTCCGCGCACGCCCTGGCGGGCGCGCTGAAGCTCGGGCCGTCGCTCGGGCCGGACGGACTGCTGCTCGTGAACCTCTCCGGCCGCGGTGACAAGGACATGGACACGGCCGTGAAGTACTTCGGCCTCGCTGACGGGGGACAGGCCTGATGTCGTTGTCCGACGTGTTTTCCGCCGCGCGCGCCGAGTCGCGTGCCGCGCTGATCGGCTACCTGCCCGCGGGTTTCCCCACGGTCGACGGTTCCAAGGACTACCTCCGTTCGATGGTCGAGTCCGGGTGTGACCTGGTCGAGGTCGGCCTGCCGTTCTCCGACCCGGTGATGGACGGCCCGACGATCCAGGCCGCCGCCGAGCAGGCGCTGGCCGCGGGCTTCCGCGTGCGCGACCTGTTCGACGTGGTGTCTGCGGTGACCGACGCCGGTGGGCGTGCGGTCGTCATGACGTACTGGAACCCGGTGCTGCGCTACGGCGTGGACGCGTTCGCACGCGACCTCGCCGCCGCCGGTGGGCTCGGCATCATCACGCCCGACCTCGTTCCGGACGAGGCCGAGGACTGGATGGCCGCTTCCGCCGCGCACGGGCTCGACCGGACGTTCCTGGTGGCGCCGTCGTCGACCGAGGAGCGCATCGCGATGACCGCGCGTGCGTCCTCCGGCTTCCTCTACGCCACCGCGGTCATGGGCGTCACGGGCGCCCGTGACGTCGTGTCGTCCGCCGCCCCCGAACTGGTTGCACGGGTGCGTGAGCACACCACGCTGCCGATCGGTGTCGGGCTGGGTGTGCGCTCTGGCGCGCAGGCCGCCGAGATCGCCGGGTTCGCGGACGGCGTCATCGTCGGGTCGGCGTTCGTGTCGGCCGTGAACGAGGGCGACGCAGCGGTGCGCGCGCTGGCCGCCGACCTCGCCAAGGGCGTGCGGTCGGCTCCTGCGACCGTCTGAACCTCCTTTGCTCTGTACAGCCGCCCGGCCTTCTGGCCGGGCGGTTTTGCTTTGCCGGGGAGCCGTTGATGTTCCTCCAAGAGCATGACACGGATTCGAACACCTGATCGAGTGAACCTGGGTCGGTTGGGGCCAAAACCCCGTTTGGCTGTCGGCCTGACCTGCGATCGTGGACTTATGCACAACCCAGCCATCCAGCCGACGTGCCACACTGGTGGTGCGAAGGCGGTCAACGGAGGTGATGCCCAGTGGCGGCGCCAGCCGAAGTCAAAATCGATTTCCTGCTGCCCAACCACGAGGGGCCGTGGACGATCGAGGACGTCCTCGCCTTGCCGGAGGACAACAGCCAACGCATCGAACTCGTTGACGGGATGCTGTACGTGAGCCCGCTCGGGACCGCCGCGCACCAGCGACTGGTGTTCGAGGCGTCGTACGCGCTGCGTGGAGCGTGTCCGAAGGAGTACGAGGCCACGATCGAGTTGAACGTCGAGTTCGACAACCGGCGCCTGTTCATCCCCGACTTCACCGTGCTGAAGAAGAGGGGTGCGAAGGGACTGACGGTGCCGGTCGAGGACGTGCTCCTCATCGGCGAGGTGCTCTCCCGGAGCACCAAGTTGAAGGACCTGGTGGTCAAGCGCCAGGTCTACGCGGAAGCGGACGTGCCTTACTACCTGATCATCGACCCGGCAAAGGGCGTGCCTGACGCGACGCTGCTTGAACTCGGAGACGAGGGGGAGTACGTCGAGATCGCGCGGAGCGTGAACGGTGTGCTGACCTTCGATCGGCCGTTCCCGGTGACCATCGAACTGCCTTCCTAGCCGTAGAGCCACTCCAGCCGTTCGTGCAGGTCTGCCGCGGTCCACGAGGCGAACATCGCGTCACGGACCGCCGCCGCCTCGCCGGCCGGGTGGTAGACCTCCCGGCCCATCCACCGTGACGCGTGGTGGACGCGCGCGGTCCGCTCCGAGCGGAGCGCCACGTACCGCGCAAAAGAGCCGGCCACGTCACGGGGATCGAACACCGAGGAGAGGCACACGGCGTCCTCCAACGCCTGACAGGCGCCCTGGGCGGCGTACTGCAGCACCGGATGGGCGGCGTCGCCGAGCAGCACGACCCGCGAGTCCTGCCAGTTCGTGATCGGCGCGCGGTCGCACAACACCCACGCCCGCCACTCGTCGGCCAGCTCCATGATCCGGGCCGCGTCGTCGCACAACGGCGTGAAGTGCTTCATCACCTCGGCGTGCTCGACGGGCTTGCCGGTCATGGGGTCCGTGGCGCCGTTGTCCGCGGTGGCGACGAGGTTCACGTACCGCCCGCCCGCGATCACGTACCAGACGACGTGAAAGCGCGGTCCCGCCCACAGCGTGACGACGTTCTCCTTCAACGACCGCGGCACGTCCTGAGCGGGAATGACCGCGCGAAAGGTCGTGTGCCCGGACACCTGCGGATCTCCGTCGCCCACGAGTTGCCGCCGCACCGCCGACCGCAACCCGTCAGCACCGATCAACGCCTCCCCGTGCACGAGATCGCCCGACCGCAACACCGCCGTGACCCCGCCCGCGTCCTGTGTGTAGGCCTCGACGCCGCTGCTGACCCGAAGGTCGATCCGCTCGTCGTTCTGGCAGGCGTCGAGCAACGGCGTGAGCACGTCGTTGCGATGCACCACCGCATAGGTGCCGAACCGCTCCTGAAAGCCCTCGTCGATCGGCAACCCGGCGATCTGCCGCCCGGACACCCCGCACCGCAACCGCAACTCGTCCACGTGCACGGCCCGAGCCCGCACAGCACCACCCACACCCACGGAGTCGAGCATGCGAAACCCGTTGGGCCCGACCTGGATGCCCGCGCCGATCTCCTCGAACACGGCCGCGGCCTCCAGCACCGTCACCCGCTGCCCGGCCCGCGCGAGCCCGAGCGCCGTCGCCAGCCCGCCGATACCGCCGCCGACCACCAGGACCGTCATGTCCGACCTTTCGGGAGTCCGCCCCAGACCGCGTCCGAGTATCTCGGTTCGGCGATCACGAACCCCCTAAGGTCGCGAACCCGAGCCCAGCGGATGGCAGAACGGGCATGGTTTCGCCCTCCCGGCGGAGGGAGAACGGGCGAATGGTGCACTGTTCCGCTGTCTCGGATAGCGGGGCGCGTTCGGCGGATTCGCCCAGCTGGAGTCACGAGGCTCACGTGCTTATGGGCTGCGACCACACACACGCGCCCAGCCGGGTAACCCCAATTTCGATTCTAGTGAGCGGCACCGACAGGGTTCGGGCCGATAACGATCGAGCGTCCCCACGAGACGCTCACAAGCCGACCGGTACGGTGGGCGCCGTGTTGGACGCCCTCCTGGCCACGATCCCGAGTCCCGACCGCGGTGTTTGGTACCTCGGTCCCCTCCCGCTCAGGGCCTACGCGCTGTGCATCATCGCCGGCATCATCGTCGCCATCTGGTGGGGTGAGCGCCGCTGGGTCGAACGCGGCGGCATCAAGGGTGAGGTCACGGACATCGCCGTGTGGGCGGTGCCGTTCGGCCTCGTCGGCGGGCGGCTCTACCACGTCATCACGGACAACCAGAAGTACTTCGGGCCGGGCAAGGACCCGCTCGCGGCGCTGGAGATCTGGAACGGCGGCCTCGGCATCTGGGGCGCCATCGCGCTCGGTGCCGTCGGTGCGTGGATCGGGTGCCGGCGCAAGGGCATTCCGTTGCCCGCGATGGCGGACGCGCTGGCGCCCGGCATCGTCGTGGCACAGGCCATCGGGCGGCTCGGCAACTACTTCAACCAGGAGCTCTACGGCGGCGACACGACGTTGCCGTGGGGTCTGGAGATCTACCGCCGGGTCACGCCGGAGGGGCGTGAGGACGCGCTGGCCGGTATCGCCATCGACCACACGCCGATCCAGGTCGTGCACCCGACGTTCCTCTACGAGCTGCTGTGGAACCTCGGTGTCGCGCTGCTGATCGTGTGGGCGGACCGGAAGTTCCGGCTCGGTCACGGGCGGGTGCTCGCGCTGTACGTCGCGGGCTACACGGCCGGTCGGTTCTGGATCGAGCTGATGCGCACCGACGAGGCGACGCTGATCCTCGGCACGCGCGTCAACGTGTTCGTGTCGGCGATCGTGTTCTTCGGAGCGATCGCGTACTTCATCATCGCGAAGTCCCGCGGTGAGCGTGAGGACGTCGCGGCGCTGCGCGGCACGGACCAGCCGACCGAGGCCGAACTGGCGGCAGAGGACAAGAGCGTCACCGACGTCGCCGAGGACAGCGGCGAAGCCGGCGAGGACGACGTTGCCGAGAAGGACAAGAAGAACTCCCCGGAGTCCGTCAAACCGGAGTGATCTGTGCGCGTGCTCGTCGTCGAGGATGACGACCGGGTGGCCAGAGGCCTGCTGACCGCGCTGCGGCATGCGGGCTACGAGGTGCATCGGGTGGCCACGGCCGCTGACGCGCTGCGTGCCGCACCTGCCGACGTGGTGTTGCTCGACCTCGGCCTGCCCGATGGCGACGGTCTGGACGTGCTGCGCGAGTTGCGGCACCGGCCAGGCACCGCCGTCATCACCGTGACCGCACGCGGCGAGGAACGCGAACGCGTCCTCGGTCTGCGGGCGGGCGCCGACGACTACGTGGTGAAGCCGTTCGGCACGTCCGAGCTCCTCGCACGGATCGAGGCCGTCCTCAGGAGGACGCGCACGCACCGCGCCGAGCCGGAGAGCGAAGGGCCGCTCCGGATCGGACCGCTGCAGATCAACACGTCGACGCGTGCGGTCACTTTGGACGGTGAGCCGCTCTCGTTGACCCGCAAGGAGTTCGACCTGCTCGCCCTCCTCGCCACCCGCAAGGGCGAGGTCGTGAGCCGCGACTTCATCGTGGACCAGGTGTGGCAGGCGCACTGGGAGGCGCCGTCACGGACGCTGGACACGCACATCGCGGCGTTGCGCGGGAAGCTCGGCGGCCACGCCAAGATCGAGACCGTCCGCGGAGTGGGCTACCGCCTCGCCACGTGACGAGTCTCCAAGAGACATCCACAGGTGCGTGCGGAACAATCGCAACCGATGCTCCGCCGACTGCTCGTCATCACCGTTCCGCTGCTCGTCGCCCTGGTGGCGGCGCTCGGCATCCCTTTGGCGTCCGCGGTCGTGCAGCGCGAGACGCAGACGACCTACCTCGACCGCCTCGGTGACGCCAGCAGGTTCGCCTCGCTCGGCGAGAGCGCGTTGCAGTCGGACCGGCTGGAAGCACTCAGCCAGGAGATCCAGCGCTACGACAACCTCTACGACATCCCCGTCGCTCTGGTCAGCGCGGACAAGCGAATCCTCATGTCGTCACGGCAGGGGTTCAACCCCAGCAACGACCCCGAGGTCACGAAGGCCCTCAACACGGCGTTGAACGGTGGCGTGAGGCCCGAGCCCGAGTACACGGGCTGGCCGTGGCGCACGGGCCCGATGGTCGTGGTCGAGCCGGTCGGACGGGACAGCGAGGTCGTGGCCGCCGTCGTCACCATCTCGCAGACGGGCGACCTCCGCGCCGAGGTGCTGAGGCAGTGGGGACTGATGGCGCTCGCCGGCCTCGCGCCGATGCTGGCTGTGGTCGCCGCCGCCTGGCCCATGTCGCGGTGGGTGCTCCGGCCGGTCGGCAGGCTCGACGAGGCCACCGCGGCCGTCGCGCAGGGCAACCTCGACGTGCGGGCGGACGAGGTCGGCGGGCCGCAGGAGCTCCGCAGGCTCGCGCGCAGTTTCAACGTCATGGTCGACGTCGTCGGCAAGGCCCTGAACAGGCAGCGGGCGTTCGTGGCGGACGCGTCGCACCAGCTGCGGAACCCGCTGGCCAGCCTGCGGCTCGCCGTCGACAACCTCGAACCGCACGTGGACGGCGAGCTCGCGCGGGAAGCGCACCAGATCGCGGTCGAGGAGGCCGAGGAGATGGGGCGCGTGCTCGACACGCTGCTCGCCGCGACCCGTCTCGACAGCGCACGGCAGACCGAGCCCGTCGAGATCGACCAGCTGCTCACGACGCACAAAGCGGCTTGGCAGGCGCTAGCGAGCAAGTCCGGGGTCACGCTGAAGATCGACGTCCCGGCGGGCCTCACCATGCAGGAACCGCCCGGTGGCCTGGGCAGCGTGCTGGACGAGCTCGTCAGCAACGCCATCCGGCTCGCCAACGCCACCGAGGTCGTGGTCACCGGCAGTCTCGGCGAGCTGCACGTCGTCGACGACGGCGACGGCCTGAGCGCCGAGGAACGCGAGCTGGCGCTGCAGCGGTTCTGGCGCGCCACCAAGCACCAGAACGTCGCGGGCACCGGCATGGGGCTCGCGATCTGCGCCGAGCTGATCGAGTCGGCCGGCGGCACGCTCACCCTGCACGACGCGGCCCCCGGCCTGGACGTGAAGGTCGCCCTCAGCGCTTCACGGAACGGAACCAGCGCATAGCGCCGTCGTGCAGCGGCACGAGGCCGGTCGCGATGCCGGTGCGGACGTTTATCCGCGACGCCTCCGGGTGCCCCTCCACGATCCGCGCGGTCTCGGTGAACACCGTGCGCGTCACGACCTCGACGACGTCCGCGCTCAGCGACTCGCGCGCCAGCAGCAGGTTCGGCACCGCGAACGTCTGGTTCGCCGCCACGTCCTCGTAGGTGGTGCTGGGGATGGTCGCGGGGATGTACGGGCCCTTGTACTTCTCGGCGAGCTTGATCGCCTCGTCCGGGATGTTGATCAGCCGCACGTTGCCCTGCAGGTCGGTTATGGCGGGCGTCGGGATGCCGGTCAGCGCCAGCATCGCGTCCAGCGACCCGTCGGCGACGCGCCGGGAGGCCTCCGCGTGCGCCATGCGTTCGTCCATTGCGGACAGGCCGAAGAACCCCAGCATCCGTTCGGCGGTGAACTCCGTGCCGGAACCCTTGGGACCCAACGAGATGCGCTTGCCCGCGAGATCACCGAAGGTGTGGATCGGGGACGCCGACGGCACCGCGATCTGCATGAAGCTGTCGTAGAGCCGGCCGACCGCGCGCACGCTCTGCGGGTCGTCGATCGGGTCCAAAGAGGACAGCGCGAGCTGGGCTTCACCCGAGCGCAGCAGTTGCAGGTTCTCAACCGATGCAGCAGTCGGGATGGCGGTGACCTTCGTGCCGGGCAGCTGCTCGGCCAGCGCGGCGGCCAGAGCGCCCCCGACCTCGCGGAACACCGCGCCTTCCGGCCCGGTCGCGAGCACCAGTTCGGCGGGTGCCTCGACCCTGCGCGGGGTGCACCCGGCGAGAGCCAGTCCGGCCCCTAGCAGAAGTGTGCGACGACGAAGCGACACCGATGAAGCCTAGCTGTTACGTCAGGGCTGTCTGAAGTTTCCTCACGCCGGGTTGTCGGGCCAGGTGGCGCGGCTCACTCTCTCTCCCAACACGTAGTTCAAGGAGGAACAGTGGCCACCACGACCACAGGGCGCAAACCGATCTACAAGCACCTCTACTTCTGGGTGCTGGTCTCCATCGTTCTGGGCGCTGCCGTCGGCTTCCTGTTCCCCAAACAGGCGTCCGAGATGAAGTGGCTCGCCGACCTGTTCGTGAACCTCGTGAAGGTCGTCATCGCGCCGACCATCTTCGCGACGATCATCGTCGGCATCGCGGGCCTCGGAAACCTCGCCAAGGCGGGCGGGCTCGCGCTCAAGACGATCCTCTACTTCACCGCGATGACCACGGTGGCGCTCGCCATCGGCCTCATCGTCGTGAACATCGTGCAGCCGGGTCACCACGGCGGCGACATCACGCTCAACGCGAGCCAGGCCGACGCGACGCTCAAGTCCGCCTCGACCACGGAGACCGGTGTCACCGGCTTCATCCTGAGCCTGGTGCCGAAGTCGTTCGTCAGCGCGTTCACCGACGGCCAGCTGATCCAGGTGCTCGTGGTCGCCATCCTCGTGGCCATCGCGGTCGCCGGCATGGGTGAGCGCGGCGCCAAGGTCGTCTCCGCGATGGAGACGCTCTCCAAGGTGATGTTCGGCATCATCAAGATCGTCATGTACGTCGCGCCGATCGGTGCCTTCGGCGGCATCGCCTACACCGTCGGCAAGTTCGGCGGCAGCGTGCTCGGCAAGCTGCTCTGGCTGATGGGCTCGTTCTACGCGACCTGCATCCTGTTCGTCATCGTGGTGCTCGGCCTGGTGGCGCGGTTCGCGGGCTTCAGCCTGCTGAAGTTCCTGCGCTACATCAAGGACGAGATCCTGATCGTGCTCGGCACCTCGTCGTCCGAGTCGGTGCTGCCGCGCATGATGGTCAAGCTGGAGGCGGCGGGCGCGCAGAAGTCGGTCGTCGGCCTCACCATCCCGACCGGGTACTCGTTCAACCTCGACGGCACCTGCATCTACCTGACCATGGGCGCGATCTTCATCGCCCAGGCCACGGGTCATGACGTGTCGATCGGCGTCCAGATCGGCCTGCTGGCCTTCATGCTGATCGCGTCGAAGGGCGCGGCGGGCGTCACCGGCGCCGGCCTCGTCACCCTGGCCGCCTCACTGCAGGCCTTCGAGGCGCACTCGGCCATCCCCGCGGTCGGCATCGCGCTGATCGTCGGCATCGACCGGTTCATGTCCGAGGCCCGCGCCATCACGAACGTCATCGGCAACGGTGTCGGGTCGCTCGTGGTCGCCGCCTGGCAGAAGGGTCTCGACAAGGAGCGCCTGACCCACGTGCTGAACAACCCGGACAGCGTCGACGTCGACGACCTGCTCGCCCAGCAGACCGGTGCCGAGGGCGACGACAAGAAGGAGCCGGTCACGGCTCACTGAGAACGTCCGTGACCGGAGGCGTCTCCTCGCCTCCGGTCACGAGACCTCAGACCTCCATGTATGCCGAGGTCCCGCTCTCCCCGCATGCGGCGTGGGGTGAACGGGGCCTCGGTCTCGTTTGGCAGGCAACAGTCGCGGTCTGCCCCGGTGGACAGTGGCGCGGTGGCTGTGGCCGGTTTCGAGTGAGCGTCCGCTAACTGGGACGACAATGGCTCGACCAGCGAAAACGCGTGGGTACCCAGCTCATCCAGTGGCAAACCGGGAATGTCGCGCAACTCTCATCCGGCTGGCCGATGTTGAACGTTCGGTTACGCTTACCCGGCTGTAACGAGCGTCGACGTTGGCTGCAATGTCGCTCCCAGGCCGGGAATCGTTACACATCCATGACCTAGATCACCCATTGGCGGGTGTCCCTGGGTTTCGCGGCTGTTAAAGTCGCGTCAACACGCGGGCCATCGTCGTCCCGTGCTCCCTTGTTGGTTCGAGGTCTGAGCACGAGGACATTGTTCTTTAGCGAGGACGACGAAGGAGGTCTGCGCAGTGATCTTCTCCGCCATCCCCGGCCCCCAGGGTCTTTACGACCCGGCTGATGAGCGCGACGCGTGCGGCGTCGCCATGGTGGCCGACATCCAGGGCAGGCGTTCCCACGGCATCGTCGTCGATGCCTTGACAGCGCTGGCGAACCTGGAGCACCGGGGCGCCGCGGGCGCCGAACCCACTTCGGGTGACGGTGCTGGCATTCTTCTGCAGCTGCCGGACGAGTTCCTGCGTGCTGTGGTCGATTTCGACCTTCCCGAGCGCGACCAGTACGCGGCGGGAATCGCCTTTCTTCCGTTTGAATCCGAAGAACGCGTCGCCGCGATGCAGGAGATCGAACGCATCGCGGAAGAGGAGAGCCTCGTCGTTCTCGGCTGGCGCGACGTCCCGACCGAACCGGAGAAGGCCAACGTCGGCCCGACCGCGATGTCGGTGGCGCCGCACTTCGCGCAGCTCTTCGTGAAGGGCACGCGCGACGAGGCCGGGATCGCCCTGGACCGCCTCGCCTTCTGCCTGCGCAAGCGGGTCGAGCACGAGGGCAGCGTCTACTTCCCCTCGCTGTCGGCGCGAACGATCGTCTACAAGGGAATGCTGACGACCGAGCAGCTGCCGGCGTTCTTCCCCGACCTGCACGACGAGCGCCTCTACTCGGCGATCGCGTTGGTGCACAGTCGTTTCTCCACGAACACCTTCCCGTCGTGGCCGCTCGCGCACCCGTTCCGGTTCGTCGCGCACAACGGTGAGATCAACACCGTCCGCGGCAACCGCAACCGCATGCGTGCCCGCGAGGCGTTGCTGGACAGCGAACTCATCCCAGGCGACCTCGCCAGGCTGTTCCCGATCTGCAACCCGGACGGCTCGGACTCGGCGTCGTTCGACGAGGTGCTGGAGCTGCTGCACCTCGGCGGCCGCAGCCTTCCGCACGCGGTGCTGATGATGATCCCGGAGGCGTGGGAGAACCACGCCACGATGGACCCGAAGCGCCGCGCCTTCTACCAGTTCCACGCGAGCCTCATGGAGCCGTGGGACGGTCCGGCCTGCGTCACCTTCACCGACGGTGAGCTGGTCGGCGCGGTCCTCGACCGCAACGGCCTGCGCCCCGCCCGCTGGTGGCAGACCGCCGACGGTCGCGTCGTTCTGGCATCCGAGACCGGTGTGCTCGACGTGCCGTCCGACCAGGTGGTCGCGAAGGGGCGGCTGCAGCCCGGCCGCATGTTCCTCGTGGACACCACGCAGGGCCGCATCATCGACGACGACGAGTTCAAGTCGTCGCTGGCCTCGGAGTCGCCCTACGACGAGTGGCTGCACGCCGGCCTGCTCGACCTCGCCGACCTGTCGGACCGCGAGCACGTGACGCAGAGCCACGAGTCCGTCGTGCGCCGCCAGCTCACCTTCGGCTACACCGAGGAGGAGCTGCGGATCCTGCTCACGCCCATGTCGATCATGGGCATGGAACCGCTGGCCTCGATGGGCACCGACACCCCGGTCGCCGCGCTCAGCCAGCGTTCCCGGCTGCTCTACGACTACTTCGTGCAGAACTTCGCGCAGGTCACGAACCCGCCGCTGGACGCGATCCGCGAAGAGATCGTCACGTCCGTCAAGCGCGTGATGGGCCCCGAGCAGAACCTGCTCGAACCCAGCCCTGTCTCGTGCCGCCACGTGACGCTCGACTACCCGGTGATCGACAACGACGAGCTCGCCAAGCTCATCCACATCAACGACGACGGCGACCTGCCGGGCTTCGCCTGCACCGTCCTGTCCGGACTGTACGAGGTGGACGGTGGCGGCGAGGCGCTGACCGCCGCGATCGAGCGCGTGCGTCGCGAGGCGTCGGAGGCCATCGCGAACGGTGCTCGCACGCTGGTGCTGTCGGACCGCGACTCGGACCACCGCATGGCGCCGATCCCGTCGCTGCTGCTGGTCTCCTCGGTGCACCACCACCTGGTGCGCACCAAGGAACGCCTGCGGGTCGCGCTGGTCGTCGAGTCCGGTGACTGCCGCGAGGTCCACCACGTCGCCGCCCTGCTGAGCTACGGCGCCGCCGCGGTGAACCCGTACCTCGCGTTCGAGACGATCGAGGACCTGATCAGCCAGGGCGCCATCTCCGGCGTCCGCGCGCACAAGGCCGTGCGCAACTACGTCAAGGCGCTGGTCAAGGGCGTCCTGAAGATCATGTCGAAGATGGGCATCTCGACCGTCGGTGCCTACACCGCGGCGCAGATCTTCGAGGCGGTCGGCCTGTCGAACGACCTGCTGGACGAGTACTTCACCGGCACGCAGTCCAAGCTCGGCGGCGTCGCGCTGGACGTGCTCGCCGAGGAGGTGGCGGTGCGGCACCGCCGCGCGTACCCGGACAACCCGACCGACCGCGCGCACCGCAGGCTCGAAGTCGGTGGCGAGTACTCCTACCGCCGCGAGGGCGAGCTGCACCTGTTCACGCCGGAGACGGTGTTCCTGCTGCAGCACGCCACGAAGACGCGCAAGGAGGACGTCTTCCGCCAGTACACGGCGGAGGTCGAGCGCATCTCCCGGCAGGGCGGCACGTTGCGCGGGCTGTTCAAGTTCCGGGGCGAAGGTCGCACGCCGATCCCGATCGACGAGGTCGAGCCCGTCAGCTCGATCGTCAAGCGCTTCAACACCGGCGCCATGTCCTACGGCTCGATCTCGGCCGAGGCGCACGAAACCCTTGCCATCGCGATGAACCGCCTCGGCGGCCGGTCGAACAGCGGCGAGGGCGGCGAGGACCGCGAGCGCCTGTACGACCCGGAGCGGCGTTCCGCGGTCAAGCAGGTCGCGAGTGGACGGTTCGGCGTCACGAGCGAGTACCTCGTGAACTCCACGGACATCCAGATCAAGATGGCGCAGGGCGCGAAGCCCGGCGAGGGCGGCCAGCTGCCCGGCTTCAAGGTCTACCCGTGGATCGCGCGCACCCGGCACTCCACGCCGGGTGTCGGTCTCATCTCGCCGCCGCCGCACCACGACATCTACTCGATCGAGGATCTGGCGCAACTCATCCACGATCTTAAAAACGCGAACGAGCAGGCACGGGTTCACGTGAAGCTCGTCTCGTCGATCGGTGTGGGCACGGTCGCGGCCGGTGTGGCCAAGGCCCACGCGGACGTCGTGCTGATCTCCGGCTACGACGGCGGCACCGGTGCCTCGCCGATGAACTCGCTCAAGCACGCCGGCACGCCGTGGGAGATCGGCCTCGCCGAGACCCAGCAGACGTTGCTGCTCAACGGGTTGCGCGACCGCATCACCGTCCAGGTCGACGGCGCGCTGCGCACCGGCAGGGACGTCGTCGTGGCCGCGTTGCTGGGCGCGGAGGAGTTCGGCTTCGCCACCGCGCCGCTGATCGTCGCGGGCTGCGTGATGATGCGCGTCTGCCACCTGGACACGTGCCCGGTCGGCGTCGCCACGCAGAACCCGGACCTGCGGGCCCGCTACACCGGTCAGGCCGACCACGTCGTGAACTTCTTCGAGTTCATCGCGCAGGAGGCCCGCGAGATCCTGGCCGAGCTCGGTTTCCGCACGATCGACGAGGCCGTCGGTCACGCGGAGCTGCTCGACAAGGACGAGGCGATCGAGCACTGGAAGACCGCGGGCCTGAACCTGGACCCGGTCTTCGAGGTGCCGGAGACCCCGTACCCGACGGCGAAGCGCAAGATCCGCGACCAGGACCACGGCCTCGACAAGGCCCTGGACCGCACGCTGATCCAGCTCGCGGAGGCGGCGCTGGAGGACGCGCACCAGGTCAAGCTGGAGCTGCCCGTCCGCAACGTCAACCGCACCGTCGGCACGCTGCTCGGCGCCGAGGTCACCCGTCGCTTCGGCGGCGAGGGTCTCGAGGACGACACGATCCAGGTCAGGCTGACCGGGTCGGCCGGCCAGTCGCTCGGCGCGTTCCTGCCGCGCGGCATCACGCTCGAGATGGTCGGCGACGCGAACGACTACGTCGGCAAGGGCCTGTCCGGCGGGCGGATCATCGTCCGGCCGTTCGAGGACGCGCCGTTCCGCGCCGAGGACCAGGTGATCGCGGGCAACGTGATCGGCTACGGCGCCACGTCCGGTGAGATCTTCCTGCGCGGCCGCGTCGGCGAACGCTTCTGCGTCCGCAACTCCGGTGCGCTGCTGGTGGCGGAGGGCGTGGGCGACCACGCGTTCGAGTACATGACCGGTGGCCGGGCAGTGGTGCTCGGGCCGACCGGGCGCAACGTCGCGGCCGGCATGTCCGGCGGTATCGCGTACGTGCTCGACCTGGATCCCCTGTCGGTGAACCAGGAGATGGTGAATCTGCAGCGCCTCAGCGCCGAGGACCTGCGTTGGCTCAAGGACGCCGTCACCAAGCACCACCTGGCGACGGGTTCCGCCGTCGCCGCGTCGTTGCTCGGTGACTGGACCCGTCGGGCCGGTGCGTTCACGAAGGTCATGCCCGGCGACTTCCAGCGAGTGATGGACGCGATGCGTCTCGCGCGCGCCGAGGGCCGGGACGTTGACGCGGCTGTCATGGAGGCGTCTCGTGGCTGATCCACAGGGTTTTATGAAGCACACCCGCTCCGACGCGCCCAAGCGCGCGAAGCCGGAACGGTTGCAGGACTGGAACGAGGTCTACCTCCACGAGGACCCCGTCGATCGCAACAAGGCCGTGCGCACGCAGGCCACGCGGTGCATGGACTGCGGCATTCCCTTCTGCCACAGCGGAACCGCGGGCTGTCCACTCGGGAACCTGATCCCCGAGTGGAACGACCTGGTGCGCCGCGGCGACTGGGAGCTCGCCTCGGACCGCCTGCACGCCACCAACAACTTCCCGGAGTTCACGGGCCGGTTGTGCCCGGCGCCGTGTGAGGCCGCCTGCGTGCTGTCGATCTCGCACGACGCCGGCGGTGCCGTCGCGATCAAGCGGGTCGAGGAGACCATCGCGGACGTGTCGTGGGAGAACGGCTACGTGCAGCCGGCCCAGGCGACGGTGTCCTCCGGCAAGCGCGTCGCGATCGTCGGCTCCGGTCCGGCCGGGCTCGCCGCCGCGCAGCAGCTGACCCGCGCGGGCCACGAAGTTGTTGTGTACGAACGGGACGACCGGCTCGGTGGCCTGCTGCGGTACGGCATCCCCGAGTTCAAGATGGAGAAGAAGGTCCTCGACCGCAGGCTGTCGCAGCTTCGCCGCGAGGGCACGAAGTTCGTGACCGGCTGCGAGGTCGGCGTCGACATCACCGTCGAGGAGCTGCGTGCCGAGTTCGACTCGGTCGTGCTCGCCGTGGGTGCGTTGCGGGGCCGTGACGACAAGACGACCCCTGGGCGTGAGCTCAAGGGCGTGCACCTCGCGATGGATCACCTGGTGCCCGCGAACCGCGCTGTCGAAGGCGACGGCCCGTCCGCGATCTCGGCCGAGGGCAAGCACGTCATCGTCATCGGCGGTGGCGACACGGGTGCCGACTGCTACGGCACCGCGACCCGCCAGGGCGCGCTGTCCGTGACGCAGCTCGACCAGTACCCGATGCCGCCGTCCGTCCGCGACGACGACCGTTCGCCGTGGCCGGTGTGGCCGCACATCCTGCGCACGTACCCCGCGCACGAGGAGGCCGGCGAACGCCGCTTCACCGTGGCCGTCAAGCGTTTCGTGGGCGACGACGAAGGCCACGTGCGCTTCATCGAACTGCAGCAGGTGCGCGTCGAGAAGGACTCGTCCGGCCGCCGTTCCGTGGTGCCGCTGACCGACGAGATCGAGGTCCTGCCCGCGGACATGGTGCTGCTGGCGATCGGCTTCGAGGGCGTCGAGCACATGCGTCTGCTGGACGACCTGGGCATCTCCCTGTCGGCGCGCGGCACGATCTCGTGCGGCTCCGACTGGCAGACGGCCGCGCCCGGCGTGTTCGTCTGCGGGGACGCGCATCGCGGCGCCTCCCTCGTGGTGTGGGCGATCGCCGAGGGGCGGTCCGTGGCGAACGCCGTGGACAAGTTCCTCACGGGTTCCTCGAACCTGCCCTCGCCGGTCATCCCGAACCAGCTTCCGCTCGCTGTGGTCTGACAACGGCGTCCGACCAGCGGAGAGCAGCATGACGCCCCGGCCGACAACGACGTCGGCCGGGGCGTTCGCCTATGCCGCCTGGGCGCAGGTGTCGCGGTAGTCCAGTTCCGGTAGGTACCGCTGCCATTCGAGCGGGCTGAGGCCCCCTGCCGCGACCTCGCAGGCCTGGGCGAACAGGTTGCCGGGCACGCCGAACGAGTCGAGCAGCGTGGTGGTCAGTTCGGCTTTCGTGTCCTGGCTGGGCGCCAGTGCGTGCGCGGTCAGGCCGAGACGCAGCGCCAGTCGTGGCGATGACGTTCGCGCTACCTGGGCCTGTACCACGAGCGCGCGTGCTGTCGCCCTGTCCCGGTCCACGCTGGCGTTGTGCCACTGGAACGCCGCCAGCCCCGCCGCGCCGATCGCGGCCACCAGGAACACCGCCAGCCAGCTGGTCGTGCGCCTGCGATCGCGCCGGCGTTGCCCTCGCAGCGCGTGGATCCGGTCGTGGCTCACGGCCAGGAACCGGCGGGCGTCGGGGGAGAGGTCGTCGTTCGCCACCAGCGGCGCGATGGCGGCGAACGTGTCCTCGTTGAGCAGCAGGTGGTCCGCGCGGTCGCCCTCGATCCACTGCGAGGCGTCCAGCTCGACGGACTGGGCCGCGCGCAGGCCGATCTGCCGTTCCTCGATGGCGCTGCGCAACGGCCGCCACTCCGTGAACAACGCCTCGTGCGCCACACCGATCCAGCGGCCCTGCTTGTCGCCGCTCGCGGTGAGAAGACGGTGCCGGACGAACACCTCCAGCGCGGCACGGGCGTGCGCGTCCAACTGGGACATGTTGACGCGCTTGCGGGTCGGCCTGCCCGTGTGGTCGAGCGTGGCCAGGGTCGCGAGCCGGGCGAGCAGTTCTTCCTTGCTCATCCCGGTTTCCGCGACGGCGCGGTCGAGCACGTCGTCGGCGTGGCGGGCGAGTGCGCCGTGCACGCCGCCTAAGTGCTCGTACAGCTCGCTGGAGAGCGTGCCGCCCCTGGGCACGCCCATCGCCAGGTGCTGCAACGTGAACGCGAGCAACGGCAGGGCTTCGCCGCTCGCCGTGTCCTCGACCAGCAGCGCGACGAGCTCCGGGTGCACCTTCAGCCCGGCCACGCGGGCAGGGCCGGTGATGACGATGTTGAGCACCTCGCGCGCGAGCGGCGCCAGCACGTAGCTGCCGAGGTGGACGCCGCTCAGTTCGGGCAACGTCCGCAGGTCGTCCAGGAACTCCGACCGCAGCGTCGCGACCACCCGCACGTTGTCCGCGAGCGCGTCCTTGAGCAGGCTCGCGACGAGCTGGCGGTCCTTCTCACCGGCACGGGTGAAGAGCTCCTCCGCCTGGTCGATGGTGATCAGGAGTCTGCGGTCCTCGTCCACGAGCTCCTGGGCGACGCCGCGCAGCCCGTCGAGGGCGAGTCGATCTCTGGTCTCCCGCAACGTCCAGCCGAGCCCGACGCGGCCGGCCGTCTTGCGCACCGCGCGGGCGAGCGCGTCGAGCGGGTCGTTGCCCGGCAGCCACGGCGGCATGACGAGCCAGCGCGGGTCGTCCGCGAGCTGGGCCAGCAGACCGGCCCTGACCAACGACGACTTGCCGCAGCCGGACGGGCCGACGACGGCGAGCAGACCGGGCCCGCGGCGCACTTTGCGGGCCAGCGCGCGGGTTTCCGCGTCCCGGCCGAAGAACACCGCGCTGAGCGCCGTGCTGAACGCGTCCAGGCCGGGGAACGGTTCCTGGTCCTTCGGGAGCTTGCGGCCGTCGGTGTCGAACCGCCGCAGCGCCTTCTCCAGGTGCCGGCGCGCGGTGGTGTGCGGGATGTGGTTGAGGTGCCCGATCAACGGGTGGATGACGCCGTCGAGCTGTACGGGCAGCAGGAGGGTGCCCAGCGCGTCCGCGATGGCGATCTCGGCGTTGCACCAGCTCGACGTGACCGACGCCTGGCTGACGACGCACACGACGGCGTCCGCGATCCGCAGCTCGTGGTGCAAACGTTCGCGCCACGCCTCGCCGACCTGGATCCCGTCCTCAGGATGAACTTCCAGGAAGATCTCGTGATCACCTTCGAGCCAGTTGCGGATGTGTGTCGCGATCGCCACGTTCTGCGTCGCGTGGCTGATGAACACCCTCGCCACGACCGTCTCCTTTGCCATTCGGTCACCGATTGTGCAGAGCTGACAGGGATCGGCGGCCGGTCGTCCACTGATTGGCGGATCTACAACGTGGCAGGACCACTCTCCGCATACGTACGTTTCCGTGAAATCAGAAGCCCTTTCGGGTGAAACTTGTGTGTGTTGTGAGCAAAGTCAGTCTCGTATATCGCGGAACTTGTCCACTTTGGGCGAAACTGATAGTCGTAGATCAACTCGGTTGGGGGTGTGAGCATGCGCAGCGTTCTTCTCGCTGTCATCGTCGCCCTGTGCGCCGTGCTGACCCCGGCCGTGTCCACTGTGTCGATCGGCGCGCCGCCGCCGAAGTCGAAGACCTCTGTCCCCAAGGAAGAAGCTCCGCGCGAGGAGCGCGAGACGAGCCGCCTGCGTCTGCTGGTCACGTCCGTCGACCGCACGTCCAGCGTGGCCGCTCCGTCGTTCTTCACGGTGTTCACGCCGCGCGGCGTTCCCGGTGTTCTCACGCTCATCTCCGACGCCGAACCGATACTGGTCTGGCGCACACCCCCTGCGCTGCAGGTGTTCCGAAACTGATCGGTCCCCGCTGCCCGATCCAACCGAAACACTTTTCCTTAGCAGTGAGGGACTCCCATGGACTTCCATCGCTTTGTTCAGCATGCCCGCGCACACGCCGCATCGCGTTCCCGTGCGCTGGGTCGCAGGCTCGCCGCTGGTCAGCAGCCCACCACGATGTTCATCACGTGTGCCGATTCGCGGATCGTGACGGCCGCGATCACGGGTGCCGAGCCCGGTTCGCTGTTCGAACTCCGCACCGCGGGCAACGTCATCCCGCCCTATTCGCTCACCGCGCCGTCCAGTGAGATGGCGACGATCGAGTTCGCCGTGCTGCAGCTCGGGGTCAGCGAGATCGTCGTCTGCGGCCACTCGCACTGCGGTGCGGTCGGCGCGTTGACCGGCGGCGGCATCGACCACCTGCCCGCGATGCGCGGGTGGCTGCGTCCCGGACGGCCGCGCCAGTCGTCCGATCCGGCGATGCGGACGGAAGGACAGGAACACGTGCGCGCTCAGCTGGAAACCCTGCTGGCGTACCCGTTCGTGGCAGAGAAGGTCGCTTCGGGTTCGTTGCGCGTGCACGGCTGGTTCTACGACATCGAGACTGGCGAGGTCTCCGCGTGTGCCGAGCACGCCTTCCTTCCGCTGTAGGGGTTTCTGACGTGATGAAGAAGTACTGGACCGATCTCGGCGCGTCGGTCGTCGTGTTCCTCGTGGCGCTGCCGCTGTGCGTGGGCGTGGCGGTGGCGTCCGGGGCGCCGGCCGAACTCGGCATCGTGACCGGCGTGGTCGGCGGCATCGTCGTCGGCCTGCTGCCGGGCAGCACGATGCAGGTGAGCGGACCGGCCGCCGGGCTGACGGTGCTGGTGGCGGACGCCGTCAGCCGGCACGGAATTCAGGCGCTGGGCGTGATCGTGCTCGGCGCCGGGTTGTTGCAGGTGGCGCTGGGCTTAGCCAGGTGCGGGCGGTGGTTCCGCGCGATCTCGCCTTCCGTGGTGCAGGGCATGCTCGCGGGCATCGGGCTGGTGCTGATCTTCGGCCAGCTGAAGCATCTGATCGTCTCGCCGGTCGCGTTGGCACTGGGCCTGCTCACCGTGCTGATCATGCTGCTGTGGCAACGGACTCCGCTGCGGGTCGTGCCGGGCATCCTGGTCGGCGTGGTCGTGTGCACCGCGGTGGCGGCGGTGTTCGCGTCGGGCGTCGAACGCATCACGGTCGGCACGCTCTCGACGGACGTGCATCTGCCTGATTTCTCGTTGCTGGACACCGGAGTCATCGGCACGGCCGTGGTGTTCGCCCTCGTCGCCTCGGCGGAGTCGATGTTCAGCGCGGCCGCCGTCGACCGCATGCACAGCGGCCCGCGCACGCAGTACAACAAGGAACTGGTCGCGCAGGGCGTGGGCAACACGATCTGCGGCCTGCTGGGCGCGTTGCCCATGACGGCGGTGATCGTGCGCAGTGCGGCGAACGTCAACGCCGGGGCCCGCACCAAGGCGTCCAGGGTGCTGCACGGCGTGTGGCTGCTGCTGTTCGTGGTGCTGCTGCCGGGGTTGCTGACGCTGATCCCGGTCGCGGTGCTGGCCGCCGTGCTGGTGCACGCCGGGTGGAAGCTGCTGGGCCTGGGCGAGGTGGTCGCGTCGTGGCGCACCGACAAGGCCGAGAGCTTCATCTTCGTCCTGACGGCCGGTCTCATCGTGGCGACCGACCTGCTGACCGGCACCGTGGCCGGTCTGCTGGCGGCGGTGATCAAGACGGCCTGGGACGTGTCCAGGCTGCAGGTGACCGTGACGGCGGAGGGTGTGGCGTTGCGCGGCAACGCGACGTTCCTGAAGCTGCCCGTGCTGCTCGACGAACTGGACCGCGTGGACCGCGAGCACGTCCGGATGGACCTGAGCGGGGTCCGGCACCTCGACCAGGCCTGCGGGCAGGCGATCGACCAGTGGGTGGACGAGTCGAGGCGGGCCGGCAAGACGGTCGACCTCGTCGGGAGATAGCGAAAGGCGCCGCGACCGTGGGGGTCGCGGTCGCGGCGCCTCTCTCATTCAGTTGGCTAGTGGGTGGTGAACTGCCCGCGCACCGCTCCGCCGGGGAACGCCGCGGTGTGGATGTTGGAGTAGAAGTCCTTCGGGGACTGCTTGAGCGCGTCCAGCGTGGCCTTGTCGGCGGTGGCCGTGCCCGAGACCGCGAAGATGCCGTTCGGGACGGCGGTGCCGAAGAACGTGATCTTCACGGCGCCGTTCACGCCCTTCGCGCCCTGGTGGACGTGGCCGAGGGTCGGCGCGTCGACGTTCACCCACGCCAGCGAGAAGTCGACACCGGTGGCGGTGGGCTGCACGAACGTGATGGCCTGGCCGTCCGGGTCGCCGACCTTCGGGCCGTCGGCCACCGGCACCTCGTTGCGGCCGTTGGAGAACGCGCGGAGCTTGCCGCCCTTGATGATGTCGAGCGGGTTGACCTGCTTGCTCAGCGGCTTGAGCTGGCCGCGGACCGCGCCACCGGGCTTCTCGGTGCTGTGCAGGTTCACGTAGAAACCGGCCGGGTTCTTCCGGATGTCCTCGGCGAGCTTCGCGTCGACCACGGTCTGACCGGCGGCGGCGCCCAGCGTCTCCGGCATCGGGGTGGTGAACAGGTTGACCTTCACCCCGCCGTTCTGGCCCGCCGCGCCCTGGTGGATGTGGCCGAGGGTGAGCTGGGCCGTCTTCTTCCACTCCAGCGCGAACGTCACGCGGTCGCCGCGCACCTCGACCAGCGCCTTCGCCGAGGCGTCCGCGTCGCCCACGGCGGGGCCACCGGCGGTCGGGACCTCCTGACGGCCGTCCAGCTCGGCGGAGAAGAACACGGGCTTGCCGGTGGCGGGCTTGACCGGCGGGGTCTGCGGCGCGGTCTGGCCGGGTGCGGGCGGAGCCGTCGTGTGGCCGCCGTGCCCGGCGCCGTGGTCCTGCGCACCCGCCTTCGTGGCGGTCGGCTTCTCGGCGGAACCGCCCGCTTCGATGTTGAGCGTGGGGCCGTCGGCCGTGAAGAACTCGAAGGCAGAGCCGCCGTTCTTCACGACCACGCGGACCTCGATCTGGCCGCGGCCGGGCTTCACGGTGAAGGTGGGCGACTCGCCCTTCCTGGCGCCGTCGAGGCAACGGCCTTCCAGCTGGTCGGCGGCACAGAGGCTGGCCTCGTAGCCGGCCGTGTTCGTAATCTTCACGGTCACGGTGTCCTGGGCGGCGGACGCCGGCGTCACCACGGCTAGTCCGAGCGTGGCGCCCAGAAGGCATGCGGCAGCGACGTTTTTGTTGACAGGCATGGGATGTGCTCCAAGGCTCCGCTGTGGGAGTCGGGGGGTCTGGCGGACCCGACATGACCAACACGGACGTCGATCGGATTCGGTTCAAGGAATCTTCCGATGAACCGGACCTCGTCTCATTACGTGTCAACGTCGGAACAGGACACACCCCGCTAGGAGACGAAGATGCGCGCACGTATGGGAATTCTGCTGCTGCCGGTGTTGCTCGCCGGACTGGCTGCCTGCGGAAACGAGGCACCGCAACAAGGTTCGCGGCAGGAGGCCCCGGCGAAGGTCGAGGTGAAGATCGCGCAGTCCGACCTCGGACCGATCCTCGTCGACCAAACGGGACGGACGCTCTACGCCTTCACCAAGGACGAGAACAAGTCCAGCGCGTGCGACGCCGACTGCATCGCCGTGTGGCCCGCGCTCACGGCTGAGTCCAAAGTAGACGCCAAGGACGGCGCCGACGTGCAGCTCGTCTCGCAGATCGACGAGAGCTCGCAGGCCGTGTACGGAAAGTGGCCGCTCTACTACTACGTGGGAGACCAGGTCGCCGGCGACCTGAACGGCCAGGGCGTCGACGACGAGTGGTTCGCGATCGCCGCGGACGGGAAACTGGTCAGGAAGAGCTGATGAACACTGGGCCGTTCGGGTGTATGCGGCTAACGGCCCTGTGGGAGATGTCGACCCTCAAGATGAACCAGTAGGGGGCGACACATGACCAGCGCAGGCTTCGACGCGAAGTTCCTCGGCACGACCGCCGGGATCCCGGTCCTGACCGACTCGGGAGAGGCCGACGCGGTCGAGCTCGACGGCTCGACCACGATCGACTACACGCACTTCTCGCTCGCGATGAGCAAGTCCCGCAAGTTCGCGAGCTGGGTCGCGTGGAACATCGACGGCGGTGAGATGAAGGCGCTGAGCCGCACCAACATCCCGTTCGTCAAGGACCCGCGCGTCCCGGCCGAGTTCCAGACCGGCGACGAGCTCTACCGCGACAACCGGCTCGACCGCGGCCACCTCGCCCGTCGCGCAGACCTGTGCTGGGGCCCGAAGGCCGAGGCGCAGAAGGCGAACAGGGACTCGTTCTTCTTCACGAACATCACGCCGCAGATGGACGACTTCAACCAGAGCACCAAGGAAGGGCTCTGGGGCCGGCTCGAGGACGCGGTGCTCGCCGACGTCGACGTCGACAACCTCAAGGTCAGCGTCTACGGCGGCCCGGTCTTCAACGCCGACGACCGGGTGTTCCGCAGCGTCGCGATCCCGCGTGAGTTCTACAAGGCGATCGCGTTCGTGGTGGACGGCGAGCTGCGCTGCAGCGCGTTCCTGCTGACCCAGAACATCGTCCTGGCCGAGGCGCTCGACCTGGACGAGTTCCGGGTGTTCCAGGTGTCGCTGACCGAGCTGGAGAAGAGGCTGAGCCTCACCTTTCCGGCTGAGCTGCATGCGGCCGACACCGCGTCGGTCCAGCTGCTCGACGAGGCCGAGCGCAAGCCGCTGGACAGCCTCGACGACATCAACTGGTGACGCGCACCCCTGGCAACGCCTGACGCAGCTCGTCCAGCCGGGCAAGCGACTCCGGCTGGTGCACCACGAGGTGTTCCAGTGCCGGCAGGACGCGCAGGTCGTTCGCTGAGGGCACGCCGAACACCTCCAGCGTCGTGATGGTCGGCCACCGCTCCAGCCCCGCCAGCGGGTAGGGCGGGCGGTGGTCGATCGCCAGCTCGCGCAACGCGGGCAGGCCGGGCAACGCGTCCAGTCCCTCGTCGGTGGCCGAGTCGCGGATCTGCAGGCGCCGCAGAGCGCCACCCTCCAGCGACTCCAGCTCGACCCGGCTGAAGTGCAGGTGCAGCTCGTCCAGGTCCCTCACCGGCGCCAGGTCGATCCGCCCGAGCGGACGGCAGCGGCTCAGGTGCAGCTCCTTCAACGAGCGCGACCCGGCCAGCGGCGACAGATCGCGCATCACCTCGTTCTGCCACAGCTCCAGCCGGTGCAGCGACGGCATGGCGCCCAACGGGTCCAGCGGGTTGATGTTGCCGATGCACCGCACGTACCGCAGCTTCTCCAGGTGCATGATGAACTGGATCCGGTGCCAGCCGCGGACGTCCACCCGCCGGTCGCCGAAATCCACTTTGGACAGCACGGACTTCGCGTACTTCTCCGCGTCCGGCGTGTTCCGCCACGCCCGCAGCAGTTCGTCGATGACCATCGCGTGGTCGACGGCCACGAACTCCGCGATCCGCTCCCACGCGGCCTCGCCACCGATGTTGGCCAGCGTCCGCACGATGTACGCGGCCTCGTCGGACGCTTCCGGCCCCGGCAGCAGGTCGACCACGAACGAGCCCGCCTCGGACAACGCGTCGGCGTGCGCGAAGCTCTTCGGCGGGATCAGCGCCGCGGCGGCCGCCGTCACCTGGGCCCGCGCGGTCTCCGGTTCGATCACGTCGGCCTGGTCGAGGCACGCCAGCGCGAGCAGCCGCAGCTTGTCCCGCCCGCGTTCGTCCTTGCGCGTGTCGTCGTTGCCCGCCAGCAGGTCCATCAGCACGCGGGCCCGTTCGCGCGGCCGGGCGTGCGCGACCGCCATCACCACGACGTCGTGCCACTCGTCCAGATGTGCCCTGTCCACCAACAGGTTCAGGTCGCCCGCGTCCACGACCTCCTTGGCCGCCAGGTAGTCCCGGAACGTGCGGTGCACGAACTGCACGCGTTCGGACGCCACCTCCCGCAGCAGCCCGGCCCGTTCGAGCAGCCGCTGCATCGCCTCGTCCGGGTCGATGTCGTGCGACCGCAGCCCGCGCATCGCGTTCCCGAGCCGGTGCACGGCCTCCTCGCGGGGCACCATCAGCTCGCGGTTGCGCACCAGCGAGTACGCGAACCGTTGCAGCAGAACGAGTTGCTCCTCCTTGGAGAACGACGGCAGCGCGAGCCCGCGGTCCTCGTCCCACCGCACCAGCAACAGGTCCAGCGCGGCCTCGTACAGCGACCGGCGATCGCGGGGCAGGTGCATGTTCCGGTCCTGGTGCAACGCGCACAACAGCCCCGCCAGCAACGGACTCGACGCCAGCCGCCGCAGGTCCGGCCGCTTCGCGAGCGTCGTCACCAGCCGTGCCTCGCACTCGGTCAGCCACACCCGCGCGTCCCGGGTCAGCCCCGGCTCGTCGCGGGCGGCGGTGTGCCAGGCCTCCACGAAGTCGCGCACACCCTTGTCGCTCAACGGCAACAGGTCGAACGCGCTGAAGCCGACGTCCTCCAGCCAGTCCTCCGGCACCGCGGCCGGCCGGGTCGTGATCGCGTAGCGGGCGTCGGGATAGGCGTTGACCAGCTTCTCCAGCCACAGCCGGGCCTCGGCCCGCCGTTCCCACACCAGCTCGTCCACGCCGTCGACCAGGACGAGCGCGCGCCCCTCCTTGAGCCGCGCGGTGACCCACCCGGAGGGCTTCTCCTCCTCGATCATCGAGGCCGTCGGCGAGATGAACTCCTCCGGCTTCGGCAGCGACGTGTACTGCCGCAACGGCACGAAGAACGGCACCAGCCCGAGCCACTCGTCGCCCGAGGTCCGCGTCTCGCCCAGCGCGTTCATCGCGAGCCAGCGCAGGAACGTCGTCTTGCCCGCGCCCGCGCCGCCCCGGATCAGCACCCGAGGCGTGTCCGCCAGCGCCGCCGCCACGGGCAGCCCGGCCCCGGTCAGTTCGTCGGTGTCGCCGACCCGCGCCACCGCCAGCGACACGTACGAGGTGTCGAACGACTGCCTGCGCGGCGCCCGCCCGCGCGACACCCCGAACAGCTCCAGCCCGCCCAGCGCGTGCGCGACCTGGTCGGCGTAACGGTCCTCGAAGTCCCGGTGCGACGCCGTCAGCGCGAGTTGTTGCTGGTCCGCGAGCCGTGTCACGGCGTCGGCGGTCGCCCGGCCCATCCGGTACATCTCCACCGAGAGCCGGCGCGCGTACTCCGGCTGCGACCACACCAGTTCGACGACCGCGACGCACACCCGCAGCAGCAACGCGTCGTAGACGGCCGTCGCCTGCTCGGACAGCCCCGCCGCACGCCGGATCTGCTCCGACCGGGACAGCACGTGGGCGCGCAACGACTCGGGCGTCAGCATCACCCGCAGCGCTTCCTCCGGCCGCAACGGCAGCGCGGCCTCGATGGACTCGCGCACCGCGTCCACGGCGGCCTGCCACTCGTGCTGTTCGACGGCGCTCAGCTCACCGCGCGCGAGCTCGGAGCTGACCCGCTCGACCAGCGGTCCCGGCCTGGTCAGCTCGCGCTGGCGCTTCTTGTCCTTGGCGCCCTTGTGCACGACGTCGAAGAGACCGAGCAGCACGCGCTCCAGCACGGTCTCGAGCACCATCAGCAGTCCGGCGGAAAACGGATCGGCCACATCCCCAGTATCGGCAGGTGATCACCGCACGCCGGGGTACTTCACCAGCTGTTCATTCGGGGAGCGCGACCTTGCGGACGTGCCCGATGTCGAACTCCCTGCTCGTGCCGTCCTCGCAGTCCGCGCTCAGCACGCCCTCGAGGTGCTTGGTCGGCATGATCACGTACGTGTCGGTGCGGCGCGGCCCGGTCGCGTACTTGATCTCGACGTTGCTGCCGTCGACCAGCGCCGACGACAGCAGCACGACCTCCTCGTCGCGCAGGAAGACGTTCTGGTCGCGCAGCATCCGCGCCGCGTTGGCCCGTGGTGCGCCGGGTCCGACGCTCGGCCGTTCCTGCTCCACCAGCCGGACCGCGAGCTGGGCCAGCTCCAGGTCGTTCATCTCGGTGCGCCACCACCGCTCCGGCTTGCGTTCGCCGCGGGCGGAGGCCCGCAGCCGGCCGACACTCTCCACAATGGACTTGTCGCCGGCGTCCAGTCCGGTCGGCGCGTACCCGCACCGGCGCAACGCCGCGAGCGTCTCGGCCATCGGCTGGGCCGATGCCAGCACGGTCGGTGCGAGGAACCGCAGCTGCAACGACGTGAGCCGCTTCGATCGGGCGATCTCCTGCAACAGCGTGGGATCCGTGCCCCGCACGCAACTCGCCACGTCCGTCACCGTCAGCTGGCCGTGCCTGCGGGCCACGTCCTGCACCTGGTACTCGATCACCTGCGGCAGCGCGGCTTCCGACACGGCGTTCAGCCGCGCGAGCACCTCGTCGGCCGACAGTCCCGAGTCCAGCGCGCGCCGCACCGACCCGGCGGACAGCCGCCACACCCGTGCGGCGTCGTTGTCCTCCAGGTCCGCCACCAGGTTCAGCGTCGCGCTCAGCTCGGGCGACGGCAGTCCGTTCACCACGGCGGTCATGTCCGTCTGGAACGCGGCCCTCTCCGTCGCCGGGGGCATCAGCTCGGCGGCCGCGGTGTCGACGTCGCCGTCGTGCAGCACCGCCACTCCCAGCGGCGTGAGCGCGCCGCCGGCCACCAGTCCCAGCGACTCCATCTCGCTGATCACCGCCGCGGTCGCCCTCGGGTCGTGCACGGCGGGGCGTTCCCAGACGAGGTCGTCGACCAGTTCGTTGATGTTCGTGAAGGCTTCCTCCGCCGAGAACCGCTCCAGCGCGCCGCGGCGCAGCACTAGCCCGGCGGCACCGGTGTAGTCGCGCAACGCCGCCCGCGCCTGGTCCGGTTCCGGCCGCCAGTCCATCCGCCGCCACGCCGCGACCAGCGCCGCGAGCCGTGGACCGGGCTGCGAGTCGAGCCAGGCGTCACCCTGACTGGTCGGCAGCAGCCGCGACCGTTCCACGCCGACCAGCTGGGCTTCGGCCGCGAGTTCCAGCCACAACCGCAGCACGCCGTCCGAGACCCGCAGCGCCCGCGCGACCCGCCGGATCTCCACGGTCGCCACGCCACCGGTGTAGCGGGCGTCGAACGTGTCCTGCTCGCAGTACGCGAGCAGCCGAGCCACTCCGTCCACAGTGGACATCGCGGGCACGATCGGCGAGATCTCGGACGCCTTGCGCTTACCGGGTGCCTTGGGCCGCAACGTCAGTTCGCCCTGCGCCGCGCCGTTCGTCCGCACCGAGTTCACCGCGATCAGCCGCGACCCCTCCGGTCAGGCCAGCGCCCGTTCCTTGAGCTCACCGAGCGCGCGTTCGAAATCGCCGATGGTGCAGTGCAGTTCGGCGCACACCGTGTCGACCGTCCCGGCGTTGTTCTGCGCCACGATCGCGCCGAGCACGTCGAGCGCGCCCTGGTCCAGCGTGTCCTCGACGGCGTGCACCGAGTCGGAGTCGGTCAGCTGCGTCGCGAGGTCCTTCAACGTCCGGATGAAGCGGTCGGCGACGTCGCGGCGGTACAGGAGTATCGCGGCCACCTCGTCCGGCCCGAGTTGGAGGAGCCAGGTCGCGAGCGCGTTGATACGGCGGGGCATTCACCGGATTATGGCCTGATTGTGTGTTCTCAAACGAATTTTCACGCACATGGGCGATCCGCCTAGGCTGACTCGGTGACGTTCAGCGGTTTCGGCGAGTACGCCATTGACTTCTACGACGGCCTGGTCCTGGACAACTCGAAGGCGTACTGGGACGACAACAAGGAGACCTACCTGCACGACGTGCGCGCCCCGATGGAGGCGCTGCTGCTCGCGCTGGAGAAGGAGTTCGGCGAGGGCAAGGTGTTCCGGCCGTACCGCGACGTGCGGTTCGCCAAGGACAAGACGCCGTACAAGGACCATTGCGGCGGCGTCATCGAGAAGGGCCGCGGCGGCGGCGCGTACTACGTGCAGCTCAGCCCCGAGGGCCTGATGACCGGCGGCGGCTCGTTCCACATGCAGTCCGACCAACTAGCCCGGTACCGCGCCTCGGTCGACGCGCACGGCGTCCTGCTGCGCAAGATCGTGGACAAGCTGGTCAAGCAGGGGTGGACGCTCGCGGGCGACGTGATGAAGTCGAAGCCGCGCGGGTTCGCCGACGACCACCCGCACCTCGACCTGCTCCGGTACCGGTCGATCTACGTGCGCAAGGTCTGGGAGCCGGACGACGTGCTGCACGAGCCGGGGTGCCTGGACCGGGTGCGCAAGTCGTGGAGGCAGTTCAAGGACTTCAACGCGTGGTGCGAGGACCACGTCGGCGTGAGCGAGACCACCAGGTCGCGGTAGCCCAGCCCAGGCCGATCCCGACGACGTCCACCAGCGCGTCGAGCACGTCGCCGCTGCGGTGCAGGGGCGTGATCAGCTGCTGGAGCACCTCCGAAACGCCTGCGTAGACCACCAGCAGCGGCAAAATGCGAGGAAGTTTCGCGTACAGGCCGGTGAACGCGAGCAGCGCGAACAGCAGCGTGTGGACCACCTTGTCCGTACCAGGTGGCGAGCTCGGCACACCTGACTCCGGGGTGAACAGAACGACGACGCTGAGCAACGCCGCGATCACAAAAGGCAGTACTCGACCCATGGTCAGAACATTACTGAGTAGTAGTTCGGGATCGGTCCAGGAACGGGGTCTACTCTCTCTACACGTGAGTCGACGCGCAAAGATCGTCTGTACCCTCGGTCCCGCCACTGGCACGCCGGAAAAGGTCCGTGACCTGGTAGCGGCCGGTATGGACGTGGCCAGGATGAACTTCAGCCACGGCAGCCATGCCGACCACAAGCAGGTTTACGACATGGTCCGCGCGGCAGCCGACGAGTCCGGCCGCGCCGTGGGAATCCTCGCCGACCTCCAGGGCCCCAAGATCCGTCTCGGCCGTTTCGCCGCGGGTCCGGTGGACTGGAACACCGGCGACATCGTTCGCATCACCGTTGAGGACGTCGAGGGCACGCACGACCGCGTGTCGACGACCTACAAGGAGCTCGCGAAGGACGCCAAGGTCGGCGACCGCATGCTCGTGGACGACGGCAAGGTCGCGCTCGTGGTCGTGGACGTCGAAGGTTCCGACGTCGTGGCCGAGGTGACCGAGGGCGGTCCCGTCAGCAACAACAAGGGCCTCTCGCTGCCCGGCATGGACGTCTCCGTGCCCGCCATGTCCGAGAAGGACATCGAGGACCTCGAGTTCGCGCTCTCGCTGGGCGTGGACTTCATCGCCCTGTCGTTCGTCCGCTCGCCGGCCGACATCGACCTGGTCCACCAGGTCATGGACCGCAGCGGCGGCAAGCGCCTCCCGGTGATCGCGAAGATCGAGAAGCCGGAGGCCGTGGACAACCTCGAGGCCATCGTGCTGGCCTTCGACGGCGTCATGGTCGCCCGCGGTGACCTGGGCGTCGAGCTTCCGCTGGAGCACGTCCCGCTCGTGCAGAAGCGGGCGATCCAGATCGCCCGCGAGAACGCCAAGCCGGTCATCGTGGCGACCCAGATGCTCGACTCGATGATCACGAACTCCCGCCCGACCCGCGCCGAGACGTCCGACGTCGCGAACGCGGTGCTCGACGGCGCGGACGCCCTGATGCTGTCCGGCGAGACCTCGGTCGGCCGCTACGCCATCGAGTCCGTGCAGACCATGGGCCGCATCATCGAGGCCGTCGAGACCGAGTCGGTCGTCGTGCCGCCGCTGACGCACGTCCCGCGCACCAAGCGCGGCGTGATCTCGTACGCGGCCCGCGACATCGGCGAGCGCCTCAACGCCAAGGCCCTGGTCGCGTTCACGCAGTCCGGTGACACGGTCCGCCGTCTGGCCCGCCTGCACACGCACCTGCCGCTGCTGGCGTTCACGCCGGAGCCGGCCGTGCGCTCGCAGCTGTCGCTGACGTGGGGCACCGAGACGTTCCTGGTGCCGCGCGTCGAGTCCACCGACGAGATGGTCCGGCAGGTCGACGTGGCCATGATCGAGATCGGCCGCTACTCCGCCGGTGACCTCATGGTGGTCGTCGCCGGATCGCCTCCTGGCACCATTGGGTCGACGAACCTCATCCGGGTGCACCGGCTGGGGGAGGACGACCACGCGTAGGAGCTTGACGTGACCGAGGCTGCCCGAGCCGCCGCTACGAGCCCATCCGGCTTGAGTGGACAATCCGCAGTGGACGACCTGGTCGCGTTGCTCGACCTGGAACGCATCGAGGAGAACATCTTCCGAGGCGTGTCGCCCGCCGAGTCGCCAGTGCGCGTCTTCGGCGGGCAGGTGGCGGGCCAGGCCCTGGTGGCCGCCGGTCGCACGGTCCCGGTGGAGCGGCGGGTGCACTCGCTGCACTCGTACTTCATCCGGCCCGGCGACCCCCGCGTGCCGATCGTGTACGAGGTGGACCGAATCCGGGATGGACGGTCCTTCACGACCCGCCGCGTGGTCGCCGTGCAGCACGGCAAGGCGATCTTCGCTCTCTCGGCCTCGTTCCAGCTGGAGGAGCAGGGCAACGAGCACTCGTCGCCGATGCCCGACGTGCCGGACCCGGAGTCGCTGCCGACCTGGGCCGAGGCGGCCGAGGGCTACGCGCTCCACACGTCCAAGTTCCCGCGGCCCATCGACGTCCGCTACGTGACCGAGCCGCCGTGGGAGTCGCGTGAGGACGGTCCCGGCGAGGCCTCGTCGCAGGTGTGGATGAAGGCGGACGGCAAGCTGCCGGACGACCCGATGCTGCAGCTCTGCATCATGACCTACGCCTCGGACATGACGTTGCTGGACGGGGTTCTGGCGCGGCACGGCGTGTACTGGGGGCTGGACAAGGTCCTCGGGGCTTCGCTGGACCACGCGATGTGGTTCCACCGGCCTTTCCGGGCCGACGAGTGGTTGCTGTACGACACGTCTTCTCCGTCTGCGTCCGGGAATCGTGGGCTTGCGACTGGGCGGTTCTTCACCCGGGACGGGCAGTTGGTGGCGACCGTGGTGCAGGAAGGGCTGATCCGGGTGATCAAGCCTTCCGGCGACGGTGCGTAGGCCGCAGGTTCGCCGGCGGCGTCAACGCTCGGGTCTCCACCCGCTCCAGCACCACCGAACTCGTCAGGTTCCGCACCTCAGTCCGTGAAGCGATCTTGTCCATCAGGAACGCCTGCAGATGCGTGGAATCCGCCACGGCGATGTGCAGCAGGAAATCGGCCTGCCCGGACACGTGGAAGATCGACCGCGTCTCCGGCTGTGCCATCACAAAAGCACGAAAACCAGCCACCACGGCACGGGTGTGCGGCCGCACGTTCACCGAGATCACGGCCTCCAACGGCAGCCCGGTGGTAGCCGGGTCCACCACGGCGTGGCACCCCGTGATCACACCCAGGTCGCGCAGCCGCCGCACCCGTTGCAGACACGACGACGGCGCGAGCCCGACGATCTCCGCCAGCGCGCGGTTCGGCAGGGTCGCGTCGTTCTGCAACTCCTCCAGGATGTGCCAGTCGACCGAATCCAGTTCGGCTTGTTCGCGCATAACCGAACATCGTACTGAGCAGCTGGAAGAGACACGAACGAACCACAGACGATCTGCGTCATGCACATCGCGTGGACGTCGTTCCTGCTGGCACTCGTGGTGATCACGGTCGTGCCCGGTCCCGACTTCGTTCTGGTCATGGGGAACGCGGTCCGGAGCTTCAAGAAGGGCGTCGAGGCGGCGCTCGGGGTGCTCACCGGGCTGTTGATCCACGCGACGCTCGCGACGGTCGGGTTGTCCGCGCTCGTGGCGGCGGCTCCGGCGGCGTTGTTCGTGGTCAAGGCGATCGGCGCGCTCTACCTGGCCTACATCGGCTTCATGACGCTGAAATCGGCCAGCAAGCCGCTGAGCGAACAGCCTCAGCAGAAGAACGTGTTCCTGCGCGGGATGTTGTGCGACCTGTTGAACCCCAAGGTGATGCTCACGTTCCTGAGCCTCATCCCGCAGGCGATGGACCCGAACGCCGCGCCCCTTCCGCAGGCGGCCGTGCTGAGCGCCGTCACGGTCGGGGTGTTCGCGGTGTTCTGGGTCATCGTGGTGCCGTCGGCGCGTCAGCTGGGCAGGCTGCTCAGCAAGCCTCGGACGCGCGCGGTGTTCGAGAGGGTCTGTGGGACCGCTCTCATCGGGCTGGCGGCGTCAGTTCTCGCTACCTGAGTCCCACGTGACGGACAGCTCGTCGCGCGTTCCGAAGCGGACGAGGTGCCGTTCCACGACGTCCTGCAGCCTGGCCACGTCCTCCTCCGACGTGCAGACCACGCGCATGATCAACGCGTCGTCCGCCGCCTCGAACTCCGCGAGGCCGGCCGAGAAGCGGACGAAGCCGCGGGTGTCCTCCCAGGACCCCTCGAGGTCCTTGGCCGTGAAGTGCTTCACCAGCTGCGATCCGTACCTGGGGGCACGGTCGGTCGCCGAGCGTCCCACGCTCGTGAATTCCGTCATGAAGCCAACTTACGCCTAGCAATACGTACCGGCACGTGACGCGGTTCACCTGGCAAAACGGAGTCTGAGAACACCCTGTGACGTCTCGCGTAAAGGCGCGGAACACGGCAGGCTGTCGCGTATGACGGAAGGCAAAGCACGTATCGCGGTCACCGGTCTTGCCACCATGGGCAGCAACCTCGCGCGGAACCTCGCGCGGCACGGTTTCAAAGTGGCCGTGCACAACCGGACGCCCGCGAAGATGAAGGCCCTGCTCGACGAGCACGGCCACGAGGGCGACTTCGTCGGCGCCGAGACGCTGCAGGATCTGGTCGACAGCCTGCAGACGCCGCGCCAGATCATCATCATGGTCAAGGCGGGTGGCCCGACCGACGCCGTCATCGACGAGCTGAGCGGGATCCTCGAACCCGGCGACATGGTCATCGACGGCGGCAACGCCCACTTCAACGACACGCGTCGCCGTGAGGCCGCGCTGAAGGAGAAGGGACTGCTGTTCGTCGGCGCCGGCATCTCCGGTGGCGAGGAGGGCGCGCTCAACGGCCCGAGCATCATGCCGGGCGGTCCCGCCGAGTCCTACAAGCACGTCGGGCCGGTCTTCGAGGAGATCGCGGCCAAGGTGGACGGTCAGCCGTGCTGCGTGCACGTCGGGCCGGACGGCGCCGGGCACTTCGTGAAGATGGTCCACAACGGCATCGAGTACGCCGACATGCAGCTCATCGCCGAGGCGTACGACCTGCTGTCCCGCATCGGCGGCCAGACGCCGGCGGAGATCTCCGAGGTCTTCACGCAGTGGAACTCGGGCGACCTGGAGTCGTACCTGGTCGAGATCACCGCCGAGGTCCTCAAGCACGTCGACGCGGACGGCAACCCGCTCGTCCAGGTCATCGAGGACGCCGCGGAGCAGAAGGGCACCGGCCGCTGGACCGTGCAGGAGGCGCTGGAGCTGGGTGTGCCGGTCACCGGCATCGCCGAGGCCGTGTTCGCGCGCAGCCTGAGCGGTCACACCGACCAGCGCAAGGCCGTGCGCGAGGCGTTCGGTGCCAGCGAGGTCGTCGCGAAGCCGGACGCCGAACTGGTCGACGACGTGCGCCAGGCGCTCTACGCGTCGAAGGTCGTCGCGTACGCGCAGGGCTTCGACATGATCCGTGAGGCGTCGAAGAACTTCGACTGGAACATCGACCTCGGCGCGATGGCGACGATCTGGCGTGGTGGCTGCATCATCCGCGCGCAGTTCCTCAACCGCATCCGCGAGGCCTACGACGCGAACGCGGACATCGAGTCCTTGTTGGTGGACAACTACTTCCGCGACGCGGTCCAGAACGCCGAGGCCGCGTGGCGCCGGGTTGTGGTGCGGGCAGTGGAATCCGGCGTGCCGACGCCGGGCTTCGTGTCCGCTCTGGCCTACTACGACGGACTTCGCTCGGAACGCCTGCCTGCCGCGCTTGTCCAGGGACAGCGCGACTTCTTCGGGGCGCACACGTACCGCCGCACGGACAAGCCCGGTAGCTTCCACACGTTGTGGTCGGGTGATCGATCAGAGGTGGAAGCGTGAAATTAGGCATTCTGGGGGCGGTCGTCGCTGTGGCGGCAGGGTTGACCCTGACGTCCAGCGGCGGCGCCGTGGCGGTCGGCAACGAGGCCCTCACGGCTGATCTCGACACGATCCTGGCCGACAACGCGCTGAAGGGCGCGGATGTCGGCCTGGTCGTGCGGGACGCCAACTCGGGTGAAGTGATCTACACCAGGCAGAGCAGCAGGCGTTCCCAGGTGGCGTCGAACATGAAGCTGCTCACCACGACGGCGTCGCTGGACCTGCTGGGTCCGGACTACCGCTGGAAGACCGAGCTCGTCTCGGCCGGAACCAGGACCGGGACGGCGCTCGACGGCGACCTGGTCCTGCGAGGTGGTGGCGACCCGACGATGTCCCGGTTGCGCTATCAGCAGCTCGCGGACGCGTTGAAGGCCAGCGGTGTCACCACGGTGAACGGCGCGCTCGTCATCGACGACACCAAGTTCGACGCGCAGCCGTACGGCACGGGCTGGGCGTGGGACGACGAACCGTACGCCTACAGTGCGGAAACGTCGGCCCTCACGCTCTCGCCGGACGCGAAGTTCAGCGCCGGCACCGTGATCGTGCGCGTCAAGCCGGGCGCCGCGGCGGGCGCCCCGGCTGTCGTCACGACCGAACCGGCGAACGACCACGTGCAGATCGTGTCCACGGCGACCACCGGCAACGGTGGCGTGTCCGTGGAGCGTGAGCACGGCACCAACCGGATCTTCGTCAGCGGGTCCACGTCCGTCGAGACCACCGCGCTCTCGACGGTCAAGGACCCGACCGGGCTCGTGACGTCGGTGTTCCAGAAGGCCTTGCAGGCCAACGGGATCACCGTCACCGGTGGCGTGAAGCGGCAGAAGGCGCCGGCGAACGCCGCCGTCCTCGCGACCGACACGTCGATGAAGCTCAGCGAGCTGATCGTGCCGTTGCTCAAGGACAGCAACAACATGCTGGCCGAGGTGCTGGTCAAGACCGCGGGTGGTTCGTTCACCAACGGCGTCAACCAGCTCAGCACCAAGTGGTCCGGTCTGGGCGTCGACCCGAACGCGGTCGAGATCTTCGACGGCTCCGGCATGTCGCGGCTCGACCAGTTCTCGCCGGACGACCTCACCTCGGTGCTGGTCAAGGCGAGGACCAAGCCGTGGTTCGCCGCGTGGCAGGCGTCGCTGCCGGTCGCCGGTGTCGACGGCACGCTGGTCAACCGCATGAAGAACACGCCGGCCGCGGGCAACGTGAAGGCCAAGACCGGGTCGCTGTCCGGCGTCTCGGGCCTGTCCGGCTACGTGAAGACGGCGGCGGGCCGGGACCTGGTGTTCTCGGTGGTGCAGAACAACGTCCTGTTGTTCAACAGCCCGAAGCTCATCGAGGACAGGATCGCCGTGCGCCTGGCCTCCGACGGCGGCACGCAGCTGGTGTCGCCGCAGGTCCAGTCGGTGCCGCAGCAGCGCAAGGCTCCGGCACAGGACCGCGCGAAGGTTCCCGCGAAGGAGCGCTTCGACGTGGAGTGCTCCTGGATCGGCACCTGCTAGTCGACAGCGTCAAAGGGAGCCGCCCCGGGAGTTCTCGGGGCGGCTCCTCGCTTTTCTACGCCGGTGCCGTCACCGGTTCGAGCCCGTTGCGGTCCGGGTCCACCAGGTACACGCGGGCGTTCGAGATGTCGAAGTACATGCCCTTCAACGTGAGCGTGCCCGCGGCGATCGCCTCCCGCACGCTCGGGTGGGCGAGCAGGTTGTCCAGCTGCTGTGCGACGTTCGCGACGGCGAGCCGGTCGGCCACCGGCAGTTCCGCGCAGCCGGGCGACGTCGGCGCGTGGAACCGGATCAGCGACGGCTCGGCGTTGCGCAGCCACGAGTGCAGGTGCGAGCCGCGCGCCGCGGACCCGTTCACCAGCGCCTTCATCGCGCCGCAGTCGGAGTGTCCACACACGACGATCGTGCTGACGTTGAGGATCTCCACGGCGTACTCGATCGCCGCTCCGACCGAGCTGTCGTCCGACGACGGCATCGGCACCAGGTTGCCGATGTTGCGCACGCAGAACAGGTCACCGGGCCCGGACGTGGTGATCAGGTTCGGCACCACGCGGGAGTCGGCGCACGTGATGAACAGCTGCTGGGGCCGTTGCCCGCGCACCGCCAGCTCGTGCAGGAACGGCCGCACCAACGGCGCGGAACGACGTTCGAACTCGTGCATCCCGCGCAGCATCGGATCGCCCTCCACGGACGACCGCTGCTCCGGCAACGTCACCAGGCCGGGCGTGCCCTGCCAGTGCGACCACGGTGCGAACCAGCGCGGCAGCGGGCCGGGCAACGTCTTGCGCCGCCCCGGTTTGCCCTGGTTCGCCCGGTCGTACCAGGTGTCGTGCACCTCGTCGACCTGAACCCGGCCACCGAGCCGCTCGTAGCCCTCGCGCCAGTCGTTGATCGCCTCGTAGGACGCGTGGTCCAGGTAGTCGACGTGCAGCTCCAGCACGACGGTCTCGCCCGGCGGCATCCCGCGCAGCTCCCGCACGAGCCGTCCGACTCCCAGGAACACCAGCGATCCCCGCACGTACACCCGGTTGCGCTCGACCCGCACCGAGCAGTGCGTCAGCCGGTACAACGCGCGCAGCAAAGCGATGGCGAGCCCGGCGACCACGCCTTCCAGCAGTCCGAAGAGGACGACGCCGAGCGCGGTCGCCGCGTAGACGAGGAACTCCCGGTGCTGCACCAGGTTCCGCATCCGGGCGACCGACACGAGCCGGAGTCCGACGACGAACAACACGCCCGCGAGCGCCGCCAACGGGATCAGCTCCAACGCCGGCGCGAACGCCAGCACCGCCACCGCGATCCACAAGCCCTGGAAGATCGCGGCGTAACGGGTCTTCGCGCCCGCCGCGACGTTCGTGGAACTGCGCGCCAGGCCGCCGCTGATCGGGAACCCGCCGAGCGCGCCCGCGAGCACGTTGCCGGTGCCCTGCGCGATGAGCTCCTTGTCCAGCCGGGCCCGCGGCCCGTCATGCAGCCGGTCCGTGGCGACGGCCGACAGCAACGACTCCATGCTCGCCACCAGCGCGACCGTGACGATGGCCGTGACCACCGTGCCGACGCTGCCCCGCGGCATCTCCGGGAACACCAGCGCGTGGCTGTCCGGCAGGTCGACCCTGGCGACGTCCAGGCGCAGCACGAACGCCAGCGCGGTGGCCGTGGCGACGGCGACCAGCGGCGCCGGAATCACGGAGGCACGCGGAACACGGGGCCACAGCAGCAGAACCGCGATCGCCACGGCACCGGCCAGCACCGACCCGAGCGACGCCCCGGCCAGTTCTCCCGGCAGCAGCGCGAGGTTCGCGGGCACCGTCGACGCCGCCGTGCCGCCCAGCACCACCACGAGCTGCCCGACGGCGATGGAGATGCCGATGCCCGCGAGCATGCCGTGCACCACGGCGGGGGACAGCGACATCACCAGGCGGCTGATCCCGGTGAGCCCCAGCGCGAGTTGCAACGTGCCCGCGGCCATCGTGATCGCCGCGGTGGCCGCCCACCCGAACTGCGCGACCAGCCCGGCCACGATCACCACGAGCCCGGTCCCCGGACCGCTGATCTGCAACGGAGCTCCGCTGATCGCGCCGACCACCACGCCGCCGATGACCGCGGAGATGATCCCGGCCATCAGCGGCGCGCCCGTGGCGTGCGCGATGCCGAGCGACAACGGGATCGAGATGAGGAACAGCACGAAGCTCGCGGGCAGGTCGTGCTTCAGGATCAGCGGTGGACCGTGCGGGGTGTGGTCGCCGGTGTTGGACCTGGGCTGATGGTTCACGAGATTTCCCTTTGCTGAATAGCGGCATAGCCCTGTGCGACGGATGCACAGGGCGGGGAGGGGAGTGAGCTGTGGGGAGTGCGCTCTACAGGCGCTCTAAGGGCAGCATGCGGCGCGGCCGGACGGCATCGAGCTCGTCGGCGCGGTCATGCGGGGTCGGCACGGGAACACCTCCGTGTCGGCACAGGCACCATGGGGCGGGATCAGGCCGCGTCGCCCTCAATGATGACGCCGGAATCGGTGCTGTGACAGATCTTTCAGCCAACCGTGTTGATCTTGGGTGGCGTCGTCACGCGAGGTGATCAGGTAGATGGGCCGGCTCCGGTCGGGGGGTGCGGAGCCGGCCCAAGTCAGGCCGGAACTGAAGAACTATCGAGTTCCGGAAATCAGCCTACCGAGCGCAGGTGCTTGCCGTGCGCAGTCTCCTGGCCGACGACGGTCAGGATCAGCTGCGCCGAGAGATAAGCACGGCACGGTGCGGGCATCCGCCGTGAGAACCAGCCGCGCTTGCAGGTCGCGCACCGGCCGTGCTCGTCGGGCTGGTGCTCGTCGAGCAACGCCTTCACCACCGCGACCACCCTCGGCAACTCAACCCTGGCGAGTACGAGAGCGGTCTGGTCGTCGCCACGTGCGGCGAGGTCGGTGAGTGTGGCCAGGTGGGAGTGCAGCGACTTGTCCAGTTGGCTGAACACCGTGACGGCCATCAGGCTCAGAGCTCCAGTCCTTACGTAAGCAGCCCCAGCAGACTGTCGCGTCCAACCTGCGATCTGCAAGTTGCAGTACACGAATGGATGACGTCTCTTTGCGACGAGCTCCTTTGCTCTCAAACTGGGTAGGACCACGAGGTGTGGATGCCGTCCAGGAGGAGTAATGCGGGGTAGCAGCCCGACTCTGCGCAAGCGCCGGCTCGTGAGCGAACTCCGGCGACTGCGTGAAGTGGCGGGGCTGACGATCGAGGAGGTGGGCGAGCGCCTGGAGTGCTCGGCCTCCAAGATCAGCCGCATCGAGACCGGCCGTGTGGGGGTGAGCCCGCGTGACGTGCGGGACATGCTCAACGTTTACGGCGCGGACGCCGCCACCCTCGAAGAACTGGTTCAGCTGGCAAGGGAAGCCCGTCGCAAGGCGTGGTGGGACGAGTTCGGCGACATCGTGCCCGGTCGTTACGTGGGGTACGAGGCCGACGCGGACTCGATCAGGACCTACCAGGGGCTGATGATCCCGGGCCTGCTGCAGTGCGAGTCGTACACGAGGGCGTTGATCTCCCAGGTGCTGCCGGACGCGCGCACCGGCGAGATCGACCGCCGCGTCCGGTTGCGCAAGGCCAGGCAGGCCCTGCTCAGCGAGGACGACCCGTTGCGCCTGCACGTCGTGATCGACGAGGCCGCCCTGCGCCGGCTCGTCGGCGGCGCCGAGGTGATGCGCGTGCAGATGGCGCGTCTTCTCGAAGTCGGTGCGTTGCCGAACGTCACGATGCAGGTCGTGCCGTTCAGCGCCGGTGGTCATGCTGCGATGGACGGCCCGTTCGTCATCCTGAGCTTTCCAGAGCAGCTCGACTCCGACGTCGTGTACATCGAAAGCACCAGAAGCGGCGTCTACCTGGAACAACAGTCGGACGTCCATTCCTACGCCGAGATGTTCGAGCGTCTCGTGAGTTCCGCCCTGACCCCGCGGGAATCGGCAACCCTGATCACGGAGATCGCTCGCACTCTCGCGTGACTGCGACCGGAGAGTGAACAGAGTGGAAAGCTTGCGTTGGCGCAAGAGCAGCAGGTCGTCGGCCGGTGGGCCGGAGTGCGTCGAGATCGCGCTCGTCTCATCAGGCGCGGCGGTTCGTGACAGCAAGAACGCGGACGGGTCGCGGCTCAGGTTCGGCGGCGCGGGATGGGACACATTCCTCGCCGCCGCGAAGACCGGCTCTTTTGTCAGCTGATTGGAAGACGAGAACGAGGAAGGCCCCGGCTGGATCAACCAGCCGGGGCCTTCTCGCGTAAGGGGACGTGGGCCGGCCGGCGTTCCGCCGCCGCGGGCTGGATGCCCCTTGCACGCCGGCCGACCCACGTCGATCATGGGGAGCAGCGGGTGTTCCGCTGTCCGGTCCAACCTGCCCGGACGCGCTGATCTCCGGTTTCCGTTGATCTCGCGGTCTGTGGTTGGTTGGACACGCTAAGCGTAAGAATGCCTTCTACAGCACGACTGGAGCCCGACTGAAGTGATCTTCAAGCTCCAGGTGGACCACGGGCGAAGGACATATCGGTGACGCACGGCGAGGAACCCCTTCGGTTCGAGGTTCTCGGCCTTCTCCGAGTCGTTCGCGCAGGTCAAGAGGTTGATCTCGGTGCGGCGAAGCAGCGCGCCGTCCTCGCGGTCCTGCTGCTGGAGCGCAACACACCGGTCAGTCGCGGGCAGATCATCGAGGCCGTGTGGGGCGACAACGTGCCCTCGAGTGCGGTGAACCTGGTCCAGACCTACGTCGCCGGACTGCGCAGGGCGCTCGAACCGACCCGTGCGCGCAGGGCTCCCGCCGAGCTGCTGACCTCGGTCGGCGACGGCTACCTGATGCGCGTCGAGCCCGGCGCGCTCGACCTCGACGTGTTCGAACGTCAGGTCCTGCTCGCGAACCGCATGCGCGCCGCCGGTGATCTCGCCGGAGCCGCGGTCGAGCTGGACGACGCGCTGGCGCTGTTCCGCGCCGAACCGCTGGGCGGCGTCTCCGGCCTGCACGCCGACGTCGAACGCGGCCGTCTCGTCGAACGCCGGCTGGCGGTGCTCGAGGAACGCGCCGAGCTGGGACTCGCGATCGGGCAGGGCCCGGAACTGGTCTCGCAGCTCGGTTCGGTGGTCGCCGAGCACCCGTTGCGCGAACGCGGCCACGGCCTGCTGATGCGGGCACTGGTCCAGGCGGGCCGTCAGGCCGAGGCGCTGGCCGCCTACCGGGAGGCCCGCGCCGTGCTGATCGAGGAACTCGGCGTCGAGCCGGGTCCCGAACTGCGCCGGGTGCACCAGGCCGTGCTGGCGGGGGACAGTCCCGAGCCGGAACGCGCGCCGATCCGCGTGCCGCAGCAGCCGTCCGCGCCCGAACCGGCCCCGATGACGATCCCCGCCCAGCTGCCGCGCGCCCCCGTCGCGCTGGTCGGCCGGGACCTCGAGCTCGGCCTCATGGACGCGTTGCTGCGCGGTCACGACGGCCCGGTGATGCTGGTGACCGGTCCGGCGGGGGTCGGCAAGACCGCGCTCGCCCTGCACTGGGCGCACCGCGTCCGCGAGGAGTTCCCGGACGGCCAGCTCTACGTCGACGTGCACGGCTACGACCCGAACCGGGAGCCGCTGGAGATCGGCGAGGTGCTCAACCGGTTCCTGCGCGCGCTGGGCGTTCCGGCCAGTGACACCCCGGTCTCGGTCGACGAACGCTCGGCGCTGCTGCGCACGTTGCTGGCCGACCGCCGGATGCTCGTGATGCTCGACAACGTCCGCAGTTCCGCTGATCTGCTGCCGTTGCTGCCGGGCGCGCCCTCGTGCGTCGTCGTGACCTCCCGCCGGCGGCTGGTCGGGCTGGTCGCGCAGGTCGAGGCGAAGCTGATCGAGCTGGACATGCTCGACCCGGACGCCGCCGTCGACGTGCTGGGCCGCATCGCCGGCCGGTCCGACATCGAGGCCGGTGCGCTGCGCGAACTGGCCGAACTGTGCGACGGCCTGCCGCTGGCGTTGCGGATCGCCGCGGCCCGTCTTGCCGTGTCCCCACGTCTGCGCGTGGCCGAACTGGTCGAGGAACTGCAGGACGAGCAGGGCCGCCTGGCCGCACTCGGGCTGGAGGACGGTGAGGGCACCGTACGAGCCGCTCTGGACGCCTCGCGCCGTGCGTTGCCCGCGGAGCCGTCGCGGTTGCTGGCGATCGTCGGCCTGCACCCCGGCGCGGACCTGACCCCGCACGTGGTCGCGGCGATGGGCGACGTGGCGCTGCTGGAGGCCCAACGCGCGCTGGACGCGTTGACCGCCGCGAACCTGCTGTCCGTCAGCGAACCGGGCCGGCACGTCGCGCACGACATCGTCCGCGTCTACACGAAGACCCTGGCAGGGGAGCTGTCCGAGCCGGAGCGCCGGGCCGCCACCGGCCGGATGCTCGACTACTACCTGCACTGCGCCGACCTCGCCGACGGGCTGTTGCCGATCAACCGCGGCAGTGTCCTGGTCGCGCCGGAGCACCGGCCGGTCCACGTGCCGGCGATCTCCGGTGCCGCGGACGCGACGGCCTGGTTCGACGCCGAGCGCGCCAACCTGATCGCCGCCGCCGAGCTCGCCTCGGGTTCCGGCTGGCACGTCCACGCCTGGCAGCTGCCGTACACGTTGTCGCGGTACCTGTGGCTGCGGACCGAGCGCGAGACCTCGCTGCGCCTCACCGAAGCGGCGTTGCAGGCCGCCATCGCGCTGAACGACGACGACGCCCGGTTCGTCATGCAGTTCAACCTCGGCGTCGCGTTGCTCCAGTTCGAACGCTTCGAAGAGGCCCTGCAGGCCCAGCAGGGCGCGCTGGAAGTGGCTCGCCGCAAGGAGGACGTGCACCAGCAGGCACGTGCCCTGACGACGGTCGCCGGCACGTTGCAGGACCTGGGCCGGGCCGCCGAGGCCGAGGCGCACTACCGCGAGGCCATGGAGATCTCGCGGATCGCGGGTTCGAAGTGGGCGGAGGCCAACGCCCACCACCACCTCGGCCTGTTGTACCTGAGCACCCAGCGCTTCGACGACGCGATGCCGTGGCTGCGCGTGGCGTTGCGGATGTATCACGAGGTCGGCGAGCAGTGCGGGGAAGCGGCCTGTCACGTCGACATCTCCACGGCCCTGCTGGAGACCGGCGACACGGACGGTGCGCTGTCCTCGGCCCGTACGGCGTTGGCGGTGGCGTGCGATGCCGTCTCGCCGTACCACCAGGCATTGGCGCACGACCGGCTCGCGGCGGTGTTCGAGCAGCTGAACGCGGCGGGGGCGGCGGCGCACTGGCAGCGCGCGCTGGCGTTGTTCAGCGAGCTGGGAGCGCCGGAGGCCGACGGGGTAAGGGCCCGGCTGGCTCGCGCACGTGCGGTGACGGTCGGGTAAGGGGTTTCGCGGGCAGGACTGCGTGATCGCCCGATGCCTGAGGTGAGGCCTCAGGACGACTCTTCTGTCCATGACCGAATGGACCCCTGAGGCGATCAAGGCGGAAATCGACTACCGACGTGGCACCGCTGTCTGCAACTGGCAGCGTTCGAACCGCGACATGCCGTCGTGGATGAGCCGAGTGATCCACCGCACGACTCGGAAACTCGGCGGCAACTAGGCATGACCTGTGCAAGCATGCCCCTTGTGGCGCGCCTTGGTTCTGGAATCCCTCTGGTCGCTCGCGATCGGGAACTGGACCGGTTGCGTGCAGCTCTGGCCCAGGCTGGAGAAGGAACCGCGGGGGCGGTGCTGCTCGCCGGTGACGCCGGTGTGGGCAAGACGCGGCTGATCGACGAACTGGCCGCCAGCGCCGAGGACACCCTCGTCCTCATGGGACGGTGCCTGGACGTCGGCGAGACCGGCCTGCCGTACCTGCCGTTCGCCGAGGCGCTGAGCAAGCTGAAGAGCGACGTGGCGAACCGGCCGGCGCTCGCGATGTTGCTGCCGCAGCTGACGTTGCCCGCCGAACGCGAACCCGGCACCGAGGGCATGATCGCGCCGAGCCTGATCCCTGGCCGGCGGCCTGAGCAGGACGTGGGACAGCTCCAGCTGTTCGACGCCGTGCTCGGGCTTCTCGGCGATCTCTCCGAACGGCAGCGCGTGCTGTTCGTGGTCGAGGACCTGCACTGGGCGGACGCGTCCACCCGGTACCTGCTGTCGTTCCTGTTGTCCCGCCTGCGTTCCCAGCGGTTGCTGGTCGTCGGCACCTACCGCGCGGACGACCTGCACCGCAGCCATCCGTTGCGCCCCTTGCTGTCCGAGCTGGTCCGGCTGCCCGCCGTCGACCGCCTGGACCTCTCGCCGTTCAACGCCGCGGACGCCCGCCGGTTCGTCGAGGCCCTGTCCGACGACCTGCCGGAGGACGTCGTCCAGCAGGTCGCGGAACGCTCCGAGGGCAACGCCTTCTTCGCCGAGGAACTCATCGCGGTGGCCACCTGTGACGACGCCAGGTCGCTGCCCTCCGCGCTCGCCGACGTGCTGCTCAGCCGGGTCGAGAGCCTTGGCCCCGAAGCACAGCACGTCGTCCGCGTCGCGTCGGTCTGGGGTCGCCGGGTCCGGCACTACCGGCTGCACGAGGTCGCGGGCATGGCGGACATCGCGTTCGACACGGCCCTGCGCGAGCTGATCCAGCACCACCTGCTCGTCGTGAACGACGACGAGGTCTACGCCTTCCGCCACGCCCTGGTCCGGGAGGCGGTCTACGGCGATCTGCTGCCCGGCGAACGGGGCCGGCTGCACGCCGCCTACGCCCACCACCTGGCCCAGCGGCCGGACGAACGCGGTGGCGCGGCGGCGCTGGCCCACCACGCCTTCGAGAGCCACAACCTGCCGCAGGCCTTGGAGGCCTCGATCAAGGCTTCCAAGGAGGCCGAACGCGCCGGGGCGCCCGCGGAGTCGTTGCGGTACCTGGAAAAGGCGCTCAACCTGTGGAACGCCGTCGCGGCGGCCGATCGTCCGTCCGATGTGGACGAGTCGGTGCTGCTGCGGCGTGCCTCGTGGGTCGCGGGCACGGCCGGGCAGCCGGAACGCGCGGTCGCGTTCGCCCGCAGCGCCACCAAGGCCATCGGTGCCGAGCAGTCGCCGGAGGAGGCGGCCGAGGTCTGGCTGCGGCTCTCGCAGGCGCTCTCGATCCTCGACGGCAACGAGGAAGAGCACTTCCTGGTCCTCGGCAAGGCCTTGGACCTCGTGCAGGACCGCGAGCCCAGCCCCACCCGCGCCCGTGTGTTCGCGGGCAAGGCGTCTTCCCTGCGCCAGCAACGCAAGGACGCCAAGGCCAGGGAGGCCGCCGAACTCGCGATCGCGGACGGCCAGACGGCGAACGCGCCGGGTGCGGTCGCGGACGGGCTCGGCACCCTGGCGATCCTCGACGACCACGCAGGCCAGCCCGAGGAGGCGAAGGCCAGCTTCGAGCGCGCGATCCAGTGCGCGCGCGAGGTCGGAGCGTTCAACAACGAACTGAGGGCTTGGTACTACTACGGCCTGATGCACTACGACCGCGGTGAACTGGCCGAGGCCGCCCGCGTCTACAACCTCGCGGGCGACCGGGCCAAGGAGACCGGCCTGACGTGGAGCATGTACGGGCTGGAGATCCGCATCCTGCAGGTGCTCGTGCACTACTACATCGGCGACTGGGACTACGCGGCGTGGGCCAGCGAACCGCCCGGCATGTCGGTGTCGTCGACGGTGCTGGCCCGGCTGGCGTCGGCGAGCACGCACCTCACGGTCTCGCGCGGGGATCTCGCCGAGTCCGAGCGGATGATCACGAAGCTGCGCAGCGACTGGCACCGCGACATCCAGATCGCGCTGATCAACGGCGGTACGGGTGCGGAGCTCGCGTTGTGGCGCGGCCGTCCGGAACTGGCCGTCGAGCGGGTCACGGACGCGCTGGCGTGGGCGCGCAAGCTCGGTGGCCCGTGGATGCTCGCGGGCATCAGGATCGGCGCGATCGGCATCGCGGCGCACGCGGAGATCGCCGCGAAGGCCCGTCGCAAGCGGGACGCCGAGGCCGAGAAGAACGCGGTCGCGGCAGGACACGACCTCGCCGAGCACGTGCGGCTGACCGCGGAGAACGGCAAGCCGCGCGCCGGTGTGCTCGGTCCTGAGGGACGTGCCTGGCTGGCCCGCGCGCTCGCCGAGGAGTCCAGGCTGACCGGCGCGGGCGATCCGGAGCTGTGGCAGGCCGCGGTCGACGAGTTCGCCTACGGGGTCGTGTTCGAGCAGGCGCTGTGCCGGTGGCGGCTCGCGGAGGCGTTGCTGGGCGCGGATCGCCGCGAGGAGGCGGCGGAGCAGCTGCGTCTCGCCGACGAGGTGGCGACGAGGCTCAAGGCCGTTCCGCTCGCCGAGGCCGTGGCGTCGTGCGCCAAGCGGGCCCGCATCACCCTCAGGGCTGACGAACCGGTGCGCGAGCAGATCGACCTCTTCACCCCGCGCGAACGCGACGTGCTCGGCCTGGTGGCCTCGGGACGGACGAACCGCGAGGTCGGCGAGGAGCTCTACATCAGCGAGAAGACCGTTTCCGTGCACCTTTCCCGGATCATGGCCAAGCTCGGGGCGTCCCGGCGCGCGGAGGCCGTGGCGATCGCGTACGACCGGGGTCTGCTGGAATAGCCCTGGTTGTCATACCTCAGGCTGACGCGCAACGCGTCGCCGAGTTGATGTCCGCGCACTCAGCTTCCTCATAGCTTCTTCCTCATCGAGGAACACCCCCTGTGAGGAAGGCAAGTCACATGTCAGCACTGGCGTCCGAGGTCGGCACCCGGACCGCTGCGGCGGCCCACAACCTGGTGAAGGTCTACGGCAAGGGTGACACCGCGGTGCGGGCGCTCGACGGCATCAACGTCGCCTTCCAGGCCGGCCGTTTCACCGCGATCATGGGCCCGTCCGGCTCCGGCAAGTCCACGCTGATGCACTGCCTCGCGGGACTGGACACGGTGGACAGCGGCGAGATCCACATCGGACAGACCGAGATCACCAAGCTGAACGACAAGGACCTGACCAAGCTGCGCCGCGACCGCGTCGGCTTCGTGTTCCAGGCCTTCAACCTGCTGCCGACGCTGACCGCCGAGCAGAACATCCTGCTGGGCCTGGAGCTCGCCGGCCGCAAGCCCGACAAGCAGTGGTTCGACACGATCGTCAACGTGCTGGGCCTGCGCGACCGTCTCACGCACCGCCCGACCGAGCTGTCCGGTGGCCAGCAGCAGCGCGTGGCCTGCGCCCGCGCCCTGGTCGCCCGGCCCGAGGTCATCTTCGCCGACGAGCCGACCGGCAACCTGGACTCCCGCAGCGGCGCCGAGGTCCTCGACTTCCTGCGCATGTCGGTCCGCAAGATGGGCCAGACCGTGATCATGGTGACGCACGACCCGGTGGCCGCGAGCTACGCGGACCGCGTGGTGCTGCTCGCCGACGGCAGGCTCGCGGGCGAGATCCACCAGCCCACCACCGAGTCCGTCGTCAACGCCCTCACGCACCTGGGGGCGTGAGCTAAAGATGCTGAAGACGATCCTTGCGGGCCTGCGCGCCCGCACGGCGAGGTTGGTGCTGTCCAGCATCGCCATCGCGCTCGGCGTCGCGTTCGTGACGGGCACGCTCGTGCTCGGCGACGCGGTCGGGGAACAGACCAGGGACAACTTCGCCCGCAGCGCCCGCAACGTCGACGCGGCCGTGCACATGGGGGAGAACAGCCCGAACCGGGAGAACGGCATTCCCGCCGACTTCCTGCAGAAGATCCGCAACACCCCCGGCGTCGAGGGCGCGGACTCGCGTGAGTTCGGCAGCGCCGCGTTGCTCAGCGGCGAGGGCAAGGCGCGCGGCGCGATGGTGCAGCCGCTGCCCACGACGGAGAAGCTGCGCGACTTCAACCTCAAGGACGGCAAGTTCCCGGTCAAGGCCGACGAGGCCGCGATCGACGTCAAGACCGCCCAGGTCGCGAAGCTCAAGGTCGGCGACAAGCTCAAGCTGCTCGACGAGGAGAACGCGGAGCACGCGTTCACCATCGTCGGCACCTACCAGCAGGGCGCCAGCAGCATCTCGATGTCCGGCAGCGACCACGTCCTGGTCTCGCAGGAGGGTCTGCGCACGGTCATCCCGACGCAGCGGATCTACGAGATCGTCGCGGTCGCCAAGTCCGGTGTGTCGCAGCAGCAGCTCGTCAGCGACATCACCAAGGCCATCGGCGCCGGCTACGAGGTGCAGACCGGTGAGCAGCTGACCCAGGCCACGCTGGAGCAGGTCGGTGACGCCGCCGGCGAGATCAAGACCTTTCTGCTCGCGTTCGCCGCGATCTCGCTCGTCGTCGCGGGCATGGTCATCTACAACACCTTCACGATCCTCGTCGCCCAGCGCACGAAGGAACTCGCGCTGCTGCGCTGCGTCGGGGCGAACCGCTCGCAGGTGTTCCGCAGCGTGCTCGCCGAAGCGCTCTTCATGGGCCTCACGGCTTCCGTGCTCGGCCTGCTCGGCGGACTCGGCGTCTCGGCGGGCCTGCAGGCGTTCATCAGCACCGTGGGTGGTCCCAGCGGTGGCGACGACGCCCCGATCCGCCTGCCGATCTCGTGGGTGACCATCGCCGCGGGCTTCGGCGTCGGCGTGGTCGTGACGGTGCTCTCGGCCGTCCTGCCCGCCCGCCGCGCCACGAAGGTCGCCCCGGTGGCCGCCCTGCGCTCGCAGCCGGACAGCTCCGACGACGTCGCCCGCACCGGCAAGGCGCGGATCATCGTCGCGACGCTGATCGCACTGGCCGGTGGCGCCGCCGTCTACTTCGGTCTCCAGCAGGAGAAGGAAGAGCCGGCGATGTTCATCACCGGCGGCGCCACGATGGTGCTGCTGCTGGCGGTCCTGCTGCTCGGCCCGCTCTACGTGCCGCTGGTGAACCGCCTGTTCGGCAAGGCGCTGCGCGGCGTCCCGGCGAAGCTGGCCTCGGCCAACGCGGGCCGCAACCCCAAGCGCACGGCCGCGACGACGGCGGCGTTGATGATCGGCGTGACCATCGTCGCGATGGTGACCGTCGTGGCCGGCAGTGGCCGCGCGACCATGAACGAGCAGGTCGACAAGCGCTTCCCGGCGGACTACGCGGTCAAGTCGAACGTGTACAGCCAGCCGCTCTCGCAGAAGTTCACCGACGACCTCGCCAAGGTGCGCAACGTCGAGATGGTCGCGCCCGAGCTCAGGGCGTACGGCGAGTCGCCGAAGCTCCAGTACGCCGACGTCACCGGCTACCCGGTGAACGCGATCGGGTCCCTGGTGCGCCCGGAGACGACCAGCGGCACGCTCACCGGTCTCAAGGACGGCGAGATCGCCATGCGGGAGAAGGAGGCCAAGGAGGCCGGCCTCGGCATCGGCTCCACCGTCCCGATCAGCGGCAAGGACTTCAAGGTCGTAGCGCTGATCAAGGACAACAGCTACGGCACCGGCCTGGTGACGCTCGCCTCGGCCCAGTCGCTGCTCAAGGAGCCCGCCAAGGGCTACCAGAACGTGCTGATCAAGCTCGCGCCCGGCACGGACATCACGGTGGCCCGCGCCGACCTGGAGCGGTTCATCGCGACCTCGCCGGTGGCGGTGCTGGACTCCGCGGCCGAGACCAAGGCCGAGCTCAACGGCCAGATCGACCAGATCCTGATGTTCATCTGGGCCCTCGTCGGCCTCGCCCTGATCATCGCCCTGTTCGGCATCGCGAACACGCTGACGCTCTCGGTGCTGGAACGGACCCGCGAGTCCGCCCTGCTCCGAGCTTTGGGCCTGACCAGAGGCCAGCTGCGCCAGATGCTGGTGGTCGAGTCGATCCTGATGGCCCTGATCGGCGCGGTGGTGGGCGTGCTGCTCGGCGCCGGCTTCGGCTGGCTGCTGGTCGAGGCGATCTCCAACTCGGAGTTCACGATCAGCTTCTCCATCCCGTTCGGACAGATCGGCATCATGCTCGGGCTGGCCGTGGTCGCGGCGATCATCGCCGCCGCCCTGCCCGCCCGCCGCGCGGCCCGCAACTCCGTGGTCGCGGGCATGGCGGAGGCGTAGGACACCCCGCCTGGCCCCGGCTGTCGGGGGCCACGGCCAGGCGGGTTCGGGAGTGCGGAACAGGGGCCGCACGACCGGGGGATCGGTGGAGGTCCGGTGCCGTCGGGGCACCGGACCTCCGCTGCGTTCACGGGCGGGGCGCGCGTGCCAACCGGCGCTCGCCAACGCAAGGCGACCACGTACGAGGGCCCGGCGCGCGCTCCCACCCGGCGCCCGCCCTCGCAAAGCAACCACGTACGAGTCCTGGCGTGGCGATGCGAAGCGGGCCGTCTGAACCTTCAGGGCTGGGTAGCGGTGAGCCCCAATCGCAACCCCGCACTTCGTCACGACCTGCGCAAGCACCCTCGCAAGGCGACCTCTCGCACGGAACGCGACCAACCCCGCTGGAACAGCAACGGCCCGCACGCAACGGCCCCACGCACGTCCCGGTCGCGGTTCACCTGCATGAACAAGCGCCCCGCTACCCGCCCACGAGCGCCCCAATCACCCGTTCGGAAAAAATCTTGGACGACACGCGTCACTTTTGGCCCGCAACCCCCTCTACCTGGGGTGAGGGACGACCGGAGCGAGGGCCCGGTCGTCCCTCTTCGTCGTTTCCGGGGGCCCTTCGGCCGCCCCATCCGAGACGCTCGGCGTTTCGGTCCAGGTTTTTGTTGCCTGCCACGACAAAGTTACGGAACGATGTCGACCGCTTGACACCCGCGCCTCTCCGGTTGAGTGTGAGAGCGCTCTCATCACAGTTAAGCGCCGCTCACGGCGTCGTCGAGGAGGACGGATGAGCACAAGACTGGTCGGCAGCGTCGCTGCGACCCTCGCGATGGTTCTGGTCGCAGGATGCGGCGGGAGTTCCGGGGCCGACGGCAAGATCGAGCTGTCGCTGGGTCTGTTCTCCGACTTCGGGTACGACAAGCTCATCGAGGAGTACCAGGCCTCGCACTCGAACATCAAGATCGAGCAGCGCAAGGTCAAGATGGAGCAGCACAACACGCAGCTCGCGACTCAGCTCGCGGGTGGCCGTGGTGCCGCGGACATCGTTGCCCTCGAGGAGGGCGTGGTCTCGCAGTTCCGCGCCTCCAAGGACAAGTTCGTGAACCTGGCGGAGTACGGGGCCAAGGATCTGAAGGACCAGTGGGCCGGGTGGAAGTGGAACCAGGGCACCGCTGACGGCGGTGAGTTCGTGCTGGGGCTGGGCACGGACATGGGCAGCCTGGGGCTTTGCTACCGCAGCGACCTGTTCGCGGCGGCCGGTCTGCCCACCGACAGGGCCGAGGTCGCCAAGTTGTGGCCGACGTGGGCCGACTACGCGAAGGCCGCGGACACGTTCACGGCCAAGACGCCGAACGTGAAGTTCGTCGACACCGGCCGCAACGTCTACAAGGCGATCCTCGACCAGACCGAGGAGGGCTACTTCGCGAAGGACGACTCGTACATCGCGGAGAAGAACGACAAGGTCAAGACGGCGTTCGACACGGCGGCGGCGCTCGGCACCAAGCAGCAGACCGGTGCCCTGGAGCCGTTCAGCCAGGACTGGAACGTCGCGCTGAAGCAGGGTTCGTTCGCCACGACCACGTGCCCGGCCTGGGCGCTCGCGCTGATCAAGGCGGGTGCCGGCGACGCGGCCGCCGGGAAGTGGGACGTGACGACGGCGCCCGGCGGTGGCGGCAACTGGGGTGGTTCGTTCCTCGCGATCCCGAAGCAGGGCAAGCACCCCAAGGAGGCCTACGAGCTGGCCAAGTGGCTGACGGCCCCCGAGCAGCAGAAGCGGATCTTCAAGGAGACCGGCAACCTGCCGAGCCAGCCGAAGGTCTACCAGGACGCCGAGGTGCAGGCGACGGTCAACGACTACTTCAACAAGGCTCCGGTCGGTCAGATCTTCGCGACCTCCGCCGAGTCGTTGAAGCCGACCTACCGCGGCACGAAGGACTCGAAGGTCGGACCGGTGTTCGGCACCGCGCTGACCCGCGTCGAGCAGGGCAAGCAGTCCGCGGCTGACGCGTGGACGCAGGCCTTGAAGGAAGCGACGGACGCCGCCAAGTGACGGTGACGCGTCAAGAGACCGAGACGGCCCCGGCCGTCTCGGTTTCGCCTTCCAAGGAGCCGAACCGCTTCCGGCTGAGCCACTGGGACGCCAGGTACACGCCGTACCTGATCATCGCACCGTTCTTCCTGGTGTTCGGGATCTTCGGGCTCTACCCGTTGATCTACACGGCGTGGGTGTCGCTGCACGACTGGCAGCTGATCGACGGCAACCAGGGATTCGTCGGTCTCGCCAACTACGTCGAGCTGTTCGGCGACTCCAAGTTCTGGAACGCGCTGTTCAACACGCTGAGCTTGTTCGTGCTCTCGACCGTGCCGCAGCTGCTGGCCGCGCTGGGGCTGGCCGCGCTGCTGGACCGGGGCCTGCGCGGCAGTGCGTTCTGGCGGGCGGGCGTGCTGCTGCCCAACGTCATCTCGGTCGCCGCGGTGGCGCTGGTGTTCGCGCAGTTCTTCGGCCGCGACTTCGGCATCGTGAACTTCCTGCTGGGCTTCGTCGGCATCGACCCGATCGACTGGCGCGCCGAGACGTGGGCCTCGCACCTCGCGGTGTCCACAATGGTCATGTGGCGCTGGACCGGCTACAACGCGCTGCTGTACCTGGCGGCGATGCAGTCGGTGCCCAAGGACATGTACGAGTCGGCCACTTTGGACGGTGCCGGGCGCTGGCGGATGTTCTGGTCGATCACCGTGCCGTCGATCCGGCCGACGATCCTGTTCACCGTCGTCACCTCGACGATCGGCGGTCTGCAGCTGTTCGCCGAGCCCGCTCTGTTCGACCCCGGGTTCGCCGCCAACAACTCCACCGGCGGTTCCGACCGGCAGTTCCAGACGCTGGTGCTCTACATGTACGAGAAGGGCTTCCGGTTGTTCGACGCGGGCTACGCGGCCACCATCGCGTGGATGCTGTTCGTGGTCGTCCTCCTGGTCGCGGTCGTCAACTTCACGCTGACGCGGCGCATCGCGGGCAAGGAGTGATCGCATGAAGAACGCCAAGGCAGGACCACTGCTCTACGGGTTCCTGGTCGCCGTGCTCGCGGCCTCGATCTTCCCGCTGTACTACTCGTTCATCGTCGCGTCGAAGGACAACTCCGTCCTCGGCGAGAAGGTCCCGCCGCTGATCCCGGGCGGCAACCTGGTCGAGAACATCACCCGCGTCTTCGACACCGTCGACTTCTGGCTCGCCATGCAGAACTCGTTCATCGTGGCGGCGACCGTGGCGATCTCGAACGTCGTGCTGGGCACGCTGGCCGGGTTCGCGTTCTCGCGGCTGCGGTTCAAGGGCCGCGACTCGCTGTTCCTCGTCGTGCTCGGCACCGCGATGGTGCCGACGCAGCTCGGCGTGATCCCGCTGTACATGCTGATGTCCGACCTCGACTGGTACGGGACGCTGCAGGCGGTCATCGTGCCGGTGCTGATCGGGTCGTTCGCCGTGTTCTGGATGCGCCAGGCGTGCGAGGAGACCGTGCCGTACGAGCTGATCGAGGCCGCGCGCGTCGACGGCTGCTCGGTGCTGCGGACGTTCTGGCACGTGGGGTTCCCCGCGGTGCGGCCACAGGCGGCGGTGCTGGGCATGTTCACGTTCATGACGGCGTGGAACGACTTCTTCTGGCCGTTGATCGTGCTGGACCCCAACGACAGCCCGACGGTGCAGGTCGCCCTGTCGACGCTGGCCAGCGGGTACTACACCGACTACTCGTTGATGCTCGCCGGCGCCTCCATCGCGGTGCTGCCGGTGATCGCGATCTTCGTCCTGCTGTCGCGCCAGATCGTCGGCGGAATCATGCAGGGCGCGGTGAAGGGATGAGAATGACGACCGACTCGGACGTCGAGGTCGGGCGGGAGGTGCTGACCTTCCCGCCGGACTTCCTCTGGGGAGCGGCGACCGCGGCGTTCCAGATCGAGGGCGCGACCACCGCAGACGGTCGCGGCGCCTCGATCTGGGACACGTTCGCCGCGACGCCCGGCAAGGTGCTGGCCGGCGACACGGGAGACCCGGCCTGCGATCACTACCACCGCTATCAGTCCGATGTGGACCTGATGGAGTCCCTCGGACTGGCCTCCTACCGGTTCTCCGTCGCGTGGCCGCGGATCCAGCCCAGCGGCAGCGGCAAGGTCGAGGAGCGCGGGCTCGCGTTCTACGACCGGCTGGTGGACTCGTTGCTGGAGAAGAACATCCAGCCGCTCGCGACGCTGTACCACTGGGACCTTCCTCAGGTCCTGGAGGACTTCGGCGGCTGGCGCAACCGCGACACCGCCTACCGCTTCGCCGAGTACGCGGCCATCGTGCACGAACGACTTGGCGACCGGGTGCAGGCCTGGACGACGCTGAACGAGCCGTGGGTCTCGGCGTTCCTGGGCTACGGCAACGGAATCCACGCGCCGGGCATCACCGACGCGACGGCGTCCCTGGAGGCGGCGCACCACCTGCTGCTGGCCCACGGGCTCGCCACGCAGGCGTTGCGCGCGCAGGCACCCGACTCGCACCGGCTCTCGATCGTGCTGAACTTCAGCACCATCTGGGGCGACAGCGACTCGGAGGCGTCGAAGGAGGCCGTGCGCAAGGTCGACGGCCTGCAGAACCGCATCCTGCTCGACCCGGTCCTCGGCCGCGGCTACCCGCTCGACGTCCTGCAGGACACGTCGTGGCTGGGCGACTGGACGAACGTGGTGCGCGACGGGGACATGGAGACCATCGCGACCCCGATCGACTGGATCGGCGTCAACTACTACAACCCCACCCGCGTCGCGCCCGCCGACCCGGACTTCGTGCCGGCCGGTCCGCACGCGGGACTGCGCGGCGTGGCGTTGCAGCCGCCGCAGGGCGAGCTCACGGGGTTCGGGTGGGAGCAGAACGCCGACGCGTTCACCGAGCTCCTGGTCCGGTTGTCGCGTGACACCGACGGAGTGCCGCTGGTGGTGACGGAGAACGGGTCCGCGTTCCCGGACGTCGTCGACCCCGCGGGCCGGGTGCACGACGTCCAGCGGACGAAGTACCTGGTGGACCACGTTCGCGCGGTGCACAGGGCGATCTCCGAGGGCGCCGACATCCGGGGCTACCTCGCGTGGTCGCTGCTCGACAACTTCGAGTGGGCGGCCGGATATTCGCAGCGGTTCGGCATCGTGCACGTCGACTTCGAGACGCAGCAGCGAACCGTGAAGGAGAGCGCGGCCGCGTTGTCCCGGATCATCGGGCAGAACGGGCTTCCCGCGCACGGCTACACCGTTTAGCCGACAGGACGGGCCGAGGGGGCCTTCAGCGCTCTCACCTGCGGATACTCGTGTCCGCAGGTGAGAGCGCTCTCTTGTTCAGCGCCTGCGCAGGACCCTGGGGTCGGCGTGCAGGTTCTCACCCAGCCTGATGGTGATGAACTCGTTGTCGTCCGGCTTGCCCGGCGTGCGACCCGACGACGACGGGAAGTTGTTGTCGTTGAGCACCGCGATCGTCCGGTCGTCGAGGATGGTGACGTCCTCGATCGTGACGAACGGGAACTTGAACGGGTCCGCCTGCCCGCCGACGTGCTTCGGGTTGGCGAGGTTCAGCAGGTCGGCGACCAAGGTCTTGTCCAGCTCGCCGTCCTTGTTCCGGTCGCGCTTGTCGGCGAGGTAGACGCGCTTGACGATCGCGTCGGCGCCCTGCGCGCTGTCCCGTTCGATGATCAGCAGCCGGTTGGCGTCGACCGCGATGGCGTCGCCGATGGCGAAGTTCGGGTCTTCCAGCTGGTACTTCCACGTCGTGCCGGTGAAGGCGCCGGACGCGAGGTCGAACTCGTTGAGGCGCAACGTGCCTGGCGTGTCACCGGCGACGGTGCCCTCCAGCAGCGCGTTGATCCTCTTGCCGTCCGGGGAGAGCGTGATGCCCTCGAATCCCTTGCTGCCGCCCAGGTTCGGGTTGCCGGCGGGGTTCTCCGGAGCCCGCACGCCCGGCAGCGGCGCCGGTGGGGCGAGCAGGCGGCCCGCGCGGTCGAAGTGCAGCAGGTACGGGCCGAACTCGTCGCCCATCCAGTAGCTGCCGTCGGCGCCCCTGGTGACCGACTCGATGTCGATGTCGGCGCCGGTGATCACCCGGTCGGGCCTGGTCAGCGGGAACGGGATGTGGCCTTCCGGGTCGGTCAGCGTGATGCCGCCGACGACGTCGACCCTGCCCGTCCTGAAGTCCGGCGCGATGCGGTTGATGCGCAGGAGCCAGTCCGCGCTGTTGGCCTTCGTGCCGTAGCCGTTGTCGGAAATGGCGTCGAACGTGCCGTCGCTGTTGCGGACGAGGCCGCTGAAGCCCTGGATCGGCTGGTCCGCGAACGGCGGCGTGACCCCGTTGATCGGGGCCGTCCCCAGCGCCGCGCCGCTCGGTTCGCTGCCGGGCAGGAAGGTCAGCGCCGGGAGGAACGCGAAGTTCGTCAGCGTGGCCTGCTTCGGGGCCTTCTGGCCGGCCGTCGCGGGAGCGGCGCTGATGGGCGTGGCCAGTGCCGTGACGGTGAGCAAAGTGAGGCCTACGGCCAGTGTTCTCCTCATGCGGCGACCCTATGAGAATCGTTTTACCCGTGGTTCGCCTCGCGGCAACAACTTCCATGAACTCTTGACGTCATGACGACGACCTGGCGCCTGCGCTTCGAACTCAGCGACAGCCCCGGCGCGCTCGCGCGTGTCACCGTCCGGCTGGCCGCCGCCGACTGCAACGTCCTCGCGCTGCACGTGATCCCCGTTCCCGGCGGAGTGCTGGACGAGATCGTCGTGCGGGCGGGGCAGGGCGTGCTCCCCGCGGACCTCATCGAGGCCGTGCGCAGCGAGGGCGCCAAGTGCGTCGGGATCACCAGTGCCGACATCCGCGATCTCGTCGACGAACCGACGGCCGTGCTGCGCGCGGCGCGGATGGCGTTGACCGACCCGGACCAGACCGGGGAGGCACTCCGCCAGGTGCTGGCCGCCGACTCCGTCACGGTCGGCGAGGCCGGTGACGGCCAGGTCCAGTTGGGAGAGTGGGCGGCCCGGCGCGGCTGGGCCCGGTTCACCCAGGTCGAACTCACGCGCGCCCAGGCGTTGCTCGACCTCGTGGACGCACCGGCGCCCTCGATGCGAGCACTGCTCACCGATGACGGCGCGGCGCTGGTGCTGCGGCCCGGTTCCGCCGCCGACGAGGACGCCGTCGCCGGCCTGCACTCCCGCAGTTCCATGCGGACGATGTTCAACCGCTACCACTCCGGCATGCGCACCGTGCCCCGCCGCTGGCTGCACCGCCTGCTCAGCCCGCCCCGCGGCACCACGATCGTCGGCCAGTGCGGCGACCAGGTCGTGGCGCTCGGTCAGCTCATCCACACCGGCACACCGGACTGCGCCGAGGTCTCGCTGTTGGTCGAGGACGCCTGGCAACGCCGGGGCGTGGGCGCGGCCCTGCTCGACGCCCTGGCGGCGGACGCCCGTGCCGCCGGATTTTCGGAGCTCGTCGCGTGGTGCCTGCCCTCGGAGACCGCCCTCGTCCGGACGGCCGCCCGCGCCGGTCTCGAGGCCACGACACGCCGGGAGGACGGTCTGCTGAGGGTGTCGATCACGCCACGCGCGCGTGCTCTGAAGACGCCGATCACGACGGACGTCCCCGAAAAAACACGTTGATCAGCGCGGAGACCCTCCTCGGAGATCGCTTGGGGCTAAGCTGCTTAGCGACTCAAAGGTTTTCATCGAGGAGTGGTGGTGCTCGTGTCCAACCACGCGCGTCCGACGTTGGAAGACGTTGCCGCGAGGGCAGGGGTTTCCCGCGCCACGGCGTCTCGAGTGCTGAACGCGTCGCCGCGGGTCAGCCCGGAAGCGCTGGAGGCGGTCAACGCGGCCGTGTCGGCACTGGGCTACCAGCCGAACCGCGCCGCGAGGGCGTTGGTCACCCGCCGCACCGGCGCCGTGGCCGTGCTGTTCTCCGAGCCCGAGCCCAAGATCTTCGATGACCCGCACTTCGCGCGCCTGATCCGCGCCGGCGCGCGTGCGCTGGCCGACGTCGACGTGCAGATGGTGCTGATGCTGGTGCACTCGCCGGACGATCAGGCCCGCGCGCACCGCTTCCTGGCCGGCGGTCACGTCGACGGTGCCCTGGTGTTCGCACCGCACCGCAACGACGAGGTCGTCTCCGTGGTGAAGAAGCTGCCGCTGCCGGTGGTGTACGCCGGCAAGCCCTGGGGGTCGTTGCGGGGGATGCACCTCGTCGACAACGACAACGAGGGCGGCGCAGTGCTCGCCACCGAGCACCTGAAGTCGCTGGGGCGCAAGAAGATCGTGCACGTCTCCGGGCCGCTGGACGAGCTGTCCGCCATAGACCGTCTGAACGGCTTCAAGTCCGCCATGTCGCTGGACGACAAGGGCGTCGCCCGGCTCACCGAGGACGGCGGGTTCACGCGCGAGGGTGGACGCAAGGCCATGTCCTCGTTGCTGGCCAGGGTTCCCGCGCTGGACGCCGTGTTCGTGGCCTCCGACCTCATGGCGGCCGGAGCGCTGGAGTCGTTGCACGAGGCCGGTAAGCGCGTTCCCGAGGACGTCGCCGTCGTCGGGTTCGACGATCACGTGGCCATCGCCGAGCACACCTCGCCGCCGCTGACCTCGGTGCGGCAGGACTCGGACGAGCAGGTCAAGCACATGGTCGAGCACCTGATGAAGCTGCTGCGGGACGAGACCGTGAAGCGCAAGCAGCAGATGCTGCCCACCGTGCTGGTGCGGCGCGAGTCCGCCTGAAGGTCCTGACTCCCCGTCGCGCACGATCGGTGTGCGCGACGGAGTGGGCGGCTAGCCCAGGTTCTTGCAGGTGGGCGGCGGCAGCGGGTTCAGCGGGCTGCACGGCCAGCCGGACGAGGACGGGGGCGCCGTCGTCGTCTGCGCGGGTGGGGGCGGGGCCTCTGCCGGGTTCGTCGCGGCCGGGGGTGGCGTGGTCTTCTTCGGCGTCTGCTGAGTGCTCGGGGTCGAGCTGCTCGGGCTCGATGACGCGCTGCTGCTGTTCGCGGTCGAGCTCTCCGTTGAGCTCGGCGGGGTGCCGGGGGTGGACGAGATCCAGGTGGACGCGGGCGTTCTGCTCGGCGGTTCTTCGCCGCCCGCCCCGTGGATCGCCATGCCTACCAGCACGCCGAGCAACGCTGACCCGAGCACAGCGGAACCACCTGCGGCCCACAGTGCGCGCACAGCAGTCCTCCTCGTCAATGCTCACGGTGTGAAGTCGGGCGATCACGCTCTTCGGCAGATTACCGGCTAGCCCGGTCGCAGGAGAACGCTCGCCTGGATGCCTTATCGGCTCCTTGATGGCCCCGGTTGAGTGATCGTCGTCACTGATCTGTGATCCGGGCGAGCACCAAACTGGCCCCGGCAAGGCCTGCCACCAGCACGGTTCCGGTCAGATGCCACGTTGGAGCGTCACCCGAGCAGGTGAACACCTCGGTGAAGCGTTCCGAGGAGCAGGTGACGAACGGGACCGACGAGAGGGCGATCGAAGAGGCAGCCACCCCGCCCAGCAGTGCGGAGCCAAACGTGCGCATCAACGGGAACGCGGCGTTGGCCGTGCCCACCGCCGCGATGGCGAAGAGGAGCGGTACGGGTCTCGGGAACAGGCCTGTCAGCGCGCAGCCGACCATCAGGACGCCGAGCACGGCCTGGCCGATCCTCGCCTGTGTCGCCACGGCTAGGGACCCTAACAACTCCGTAAGCTCTTTTCGGTCCGATTTGGGCCAGTATTTTCGGTATGCGTCATCGCCGATTCCTGATCCCCGTGTCAGTTTTGCTCGTCGTCGCGCTCGGGGTCGGGTTGTACCTGTTCCAGCCGTGGAGGCTGCTCACGGTTCGCGAAACGCACGACGCCTTGCTCGTGCCCGCCGCGCCGACTTCCGCGTCCGTCTCCGCGCCTGTCTCCACGTCCGTCCCGGTGCCCGCCGAAACGGCGAAAGAGGTCGCGGCGGGAGAGTGGCGCTCTCTTGAGCACGCTACGACGGGTAAGGCGAGCCTCATCAGGCTGCCGGGTGGTGGGCATTCGGTCCAGTTCGCCTCACTGGACACGAGCGATGGCCCTGACCTGTACGTTTACCTCTCTCCGCACGCGTCGAGCTCGTCGGAGAAGACGTTCGGCCAGGGATTCACGAGCCTCGGCAAGCTGAAGGGAAATCGTGGCGACCAGGTGTACGAAATTCCTTCCGGCGTGGATGTTTCCGGCATTCGGAGTGTCGTGATCTGGTGCCAGCGGTTCAGCGCGGGCTTCGCTGTCGCACCACTGGAACAAGCCTGAAACATCGGGCTTCCGGCTGCTCTCTTCGCACTATTGACTTTCTTGGTCTAGACCACATAGCGTTAACGTCAACGGACACAACAACGTCCCTTGCCGACGGGCGTGCGGAAGCCCCGTTGGCAAGGAGCACGGCTCACTGGGTGGGCCCACTGCGGCGGTGACGCGGCTCCAACTCTCCCCGGAGCCGCGTCGCCGCCGGTGGCGTTTACTGTGGTTCGTGCACACCAGGACCGTGGCGATCCACTACGTGCGTGCGGCGCTCCGCGCGTGCCCGGAGCCATCCGCCGTCCTGCACGGCGCGGGCATCCCCCCAAGCCTTCTCGCGGACGACCGTGCGCGCGTGACTCCCGCGCAGTACACGAAGTTCATCCAGACGCTCTGGGAAGTCCTCGACGACGAGTTCATGGGCTTCGGACCACGACCGTCCAAACGCGGCACGTTCGCCATGATGTGCCTGCTCGCCGTGCACTGCCCGGACCTCGAGTCGGCGCTGCGGCGCGGGCTCGCCTTCTACGCGCTCTTCGACGACCCGCTGGAGCTGTCCCTCGACGACGGCCGCTTCACGCTGCACATCCCCGGCGACCCCGACCACTTCCTGACCGAGTCGCTTCTCGTGCTGTGGCACCGCTTCTCGTCGTGGCTCATCGGCCGCCGCATCCCGTTGCAGAGCGCCGAGTTCGGTTATCCGGAACCCGCGCACGCCGCCGAGTACCACCTGATCTTCGGCTGCCCGCTGCGGTTCGACGCGAGCGCCACCACGATCGCGTTCGACCCGAAGTTCCTGCGCATGCCCGTCGTGCAGGACGAGGCGGCGCTGAGGCGGTTCCTGCGGCACTCGCCGGCGGAGTTGTTGTCGCGCCGGGACCACGGCGCCGACACGGCGGGGCACGTGCGGCGGCTGCTCGGGCGCGGTGTGACCGGGCTGGAGGCCGTGGCGGCGCAGCTCGGGGTGTCCGCGCCGACGTTGCGCAGGAGGCTGGCGGGTGAGGGGACGTCGTTCCGCGAGGTGCGCGAGCAGCTGCTGCGCGACCAGGCGGTGGCGTCGCTGGTGCGGGGCGGGGAGTCGGTGGAGGAACTGGCGCTGCGCCTCGGGTTCTCCGAGGCGAGCGCCTTCCACCGGGCCTTCAAACGCTGGACCGGCTCGTCGCCGGGCTCCTACCGGGCCTGAATCACCAGTCCCAGGCGTCTCCGACGGCCACCGTGTCGGAGGTGGCGGGCAGCAGCGTGTCGATCGACGCGGGGCCCGCCAGCGCGAGCATCGCGGCCGCGGCGGACATCATCGCAACGAAGAATTTTTTCATGTGAAAGAGAATGCGGCCGCCACGAGGACGGCCGCAAGCACTCCAAAACGTCCCAAAAGGTCAGAACCTGTCGCGCTCCCGCAGCGAGGCCGGCGGCCGGAACCGCTCCCCGTACGTGTCGGCGAGGTAGTCCGCGCGCTCCACGAACGCCTGCACGCCGTAGGAGTTGATGAACTGCAGCGTGCCACCGCTCCACGGCGCGAAGCCGAACCCGAAGATCGAGCCGATGTTCGCGTCCGCCACGGACGTCAGCACGCCCTCGTCCAGGCACCGCACGGTCTCCAGCGACTGCACGAACAGCAGCCGGTCGCGCACGTCCTGCTCGGACACCCCGGCGTCGGCCTTCGCGTACCGGGTCGTGAGCTCGGGCCAGAGGAACTTCTTCCCGCCCTCGGGGTACTCGTAGAAGCCCGCGCCGGTCGACTTCCCGCTGCGGCCCAACGACACCAGCTCGCGGATCAGGTCGTACGCCGGGCTCTCCGACACCAGCGACGGGTCGTCGGCGAGCGTCTGGTCGTGGATCTTCAGCTGCAACGACAGCGTCACCTCGTCCGACACCGCCAGCGGGCCGACGGCCATGCCGGACTTCTTCGCCACGTTCTCGATCAACGCCGGCGCCACGCCCTCGGCCAGCATCGAGATCGCCTCGATCACGTACGTGCCGAACGTCCGCGAGGTGTAGAAGCCGCGCGAGTCGTTGACCACGATCGGCGTCTTCCCGATCTGCCGCACGTAGTCCAGCGCGCGCTGGAGCGTCTCCTCGGACGTCTTCTCGCCGCGGATGATCTCCACGAGGCGCATCTTCGGCACCGGTGAGAAGAAGTGCAGGCCGATGAACCGCTCCGGCGCCGTGACCGCCGACGCGAGGCCGGTGATCGGCAGCGTCGAGGTGTTGGACGCGATCACCGCGTCCGGCAACGCCTTCGCCTCGGCGGCGGGCAGCACCTTGTTCTTGAGCTCGCGGTTCTCGAACACCGCCTCGATGATCAGGTCGCAGCCCGCGAGGTCGTCGTCGGAGTCGGTCGGCGTGATGCCTTCCAGGCCCTGAGCGCCCTTCTGGGCGCCTTCGAGGCTGACGTCCTTCAGCACCACCTGGATGCCGGCCTTCGCGGACACCTCGGCGATTCCGGCGCCCATCATGCCCGCGCCCAGCACGCCGAGCTTGGCCACGCGCTGGCCGGTGGCGGACGCGCGGCCGTTGACCTCGTTGAGGTTGAACCAGAACGCGGTGATCATGTTCTTGGAGACCTGACCGGAGGCCAGTTCCACGAAGTAGCGGCCCTCGATCTGCAACGCGGTGTCGAAGTCGACGTAGGCACCCTCGACGGCCGTCGCCATGATCTTCTCCGGCGCCGGGTACACGCCGTGCGACTTCTTGCTCAGCACCGCGGGAGCCGCGGCGAGAAGGCCGTAGCTGTTGGGATCGCCGAACTTCAGGTCCGGCACGCCCGCGCCCTGGACGTCCCACGGCTGCGTCGGCGCCGGGTTCGCCTTGATCCACGCGACGGCCTCGGAGATCAGTTCCTCGCGCGTCTCGACGACCTGGTGCACGATTCCGGCCTGCAGCGCGCGTTCCGGCCGCAGCTGCTTGCCCTCCATGAGCAACGGCAACGCCTTCTGCACGCCGAGCAGGCGCACCATGCGCGTGACGCCACCGCCGCCGGGCAGCAGGCCCAGCGTGGCCTCGGGCAGGCCGACGCGGATCTTGTCGTCGTTCACCACGATCCGGCGGTGCGAGGCGAGCGCGATCTCGAACCCGCCGCCGAGCGCGGTCCCGTTGATCGCGGCCACGACCGGCTTGCCGAGCTTCTCCAGCCGCCTCAGCTGGGACTTGAGCTCCTCGACGCCTTCCAGCGCCTGCGAGGCGTTCTCCGGCGTGATCGCGATCAGCACGTTGAGGTCGCCGCCGGCGAAGAACGTCTTCTTGGCGGACGTGATGATCACGCCGGTGATGTCGTCGCCCTCGAGCTTCGAGACCGCGTCACCCATCAGTTCGCGGTACTCGTCGTTCATCACGTTGGCGGAGCCGGACATGTCCATCGTCAGGGTGACGATGCCGTCCGCGTCCTTGTCGTAGTGGAACGTGCCAGAAGAATTCGACACCGGCTCAGACCCTCTCGATGATCGTCGCGATACCCATGCCGCCGCCCACGCACAACGTGGCGAGGCCGCGGCGCAGGTCCCGGCGCTCCAGCTCGTCCAGCAGCGTGCCCAGGATCATGCAGCCGGTGGCGCCCAGCGGGTGGCCCAGCGCGATCGCGCCGCCGTTCACGTTGACCTTGTCCTCGGGGATGTCCATGTCCCGCAGGAACTTCAGCACGACCGACGAGAACGCCTCGTTGACCTCGAACAGGTCGATGTCCTCGACCGAGAGCCCGGCCTTGTCCAGCGCCTTGCGCGCGGACGGTGCCGGCCCGGTGAGCATGATCGTCGGCTCGGTGCCCACGACGGCGACGGAGACGATCCGGGCGCGCGGGGTCAGGCCGAGGGCCTTGCCGGTCGCCGCGGAGCCGATCAGCATCGCCGCGGCGCCGTCGACGATCTGCGACGAGTTGCCCGGCGTGTGCACGTGGCTGATGCGCTCGACGGTGGGGTAGCGGTCGATCGCGACGGTGTCGTAGCCGAGGTCGCCGTGGAACTGGAAGCTGGGCTTGAGCCGCCCGAGCGACTCCACTGTGGACTCGGGACGGATCGTCTCGTCCTCCTTGAGCACCACCGTGCCGTTCTGGTCGACGACCGGCACCACGGACCGCTCGAACCGGCCGTCCTTCTGCGCCTCGAACGCGCGGGCGTGCGACCGGGCGGCCCACGCGTCGACGTCCGTGCGGGAGAAGCCCTCCAGCGTCGCGATCAGGTCGGCCGACACGCCCTGCGGCACGAACGACAGGTCGAAGTTCGTCGCGGGGTCGATCGCCCACGCGCCGCCGTCGGAGCCCATCGGCACGCGCGACATCGACTCGACGCCGCCCGCCACCACCAGGTCCTCGAACCCGGACGCGACCTTGGCCGCGGCGAGGTTCACCGACTCGAGGCCCGAGGCGCAGAACCGGTTGAGCTGCACCCCGGCCGGACGCTGGTCCCAGCCGGCGGCCAGCACGGCGGTGCGGGCGATGTCGCCGCCCTGCTCACCGAGGGGAGACACCACGCCGAACACGACGTCGTCCACCGCGGAGGTGTCGAGAGAGTTGCGTTCGGACAGCGCGCGCAGCACACCAGCGGCCAGATCGACGGGCTTCACGCTGTGCAGCGACCCGCGCTTCCCCTTGCCGCGCGGCGTGCGCACCGCGTCGAAGATCAAGGCTTCGCTCATGACACCACGCTAGGCCCGCGCGTTGGAGCTGGCCATGACCGTGAAGGGTGACCGATTAGCTCACCCGGAACTCCATGTGCTCCGGTTCTTCGGTGTCGACGAAGCCCAGGCGTTCGTAGAGGCGGCGAGCAGGCAGGTTGTGGTCGTACACCTGCAGTCGCACGATCTTCCAGCCCTCCTCGGCTGCCCACTTCTGCACCGTCCTGACCAGCGCCTCGCCCACGCCACGGCCTCGGTGGGAGTCGCGGACCCACATCGAGTAGAGGTAGAGCCCCTCCGGCTTCGCGGTGGCGGCGACCAGGGCGACGGGACGGCCGTCGAGCGCCACGAGCTTCAGGCCCTCGGCCGCGCGGTCACGCCACTCGTTCTCGGTGTACGCCTGCTCGCGCGCCAGGGTGGAGCCGAACTCCTCGGGGTCGCTGGCCAGCGCCTCCAGACGGGTGTCACGCCAGAGCTCCCACTCGTCCGGCATGACCTGGTGGATCTGCATACGAGGCAGTCTGGACGACCGGGGTGGGAATTTCGCTCAGTTTTTCGGGTCCGCGCAGGCGCGGCGGTCATGGCGTGGATCACCGCCCGGTGGTTTCGTGGACCGCATGGCAGAGCGTCGATCGCGGTGGATGGACAGCGACCTGGACCAGTTGCGCCAGCTCGCCCGCACGTTCATGGAGAAGGAGGTCGTGCCGCACCAGGAACGCTTCGCCGAGCAGAAGCAGGTCGACCGCGACCTGTGGCGCAAGGCCGGTGAGCTCGGGCTGCTGTGCCTCAGCATCCCCGAGGAGTACGGCGGCGGTGGCGGCACGTTCGCCCATGAGGCCGTGTTGCTGGAAGAGCAGGCACGGGCCGGTGACAGCTCGTGGGGCAACAGCGTGCACAGCGGCATCGTGGCGCACTACCTCAACTCCTACGGCTCCGAGGAGCAGAAGCAGCGCTGGCTGCCCAAGCTCGCGTCCGGTGAGTACGTCGGCGCGATCGCGATGACCGAACCCGGTGCGGGCTCCGACCTCCAGGGCATCCGGACGAAGGCCATCAGGGACGGCGACGAGTACGTCATCAACGGCTCGAAGACGTTCATCACCAACGGCCTGCAGGCCGACCTGGTCATCGTCGTCGCCAAGACCGACCCGGCCCAGGGCGCGCAGGGCATCTCGCTGCTCGTCGTGGAGAACGACATCCGGCGCGGCCGCGTGCTCGACAAGGTCGGCATGAAGGGCCAGGACACCGCCGAGCTGTTCTTCGACGACGTCCGCGTGCCCGCGACCAACCTCCTCGGTGAGCAGGAGGGCCTCGGGTTCATCCAGCTGATGCACCAGTTGCCGCAGGAACGCCTGATCATCGGCGTCTGCTGCATCGCGGGCATCGAGGCCGCCGTGGACGTCACGCTGAAGTACGTGAAGGACCGCAAGGCGTTCGGCAAGGAGCTGATCAAGTTCCAGAACACCCGGTTCAAGCTCGCCGAGTGCGCCACCGAGGCGGCCGTGACCAGGGCGTTCATCGACGAGTGCATCGAGAAGCACCTGAAGGGCGAACTGGACGTGCCGACCGCGGCGATGGCGAAGTGGTGGGCCAGCGACCGGTTGAGCAAGGTCGTCGACGAGTGCGTGCAGCTGTTCGGCGGCTACGGCTACATGAACGAGTACCCGATCGCACGCGCCTGGTCCGACGCACGCGTGCAGCGGATCTACGGCGGGACGAACGAGATCATGAAGGAAATCATCGCGAGGTCCTTGTGACCGGCCCTCTCGCAGGGCTGCGCGTCATCGAGCTCGCCGGCCTCGCGCCCGCGCCGTTCGGTGCGATGGTGCTGGCGGACCTCGGTGCCGACGTGATCCAGGTGCACAAGCCGGGGAGCGTGCAGACGATCCCCGGCGACTTCCTCGGCCGCAACCGGCGCTCGATCGCCGTCGACACGCGCAAGCCGGAGGGTGCCGAACTGGTTCTCGGACTGGTCGAGCGCTCGGACGTGCTGATCGAGGGCTTCCGGCCGGGCGTGACCGAACGGCTGGGCATCGGCCCCGCGCAGTGCCTGGCCCGCAACCCGCGCCTTGTATATGGACGCATGACCGGCTGGGGCCAGGACGGGCCGCTCGCCGACCGCGCCGGCCACGACATCAACTACATCGCCGTCGCGGGTGCGCTGGAGCCGCTGGGACGGGCAGGAGGGCCGCCGTCGTTCCCCATCAACCTCCTGGGCGACTTCGGCGGGGGAGGGCTGCTGCTGGCTCTGGGCGTGCTCGCCGCACTGTATGAACGGGAGCGCTCCGGACGCGGCCAGGTCGTGGACACCGCGATGGTCGACGGGGCGGCGCTGCTGACGACGTTCCTGCACGGGATGCGGTCCGCGGGCATGTGGTCGGGCGGGCGTGGCGAGAACATGCTCGACGGTGGAGTGCCGTTCTACGACGTCTACGAGGCCGCCGACGGGCGGTACGTGGCCATCGGCGCGCTGGAGGAGAAGTTCTACGCCGACCTGGTGCGCGTGCTGGGCCTGGAGGACGCGCCCTCGCGCAACGATCCGGCGAACTGGCCTGAGCTGCGGGAGCGCATCGCGGCGGCGGTGAAGACCCGGCCGCGGGACGAGTGGGCTGACCTGGCGCGGGACACGGACGCGTGCCTGGCTCCGGTGCTGACTCCTGCCGAGGCGGCGCATCACCCGTACAACGCAGCCCGCGACACTTTCGTGGACGTGTCGGGCTCGCCGCACCCGGCTCCGGCGCCCCGGTTCGACCGCACTCCCGCGGCGGTTCCCACGGCTCCTGTTTCGCCCGGAACGAACACCGGGGAAGTGCTTGCCGACATGGGTGTGGCGGCCGATCGAATTATGGAACTGCGGCGGTCTGGAGTAATTGGATAATGCTCGGACGCGCATTAATAGCGCCACGAAGGCGTGACGGTGCGTGATGGGGTGAGTTCGGCATCCGGGTGAGCCCCGGTGCAACAGTCTCTCTTCCAAGCTGTGGGATGCGAGGGAGTCCGTGTTCACCTCGTGCCCAGGACATCGGCGCTGTTGAGGCCCCTCTTTAGCCGCCATTCGGGTGACATTGGCCGTCACGCAGGCGTGCGTCCCAGGTAGATCCTGGGACGAGTTGGGCGTGGTCGTTGTTCATCGCAAGGGTGAATGAGGGACCATGACGGGTGACACGGGCGGTCCGCCGCCTGACCGGTGAACCACACGGACGGAGAGGTACCTGTGAACCTCAAGAAGGTGCTAGTGCTGGCGGGCGTCGCGCTGGTGCTGTTCCTCCTGATCACCCAGCCCGAGCAGTCCGCCTCGGCGGTGCAGCAGGTTCTCGGCTGGCTGCGTCAGGGCGCGGAGTCGATCATCACCTTCATCAGGAGCCTCTTCGGCACGGCCACCCCGCTCAGCTAGTGACGTTGGGTGATCTTCGGCCGTCTGCGTTGAGCCGGATGGGTGGAATGAGGCCAATCACGCACTGGTAACGGGTGTTCTGGGGATTCAGGGTCTGGCGATTGTCAGACCTACCGAATACCTTCCGCTGCAATGGCCGATCCCCGACCGACGAGGAGGCACATATGGTCGAGGACTCCGGGGTCCACGAGCTGTTGCAGCAGTGGGCGGCTGAACGGTCTGATGACGCAGAGATGCAGGAGGTGAACCGGATCAAGAACGCGTGGCTCGCGGAGGCTCCCCCCTCGGCGCCAGGCATCCCCGTGCAGCGGGGAGGCAGGAGTGGGTCGCGTGGCTTGGTCAAGGTCGACTCGGCGGATCCGGCCTACGTGGCCGCGATGCGCAAGCGGGCGCCGGAGGCACCCGAGGCACTGCTCGCCGCCGCGGCGAGCTACTGGCAGCTGGTGGGCGACGTCGCCGAGGCCGAGCAGTGGTGGGACGCGGGCATCAGCCCGTTGGACCAGCGCGCGCTCGACTACCGCGCGGCCGGCCTGTCTCCTGCCGATCTCGGGAGGCGCCTGGGACCGATGACGGTTCTCCAGCACCTTCGTCGTGGCTCCGCCGCGGCCTGGTGCGTTGCTCGTCTGCAGAGGCAGCGCCGGGACGGCGTGGCGTAGTGGACCGGGCTGTCGGAGGCGGCAGCCCTGTATCCATTCGTTGAACGGGCACGCGCGCTCGTGCGGGGCGCGCTCGCCAACGTTCGTTCGCCGTTTTTCCGCTGAGGGCCGAGGCCCTCACACCCCACGGGGCGGTCTCCTTCCGGAGACCCACCCAAGTAGTGTGGAGGTCGTGCGCGGCCTCCTTACTCCCCAACGTGTGCTGATCGCGTTCGCCTGTCTGGCGGCGCTGGTCGCCTGTTGCGGACTCGCCTGGTGGCAGTGGCAGCGCTTCGAGTCCGCCAGCGGCACGTTCCAGAACCTCGGGTACGTGCTCCAGTGGCCGCTCTTCGGCCTCTTCCCTCTCTTCATGGTGTGGCGGTTCCGTCGGCTGGCACGTCAGCGCCGTGACGAGGATCCGGTTGCGCCTGCTCTGGAGCCGATGGCTACCGTTGTCGCCGTCAAACCCGCGCCTGTCGAGCAGTTCGACGACGAAGAAGACGCGGAGCTCGCGGCCTACAACCGCATGCTCGCGAACCTCAACGCGCGGGACGGTCGTTGAGCGAAGGCGGGCAGATGAAGGGTGCGTTGACCCGGTTCAGGGTCATGGCTTACGTGGTCGGAGTCTTCCTGCTGCTCCTGGTCGTGGCCATGGTGCTCAAGTACGCCGCGGACATGGGCGGCGCGATGAAGGTCGTCGGCCCGATCCACGGCTTCCTCTACGCCATCTACCTGGTGATTTCCGTCGACCTGGCGCTGAAGCTGCGCTGGTCGATCAAGGGCACCCTGCTGGTGCTGCTCGCCGGCACGGTCCCGTTCCTGTCCTTCTGGGCGGAGCGCAAGGTGGTCGAGAAGACGGCGCAGGGCGTGCCGCTGTGACGTTTGGCCTGCTAGCGTCTGGGGCTACCAACTGAACACGGCCGTCGATGTCGCGCGGAAGAGACCCCTCCAGCAGGGGCGCCGAAGGAGCAATCCCTCCCCGGAATCTCTCAGGCACAGGTACCGCGCGACGAAGGCAACTCTGGAAAGCAGGCTGCTCGGCAGCCTCGCCCACGGTGCAAGCCACTTCGGTGGTGAAGCTCTCAGGCTCATGACAGAGGGGGAGGCTCGCTCTAGTGAGGAGTCTCCGATGGATCGTGTCATTCTTCTGATGCCTCAGCCGGCCGCGTCCGGCTCTTCGGCGCACCCTGGAGGAGCGTTCTGATGTCCCGCCTCACGCCTCTGAACGCCGAGCACGAGCAGCTCGGCGCGATGTTCACCGACTTCGCGGGCTGGCGGATGCCGCTGCGCTACTCGTCCGAACTCGCCGAGCACCACGCCGTGCGCACCACCGCTGGCCTGTTCGACCTCACGCACATGGGTGAGATCGTCCTGACCGGACCGCAGGCGGGCGAGGCCCTCGACTACGCGCTGGTCGGGCACATCTCCGCGCTGGCCGTCGGCAAGGCCCGCTACACGATGATCACCCAGGCCGACGGCGGCGTGCTCGACGACCTGATCGTGTACCGCCTGGGCGACCAGGAGTTCATGGTCGTCGCGAACGCCTCCAACGCCGCCGTCGTGGCTGAGGCCCTGGTCGAGCGCGCAGCCGGGTTCGACACCGTCGTCACCGACAAGTCGACCGACTACGCGTTGATCGCGATCCAGGGCCCGAAGTCCGTTGAGATCCTCTCCGGCCTGACCGAGACGGACCTGGCGTCAGTCAAGTACTACGCCTCGTACCCTTCCACCGTGGCCGGAGTCGACGCGTTGCTCGCGCGCACGGGTTACACGGGCGAGGAGGGCTTCGAGCTCTTCGTCGCACCCGCCGACGCGCCGGCCGTCTGGGCCGCGCTGCTGTCCGCGGGCGAGGCGCACGAGCTCAAGCCGTGCGGTCTCGGCTGCCGCGACACGTTGCGCCTCGAAGCCGGAATGCCCTTGTACGGCAACGAGCTCACGACGTCGCTGACGCCGTACAACGCGAACCTGGGCCGTGTCGTGAAGCTCGACAAGCCCGGCGACTTCGTGGGCCGCGACGCGCTGGCCAAGGTCGCCGAGTCCGGGGTGGACTCGGTCCTGGTCGGACTGAAGACGCCCGAACGCCGTGCCCCGCGCCACGGTTACGCGGTGCTCAACGGCGACGAGGTCGTGGGCGAGGTGACGTCGGGCGCGCTGTCCCCGACCCTCGGCTACTCCGTCGCCATGGCCTACGTGTCACGGGCCAGTGCCGAGCCCGGCACCCCACTGCTGGTCGACGTCCGCGGCAAGAAGCAGCCGGTCGAGGTCGTCGCACTTCCGTTCTACAAGCGCGCCAAGTAGGGAGATTCTCCAGATGTCCGACCAGTTCAACGCTTCCCTCGCGGAGTACGACCCCGAGGTCGCCGAAGCCGTTGCGGCCGAGTTGGCGCGCCAGCAGGGCACTCTCGAGATGATCGCCTCGGAGAACTTCACGCCCGTGTCGGTGTTGCAGGCCCAGGGCTCCGTCCTCACGAACAAGTACGCCGAGGGGTACCCCGGCCGCCGCTACTACGGCGGCTGCGAGCACGTGGACGTCGTCGAGCGGCTCGCCATCGAGCGCATCAAGTCGCTCTTCGGCGCGGGCTTCGCGAACGTCCAGCCGCACTCGGGCGCGCAGGCCAACGCGGCCGCGATGTTCGCGCTGCTCCAGCCCGGCGACACGATCCTGGGCCTGGACCTCGCGCACGGCGGCCACCTGACGCACGGCATGCGCATCAACTTCTCCGGCAAGCTCTACAACGTCGTGCCGTACCACGTCGCGGACTCCGACGGCCGCGTCGACATGGCCGAGGTCGAGCGCCTGGCGACCGAGCACCGCCCGAAGCTGATCGTGGCCGGCTGGTCCGCCTACCCGCGCCAGCTGGACTTCGCCGAGTTCCGCCGCATCGCGGACTCGGTCGAGGCCTACCTGATGGTCGACATGGCGCACTTCGCCGGCCTCGTCGCCGCCGACCTGCACCCGTCGCCCGTGCCGCACGCGCACGTCACGACGACCACGACGCACAAGACCCTCGGCGGTCCCCGTGGTGGCGTGATCCTGTCGAACGACGCCGACATCGCGAAGAAGATCAACTCGGCGGTGTTCCCCGGCCAGCAGGGCGGTCCGCTGGAGCACGTCATCGCGGCGAAGGCCGTGGCGTTCAAGCACGCCGCCTCGCCGGAGTTCGCCGACCGTCAGCGTCGCACGCTGGAGGGTTCGCGGATCCTGGCCGAGCGTCTGTCGCAGGCGGACGTCGCCGCGGCCGGCGTGAAGGTGCTGACCGGGGGCACCGACGTGCACCTGGTCCTCGTCGACCTGGTCAACTCCGAGCTCGACGGCAAGCAGGCCGAGGACGTGCTGCACCAGATCGGCATCACGGTCAACCGCAACGCCGTTCCGAACGACCCGCGTCCGCCGATGGTGACGTCCGGTCTGCGGATCGGTACGCCCGCGCTGGCCACCCGCGGGTTCGGCGAGGTGGACTTCACCGAGGTCGCCGACGTGATCGCGGAGGCACTGAAGCCGGGCGCGGCGATCGACGAACTGCGTGCGCGCGTCGAGGTGCTGGCGGCGAAGCACCCGCTGTACTCCACGCTCTGAGCTGAGAAACCGAAGGGGCGCCACCGGAGATCCGGTGGCGCCCCTTCGGCTTTCGTGACCCTGGAGCGAAACGACGGGAACCCCGGCCCCTTCCCCAGGGCCGGGGTTTCACCGTGTCAGGGTGATGTGTGTCTCAGATGGACCGTCCTAACGGGATGCTGTGGGGTTACGCAGCCGGAGCCGTCACACCAGGCGGGAGGCACTCGACGTTGCGCTTGCCGTTGGGCTGGATCACGAACCACGTGCCGCCGATGCCCTGGCCGGCCCACTTGCCCGGCGCCGGGTCCTTCGAGTACGTGTAGAGACCCCAGCCGTCGATGGCGACCTGCTTCTTGCCGTCAGCGCGGGTGATCAGCGAGACCAGCTTGGAGTCGACGCCTTCCAGCTGCGGGATCGTGTCCGCGAACAGCGGCGGCCACGTCACGGCGCACTGGTCGTTGCAGTTGGACTTGCCTTCCGGCTTCGGGACGTCCTTGTCGAAGCGGTAAAGGGTGCGGCCGTCGCCGTCCTGGACGACCTGACCCATCTTGTCCACGCTCTTGCCGACCAGCCTCAACGTGCTGACGGGGGCTGCTGCGGGGGGCTGTGCAGCCGGGGGCTGCGCGGCCGGAACTTCCGGGGCCTGCTGCTGAACTGGGGCTTCGGGGGCCTGCGCGGGCTCCTGGAGTACCGGGGGCTGACCCACGTCGCCGTAGTCACCGAGGACGCCCAGATCGGTTTCGGTTTGTGCCACCGGCTTGGAGTTCGTGCCACTGCCAGTGGCGCTCCAGACACCCAGACCCAGCACAACTGCCAGTCCCGCGGCGAGCCCGATGGCAATGCGGTTACGTCGGATCACACTCATGTCCTCCTCGTCCATCCGTTCGCTCTATCGAGGCCATACGGGCGGGGTTGCGTCTCGGTTCAGAAACGAACCGAACCTCGTCCTGTCTCGAACGTCGGGGGGAGTCAGGTCATGCAGGAGGTGCAGGGTGGTCGTCGCAGGTCAGCTGGCGGGAATGGCCGAACGGGTGCTGGGTGCGCCGTTGCCAATCGGATTTCGAGCCTGGGACGGAAGTGTGGCCGGGCCGCAGGACGGCACGGTGCTCGTGATCCGGTCCCGCGACGCGTTGCGGAGGCTCGTGTGGAGTCCGAACGAGCTGGGGCTCGCGCGCGCGTACGTGAGCGGGGAGCTCGATGTGGAGGGTGATCTCGCGACCGGTCTCTCGCAGATCTGGGGGCTCGTCCGGCGGGGAGTGACCCGGCGGCCGCGTCTTTCGGAGGTCGCGAAACTCGCATTGCAACTGAAAGTGCTGGGACGCAATCCGGATGCGCCGAAGGAGGAGGCACGGCTGCGGGGCGCGCTGCACACGAAGAGCCGTGACCGCGATGCCATTTCGCATCACTACGATCTGAGCAACGACTTCTACCAGCTCGTGCTCGATCCGAGCATGGCCTACTCGTGCGCGTACTTCACGTCCGAGGACGAGTCGGTCGCGCAGGCGCAGCACAACAAGCTGGACCTCGTGTGCCGCAAGCTCGACCTGCGGCCGGGCATGCGCCTGCTCGACGTCGGCTGCGGGTGGGGTTCGATGATCATCCACGCCGCGAAGCACTACGGCGTGCACGCGACCGGCGTGACGATCTCCGCGCAGCAACGCGCACACATCCTTGGTCGAATCGAGGCCGAGGGACTGACCGGTCGCGTCGAGGTGCGGTTGCAGGACTACCGCGAGGTGAGCGGCGAACCGTTCGACGCGATCTCCACGATCGAGATGGGCGAGCACGTCGGCGAGAGCAACTACCCCGAGTACGCCGCGACGCTGCACCGGTTGCTCAAGCCGGAGGGACGCCTGCTGCTGCAGCAGATGTCGCGCGGCCACAACGCGCCCGGCGGCGGGGCGTTCATCGAGTCGTACGTCGCGCCGGACATGCACATGCGCCCGGTCAGCGCGACCACCGGCTTCCTCGAGGGAGCCGGCCTGGAGATCCGAGATGTGCACGCGTTGCGCGAGCACTACGTTTGGACCGTGCGGGCGTGGGCGGAGACTCTCGAAGAGCGGTGGGACGAGGTCGTCGCGCTGGTCGGTGAAGGACAGGCGCGGGTCTGGCGGCTGTACCTCGCGGGCGGCGCGCTGACGTTCGAGGAGGGCCGGATGGGCGTGGACCAGATCCTGGCGGTGCGCAGGAGCGAGAACGGCCGCAGCGGCATGCCGCGCGTCCGTCGTGAGCTGGTGGCCCGATGAGCTTCCTGATCAGCTTCCTGGCCGTTCTGCTGCTGCTCAGCGGCCTGTTCCTGTACGCGGACTCCCGCAAGCGCTACGACCTGATCGACTCCGTGTGGGGCCCCGGGTTCGCCGTGATCGCGGTGATCACGCTCCTGTTCGCGGAGGGCGAACCAACTCGGCAGTGGGTGGTCGCCCTCCTCACCGTGGTGTGGGGCGTACGCCTGGGCGTGCACATCCACTCGCGCAACCGGGGCAAGGACGAGGACCCGCGTTACCAGGACATCTTGAGGCGTGCCAAGGGAAACCCGCGCCTGCGGATGTACCGCGTCTACCTGACCCAGGCCGTGCTGATGTGGATCGTCTCGCTGCCGATCCAGGCCGCACAGCACCTTTCGGCCCCTTTCGGAGTGCTAGATTGGCTGGGCACTGGCGTGTGGTTGGTCGGCTTCGTCTTCGAGGCCGTGGGTGACTGGCAGCTCTCCCGGTTCCGTGCGGACCCGGCTAACAAGGGCGCCGTGATGGACCGCGGATTGTGGCGCTACACAAGGCATCCGAACTACTTCGGTGACGCTGTCGTGTGGTGGGGCCTCTACCTGTTCGCACTGCATTCGTGGCTCGCCGCGCTCACGATCATCGGCCCGGTGATCATGACGCTGCTCCTGGCCAAGGGCACCGGCAAACCGTTGCTGGAGAAGGACATCGTGTCGCGCCGTCCCGGTTACGCCGAGTACGTGCGGCGCACCAGCGGCTTCGTTCCGTTGCCTCCCAAGAGCAAGGTGGGCTAGGCGCGTTTTCGCGGGCTCCGCGGTCGCGCGCTTGCGCCTGCGGAGCCCGCGGTTCGGCGGCTCGTTCGTGCCTTGCCTCGGGTTGTGTCGCGGTCTCGTGACCGGTCGGCAGGCTGGGCGCGGCGTTCGTCCGTGCTGTGCGCCCGCGTCGCGCGCCGCTGAGCCCGAGCGTCGCGTGCGCACTACCAACCTCGTGCCACCGGCCCGCAGCGCACGCCCAGCGGTGGCGCTCGCAACCCCCTCCCGGTCTGTATCGCGCCAGGCAGTGCACGTCACAGCACCCGTGCGGTACGCGTGCGCGGGTTAGTGTTGGCGGGTGGGCAACGACATCTCCTTCCCGCGCCAACAGGCGCGCACCCAGCGGTTCACCGTCGGCGCACCGAGGACCTTCGCGGTGTCGGCGGACGGCGGACGTGTCTTCTTCCTCCGCCCGGCCACGGCCACAAGCCGTGCGAACGGGCTCTGGGAGCTGAACACGTCCACCGGCGTCGAACGGCTGCTCGCCGACCCGGCGACGCTGCTGTCCGATCCGGAGGACCTGCCCGCCGAGGAGAAGGCACGCCGCGAGCGCACGCGTGAGTCCGGCGCGGGCATCGTCGGCTACGCCCTCTCCCGGGACGCCTCGGTGGCCTCGTTCGCGCTGTCCGGTCGCCTGTACGTGGCCGACCTGACGGACGGTGCCGTCCGTGAGCTGCCTACGCGGGGTGGCGTCATCGACCCGCGCGTGGACCCGACGGGGCGGCGCGTGGCGTACGTCACGCACGGCACCCTGCGGATGGTCGAGCTGTCCTCGGGCGAGGACTACGCCGTCGCCGAGCCGGACGGCGAGGACGTGACGTTCGGCCTGGCCGAGTTCATCGCGGCCGAGGAGATGTCGCGCTATCGCGGCTACTGGTGGGAGCCGAACGGCGACCGCCTCATCGTCGCGCGCGTGAACAACGCCGAGGTGCAGCGCTGGTACATCGCCGACCCGGCGAACCCCGCCACCGCGGCCACCGAGATCGCCTACCCGGCGGCCGGCACGACCAACGCCGCCGTGTCGCTGCACGTCGTGTCGCTGGACAGCACCTTCGTGCCGGTCCTGCTCGACTTCGACTACCTCAACGACGTGCACTGGTCGTCCGGCGGCGCCCCGCTGATCACCACGCAGACCCGTGACCAGCGCACCCGCACGATCTACACGCTGGCCCCCGACACCGGTGCCGTCACCGAGCTCGCGGTCGAGACCGACCCGACGTGGCTCGAGGTCACCGACGGCGCTCCGGCCTGGACGCCGGACGGTCGCCTCGTGCGGATCGTGGAGGAGGGCGACGAGTACGCGCTCCGAGTGGGCGACGACGTCCTGACCTCCGGCCTCCAGGTGCGCCGGGTGCTCGACATCGCCGACGACTCGATCCTGGTCACCGCCTCGGCGGACGACCCGACGCAGGTGCACGTCTACTCCGTCGGCGAGACCGTCGAGCAACTGTCCTCTGAGGACGGTGTGCACTCCGCGGTTCGGGGCGGTGACACGGTTGTCTTCGTTTCGGCCACTTTGGACACCTTCGGCGCACGGGTGCGCGTCGGCGACCACGTGATCGAGTCGTGGGCGGACACCCCGGTCCTCAAGGCGTCCCCGCGCATGCTGACCCTCGGCGAACGCGACCTCCGCGCCGCCCTGTTGCTGCCCACAGGCCACGTCCCCGGCACCAAGCTCCCGGTGCTGATGGACCCGTACGGTGGCCCGCACGCCCAGCGCGTCATCTCGGCCCAGAACGCCTTCCTGGCCTCGCAGTGGCTGGCGGACCAGGGCTTCGCGGTCATCGTCGCCGACGGCCGCGGCACCCCGGGCCGGGGCCTCGCCTGGGAACGCGCGATCGCGTTCGACTTCGCCGGCGCCACCCTCGAAGACCAGGTGGACGCCCTCCACGCGGCCGCCGCGATCGAACCGGACCTCGACCTCACGCGAGTGGCGATCCGAGGCTGGTCCTACGGCGGCTACCTGAGCGCCCTGGCGGTCCTGCGCCGCCCGGACGTCTTCCACGCGGGCATCGCCGGCGCCCCGGTGACCGACTGGCGCCTCTACGACACCCACTACACCGAGCGCTACCTGGGCCACCCGGACGACAAGCCGGAGATCTACGACGCGAACTCGCTCATCGCCGACGCGGACAAGCTCTCCCGCCCGCTGATGATCATCCACGGCCTGGCGGACGACAACGTGGTGGCGGCCCACACCCTGCGCCTGTCCAACGCCCTGCTGGCCGCCGGCCGTCCACACACCGTGCTGCCGCTCTCCGGCGTCACCCACATGACCCCGCAGGAACAGGTGGCGGAGAACCTGCTCCTCCTGCAGGTCGACTTCCTCAAGCAGTCACTCGCCTGAGACCACCGGGTCCTATCCTCCACAGGACGAACCGCCATCGGTGACGGCGGACTTCCGTGGGGGGAAGAAACGTGGCGAAGTTCAGGTGCAAGTGCGGCACGATCACTCGGGACGACGATCCCGACCATGGTCTGCTCATGTTCTCGCACGGCGAGTTCGACAACGACATCGTCGAAGAACTGTCGGACGTGGTGGGCGTCAGCAGGCAGGTGATCGACTGTCCTGGGTGTGGCCGACTGTGGGTCTGGTGGAACCGCGACTTCTCCAGCACGCCGGTCGAGTACGTCCGGCAGCCACCCGATCCTGACTAGGTGCCAGCCGCCTGACGAACAGCGAAAGGGGCGCCTCCCGCAACGGGAAGCGCCCCTCTCCGCAATCTGAAACCGATCAGGCCAGCGACTGCCGCACCCGGTAGGGCGGAATGCTGTTGCCCACCAGCGCCAGGTCGTCGATCGACTCCGGCTCGTACCCGGCCGTCTTCAACCGCTCGACCATCAGCGCGGTCGGGTCCTCGACGACGTCCGCGCGGCCGAACAGGTACGCCCACTCGTGCTCGTCGGAGCCGTAGTAGGCGACGGTGTCGAACACCTCGTTGAACCGCTGCCAGGAGCGGATCAGGGTGGTGTTGCGCCACATCGTCTGGCAGCCGGACTGGTTGACGACGACGCCGCCGGGACGCAGCAGCGCCTTGCACATGCGCAGGAAGTCCGCGCCGTACAGGCGGTTGTGCTGCGCCTCCTCCTCGCGCTCGTCGGGCAGGTCCACCAGCACGATGTCGTACTTCTCCGACGTCGTGCGGATGTACTCGAACCCGTCGATGTACTGCACGCGGATCGGGCCGTCACCCTTCTCCGCGGCGGCCAGCTCCGAAAGCGAGTACCCGTACGGCAGGTGCTCCGCGCACAGCTTCACGGCCTGCTCGTCGATGTCGATGTGGTCGACGACCGTCGCTCCGTGCTGCACGGCCATCTGGCACACGACACCCTCGGAGGAGCCGATGACCAGCACGCGCTCGACGGTGTCGGCCAGCAGCAGCGCCGGCACCATCAGGGCCTCGTGGTAGGTCAGCTGGCTGAACTCCGTCGACTGGCGGTCGTTGTCGCAGAACAGCGACAGACCCTGCGCCGTGCGGGCGATCACCAGGTGCTGGAAGTCGGTCTTGGTGTCGACCAGCACCTCGTCCACCTGCCAGTGGCGGGTCATGCCATCGGCGAGCGGCTCGTTGATCGTGTTCACGCGACATGCTCCTTGACGCCACGAGTGACGAGGTCCGTGCTCACATGAGCAGCGCCCAGAGCGTCAGCGAGTAGTTGGACGGCCAGCGCCGGTTTCGCACGGGTACCGCAGGTGAACACGTCGACGAACACCGAACCCACTTCGGGATAAGTGTGGATCGACGCATGGGATTCCGACAGCAGGGCCAGCACGGTGACTCCTTGAGGATCGAACTTCTTGGAGATCACCTCCAGCACGGTTGCGTCGGCCTGCGTGAGAACCTCACCAAGGGCGTGCCGCAGGAACTGCTCGTCGTCGAGCAGATCCGCGCTCACACCCGAGAGCTCTGCAAGTACGTGCTGTCCCGCGAACAAACCGACGGTCTCCTCGGTCTGACAGGGCGCTTCGGACATCAATCACTCCAAACTATGTGAATTGCGAACAGGCTTAGACGCAGTACGTGGCCAACGGCGGGAAGCCGTTGAAGCACACGGACGAGTAGGAGGAGGTGTAGGCGCCCGCGTGGAGGATGTCCACGTGGTCACCCGCCTTCAGATCGAGCGGCAGGTCGTAGCGGGTGTGCTGGTAGATGACGTCGTCCGCGTCGCACGTCGGGCCGGCCAGCACGATCGGGCCGGTCGGGCCGCCGTCGCGTGAAGTCCGCAACGCGTAGGCGATCGCCTCGCCCTCGGTCTCGGCGAGACCCTGGTAGCGGCCGATGTCGATGTACACCCAGCGGCGTTCGTCCGAATAGGACTTCCGCGACACCAGCACGACCGACGAACGGATCATCCCGGCCTCGGCGGAGATCGCGCGGCCGGGCTCGATCATCACCCTGGGACGCAAAGCGCCGAAGTGGCGAGCGATGGACGCCTCGATGGCGGCGCCGAAGTCGTCGAGAGAAGGCGTGGAAGCCTGGTACACGGCCGGAAGCCCGCCGCCCAGGTTCACCGTCGACGTCTCGATGCCTTCCGCACGCAGCTTCGCGGCGATCAGCGCGGCGTCGGCGATGCCGGAGTCCCAGCCCTCGACGGAGAGTTGCTGCGAGCCCGCGTGGAACGCGATGCCGAGAGGAACGAGTCCCAGCTGGTGCGCGAGCCGCAAGAGATCCGTCGCCATCTCCGGATCGCAACCGAACTTGTTGCCGAACGGGTAGGTGGAACCCTTGCTGTGGACAAGAATCCGCACCAGTACGGACGAACCGGGCGCGTGCTCGGCGACGAACCGCACGTCCTGCTCGCTGTCCGACACGAACATCCGCACGCCACGGGAGTGGGCGTACGCGATGTCAGCGGCCTTCTTGATGGGGTTGCTGTAGGAGATCGACGACGGTGCGGCGCCGCGCGCCAGGCACAGGTCGATCTCCGCGGGAGATGCCACGTCGAAGTGCGAACCCTCCGCGACCAGCGTGGCGACCACGTCGGACTCCGGGTTCGACTTGACCGCGTAGAAGATGTCGATGGACGGCAGCGCCGCGCGAATCGCCTGGTAGCGCGCGCGAATCGTCTCGAGGTCGATCACCAGACACGGTGTCGACGGGTTCTCCTGGTCCAGGAAACGCCGAATACGAGCCTCTGCCTCGTAACGCCGGTCGACGGCGAAGCTCTCGGTCATTTCCCCAGGGTTCCCCCTTCATCCGCCTCGCGGTCCGTACGCGGGCACGGCCGTCCACTCTACGGCCTTGACACCGCAATCGCGCAATCCAGTACAGCCGAGTGTGATTTAGCCAGCAGAACGCAGCTCGATCATCGTGATGTCCGGGGGCGCGCCCACGCGCACCGGCGGACCCCAGAAACCCGCGCCACGACTGGTGTAGAGCCAGGTGTCGTCCACCTTCGACAACCCGGCGGTGCTGGGTTGCTGCAGCGGCACAAGGAAGTTGAACGGCACCATCTGTCCACCGTGTGTATGACCGGACAACTGGAGGTCTACGCCGTGTGAAGAGGCGTCCGCGACCTGCACGGGCTGGTGTGACAACAGGACTACGGGGTTGTTTCGGTTTCGTCCCGCGAGAGCGCGGCCGAAGTCCGGGCCGTCGTCGTAGGACTTGCCGGTCACGTCGTTCACGCCCACGACCTCGATGCCGCCGGCGACGGTCAAACCCTCGTTGCGCAACGGGTTCACGCCGAGCTTGTCCAGCTCCGCGATCCACTGCTCGTGCCCGGAGAAGTACTCGTGGTTACCGGTCACGAAGAAGCTGCCGTGCTGGGAGACCAGGTCCCGCAACGGTGCCGCGGCCTCGCCCAGTTCGGCGACGGTGCCGTCCACCAGGTCGCCGACGATCGCGACCATGTCGGCCTGCTGCTCGTTGATCATCCGCACGATCCGTTCGGTGTGCGAACGCCCGAGCAGCGGCCCGAGGTGGATGTCGCTGACGACCGCGATCCGGAAGCCCGACAACGACGACTGCAGCTTGTTCAGCGTTACCGGCACGTTCAGCAACTGCGGGTCGCCCAGCGCCTGCGTCATGCCGTACCCGACGACGCCGCCCGCCGCGACGCCGGAACCGATCGCCACCGAGCGCGCGATGAACAGCCGCCGCGACGGGTCCGGCACGATCTCCACGGGTTCGGCGGGACCGGCGCCGGCGGCCACCGGCGTGAGCGCGGCCCGCTTCAGCAGGATCCGGCGCGGGATCTCCGCGACGCCGAGCGCGATCGCCAGGTAGAACAGCAGGGCCAGCCACACGAACCCCGGCCAGGCGAAGAACTTCCCGTACTCCGGCGGCACCCTGCGCGTGACGACCAGCGCGCTCATCAGCATCACGAACGCGCCGATGATCGCCACGGTGCCGATGCGGCGCCCGAGCGTGCGGGGGAGCGTCGTGTCCACGACCAGCCGCCGCCACAGGTACAAATGGCCCAGTGCTGCCGGGACACCGAGGAGCAAAAGGAAAATCACGACATCAGTATGCGTTTCCAGAACTTCGTGCAACCCGCCAGGCCCCACGTGGCGTGACTAACCCGGCACCGCAGATTAGGGGGAAACCTGATGAGTGATCGGGACGCCGCGTTCCAGGAGTACTTCGCGGCCCGTTCCGACGTCATGCGCGGCACGGCGTACCTGCTGTGCGGCGACTGGCATCGCGCGGAAGACCTCGTGCAGCAGGCCTTCACCAAGCTGTACCTGGCTTGGCGGCGGATCGAGCGGCACGAGGCGCTGGACGCCTACACCAGGCAGATCCTGGTGCGGACGTTCCTGTCCGAGCGACGGCGCGGGTGGTTCCGGTTCGAGTCGGCGAGTGACGACCTGACCGACTCGGCGGCTCCGCCGGGCGTCTACCCCGAGGAACGGATGGTGCTGCTGGAGGCGCTGGCGAAGGTGCCTCCGAAGCAGCGTGCGTGCCTCGTCCTGCGGTACTGGGAGGACATGTCCGTCGAACAGACGGCCACGGTTCTCAAGTGTTCGGAAGGAACCGTAAAGAGTCAGGCCGCGCGGGGGCTGCAGACGCTGCGCGGTCTGCTCGCACAGCAGGAGAGGGTTCGATGAACGAACAGGACCTCAAGCGAGCTTTTCAGGATGTGGTGGTGGCGAGCAGCCCGCCGCCGTCGATGGATCCGGGCATCGCGCTCGACAGGGCGCACAAGGCCCGTTCCAAGCGGCGGGCGTCCATCACCGGGGCCGCGGTCGCCGTGCTCGTGGTCGGTGTCGGGCTCGGGTCGGCGTTCGCGCTGAACCCGCAGGGCACGAAGGACTACCTGGTCGGCGCGGGGCAGAGCAGCAGCTCGAATCCCGCCGCGACGGGGTCGCAGTGGGGCGAGCAGTGGCCGGTCGGGCAGTCCGACCGGACGGCCACCAGCGGGCCGCAGGCCGACCGCGGCACGCAGTTGCTGAACCTGGCCAGGGCGTCCGTGCCGGCCGGGTACGAGGCGCCGGACCTGAAGTACAAGGATCCGGCCATGCACGGCGGCATGCTCCGCGCCCAGGCTCAGGTCTCGAGCAACAAGGGTGAGACGCCCGAAATCTGGGAGTACACGGCGTACGTGCCGGTGCGCAAGGACGACAAGGTCGGCCAGCTGACCGTGACCGTGACCACGCCGAATCCGAAGAACCTGACGGAGCCGTGTGCGGTGGCCAACCGCGCCCACGGCAGTGAGGGCGCCGACTGCAAGATCTACGAAGTCGCAGGAAACCAGGTCGGGGTCGCCTCTCCCGTGAACCCCGCACTGGGCAATGCGACGACGGCGTCCTACCGGGCGGCCAACGGCTGGACGGTGACGATCACGCAGGCGGAGGAGTACTCGTACAGCGGTTATCCGAAGCTGGACAGGCAGCCGTTCTTCGCGCCGGAAATGGCGGCGCTCACGGCGGATCCGAAGTTCCTGCTCGGTAGCTGAGTTCGCGTTCGAGTTCGGAGGGCGGTCACGATTTGTGGCCGCCCTCTCTCGCTGCTCCGATCGGGTGTTTTGCCAGGTAGAGTGCCGTCCTGGAATGCGTACCCTGCTCATCGACAACTACGACTCGTTCACGTTCAACCTCTTTCAGCACCTCGCTGAGGTGAACGGCGCCGAGCCCGTGGTCGTCCACAACGACGACCCGCGCTTCCGGCTTGCCTCGCTGCGGTCGTTCGACAACGTGGTGATCTCTCCCGGACCCGGCCGGCCGGGCAATCCCGCCGACTTCGGCATCTGCCGCGCGGTGATCGACCACGCCACCATTCCGTTGCTGGGCGTGTGTCTGGGTCATCAGGGCCTGTGTCAGTCGTACGGCGCCGTCGTGGGACCTGCGCCCGTGCCGCGTCATGGGATCGTTTCGCCGGTCACGCACACGGGCGTCGACGTGTTCGCGGGGCTGCCCTCGCCGTTCGACGTCGTGCGATACCACTCGCTGGCGGTCACGGATCTGCCTTCTTCTTTGGAAGCCATCGCGTGGAGCGACGACTCCGTGCTTATGGGAGTGCGCGCTCTCGACAGACCCGCGTGGGGTGTGCAGTTCCATCCCGAATCGATCTGCACCGAATTCGGCCGCGAGATGCTCGCGAACTTCGCCGCGCTGACCCCGACCCGGACGGCCGCGGTGCCGGAACCGGTGCTGGTTCGCTCAACGCCTCAGAAGCGCCCTGTGCACGTCCGCGAGCTGGGTGTGGCCGTGGACGCGGAAGAGGTGTTCGCGGCTCTGCACGGGGCATCTGAGGCCGCGTTCTGGCTGGACAGCGGGTCAGGCGGGCGGTTCTCGTTCATGGGGGACGCCTCCGGGCCCCTCGCCCGCGTCGCGCGGTACTCCGTGCAGGACCAGGTGCTCACCCTCGACGGAGCGCCGCGGCCTTGTCCTTCTTTCTTTTCCTGGTTGGACGACGACCTGGCGGCGTGGGGCGTCGAGCAGCCGGACGTTCCGTTCGACTTCGCCCTCGGGTGGGTGGGTTATCTCGGCTACGAACTGAAGGCGGAGTGCGGCGGCGACTTCACGCACCGCGCGGAGCAGCCTGACGCGTCGTTCGTCTTCGCGGACCGTGCCGTGGTCATCGACCATGTTGATGATTGCGTCTATTTGCTCTCGCTGACCGATGACACCTGGTTCGAGGAGGTTTCGGCGGTTCTGCGACAGCTCAGGCCATTGCCGGAGCCTTCCCGGCCGGTCGTGTCCGAGGTGACGTTGCGCCATCCGCGCGCGCACTACCTGAAGCTGATCAGCGCGTGCCAGGAAGCGATCACGGCGGGGGAGACCTACGAGGCGTGCCTGACGAACATGATGTCGTGGCGTGCGACGCTCGACCCGTGGGACACATATCGGCTGCTTCGCGCCGCTAATCCCGTTCCGTTCGGGGCGTTGCTGCGTTTCGGTGACCTCTCCGTGCTCAGCACGTCACCCGAACGATTTATGCGGGTGGGCCGAGATCGCGTCGTGGAGTCATCGCCGATCAAGGGGACGCGGCCGCGAGGTGTTGATGCCGCGGACGACGAGATGTTGCGCACAACGTTGGCGCGATCGGTCAAGGACCGCGCGGAGAACCTGATGATCGTGGACCTCGTCCGCAACGATCTCGGCACGTGCGCGGAAGTGGGTTCGGTCGAGGTGACGCGGTTGTTCGACGTCGAGACCTATGCGACCGTACACCAATTGGTGAGCACCGTGCGGGCCAGGCTTCGGCCGGACAGTTCTGCCGTCCGATGTGTTCGAGCCGCGTTTCCCGGTGGTTCCATGACCGGTGCGCCGAAGATCCGGACCATGCAGATCCTTGATGGGTTGGAAGCCGGTCCACGTGGGGTGTACTCGGGAGCGCTCGGTTACTTCTCGCTCAACGGAGCCGCCGACTTCAGCATCGTCATCCGAACGCTGGTCACGAACGGGGACCAGGTGAGTTTCGGAGTCGGTGGAGCAGTCATCTCACTGTCCGACCCTGACGAGGAATTCGAGGAGACAGCGGTCAAGGCCGCCGCGGTGTCGCGCCTGTTCGGGGCGCACTTTCCAGGTCGTTGATCCCGCGTTCCGGGGATAGTGTGAACGAACCGGGATGTGTTAGATCTTTGGGTTAACACGTCGGCCGGCCAGCCGGCCGACGTGTGGAAACCTCGCTTGTTCGCCCAGGTCAGGAGGCGTGCGCTTCCTGGAACTGCACGACCAGGTTCTGCGGAATACGACCGCGGTCCGAGATCTGGTGCCCCTGCGCGCGGGCCCAGTCACGAATGCGCTGCGCCTCAGCCTTGTCGGTGGCCTTGACCGTGGACTTGCCGGTGCCCTTGCGCTGCTTGCGGCCACCCGCACGACGGGCCTTGCCGACGAAGTCCGCCAGCGACTCGCGAAGCCGCTCCGCATTTCCCTTCGACAGGTCGATGGCGTACTCGACACCGTCAAGTGCGAAGGTCACGGTCTCGTCGGCTTCTCCGCCGTCGAGGTCGTCGATGAGTTGGACGACGGTCTGCTGTGCCACTGTTCCTCCGTTGGGTACTCACATAGCACGCGGATCCTCGACGTAACCACGTGCTTCGACAACACCATAGTCCACACGAGGAAAAACGGCGAACCTTTCGCCGCTAAAATGTGACCGCAACCGCCCGGTCGGGGCATTTACCCGGTAAACCACACGGGTGTTATGGGTCCAAAATGTGGTGCTACTCGTCTCACTTCGGGGCGTTGCTGGGCTTGCCGGACGCTTCCCCATTCCAGCCGACGGAGCAGCGTCGCACATAACGCACCCCCATCCGGTGCAGGTATCCTCGACATACCCGCCAGGGGTAGGGAAGGTCAGGAGCCGATGCACGGGTACACCGCGGACAAGGACGCATACCTCAAGCGACTGCGCCGCATCGAGGGACAGATCCGTGGTCTCCAGCGCATGGTCGAGAACGACGAATACTGCATCGACGTCCTCACCCAGATCTCCGCGGCCACGAAGGCCCTGCAGGCGGTGTCGCTGGGGTTGCTCGACGAGCACCTGAAGCATTGTGTGGCCCAGGCCGCCGCGGAAGGTGGTCCGGTGGCCGAGCAGAAGCTCGCGGAGGCGTCGGCGGCGATCGGCCGACTCGTTAAGTCGTAGGGGTCCCCACAAGAAACTCGGTTGGGTGATCCGCTACAGTTCACCCAGCTACGCCCCCGTAGCCCAATCGGCAGAGGCAGCGGACTCAAAATCCGTCCAGTGTGCGTTCGAGTCGCACCGGGGGCACCAACTCAGAAGTGCGCACAGGCCGTGAACCGCGAGAGTTTCGCAGGTTGCGGCCTGTTTTTGTTGCGTCCTTCGTCATGACCTTTCTTGTGCATCCACTGTGGAACCGAGGCCCTGTTGGGCCGGTTCAGTGCCGCCCGTTGACAGCGGATACTGGTTTGCACCAGTATCGGGGTCACGTCGGCTGACCAGGGGGAGTGGGCATGGCGGGAGTACATCTGCGGGTCGACAACCGGTTGATCCACGGCCAGGTGACCGTCGCGTGGACCGGGGGGTTACGCGTACGGAAGCTGGTCGTGTGCAACGACGAGGTCGCCGGTGACGAACTGCAGCGGATGTTGCTCCCGCAGGCAGCGAGGGGGCTGCCCACCGAAGTGCTCACGGTCGCCGAAGTGGTGGAACGCGTCTGGGGAGAGGACGTGATGCTGATAGCGAAGCATCCGGCCGATGCGTTCCGGCTCGTCGAGGGCGGGGTGCGGCCAGGGGTGGTGAACGTCGGGAACGTCGCACCCCGCCCCGGCGAGCAGTACACGATGGTGACGAGGTCGATCGCGGTGACCGCGCAGGACGCGGAGGGCTACCGCCGGCTCGCCGCCGAGGGGATTCCCGTTGTCGCGCAGCTGATGCCTCGGGACAAGGCCGCCGACTTCACCGCGTTGCTGGACAAGAAGGGGCTGTAGAAGCCGATGCTCGTGGCACTGGCTTTGACGCTGTGGGCCGTCGTCTGCACCTACGACGTGCTCGGACCCTTCCTCATCTTCGCGGGACGCCCGCTGGTGGCGGGGTCGGTGGCCGGTCTCATCACCGGTGACCCGCTGCTCGGCATGGCGATCGGTGCGACGCTCGAACTGGTGGCTCTGGGGGTCTACCAGTACGGCGGCGCGACGATTCCGGACTACCAGACCGGGGCCATCGTCGGCACCGCGCTCGCGGGGAGCGCGGCGGGACCGCTGAGCGCGCAGGTGGCGGTCGGCATCGCGGTGGCGCTGCCCGCGGCCGTGCTGCTGTCCACTTTGGACCCGGTCGGCAAGATGATCACGACGGGCATGGTGCACCGCGCCGACGGCTACGCGGCCGCGGGGGACGCGCGCGGGCTGGCCAGGATTCACTGGCTCGGCCTGGTGCCCTGGTGCGGAGTCCGGGCGATTCCGACGTTCCTGGCCGCGTTGACGGCGTCCAGCGGTGTGGTCGAGAACCTCACCAAGGGAATTCCCGCGGGCTTCGTGAACGGCATGACGCTCGCCGGGTCGTTGCTGCCCGCGGTGGGCTTCGCGTTGCTGCTGTCGATGATGCGGCTGTCGAAGTACTGGTACCTGTTGCTCATCGGGTTCGTGGCGTTCGCTTACATGAAGGTGCCGTTGCTGGGCATCGCGTTGCTGGGCGTCGCGATCGCGTTCCTGGTCGTCGGCCGGGGCGAGCAGGTACCGGTGCCCGCCGAACCGGCCGAGGAGTCCGATGTGGACCGTCGGCTCACGGAACAGGACCTCAAGAAGGCGTACCGGCGGTACTTCTGGTCCAGCCAGGTGTCGTGGAACTACGAGCGGATGCAGGGACTCGGGTTCGCGTACGCCATGGAACCCGTGCTGCGCAGGCTTTACCCGGACGCGCACGACTACGCGCTGGGGCTGCAGCGGCACATGCAGTTCTTCAACACCTCGGTGCTGGTGGGCGGGCCGTTGATCCTCGGCTCGGCGATCGCGATGGAGGAGGCGCGCTCGCCGGAGTCCGCGGAGAGCACGAAGGTCGCGTTGATGGGGCCGCTGGCCGGTATCGGCGACACCCTCGTCTTCGCGCTCTACAACAGCATCGTCTTCACCATCGGCGCCTCGCTCGCCCTGCAGGGCAACTGGCTCGGCCCGGCGTTCGCGATGGTCATGGTGCTGGTCCCGTACGCGCTGGTGCGCCGCTGGCAGTTCCGCCTCGCCTACCGCGAGGGCAAGAGGCTGGTCGCCCGCTTCGCCGTCGGCACGCTGGACCGCCTCTCCCGGGGCGCGACCGTGCTCGGGTTCGTCGTGCTCGGCGGGTTCATCCCGTTGATCGTCAAGGTCGTCACCACGCTGACGTACCGGCAGACCACGACGGTCGACGGCGAGCAGGTCACCCAGACCGTGCCGATCCAGGACCGGCTGGACGAACTGCTGCCCCACCTGCTGCCCGTGCTCGTCACCGCCGCGGCGTACCTGTTGCTGACCAAGGCCAGGCTGAAGCCCGTGCTGGTCATCGGCATCTTCGTCGTGGTCGGCGTGACGCTGGGCTGGCTCGGCTGGTTCGCGCCCGCCGCGCCCAAGAGTTAGGAACGACCGATGACCACACCCGTCCTGCTGGCCGGGCACGGCGCGCTGCCATCCGGTGTCGCCGACGCGGCCCAGCTCGTGGTCGGCCCGCAGTCCCGGCTCCTGGTTTGTGAGCTCGGCCCGGCGGAAAGCCCGGACTCGTACGGAGAACGGCTCGCGGACCTCGTCGGCGCCGCGCCGGAGGTGCTCGTGCTGGCCGACCTTCCCGGAGGCACGCCGGCCAACGCCGCGAAGCTGCTGGCGGCCCGCCGGGGTGGTGTGCGGATCGTGACCGGTCTCAACCTGCCGATGCTGCTGGAGGTTCTGGTGCGCGACGGTGACGTGGACGAACTGGCCGTGCTGGCGCAGACGGCCGGACGGGGCGGAGTCCTGACCGAGCCGGTGCTGACTCGATGACGCTCCTGCTCGCCGCCGGCCGCACGGTGATCACGCCGGGTTCCGGCCACCCGATGGGCGGCTACCTGTCCAGGGAGGGCGTCGCCACCGGCGTGCACGACGACCTGGAGGCCACGCTGGTCTGGTTGTCCTCCGACGACGATCCGGGCGTGGTGTGGGTGACGCTGGACGCGTTGGCCACCGACGTCTCGCTCACCCGCGCGCTGGCGGCGGTGGTCGCGCAGGAGACCGGGGTTCCCGCCAACCGCGTGCTGGTGTGCGCGTCGCACACGCATTCCGGGCCGGACGGGTGGACCGGGGCGATCCATCCGGGGATGCCGGCGCAGCGGGAACCCGAACTCGTCGAACGGCTGACCGAGCAGGTGGGGACGGTGGCCCGTGGCATCCGTCCACATCGGACACCGGTGAGCGCTCGCTGGCACGAGGGCGCGGCGGCGCGGGTCGGCGGCAACCGCAACCGGCAGGACGGGCCGCACGACGGATCGGTGGGCGTGCTGACGTTGCACCACCCGGACGGTGCTGTGGCGGCGTTGCTCTTCGACTACGCCAGCCATCCGACCGTGCTGGGCGCCGACAACCTCGACTGGTCGGCTGACTGGCCGGGCGCCACCCGCAGGGAACTGGCCGGGCTCGCCCCGGTGGTCGCGTTCCTGCAGGGCGCGGCGGGCGATGCCAGCTCGCGGTTCGTCCGCCAGGGACGCGGTCACGCCGAGGTGTCCGCACTCGGTGGCAGGCTCGCCGAGTCGATCACAGGACTGCTGTCGTCCGGTCGGCCCGTCGAGGAACCGATCCGGCTGACGCGGACGGTGCTGCGACTGCCCCACCGCTCGTTGCCGTCGCTCGCCGAGTGCCGCCAGCTGCGCGAGGGTGCCGAACGCGGATGGCGGAAGATGTTGCCCGCCAAGGAGAACGATCCTGCCGTCCGCATCGCGCAGACCAGGTACGAGGGAACGCTGATGCTCAGCACCCTGGCCGCCGCGGGGTTGCCCGGTGAGGCGGAGGTGCCGGTCACCGTCGTGTCGCTGGGGGAGGTCGCCTGGCTGCACACGCCGTTCGAGTTGTTCTCCTCGATCGCGTTGCGCATCAGGGCCGCCAGCCCGTACGCGCACACCAGGGTGATCGGCTACACCGACGGTTACGCCGGCTACCTGCCTGACCACGACGCCTACCGCGAGGGCCTCTACGAGTCCTACATCGCGCTGGTGGAACAGGGCGCGTCAGAGGTGCTGGTGGATCGCTGCGTCGAGCTTTTACGCGCTCACCGCGACCGGCGTGCGGTGGTGAACACGGTGTAGCGGTCGGCCCGGTAGAGCGAGCGCCCCGCCTCGATCACCCGGCCGTCCGCCGCGTGCAGCGTGCCCTTGAGCACGAGACAGGGCTGGCTCGGCTCAATCGCCAGCAGCGCCGCGTCCTGAGCCGGTGGCAACACGGCGCTGATCGCCGTGTCATTCCAGTCCGGAATCACACCGAACCGTTCGGTGAGCGTCCTGTGCAGTGAGTGCGTCGCCCAGTCGAATTCATCGATACCGGGGAAATGGTCGAGCGAGAGGTTTGTGCGCTCCAGTGCGAACGGTTCGCCGTCGACCGAACGGAGCCTTTCCAGCCGGAACACCGGCGCGCCGGGAGGAATGTTCAGACGTCCGGCGATCTCGGCACCCGCGGATTCCACGAGGGCCACCAGCACCTTCGCCCCCGGCGTCGAGCCACGCGCCTCGACGTCCTGCGTGAACGACGTCAGCATGTCGATCTGCGTGGGAGGACGCTCCGCGGTGAAGGTGGCGTTGCCGTGCTGGCGGTACAGCAGCCCGTCGGCCACGAGCCGGTTGATCACCAGCCGGACGGTGCTCCTGGAGATCTGATAATGCTCGGCCATGAATCGTTCCGACGGAATCAGCCTGCCCGGCCCCGCATCGGCCGCGACGGCCTCCAGAATCTCCCTGAGCTGGTCGCCTTTCGGGCGGTCCGGATCCAGCTCGGCGGGGAATTCCAGATCGTCCGCGGGAACATGCTTGGGGCGAGGCACATTGCCATTATGCCCCAATGATCGGTGAAATGGTCACAGGTGGCCGCTCGTCCAGGCGGCGCCGCCGCCGCGGTTGATCAAGGCCGAACGGTGGATGTGAGCAGGGCTCGGAGACCGCTACGGTCGTGCAGGTTTGCATGAACGTGCGCGGGAGTCCCTGGTGTTGCGGAAGTCCTTGTCCTTTCTCATGGTTCTTTTGACGTGCGCGTGCACGGTCGAGGGCCAGTCACGTCCCGTCGCCGCCCCGGTGCAGGTGCGTCAGCCGACGTTGGTCAACGAGGCGACCGGTGATCTGCCGGCCGTCGTGCGCGCGGTGATCGACGGCCGCACGGTCGAGCTCGACACCGGCCAGCGCGTCCAGGTCTCGCTGCTGGCGCCGCCCGCGGACTGCTGGGCGGCCGCCGCGCGCGCGTTCGCCGAGAAGTCGTTGCTGGCCAAGCCTGTTCGCGTCAGTTCGCTCACGCCCGGCGAGGTGAACCTCCGGCTGGAGGACGGCACCGACTACGCGCTGCTCGCCGTGCGGGAGGGTGTGCTGAGGGCTCAGGCCGCCGCCGGTGCGCTCGCCGACGCCGAACTCGGTGCGGCGCGCGCGGACCGCGGTCTGTGGGGAGCGCCCTGCAACGGCATGGACGCCGTGCCAACGACCACGACCACCGCTCCGCCTCTCGCGCAGCGCGTCGAGCCGCCGAAGTCCGTGCCCACGACCACTTCGCCGCCTCCCGTCGTGACGACCACTCCGCCGCCACCCTGCGCGGTCACCTATCGGCTCGACAGCCAGTGGCAGGACGGGTTCCAGGGGAAGATCACGATCAGGAACACCGGCGGTGCCGCGATCAACGGCTGGACGCTGAAGTGGACGTTCGCCGACGGGCAGACCGTGCGGCAGATGTGGAACGCGTCGGTGTCCCAGCGGGGTTCGGCCGTCACCGCGACCAGCGTCGAGTACACGAGGACGATCTCACCCCGCGGTGAGGTGGAGATCGGGTTCCTCGGCTCGGTCCGCGGCCGGAACACCGCGCCCGCGTCGTTCACGCTCAACGGGACGGCCTGCACGACGAGCTGACTGTTGGTCCTGGCGGCGACCCATGGCAAGATAAATTAGTAATTAACTGCTGATTGATCATGTCAGGGACGAACCGTGCAGGTCACCAGGGTTGTGCCGCTGTCCGTCGAGGTCGATCACGACCTCGGTGGGCGCTGGACCTCGCTGCGCGCAGCCGACCGCGAGTGGCTGTGGCACCGAGTCGATTCCGCGCGTGCCGGGGTGACGCCGGGTTCCGCGTTCGTCGACGCGGGCGGCCTGGAGGAGTGCGTTCCGACGGTGCGCGGCCTGCCCGATCACGGCGACGCGTGGAGCAGACCGTGGCGTGAGACCGGAGTGGACTGTCCCGACTTCACGCTCAGCCGCTCGATGTCGTCCACCGGTGGCGCGGTCGTCGCCGACTACGAGCTGATCGCCGAGCCCGGCTACCGGTTCGTGTGGGCGGCGCACGCCCTGCTCGACGTCAGTCCGAACGCCCGGTTGGACGCTCCTGGCGGCACTTCCGTGCTGATCACCGATCCGGTTCCGGAGTTGCGGGAGTGGCCCGCGGGCCTGGACTCGTTGGGGCCTGACGACGGCACGGCGCTGGGGGCGGTGCTCGACCGCGGCCAGATCCGCGTGATCGACGGAGATCAGCAGCTCGACCTGCACGTCGAGTGCGCGGGCCAGCCCGTCGCCATCGCGTTGTGGCGCAACCTGAAGGGCTGGCCGGAAGGCGACCCGTACCGCAGCGTCGGCGTGGAACCCATGCTGGGCCGCACCTTCGACCGTCACGACACCACCCGTCCGGTCGCGGTCGTGCCCGCCTCGGGTTCGGTGCGCTGGCGTCTGACGATCACCGCTCACGCAGGAGGAACGGCATGACCGACGTGCTCACCCTGGGCGAGACCATGGGTGCGTTCCGCGCCGCCGGCCCGTTCCGGCTGGGAGGAACCGCGGAGCTCACCGTCGCCGGTGCCGAGTCGAACGTGGCCATCGGTCTGGCCCGCCTCGGCCACGCGGTGCGCTGGACCGGCGTGACCGGCGCCGACGAGATCGGCTCACTCGTCCGCCGCACGCTGCTGGCCGAGCAGGTGGACATCGGTGCCGCCCGGATCACGTCGGACGCCGCCACCGGCCTGATCCTCTTCGAACCGCGAACCGCCGACATCACGCGCGTTCTCTACTACCGCAGCGGTTCTGCGGGGTCGCGCTTGTCCACAGAGGACGTTCGTCGCTCGTTCGCCGCCGGTGTGCCGCGGATCGTGCACGTCACCGGCATCACGCCGGCCCTGAGCGAGTCCGCGCTCGCCGCCGTCACCGAGGCGATCCACCTCGGCCACGAGGCGGGCAGCACGGTCAGCCTCGACATCAACTTCCGGTCGAAGCTGTGGTCGCCGGAGGAAGCGGGCAAGACGATCCAGCCGCTTCTCGCACGGGTGGACGTGCTGATCGCCTCCGACGACGAACTCCCGATCGCCGGCGACCACCAGGTACCCGAGGTCGTCCTGAAACACGGCGCGGACGGCGCCACCGTGCGCACTCCGGACGGGACCTGGTCCGCCGCCGCCCACCGCGTCACCGTCGCTGACACCACCGGCGCGGGCGACGCGTTCGTCGCGGGTTACCTCTCCGGCCACCTCGACGGTCTCGGTGTCGAAGCCCGGCTTCGGCGCGGCAACGCCGTGGCCGCGTTCGCCGTCGCCACCCCCGGCGACTGGCAGGGCCTGCCCACCCGGGCCGACCTGGAACTGCTGGACCTGCAAGCAGGGAGCACCGTCCGATGACGCTGACGCAGTGGAACTTCGAGCAACTCGAACTCGGCGAAGGCGCCCGCTGGATCAACGGCAGGCTGGTGGTCGTGGACCTGCTGGCCGGTCGCGTCCTGGAGACCCGAGGCGACGTTCCCGCGCCGTTCAAGGAGATCGCCACTCTTCCGGTCCCCGTGGGCGCCGTGGCACCAGTGCGGGACAGCGACGACCTGATGGCCGCGTTCGGCACCGGCGCGGGCCTGCTGACCGGCCCGCAACAAGAAACCTTCGCGGACGAGGGAATGCGGGTCAACGACGCGGTGGCTGACCCGGCAGGCCGTTTCTGGGTGACGACCATGGCCTACGACACCGAACCCGGCACCGGAGCCCTGCACCGCCTGGGATCGCCCTCACCCGTCCTCAAAGGACTGACGATCCCGAACGGCCCGGCCTTCTCCCACGACGGTAGGCACCTCTACCTGGCCGACAGCGCACGGGGCGTGGTCCACCGCTTCGACGTCGGCGACGGCGGCGAACTGGGCGCCCGCCGCGTCTTCCTGCACACCCCGCACCAGACCCCGGACGGCATGACCACCGACGTCGAGGGCAACGTCTGGATCGCCTTCTGGGGAGCGTCCGCGGTGCGCCGCTACCGCCAGGACGGCCGCCTGGACCGGGAGGTGTGCCTCCCCGCCCGCCAGCCCACGAGCGTCTGCCTCGGCGGCCCTGACCTGAGCCGCCTGTTCGTCACCACCGCGAAGTACGGCCTGCGCCGCCCTTCGCTGCACGACGGCGCGGTGTTCGCCATCGACGTCGACGTGCCGGGCAGGCCGGCGAACGAGTTCGTCTCCGGAAGCTGAAGTTACCGCGAGGTAGTGGACGAATCAGCCCCTTTCGTCTGTCAAGAACTGGCCCGATCCGGTGACTGGTTGGCCGGAAGAGGGACAACCGCAAGGTTGTTCGGGCCCGTTGTTGGTACGGTGACCGGGCCGGAAGCCGATGTCCTGGAGCTGCCATGGGCGAATCGCACCCCGACGAGCGAAGTACGCGGTCTTCCACGCGGAACACCGTGCGGGACGTGACCGGGAACTCGGTGCAGATCGGCGCGCTCACGGGAGATGTCGTGCTGAGCGGGCAGTTCGAGGGGGCCCCGAGCCAGCCGCGGCAGATCCCGCCGACGCCACGGGGATTCGTCGATCGTGAGGCGATTCTGTCCATTCTGGACGGCATGGTGCTGAGAAGTTCGGCAGCGCCCAGGCAGATCGTCGTGATCAGTGGCCTGGCAGGCGTCGGCAAGTCGGCGGTAGTCCGCCGGTGGGCGCACGAGTGGGGTGATCAGTTCCCAGGCGGGCAGCTCTACGTCGACTACGCGGCGATCCGCACGGATTCCGGCGCACCCGTGAACGACGCGCTCGCGGACTGCCTCGTCGCACTGGGCGTGCAGCACGAACACATCCCGGCCACGCTTTCGGCCCGTGCCAACCTGTTCCGCACGAGGACCGCGGCCGCTCCGGTGCTCGTCGTCCTCGACGACGTGACCGAACCCGCCCAGGTGCCTCCGTTCCTACCCAACTCGGACGGCAGTGTCGTGCTGGTCACGAGCAACGACCGGCTCGCCGAGTTGGCACTCGACGGAGCACACCTGCTCACCCTGGAACCACTGGACGACAGGAGCGGCCTGTCGTTGCTCCGCGAGCTCTGCGGTCCGGCGCGGGTGCTGGCCGAGGCTCACATGGCGAGGAAGCTCGTCGAGTTCTGCGCCGGACTGCCCGTCGCGCTGCGCATCGTCGCGGCCAGGCTGATGACGCGGCCCCACCTGACGATCGCGTGCCTCGCCGGCGAACTCGCGGACGAGGCCACCAGGCTCGCGGCCTTCTCATTGCGAGGTGAACCGCTCGTGTCTGCAGTGTTCGACAACGCTTATCGCAGCCTTCCGCCCGGTGCCGCGACCCTCTACCGAAGCCTTGGTCTCGCTCCAATCAGGAGGGTCAACGCCGAGAACGTCGCGGTGGTGCTCGACTGCCCGTTGGCCCGCGCCGTCGGGTTGCTGAACGTGCTCGTCGACGCCTCTCTCCTGGACGAGTTGCCTGGCAACGGATTCGCCCTGCACGAGCTCGTGAGGCTGCACGCGAGGCATCGCGCGCTGGAGGAGGACTCGGTCGAGCAGCGGGCGTTGGTGCTTGAACGCATCCGCGTTCACTACCTGACCAAGGCCGCCTTCGCTGACCGCGCGGTGATGGGGAAACGCATGCGCATCGGCGACCTTCAGCCGTTGCTCGAAGGACAGCCCGATCCTTTCGCCGGCGAGACGGGCAAAGCCGCGGCGCTGGACTGGCTGAGCGACGAACGAGCCAACCTGCTCGGTGTCCTGCACGCCATGGCCGAGCACGGGTGGGACGACTCGGCCTGGCAGCTGTGCGAGGCGTTGCACGCGCTGTACCTCAACCGCCGTTTCCTCGACGACTGGATCGAGGCCAGCGAGATCGGCGCGGCGGCGGCGGATCGTGCGGGCAACTTCGCGGCGCAGGCCCGGTTGCTCAGCGTCGTCTCACGGGCGTACACCGAACTGGGCGAGCTGGATCGTGCGCGGGAGTGCCTCGACCGGGCGTTGGTGCTGGCCGAAAGGTCGCAGCACACCGTCCTGATCGCCTCGGTGTGGGAATTCACCGGCCGTTATCGGGATCAGGTCGATCCGAGTCGCTCCACCGAGGCATATCAACGAGCGATCGAACGCAACACGGAGGCAGGCGAGCGACGAGGCGTGGCTTTGGCGACGTACTTCCTCGGACGTTCCACGAGTTCACACGGAGACCAAACGGCCGCTTTGGAAATCCTCCAACGCGCGCACCGGCTGTTGCTCGAAGTGAATGACGAACGCATGGCCGGCCGCGGCTCCATCAGCTTGGGCGTCGCCCATTTTCGCAGCGGTGACACGGCAGCGGCCAGACGCGAACTGGAGCACGCCGTCGGCGTCTTCACCAGATCGAAAGCCGCTCACTACGAGGCGGAGGCCAGAGAGGTGCTCGCCGAGGTCGCCGAACACGAGGGAGACCTGCACTCGGCACGGGAGAACCTGACGAGGGTGCTGCACATCCGCAGGGCCAGTGGCGCCCCGAACCTCGAAGGGCTCGTCGCACACCTGCGGCGGTTGACGGTCTAGAGCGGGGTGACGGTCATCTTGGTGTCACCAAGACTTGTGCGCACCACGAATTCGCCGCTCAATTCAGTCTGTGCGACCAGGATCTCATAGCAGGCGCCGGCGAGCACCCGGATCGGCGTCCCGCTGTCGTAGGTGACGCGGAACCGCCGCTCGTCCCGCACGAGGATCTCGAAGCCGCCACCGCTCGCCACCGCCACCATCCGGCAGCCGACGAACTTGTCGATCATCCCGGCCAGGCGGGTCTCCGCCAGGTCGGCCGCGACGGTCTTGGGATCCGCGATGATCGCGGCGTTGACGTACCTGCGGTGGTCTCGCTCGCCGATCTCGACCAGCAGCCTCTCCTCGGCGTGGCCGAGCTTCTCCCGGAAGTGAGCGGGGTAGATGTCGCCCACGACCGTCGTGTCCGCGTCGAACCGGAAGTGGAAGCGGAAGGAGTGCGCCGCGCTGGGCATCGGCACGGGGACTGGCGCTGTGCGTACCTCAAGCTCGTCGTTCGGCACAGGCTGCCCGACCTTGGAATAGCAGAGTTCGCGCAGCAGAACCCCGGACTCACCCGGCCGCGCGATCATCCGCGCCACGAGTTCGTCCGCTCTGGTGCTGTCGTGCTGCTCGATCTCGTCCTCGATCTGCTGTCGCAGGTCACCACAGAGATCGATGAAGGTGGCCCTCTGCCCCAGATCGGCCATCACCGTGCCCGGCACGACCTTTTCGCTGAACGTGGCGAGCAACAGCGGGATGTCCATCATCGCGCCGTGCAGGGTGACCGACCCGTTGTCGCTGATCAGTAGATCACCGGCCACCAGCGTCCCGTGCCAGCCCTCCGTGGTCGGAACGACCATCAGCCCGCCGGACTGGACGTGCCGGCTCAGGCGCCGCAGGATCTCGTCCTCGCCCTCGAACGACCACACCCCGGGATGAAGGAACGTCACGACCTTGTACAGCTCGAAAGGAAGCTCGGCGAGCAGCCGGTCGATCAGGTGGAACTGCTGGGCGAACAGCGACTCGGGCCCCCAGGTGGAACTGATCACCACGAGCCGTTGGTCGTCCGCGACCCCGAGCGCCTCGCGGTAGGCCGCACGCTCACCGCGGCTGTTTCTCAGGAGGTCGAAGTTGCTGCACCCGCCGAGCGCGGTCCTGCCAACGCTGTCATGGCACGCCGCCGCCAGCTGGCGTTCCTGATCCGGGTGCGTCACCACCTGCGTCACCTGCCCGGTGCGCAGACCTTCGGGCCGCGCAAGCCCTGCCAGCCGGTATTGCAGCGTGACGGGATCCTGCACGTACTTGTGAAATCCCAGGCCGTGGGGAATGACCACGACGGGCGTGGGCGCGAAGGGGATGGGATCGATCCACTCACTGGTCGTGATGATGAGGTCGCGGCGCCCCTTCGTCGCTTCCTCGTACGGAACCAGGTGGATCTTCTTGCTGAGCAACCAGTCGGCGAGCGGGTGCTCCAGCTTCGACCCCGGGCAGTGGACCCACACGAGCTTCACCCTGGTGTCGCCCCTGAAGACCCGCGTCTCCCGGTACAGCTGGATGGCGGAGACGAAGGTCCGCACGAAGCAATAGAAGATCAACTCGCTTCGGAAGGTCTCCCAGTAGCGAGCGTCGTGAGCGGCAGGCCCGAGGTCGGGCCGTTCAAGGGCCACAGTGTTCACCGGTGACGCGAGATGTCCGGCCGCACAGCATGGGCGAACGCCGGTGGGTGGTTCCTCGCGGTGCCGGTGGGAGCTCTCGCGCGACTCTGTCGACGAGAGCCCACAACCTCGGTCTTGCGGTGTTGGTCGTCAGCATGCTGCAGCCCGCCCTCATGGTCGCGTAGCCAGTCCCACGAGGGAGCGTACTTCAAATTGAAGGTCGATGGGGTTCGACTTGTGCGTTACTGCGGCGTAGATCAGCTCGGCTGCAGGTCGATCGTCAGTGCGAACCCAAGCGCACCTTTCGCGCCCGCCAGCATGCCCAGTTCAGACTGCTTGATCTCGGTGGGTTCGGGGTGGGTGAACATTCCCTCAAGAGCGTTCTTGCGGAACGTCGCGGTCGCGGGACCGAGCACCAGGTCGCCGGCTCTGCCGAGCTCGCCGCCGATGACGATCAGCTCGGGGTTGACGATGTTGCACACCCTGGCGAGCGCGAGGCCGATGTTGCTCGCGGCGTCCTCCAGTACGCGCCGACACACCCTGTCGTTCCTCTTCGCGCTCCCGATGAGGTTCTCCAGGTTCGTGGGCAGGTCGACCTGGTAGCCCGCGTACGCGAGTCGAACCTGCTCGATCAGGCGGGCGCCGCCGACGAGCGTCTCCAGGCAACCGCGGCTTCCGCAGCGGCAGACGACGCCGAGCGGGTCCATCGTGAGATGTCCGATCTCGCCCGCGAGGCCGTGGCGGCCACGGATGATGTTCCGGCCGATGATCAGACCCGCGCCGATACCGGCGGACGACTTCACGAAGAGCATCGTCTCCCGGTCTCGCCCCTGCCCGTACAGGTGTTCGCCGAACGCCGCGAAGTTGCACTCGTTGTCCGGGATGACCGGGACCTTGGGAAACTCCCTCTTGAACCACTCGGCGGGATGGCCTTCGAGATCCCAGTCGAGGGAGGAGGCGACCTGGGAGATCTCCACGGTGCGCGGGTCGATGGCCGCCGGCAAGCCGAGTCCGATGGACACGATGTGCTCGTCCCCGAGGCCGGTCTTGGCCACGAGAGTCTGGATCATCTGGACGCATTCGCGGCGCCACGCGTCCAGTCCCTGTGCCACGCCGAGGTTCACGACCTGGTGGTGTGTTTCCTCTGAGTCGACGCGCCGGACCGCGACGGTGAGGCGGTCGTGGCCGACCTCGATGCCTACCGCGACACCACGCACCGCGCCGATGCTGATCCGCTTGCCCCGCTCGCCGTCACTTCCGTCGATCCGGAAGACGCGTTCGGCTTCGAGTTCCTGCACGACCCCGGAGACGGTGCCCTGCGACAACTGGGTACGACGGGCGATCTGCACCTGAGTCGAAGGTTGTGCCATGACCGCGCGCAGGACTCGTCGCTTGTTGCTCTCGCGAATCGAATCGGATCGCGTGCTCAGCAACTTGCGTGCGTCGTGCATCTTGCCGTCAGAAGTCATCAGCACCCAATCGACTCTAGCTAGTGTACGCCCTTGCTTCAACTTGAAGATACTGAAGCGTCAAGATCATGCCAGACCTCTTGTCTGGATTTAGTGGAGCCCCCAACTCGAAGCTCGCGTGAATCCTCAAGCATGCTTGCCGGTCACGCAATTCGGACGTGCGGGTTCAGCTTGCTCCGTGCCTTGGTGGCGGCTTCCCCCAGTCGGGCCTTCAGGGACCGTCTCCAGCCCCGTAGGCTGTTGCTGAAAGTCATGTGATGCGGACTCTCTGAATTGTCGTAGGGGGCGAATGGCCATGACCAGCGATGATGATGGCTTCCCCGAGGTCGACGATCCGTGCATTTCGCACTATGAACCTCCAGCTGTCTTCGACGCCGGAAAAGTGGTCGTGGTGACTCGTGGAAGTTCCAGCGGCAGTGGCGACCCCGCTGGGCAGTCGTTCACCTGATCGGGTCGAGCGCGTCTGCGCCGGATTCGGCGGGCAGGCCGCGGCTCGCGCTCGACCACAGTTCGTGTCGTGAGGTCGAAGGACTCGGCGTCACAACTGTCCTCATCGGACAGTGCATTGCGAGCGACGCCGAAGTTCGTGCCGCCGAAGGCGATCTCCGTCGACTGATGTCGTTGCCTGGCGCCTTTTCGGCTGCGTTGGTCGAAGAACGGGACGTCGTGCTGGTGTCCGACGCCTCTGCCCAGTTCCCGCTGTATGTGGCGACCGCTGGAGAACGCGTGGTGTTCGGCTCGCGGGCTGGTGAAGTGACGGAACAGGTTGGTAGGCGGCCGGATCTGGTTCATCTCGCGGCGCAGATCGTCCTCCCTCAGGTGCCGGAGTTGCTGGTGAGCAGGACCGCGTTCAGCGGTGTTCGCCAGCTTGAACCGGGAACAGCATTTCGCGTCTCTGCCGGAGATACGACACGCGTGACACCTCTGATCGCCGACGAGAGCAGACGCTTCGACGACTGCGCGGAAGAGTTGCGGGAATGCCTTCGCGGAGCCATTTCCGCTCGTACCTCAACCGGGGCCGCATTGTCTTCGGACTTCAGCGGTGGCCTTGATTCCACGTCACTCGCCTTTCTCGCTGCGCGGGAGGTCGATGAGCTTTCCGTTGTGACGTACGCACAAGAAGGTGCGTCAGTCGACGACGACGTGCGGTACGCGGAGCTGTGCGGGCGCCTCGACCCGCGGTTCCGGCATCGCGTCGTCACGGCGGTCGGACAGCATCTTCCATACCAGGACTGGCCTGTCTCGGCCGATCTGCCGCATCCGAGCGGACTTGCGATGGGTCCTGTCCGGCTGCGTATGGCTGCCGCGAGCGGTACGACGCATCTGGTCGGCGAAGGCGGTGATCTGGTGCTGGGTGCGCCACTCGGCTACTTCGTTGATCTGGCCCGACGTGGGGATCTCACGACGCTGTGGAGGCACTGTTCAGCGTGGGCCAGGCTGCGGCACCGATCTTCGCTGGCTTTGTTCCGCAGGAGTGTGAGGCTTGCGGCGATGAACCGGCGACAGGGTTTGACAGCGTTTGCCCGAAGGCTGGAGCGGCCCCGCAGCGAACAGACCGTCCCCTTCTGGGAAGAGCGCGCCATCACGTCTTGGGGCTCGCCTTCGTGCGATTGGCTTGCGCCACAAGCTCGTGAAGCGCTGGCCGGGCACCTGATGGATCTGGCTGACGGTGATGACCACATGGACGCGTGCGATCGGGCGATGCTCGTGCAACTGGACTACATGGGTGCGACGCAACGGACCGTGCGGGAAACCGGTGCGCTGTACGGGATTGACGTGCATGCGCCGTTTCTCGACTCCGAGGTGGTGCGGGTATGCCTGAGTTTGCCTGCTTGGCGACGGTGCGATCCGGCTAGCCCGAAGCCGTTGCTGCGCAAGGCGTTGCAAGGTCTGGTGCCGCAGGTGGTCTTGAGCAGGCGAACCAAGGGGGACTACACCGGTACCGCGCACATGGGGATTCGGCGGAACCTGTCTGCGTTGCGGGAGTTGCTGGCAGAACCGGTCAGTGCGGATCTCGGGTTGATCGAGCCGCGGCGCGTCCGGACGGCGTTGGAGAGGGCGGCGCAGGGATTGGAGACGCCGTGGGCTCCGTTGAACCAGGTGCTGGCCATCGAGTTGTGGCTGCGCGAGTTGACCGGAGGTGTTGCCGATGCCTGACTTCGTGGTTCCGCCCACCGTGCACGTGAAGCTCGGTGAAGGTGGGGACATGGTGCTGCTCAACACGCACACCGGGCAGTGGCACCTGCTCAACACGACGGGGCGGGTGGTGTTCGACGAACTTCGGCGTTCGGGGGATCTCGGTAGCGCGGTGACGGCCCTGGAAGTGCGGTTTCCCTCTGTGGAGGCCGATGTCCTGCGCACCGACGTGGATCGGCTGGTCACCGACCTCGTGGAACGGGACCTCCTGCGGCTGGCGAGGCGGGCCGGAGGGGTGCCGATCGCGTTGCCGGAGCAGCGGGACGTGCCGATGTCGCTGGGCAGCCGGGTGCTGACGGTGGCCTGCCTGCTCACTTCCGTTCTGCTGCTGCGGTTTCCGCTTCGGGTGTCGATCGCCGTGGTGTTGCGGCTCAAGCGGCATCTGGCACGACGGCCGGCGACGGTGCCGGAAGGGCTTGCGGTGCTCAAGGTCGCGCACGCGGTGAGCTACTGGTTTCCCGGGCGGGTGGCGTGCATGGAGCTGTCGTTGACGACGGTGCTGATCGGGGTGGCGCAGCGGCGTGGGCTCGACTGGTGTTTCGGGCACTCGCGCGATCCGCTGACCTTCCACTCGTGGGTCGAGACTCAGGGGGTCGTTGTGCAGCACGGTGATGACGAGCCGGTGTCCGCCACCTACCAACGGGTGCTCGCCGTGTGAGGGCTGCTGTGAGCTGATCTGCCCACAGCAGAGAAAGAAGCGGGCCGGCCGCGCCGCCCGGCATCGTCGGTGCCATGACGAACAGCGAGAAGCTCTTCAGCCCAGGGCTGCGGGAACGGTTCTTCGGTCAGCGGGTGCTGATTCTCGACGGCGCGCTCGACGACGACAACGGCACGGTGCTGGCCACGCAGATGTTGTCGCTGGCCAGTGAGGATCCGCGGCAGGACATCGCGTTGTGGATCAACTCGCCGGGTGGTTCGGTGCCGTCGATGCTGGCCATTCGTGACGTGATGCGGTTGGTGCCGTGCGATGTGGCGACGCTGGCGCTGGGGTTGGCCTGCAGCGCTGGGCAGTTCCTGTTGTCGGCGGGGGCGCCCGGCAAGCGGTTCGCGTTGCCGCACGCCCGGATCCTGATGCACCAGGGGAGTGCGGGCATCGGCGGGTCCGCCGTGGAGGTGGAGGTGCAGGCGGACGACCTGCGGCACACCCGTGACACGGTGCTCGGACTGATCGCGGAGGACACCGGGCAGCCGTTCGACCGGATCTTCACCGACTCGCTGCACGACCGGTGGTTCACCACGACGCAGGCGCTGGAGTACGGGTTCATCGATCACATCGTCAGCGACCTGGGTCAGGTCGTCCCCGTCCGCATGCACAAGCTGGGACTGCACTCGGGAGCCGTCGCATGAGCACCTACACCATTCCCAACGTCATCACGCGGGACGCTCGCGGCGAGCGCGTCATGGACGTCTACTCGCACCTGCTGTCCGAGCGGATCGTGTACCTGGGCACCGGGATCGACTCCGGTGTCGCCAACGCGTTGATCGCGCAGCTGTTCCACCTCGAAGCCGACAACCCCGACCTGGAGATCAACCTCTACATCAACTGCGAGGGCGGCGACCCGTCGGCGATGCTCGCGCTCTACGACACCATGCGCTACATCAAGGCACCGGTCGCCACCACCTGTGTGGGGCAGGCGGTCGCGGCGGGCGCGGTGCTGCTGGCCGCGGGGGCGGAAGGGCGGCGGTCGGTGCTGCCGCACTCCAGGGTCGTGCTGCACCAGCCGGCGGCGCAGGGGCGGGGCACGATCCCGGACCTCATCCTCGCGGCGGACGAGGTGGTGCGGGTGCGGACGCAGTTGGAGGCGATCCTGGCCCGGCACACCGGGCGGACCGTGGCCGAACTGCGTCACGACACCGACCGGGACCGCGTGTTCGACGCGGCGGGCGCCGTCGAGTACGGGCTGGTCGATCGGGTGCTGGACCAGCGGGCCTAGGCGGCGAAGGCCATCGCCACGGGACCGGAGGGGCGGCCCGTCGGGCGTGAGGTGTGGAAGTGGCTCCCGGGACGGAAACCGGGGGCGCGGAGGTTGCGGACCTGGCCGGCGATGCCGATCAGCAGATCGGCCAGGTCGATGCCGAGCGCTCCGGCGACCGCCGCGATCATCTCGCTCGACGGCTCCTTGCGGCCGCGTTCGATCTCGGACAGGTACTGCACCGAGATGCCCGCCCGGTCGGCCACGTCGACCAGCCGGTCGCCGCGTTCCTCCCTGGTCTCGCGAAGCTTCCGGCCCAGGGCTTCCCGCCACAGGGGCTCCGGGGTGCGCTTGAAGTCCAGGATCTCCGCCATGTCGTCATGGTGACAGCATCGGGACGGCCGCAAAGGGCCGTTCTGCTACGAGCAGAAAGACGGCCCTAAAACGACCCGAAGGTGACCGAAAGAGCGCTGAGCAGGCTGTTCCCCGCAAGGCAACGACCACCAAGGGGAGAACATGAGACTGCTCATCGGACTCGGCGCCGCGGCCCTCGCCGCGATCGCGATGCCCGCCGTCGCGCACGCCGCACCGCACACGACCGTCTACGTGCAGAACAACGTGCTGATCGTCGAGGCGGAGCCCGGCAAGACGAACAACATCACGGTCGGCCTGGACACCGCGTTGCACCGCCTCACCATCACCGACTCCGGTGACCTGCTGGCCGTCGGCGCCGGCTGCACGCTCAGCGGTGCCAACGTGAACTGCGTCTACGAGTCCGGTGCCACGAAGCTGATCACGTCGATCCAGATCCGGGCGAACGACCTCAACGACCGCGTCAACGTCGCCTACGACAACACCAACGCCGACGCGATGCCGGCCCACGTGTACGGCGAGGCGGGCAACGACGTCATCGAGACCCGCGCCAGGGGCACGATCAGCGGCGGCGACGGCGTCGACCAGCTTCGGCCCAAGCGCGGTGGCGTGAACGTCTACGGCGGCACCGGCATCGACCGCGTCGACTACAGCATCGGCAGCTCGCTGCACCCGAACTCCGGCGTCTCGGTCACCATCGGCTCCGGCACGGACGACGGCTACGACACGCTGGCGCTCAAGGACTACGTCGCGAGCGACGTGGAGAACCTGACCGGCACCAACTTCGTCGACCACCTGGTCGGCAACGCGCTCGCGAACAGCATCACGGCGTTGAACGGCAACGACCTCATCTGGGGCGCGGCCGGCAACGACACGCTCAACGGCGGCCTCGGCGTGGACACCTGCCTCGACGCCGCTGACGGCGACGTCCTGGTCAGCTGCCCCTGACCTTAATGCGGCTTTAAGCGAGCGCGGCATCCTTCGGGTCCGCGGGCTGACCAGGCCCGCGGACCCGAAGGGGGATGAACGTGAAGGTGATGAGCACGGCCCTGCTCGTGCTGACTCTGACGAGTCCGGGCGTGGCGCGGGCGAGCACGGACGTCGTGACGGTGCAGGCCACCAGCGCGGCGACGTCGGCGGGCAAGACGGTCTCGGTCAGCTGCCCCAACGGCACGAAGGTCGTCGGCACGGGAGGCGCGGTGACCGGCGACCGGACGACGATCACGCGCGTGCGCCCGAGTGACGACCTCACGAGCGCCGAGGTGACAGCGGTCGAGCACGGCGTGGGGACCGTGCTGCCGTGGACGGTGACGGTGCGGGCGACCTGTGCGCCAGGTGAGTTCACGCTGGTGTCCAAGAGCGGCACGAAGAACGCCGAGGCGACCTGCCCCAGCGCTCAGAAGGCGCTCGGCGTCGGGGGCGAGACCACCGGCGGGCACTTCACGAAGATGGCGCCCAAGTCCAACCTCAAGAGCGGCCTGGTCGAGACGTCCGACGGCGACGTTACGGCGCACGCGATCTGCGGTACCCGGCCAGGACTGGTGCTGCGCGGCGGCACCCCGACGGTCGTGGTCACCAAGACCGCCTCGAAGTCCGTTGCCTGCCAAGGCGACGAGCAGGTCGTGAGCGCCGGCGGTGCGGTCGGCGGCGGGATCATCGAGGACGTCACCCCGGCCGGCGCCGGCGCGACCGTCACCGGTGAGGGAACGGACGCGCAGGGCCAGGCCATCCGCTGGTCGATCACGCCCTACGTCGTGTGCTCCCAATGAAGACGCCAGGGTATGGATGCGGGTCGACCTCGATCTCCCGCATCCGCGTGACGTAGGTCTGGTAGCTCCTCCGAGCCTCGCCATGACTCCCTGCCGCGGCGAGGACGCGCACCAGCATCAGGTGCGCCGGCTCGTCGTACGGGTCGCGTTCGAGCACGCGAAGGCAATACCTGCTTGCCAGTGCGTGCTCCCCACCGGATTCGGCCCGTGCGGCGAGCACCGCCACCACCTGGAGGTAGATCAGCCGGGCCTCCTCGTGCAGCCGGGCCGCCCAGTCCTCGTACGGATCTTCTTCCAGGAAGTCGCCGTGGTACGCGGACTCGGCGGCCGCGAGCAGTGACTGCGCCTCAGACGAGTTCCGTTGTGCCGCAGCGAGTCCGGCTCTCGCGTCGGCCAGGAACGCGACCACGTCGACGGGCAGCACGTCCGGGTCGAGCCGGATCGCGTCCCCCTCGGCCACGATCCCCGTGCCCGCGCGCAACACGCTGCGGGCCGTGGACAACGCCACCGCCAGCCGGTTCGCGACCTTCTCCGGTTCCTCGTCGGGCCACAGCAGGTTTCCCAGCGCCTCACGGGTGATCGGCCGCCCGCGCCGGGCGATGAGGATCTTCACCAGGTCCCTGGCCTTGCGCGACTGCCACGCGGCGGGCGGCAGCGGTTCGCCGTCGCGCAGCACCCGGAAACCGCCCAGCGTCTGGATGAACAACGCCGGCCTGGCCGCCTTCCGGCATGTCTCGGCAACAGCCGCGGCGGCTTCGACGAGCACACGAGCACCCAGATCCGCGGCCTGCTGCCGTGCCTCCAGAGCCAGCTGTTCTCCCGCCGCGCCACCGATCAACGCCGCTTGAGCCGTGCGCACCCGGACCTCGCCGAGCGGGTTGCCGATCTCACGCCACAACGTCAGCGCCTGGTCGAGCAGCACCGGATCGCGTTCCAGCACTCCCCGCAGCCGCAACGACCGCGCGAACCCCGCCCGGTCGCCACGCCGGGTCGCGATCTCCGCCGCCTCCTGGCACAGGCCCTTGTCGTGGTCGAGCCACCCCAGCACGAGCAGCGCCGCCACGCTTTCCCCCAGCTCCAACGCCTTGCGGGCGTGCTCCCGCGCCAGGTCGGGGTCGTCGTCGGAGAACAACTCGGCCAGTCCGACATGAGCGAGAACCAGGTGCGGCACGGTGTTCTTGGCCGCCGCGAGCCGAAGCGCCTCGTGCAACGCGAACGCCGCCAGCGCGCGGTCGCCGCGCAACCGGTGCACCTCGCCCAGGTAGACCAGCGGTGCCGCCGCGAGCCAGCTCCCGGCCTGGTCGAAAACCTTCTGCGCGGCGTGGAAATCGGCCGCGGCCTCGTCCAGCCTGCCGAGCCCGAGCAACGCCTCGCCGCGGTTGTGCAGCCCGATCGCCCGGTAGGTGGCGAACCCGGTGACATCTGCGAGCGGCAGCATCTCCTCGATCTCCCGCAACGCCGCCCCGTGCTCACCCGCCTCGACGTGGTGCGACGCGCGGTTCGAGCGGATGCGGATGACACCGAGCACGTCGCCGGCCTTCTGTGCATGATCCAAAGCGAGGTCGTAGTGCTCGGTCAGTTCGTCGCGTTTTCCCTGCGCCGCGGCCACCATTGCGAGAACGGTGTGCGCGGTGCCCATTCCGCCGTCACCGGTGGCGATCTCCAACGCGGCAACGGCCTTCCCCGCCGCCGACTCCAGATCTCCCAACGCCCAGTGCGCACTCGCGGCGGTGCTCAGCAGCATCGACTCCGCCGCGGGATCGGCGCCGTCCGGCACGTACTCGTCGCAGATCTTGAGCGCGTCCTGCGGCCCGCCGCGCAGGTGCTGGATCCACGCCATCCGCCAGGCCAGTTCGGCGGTGAGGCCGTCCGCGGTGGCCTGGGTGAACCGGTCGGCCGCGGGCAACCATTCGCCGCGCAACTGGTGCGCGACGCCTTCGAGCTGCCAGACCTCGGCCGTGCGTTCTTCCTCTGGCACAAGGCTTGTCGCGGTCAGCACGGCGTCCGCACCACGCGTTCGCAACACGTCGCCGAGCAACGCCGTGACACCGGGCCAGTCTTCCAGCGTCGCAAGGGAATCCACCGCGCGGACGTACTCGCCTCGTGAGGTGAACCACCGCGCTGCGGCCGCGTGCACACCCACTGCCGGTTCCAGGAACTCCCGCGCCAGCGGCACGAGCGCGAACCACCCCGGTTCGGCCCGGACGTGTTCGACGAACAGCCCGCGCCGGGCCAGATCGGGCAGGATCACCGCGGCCTTCGGGTGTCCCAGCGACGTCAGCAGATCGATGGTGAACCGATCGAACGCGGCCGCGGTCCTGAGCAGTTCACGAGTCTGGAGTGGTTCTCTGCCAACGACTTCGTCCACCAGGTCGCCGAGCTCCTCGACGGTTCCCGTCTCCGCCACCAGCCGCACCGCGATCGGCCATCCGCCGGTGACGTCGTGCACGTCGTGCCCGGCGACCACAGCCGTCTCCTCCGTCGTGAACGCGAGCTGTGCCGCGGTGATCTCGGTCAGCTCGCCGTCGACCTTCAGGCGCCGCAACGAGAACGGCGCGGGCGTCCGTCCGGACAGCACCAGCCGGGCACTCGGCGGAAGCTGAAGGCACAGCGCCTCCAGCAGCTGAACGGCCGAATCCTCTTGTCTCAGCACATGAATGTCGTCCAGGACGATCAGCACGTCCTCCGGCCAGGCGTCGGCCAGCAGTCCGGCGAGGGCGTGTGCGCGACCGGACTCGTCCTCTCCGGACACCGACGGCACGCCGGCCCACCCGGCTGCCAGGGCGGACGCCATCGGTTGCACCAGCCGATGGCCTTCCTGGCAGGTGTGCCACACGACCGGGCGGTCGGTGTGCGCTTGGGTCAGAAGTGTCGTTTTGCCGTACCCGGCGGGGCGACGAGCGTCGTGAGCCTCGTCGCGCAGAGCAGCCCTTCGAGCCGGGGCCGCCGGATCACCGTTGTCCTCCCACGCCCCAAGATCGTCGCTCCTCCGGCAACGTTACGGATGAATTCGGGCAGATAAGGACAGGTTGGCAGTGACTGCCAGACAGGCGTACGGTGTCGGCATGGGAGTCGACTTCAGGAAGCAGACGGTGCTGGTCACCGGGGCGAGTTCGGGCATCGGCGCGGAGTTCGCGCGGCGGTTGGCGGCACGGGGATCGAGCCTCGTGCTGGTCGCGCGCCGCAAGGACAGGCTGGAGGAACTGGCCGAGCAGCTGCGGGCGGCGCACGGCGTGACCGTGCACGTCGTGGCCGCGGACCTCGCCCAGCCGGGCATCGGCGAGCGGCTGGCGGCGGAGGTCGCCGGGTTCGGCGTCACCAGCGTCATCAACAACGCCGGGTTCGGGAACTTCGGGGCGTTCCACGAGGAGGAGCCCGAGCGGTTGCGGCAGGAGGTCGCGGTCGACGTCAACGCCGTCGTCGAGATCAGCAGGGCGTTCATCGAGTCGTTGCGCGCCAACGGTCACGGTTTCCTCGTGAACGTGGCGAGCATGGCGGCCTACCAGGCGACGCCCTGGTCGTCGGTCTACGGCGCGACGAAGGCGTTCGTGGTGAGCTTCACCGAGGGCCTGTGGGTCGAGTCGCGCGGCACGGGCCTGCGCGTCATGGTGCTGTCACCTGGAGCCACCCGCACCGAGTTCTTCGAGGTCTCCGGCAGTGAGGACATGACGGGCGGCCTGCGGATGCAGACCTCCGGCGAGGTGGTCGAGACCGCGATGCGCGCGCTGGACCGCCGGGTCACGCCGGTCGGGGTCATCTCGGGCCGGATGAACCGCGTGCTGGCGTTCGCCGGACGCCACCTGGCCTCCCGCGCGATGGGCGCCAGGATGATCGGGCGGATGGTGCAGCGCGGTTAGAGTGGGGCTCATGGAGAAGCCGTCGACGCTGTGGGACCGGTCGCGTCAGGCCGTGGTCGCGGAGATCGTCGACACGGCCCTCACCCTGTTCGCGGAACAGGGGTACGAGGCGACCACGATGGCCCAGGTCGCCACGAGGGCGGGCGTCTCGCAACGCTCGTTGTTCCGCTACTTCGGCACCAAGGAAGACCTGGTCTGCGGTGAGCAGGACGCGCTGGGCGACCTGCTGGTCGCGACCGTCGAGGCCCAAGACCCCGGGATGTCCACCTGGGACGCTCTGCGGGCCGGGTTCACCACGCTGCTCACCGCGGGCAACCACACCCCGCAGCGGGTGCTGGAGATCTCCGGGCTGATCTTCACCAACCCGTCGCTGCACTCCAGGTACCTGGAGAAGCGGCTGAGGTGGCAGCGCTCGCTCGTGCCCGCGATCGAGAAGCGGATGGGCATCGAGTCCGGCGAGATCCCGGACGCCCGCGCGGTGGGTGTCATCGCGACGGTGTTCGCGTGCGTCGACGCCGCGTCGGAACTGTGGGTCCGCCACGGCGGCAAGGCTGATGCGTTCGAGCTGTACGAACAAGCGCTTGCCGCCGTGCGCGGTTAGACCGTCACTTCAGACTTCTTGCGGCGCAACCGAAGCACCACCGCGACCACCAGCAGCACGACCAGGATGGTGTAGGCGACCGCCGCGAACGGGCTGCTCACCAACGCGCCGAGATTACCTTCGCTGATCTGCAGGGTGCGCCGGACCTGTTCCTCCGCCATCGGCCCGAGGATCAGGCCGACGACCAGCGGCGCGACCGGATAACCGTGACGCCGCATGAAGAAGCCGATCACACCGATGATCAGCAGCACGATCAGGTCGTCCACGACGAAGTTCACCGCGTAGGTGCCCAGCGCCGCGAACAGCAGGATGCCCGCGTAGAGGTACGGCCGCGGGATCTGCAGCACCTTCACCCAGATCTTCACCAGCGGCAGGTTCAGCACCAGCAGCATCACGTTGCCGATGTACAGCGACGCGATCAGCGCCCAGACCATCGGGCCGTTGTTGGTGAACAGCAACGGCCCCGGCTGGATGCCGTAGCTCTGGAACGCCGCCACGATCACCGCGGCCGTCGCGGTCGTGGGAAGGCCGAGAGTCAGCAACGGCACCAGAACGCCTGCCGCGGCGGCGTTGTTGGCCGCCTCCGGACCCGCCACGCCCTCGATCGCGCCCTTGCCGAACTCCTCCGGCCGTTTCGCGAGCTTCTTCTCCGCCGCGTACGACAGGAACGTCGAGACGTCCGCGCCACCGGCCGGCACGGTGCCGATCGGGAACCCGATGAACGTGCCGCGCAGCCACGGTTTCCACGAGCGCGACCAGAACTCGCGCGTCATCCACTTGCCGCCGATCGGCACGACCTCGATCGGCCCGTGCCGCAGCCGCGACGCCACGTACAGCGCCTCGCCGACCGCGAACACTCCGACCGCCACCACGACCACGTCGATGCCGTCGGCCAGCGTCGCCACCCCGAGGGTGAAGCGCTGCTGCCCGGACAACGTGTCGGTGCCGACGAGACCGATGAACAGGCCGAGTCCCAACGACGCCAGGCCGCGCACGGGGGAGGACCCGAGCAGTGCCGCCACGGTCGTGAACGCCACGACCATCAACGCCACGTAGTCCGCCGGGCCGAGCTGCACCGCGACGTCCGCGATGGTCGGTGCCAGCAGGGTGAGCAACACCGTGGCGATCGTGCCCGCCACGAACGACCCGATCGCCGCCGTCGCCAGAGCCGCCGCGCCCCGGCCGGCCTTGGCCATCTTGTTGCCCTCTAAGGCAGTGACGATGGACGCCGACTCGCCCGGGGTGTTGAGCAGGATCGACGTGGTCGAGCCGCCGTACATGCCGCCGTAGTAGATGCCCGCGAAGATGATCAGAGCGGCGGTGGGTTCCAGCGTGTAGGTCAACGGCAGCAGCAACGCCACCGTCATCGCCGGTCCGATGCCCGGCAGCACGCCGACGGCGGTGCCGAGCGTGACGCCCAGCAACGCGTACAGCAGGTACTCGGGCTGCGCGGCGGTCGCGAAACCCTCCAGCAGCATGGTGATGCTATCCATCGAGGAACGGCACCCCTTCGAAGATCCCGGCCGGCAGCGAGAGGCCCAGGCCGTACGCGAACACGACCTGCACGACGAGCGCCAGCACGATCGCGATGGGCAGTGCCTTCCACCAGATCGCGCCCAGCGACCAGGCGGCGCCGAAGAACAGCAGCGCCGCCGCGACCGGCCAGCCGACCAGGTCGATCAGCACCAGGTGCGCGATCAGCACGGCCACCAGCTTGCCCACGGTGACCCAGTCGGTGCGGACGTTCTCGTCGACGTCCTCACCCTCCTCGGCCTGGCCGAGCTTTCCGCGGGCGGTCGCGATGATGGCCGCGATGCCCGTCACGACGAGCAGAATTCCCACGGCGTAAGGGAACGCGCGTGGTCCTACGGCGTTGTCGTCGCGCGCGGCGATCGTGCCCGCGTCGATCAGGGTGAAGACCCCGATCGACGCGACCAGACCGCCGAACGCGTACTCCTCGATTTTTGCGGCAATCACTTCACGAGCCCGATGTCCTGCAGTGCGGGCTTCACACGCCCGATCTCCTTGGCCATGAACGTGGAGAACTCGGAGCCGGTCAGGAACGTGTCCGTCCAGCCCTTCTTGGACAGCTCGTCCTTCCACTGCTGGCTCGCGTGCATGTCGGTGACGAGCTTGGTGAGGCGGGTCTTGGCCTCGGCCGTGATCGACGCGGGCGCCACGACGCCACGCCAGTTGATCAGCTCGACGCCCAGGTCCTTGAACGTCGGCACGTTCAACTCGGGGACCGGGTTCGGGCCGGACGTGCCCAGCGCGCGCAGCTTGCCCGCCTTGATCTGCTCCTTGTACTCGCCGATGCCGGAGATGCCCGCGTCGACCTTCTTGCCCAGCAACGCCGCCAGCGACTCGCCACCGCCGGAGTACGGCACGTAGTTCAGCTTGGCCGGCTCGATGTTCTTCGCCTTGAGCAGCATCCCGGCGAGGATGTGGTCGGTGCCGCCGGCCGAACCGCCGGTGATCGAGACGCCCTTGCCCTTCTCGTTGACCGCAGCGAGAAGGTCGTCGATCGTCTTGTGCGGCGAGTCCGCGGGCACCACGACGACCTCGTCCTCGGCCGTCAGCCGCGCGATCGGCGTGGTCTCCTCCAGCCGGGCCTGCGACGCGTTGGTCTCCACCGCGCCGACCATGACCAGGCCGGTGATCATCAGGAACGACTCGGAACGCTCGTTGAGGAGCTTCTGCAGGCCGACCGTGCCGCCGGCGCCGCCGACGTTCGTGACCTGCACGGAGTTCGCGAGCTTGGCCCCGCTCACCGCGGACTGCATGGCCCGCGCCGTCTGGTCCCAGCCACCACCGGGGTCGGCGGGCGCCATGATCTCCAGCTTCGCGATGGAGTCACCGCCGCTCGCGCTCTTCGCCCCCTGACCGCACCCCGCGAGCACCAGTCCGGCGGCAGCGACCGCCACCGCTCGTCTCCATGCCGTACCCATCGAGTTACTCCTCGCTTCGTTGCGAACTGTGGGCGGGGACGCTAGGTAACTGGTGGGCGCCTCGTAAGGGTTAGGTCGTAAGTTCCGTATTGGTCGTTTAGTTCGTGACCTGTTTCACAGCTGATGCGTCAGAATTCCATCCATGTTCCGTCGGTCTGTTTCGTTTGGAGCCTTGCTACTGGCATTGCAGGTGGTCATCGTGCTGATGACGACCTGTGCCGCCGGTCTGCTCGCCGCCAAACTGCAGAGCGACCGGATCCGCGACTCCTACAAGGACCGGATGCTGTCGGTCGCGGAGAGCGTGGCGCGGCTACCCACGGTCATCGAGGCCTTCGACTCCGTTGACCCGTCCGCGACGATCCAGCCGTTGGCCGAGGTGATCCGCAAGGCGTCCAACGTGACGTACGTGGTGGTCACCGACCACAACGGCGTCCGCTACGCCCACCCCGACCCGAGGCGCATCGGCGAGCGCGTGTCGACCGACCCGAGCACGGCGTTGTCCGGTGAGGTCTTCGTCGGCACGGAGACGGGCACGCTCGGCACGTCGTTGCGCGCCAAGGTTCCGGTGCGCGCGGTGAACGGCCGGATCATCGGCATGGCCTCGGTCGGCATCCTGGAGAGCCAGCTGTCCGCCGACCTCGCCGAGGACCTGCCGGAGCTGATCGGCTGGCTCGCCGCCGCCGCGCTGGTCGGCGTGCTCGGCGCCGCGTTGATCACGCAGCACGTGCGCCGGCGGACGTTCCGGCTCGAACCCGCCGAGATCGAGCAGCTGCTGAAGACCAGGGACGCGATGCTGCACGGCATCCGCGAAGGCGTGGTCGCCGTGGACGACCAGGAGAAGCTGGCTCTGGTCAACGACGAGGCCATGCGGCTGCTGGGCCTGGCGGAGAACCCGAGCGGGCGGCCTGCTTCTGAGGTCCTCGACGACGGCCTGCTCGACCTGGCGCGCGGGGACGACGACGTCGCGGACCGGTTGGTGCTGGCGGGCGAACGGGTTCTGGTCGCGAACCGGATGACGGCCAAGACGGACGACCGCGCGGTCGGCGTCGTGCTGACGTTGCGCGATCGGACCGAGTTGCACGACGCGTTGCGCGAGCTCGACGGCCAGCGCACCGTCACCGAGGTGCTGCGGGCACAGGCCCACGAGTTCTCGAACCACCTGCACGTCATCGGCGGTCTGCTGGATCTCGATCGCGGTCCCGACGCCGTCGCCTACATCGAACGGGTCGGCGGGGCCGGCTCCGTCACGGCTGACATCATCGACGGAGCGAACGCGGATCCTGCGCTGGCGGCCCTTTTGCTGGCAAAATCCTCCACCGCGCACGAACGAGGTGTGGAGCTCCGGCTCGATCCCGGCAGCTCCGTCGACATTCGTGCGGGCGATGACGCGTTGACCGTGCTGGGAAACCTGGTCGACAACGCGGTCGACGCCGTGGAGACCGGTGGAACCGTGCGGGTGCTGGTGCGCTCGTCGGTGAGCGGAGTGCGGGTGGTCGTGGACGACGACGGGCCGGGCGTGGCCGAGTCGCAACGCGGCCGCATCTTCGACCTGGGCGTGAGTTCGAAGGACGTCCAGGGCGCGCACGGCAGAGGAATAGGTCTTGCATTGGTGTCGAGGGTGGTGACCCGGCGCAGCGGCCGGGTCGCGATCACCGACTCGGAACTCGGTGGCGCGTCGTTCGACGTGTGGCTGCCGGAAACGGGGAACCGATGAGCGTGCGAACGCTCGTGGTCGATGACGACTTCGCCGTGGCGGCGATCCACCGCGGGTTCCTGGAGGCGATGCCCGAGTTCGAGGTCGTCGGCGAGGCGCATCGCGGTGGAGAGGCGTTGCGGGCCGTGGAGGCGCTGCGGCCCGACCTGGTGCTGCTCGACATCCACCTGCCCGACATGTCCGGGCTGGACGTGCTGTCGAGGCTGCGTGCTCGCAGCGGGCCGCCGGTCGACGTCATCGCCGTGACGGCGGCGCGCGAACGGGAGACCGTGCGGCAGGCCATGTCCCGCGGCGTGGACAACTACCTGGTGAAGCCGTTCACGCGCACGGCGTTCCTCGACCGGATGCGGGAGTACCTCGCCCAGCGCACCGAGGTCCAGCGGCTGGGGCAGGTGCTGGACCAGGACGAGGTCGACTCGCTGATGCACCACCGGCCGCGCACCCCGGCCATGCCCAAGGGCTTGTCCGCCGTGACGCTGCGGCTGGTGACGGAAGCGTTGCGGGACAGCCAGAACGATCTCTCGGCCCAGGAGGTCGGGGATCGGGCGGGACTGTCCCGCGTGAGCGCGCGCCGCTATCTGGAGCACCTGGTGACCATGGGCAAGGCGGAGGTGCAGCCGCGGTACGGCATGGCGAACCGCCCGGCGCACGGCTACCGGCTGACCTGAGCGTTCCAGTCGATGCGGTAGTTCTGGTCCTTCGTGAACGCCTTGGCGCCGAAGGTCTTCATCACGAGCGGCATGAGCAGCCGGGTGATCGGGCCGATGCCGCGCTTGTTGCTGTTGGTGCGGGCCGCGCGTGCCGCGATCGCCTCGACGCGTGGACGCCGGAGCCGTTCGTAGGTCGCGAAAGCCTCTGTCAGGTCAGGGATGTCGCGCAGGCAGCGGGCCAGTTGCACCGCCGACTCGGCCGCCAGTGACGCGCCCTGACCGGAACTGGCGCTCGGCGCGTGGGCGGAGTCGCCGACCAGCACCATGCGGTCGCGGTGCCAGCGCGGGACGCTCGGCATGATCTCCAGCGGGCCGCCGCCGATGATGGTGCTGCTGTGCGCGAGGAGTTGCTTCGCCGGCATGTCGTCCCCGTAGGCCACCCGCAGCCGGTCCAGCCAGGTGGCTGCGGGGACCGCGTCCATCTCGGCCGTCGTCAGCGGCTCGGGGACCGCGAGGTTGTTGAACCACGCGATGGTGCCGTCCGGTTGTTCCCAGTAGCCGAGGAACGAGCTGCCGAACACGAAGTACATCGTCTCCGGATCGCCGTGCACGCCGCTGTTCTCCGCGTACGAGCCGAATCCCAGCAGGCCGACGTACTCGGGTTCCGGGGCGGCCGGATCGATGATCTTGCGGACCTCGGAACGGATGCCGTCGGCACCGATCAGCACGTCACCCGACTCGCTGGAGCCGTCCGAGAACGTTGCCGTGACACCGCTTTCGTGGGTCTCCACATCGACCAGGCGCTTGCCGTACTCCACCTTGACCCGCTGGGCGACCGTCAGCTCGCGCAGTCGTTGGTACAGCTCGGCCCGCGTCACGACCCGGCTGGTGCCGCCGGTGATGCGCCCGAGCGTTCTGCCCTGCGAGTCGGCCATCACCATGTGGCGCAAGGGATCGCCGAAGTCCGATTCCAGTCCCACGATCTTCAGCGCCGCGAGGCCGTTGGGTGCCACGGTCAACATGCCGCCCACGCCGTCCGCGGTCGTGTCGTACGCCTCGAAGACCACGGCGTCCATGCCTGCCTTCTGCAGGGCCAGCGCGGTGACCGGGCCCGCGATGCCGCCCCCGATGACTAATGCCTTCATCATTCCCTCCCGAAGATTTCCCGCCACAAGTGCTGGTACTCGGCTTTCGCCAGTTCCCCCGTGAGCTTCTCGACCAGCCGCAGTTCGGCCTCCAGCAACGACATCCGGTACTCCTCCTCGACGAGGAAGATCCACTGGACGCCGTCGGCGGTCGCCTTGCCGACCATCGCGCGCGTCTCGTCGAGGTCCTTCGTCAGCGCGTCGGCACGTGCCTTCAGCAGCTCGACGGACTCCACCGGGTCCAGCACCGAGATGAGCGACAACGCCACACCGAACTGCGGGTACTCGTGCGCCGGGTCGCGGACGAGCTCGCGCATCCAGTCGTGCAGCTCGTCGCGTCCGGTGTCGGTCAGCGCGTAGATCGTGCGTTCGGGCCGTTGGGTGTCCTTGACGGTCTCCTGCTCGGCGACGAACCCGGCCTTCCGCAGCTGCTCGACGACCATGTAGAGCGAGCCGCGGTTGAACTTGATGTTGCGGTCCTTGCCGGTGTCCTTGAGTTGTTTGCCCAGCTCGTAGGGGTGCATGGGGCCCATCACGAGATGTGCCAGCACCGCCAGCGCCAGCGGGTTCGACACCTTGCGCCGCATGCGTCCTCCTTGGTTGATGTCAACTATCCGACTCTGACTAGTCGATGTCAACTATTTCTCCGATTGGTCTATACCTCGTATTGACCGGTCCGTTTCCCGGTCCCAGACTGAGTGGCACAGGCCGCCTCCCTGCAAGGAGGTTCGGCATGTGCCTCTCCAGAAAGATCCTCCCGCTCCTCGCGGCCCTGGTGACCCTCGCGGGTCTCGTCGTGGTCGCCCTCGTCAGCCCGGCACCGTCGCAGGCCGCGGGACACGAGGACTGCCGCCCGGACGGCCTGTACCGCACGCCCGGCGTCGACACCCCGTACTGCACGGTCTACGACATCGCCGGCCGTGAGCTGATGGGGGACAAGTCCCGTCGCGTGATCGGGTACTTCACCAGCTGGCGCACCGGGAAGAACGGCGCACCCGCGTACCTGGCGAACAACATCCCGTGGACCAAGATCACGCACATCAACTACGCGTTCGCGGGCATCGGCACGGACAACAGGATCTCGGTCGGCCCGGCGGGCGCCGGCAACGCGTCGACCGGCATGGAGTGGCCAGGGGTTCCCGGTGCCGAGATGGATCCCGCGCTGTCCTACAAGGGCCACTTCAACCTGCTGACCAAGTACAAGAAGCAGTACCCGAACGTGAAGACGCTGATCTCGATCGGCGGCTGGGCGGAGTCGGGCGGGATCCTGAACCCGGACGGCACCCGCAACGCCACCGGTGGCTTCTACAAGCTCGCGCAGTCGCAGGCGTCGATCAACACGTTCGCCGACTCGGTCGTGACCTTCCTGCGCACCTACGGCTTCAACGGCGCGGACATCGACTACGAGTACGCCACGTCCAACAGCTACGCCGGAAACCCCGACGACTTCTGGATCTCCAACGCCAACCGCGGCACGTTGTGGGCGGGCTACGAGAACCTGATGCGGACGTTGCGCGACAAGCTCGACCGTGCCGGAGCGGCCGACGGCAAGCACTACCTGCTGACCGCAGCGGTTCCGGCGTCCGGCTGGTTGTTGCGCGGCCAGGAGACCTACGGCGTCACGCGGTACCTCGACTACCTCAACATGATGAGCTACGACCTGCACGGCGCGTGGAACCACTTCGTGGGCCCGAACGCGGCGCTGTACGACAACGGCCAGGACGCCGAACTGGCCCACTGGCAGGTGTACACGACACCGCAGTACGACGGGCAGGGCTATCTCAACACCGACTGGGCCTATCACTACTTCCGCGGCGCGATGCAGGCCGGCCGCATCAACATCGGCGTCGGCTTCTACACCCGCGGCTGGAGAGGCGTCACCGGTGGCACGAACGGCATGTGGGGCCGCGCAGCCTTGCCCAACCAGGCGCAGTGTCCACCCGGCACCGGCGGAACCGTCGGGTCGACCGTCCCCTGCGGCAACGGCGCCGTCGGCATCGACAACCTCTGGCACGACGACCTCAACGGCATGGAGGTGCCCTCGGGCGTGAACCCCATGTGGCACGCCATGAACCTCCAGAACGGCATCACGCCGGACTACCTCACGAAGTACGGCCTCGACCCGGTCAACGACCCCGACGACCGCGTTACCGGCACCTACTCCCGCAACTACAACAGCACGATGGTGACGCCATGGTTGTGGAACAGCACCAAGAGCGTCGTCCTGTCCACTGAGGACGACGTCTCCATCGCCGCCAAGACCAGCTACGTCACCAGCAAGGGCCTCGGCGGCATCATGATCTGGGAACTGGCCGGCGACTACGCCTACGACAGCGCCAAGTCCCAGTACTACATCGGCGACACGCTCATCTCGAAGATCGACGAAGGCCTGCGCGGCGCCGCTCCCTACGGCGCGTCGAAGGCCGGCCGCACCATGCCCTCGTCCGTGCTGAACGTCAACGTGGGCGTGTCCGGATTCGCCCTGGGTGACGCCAACTACCCGATCAACCCGACCATGCGGATCACCAACAACTCCACCACGACGATCCCCGGCGGCACCCGCGTCGAGTTCGACTACGGCACCAGCGCCCCCGGCAGCATGACCGACCAGTCCGGCTTCGGCCTCTCCGTCGCGACCCGAGGCCACAGCGGCCCGAACGTCGGCGGCCTGCGCGGCGACTTCCAGCACGTAGTCGTGACACTGCCGAGCTGGCAGACCATCGCACCGGGCGCCTCGGTCGACGTCCGGCTGAACTACTACATGCCGATCGCGTCGCCGTCGAACTTCACGTTCACCTTCGGTGGCACCAGTTACGCCATCGCCGGTGACCTGCCGCGCGGTTCCGGCACCCCGCCGACGTCGACCACCACCACCTCGACCACGACGTCCACAACCACCACGACCACAACCACCACCACTACTACGAACCCAGGTGGTTCCGCCTGGGCGCCGTACGTCACCTACGCGACCGGGGCGCTGGTGACGCACGGCGGTTCGAACTACCGCTGCCGCCAGGGCCACACCTCGTTGCCCGGCTGGGAACCACCGAACGTCCCGGCGTTGTGGGAACGCGCGTAGCCGAATCCACAGTGGAGGACCGGCTCTCGTGCCGGTCCTCCGTTTGTGAAGGTTTCGGCGGACCCTCTCCGTTCTGTGGCAGCATCGGTCGCATGAGATCTGGGGGCAGAATTCTGGTCGTGTTCGCCGCGCTCGTCGGCCTGGTCGCGTGCGGAACGGGTGCGCAGGCGACGGAGGTTCCGTCGTGCGAGACCGGACTGCGGTTCACCACGAACGTCACGAGCGCGGCCATGGGTCTGCGGGTGATGTCCGTCGAGGTGGCCAACTGCGGTGCGGAACCGGTGCAGCTCAACGGGTATCCGCAGGTCAGGTTGTTCGGTGAGGAGCGGGAGCCGTTGGACGTCGAGATTCTCGACGGGTCGGGCGGCATCGCGTCGCTCGACGGCTTCGACGACGCGCCGCAACCGATCACGGTGCCGCCCGGTGAGAGTGCGAAGAGCGCGTTCGTCTGGCGGAACACGCACGCGTCGGTCGACCCGCCGCTGGTCGGCAAGTACGTCGACATGGCGGCCGCGCCGGGTGGCACGTGGCAGCCGCTGGTCGCGACGACGCCGGAGGGACGCATCCTCGTCGACCTGGGCAGCACCGGGCGCCTGGGCGTTCGGGCCTGGTACCGCCAGTGACGGAGATAAGGCGCGCGACCTCGGACGACGCCGCCGCGGTGGCCCGGATCTGGTATCCGGGCTGGTGCGACGCGCACCTCGGCAACGTGCCGCAGCGGCTCGTCGACGCGCGTCCGGAGGAGACCTTCGAGCCACGCGCGTTGGAGCACGTCGAACACACCACGGTCGCGACGGTGAACGGCGAGGTCGCCGGGTTCGTGATGGTGATCGGGGACGAGGTCGAGCAGGTCTACGTCTCCGCCGATCATCGCGGATCCGGTGTCGCGAAGGCACTTCTGGCCGCTGCCGAGAGCGAGGTGGCGGCGAACGGGCACTCGCACGCGTGGCTCGCCGTCGTCGCCGGGAACGCGCGGGCGCGCCGGTTCTACGAACGGCAGGGTTGGACGGACGAAGGCCTGTTCGACCACCAGGCACCGCATGCGGACGGGCCGATCCCGGTTCCGGCGCACCGCTACACCAAGCCCGTGTGATCGTGTCGGGTGTGTTAAATCTTCTGGTGGCGCTGGACTTCCGTGTTCTCATGGCGGCATGTCGACCACCGCGCTCCTGAGCTTCACCTTCGTCGCGCTGCTGACCGTCATCACACCGGGCCTGGAGACCCTGCTGGTGCTGCGGACGGCGTTGCTGGTCGGCCGCCGCGCCGCGATGGCCGTCGTGGTGGGCAGCACGCTGGGATGCCTGGTGTGGGCGACAGCCGGACTGGTCGGCCTGACGGCGTTGTTGCAGGCGTCCGAACTGGCCTACGACATCGTGCGCTGGCTCGGCGCCGGGTACCTGATCTACCTGGGTGTCAAGGCGTTGTGGAACTCCAGGCGCGCGGTCGAGATCGACGAACCCGCACCGGTGCCGTCGGTGCGCGCGGCCATCCGGGTGGGGCTGCTGACGAACCTGCTCAACCCGAAGCCGGGCGTCTTCTACATCTCGTTGCTGCCCCAGTTCCTGCCCGTCGGCCAGCCCGCGTGGGGCGGCGTGCTCGTGGCCATCCACCTCGGCATCGGGCTGGTGTGGTTCCCGATCCTGATCACGGCGGCCGGCCGGGCCCGTGCTTTCCTGCTGCGGCAACGGCTTCTGCTGGACCGCCTGTCCGCTTCAGCGCTGATCGCGTTCGGCTTGAAAACCGCCGTGGACGCGCGCTGACGTGTGATCTGATGTCCTCATGACGACCGCCGCACTCCTGAGCTTCTCGCTCGTCGCGCTGCTCACCGTCCTCACGCCCGGCCTGGACACGGTGATGGTGTTGCGCACGGCGTTGCTGAGCGGCAAACGCGCGGCGATGGGCGTGGTCCTCGGCATCACGTTCGGGTGCCTGGTCTGGGGCGTGGCGAGCCTGGCGGGCTTGACGGCGTTGCTGCAGGCGTCTGAACTGGCCTACGACGTCGTGCGCTGGCTTGGCGCCGGTTACCTGATCTACCTGGGTGCCAAGGCTTTGTGGAACTCAAGCAAGGCCATGGAGCTGAAGGACTCGCGTCCGGTGCCGGGCGCAGGGGCGTCGCTGCGGGTCGGGCTGCTGACGAACCTGCTCAACCCCAAGGTCGGCGTGTTCTACCTGTCGTTGCTGCCGCAGTTCATGCCCGCCGGTCAACCGGCGTGGGGTGCGGCGCTCGTCGCGATCCACCTCGGACTGGGCCTGGTGTGGCTGCCGATCCTGATCGCGGTGGCCGGTCGCGCCCGTGCTTTCCTGCTGCGTCAGCAGGTTCTGCTGGACCGGTTGACGGCGTCGGTGTTCGTCGCGCTGGGACTGAAGCTGGCGTTCGAGGCGCGTTAACGCTCGCCGCTGGCCGAACGGTGCCAGGCCGCGAGCGCCATCCTGTTCGGCAGCCCCAGCTTCACGCGGATGTTGACCACCTGCCGGTCCGCCGTCCGCGGCGAGATGTACAGCCGTGCCGCGATCTGCTTCGACGTGAACCCGTCCGCGACCAGACCGGCGATCGTGAACTCCTGCCTGGTCAGGCCGCCGGGCAGCAGCGGCTTCACCGGCCGGCGTTCGGAGTCCGGCACCGGTTCGAGCGCGAACGCCATCACCTGCTCGGGCCTCAGGTCGGCGCCGAGCGTCGTGATCACCTGGTAGTCGTCGCCGAGCGACCGGCGGACGGTGCGGTCGGCGCGGTCCAGCAGCCGGTGGAACGGGCTCATGCCGCTGAACGAGATCCGCGCGACCCGTTCCTGCGACCGCAGCGCGCCGAGCAGCCGTGCCGCGCGGTCGTTCGCTCCGAGCTCGGCGCACGTGCAGGCGAGCAGCCACAGGCTGAACGGGGCGCTCCAGGTGTCGCCGAGCGTCAGCTGGATCCGCAACGCCTGGATCACCAGCGGATGCACCTGCGCAGGGTCGCCGTGCAGCAGTTCGTAGAGGCCGCGATGCCACAGACCCCAGGCGTGCGCCCAGCTCACGCCGTTGCTCTCCGCCTGCCTCGCCAACGCCGTGGTGGCCTTGTCCGCGGCCTCGGCGTCCAGCAGGAAGCACGCGGCCATCGCGTGCATCAGTTCGGTGATGTAGGTGTCGCCCGGCGACGAGTGCTCCCGGCACAGCTCCACGACGTGCGCGTACAACGGCACGCAGTCCGGTGAGCCCTCCACGAAGAAGAGATGCGTCGCTTCGGCGAGAACCAGGTGCACGTCGGTGATCGGTAACCGCGGTAACGCGCGTGCCTCGCTCATCAACGGGAACGCTGCCGCCGAGTCGCCCCGCACCTGAGCCATGTACGCGCAGTGCGCCAGCAGCGACGTCCGCAGCGGGGCGTCGGTGATCACCTCGCGGGCGGTCGTGAGCAGGTCCCACGCCTGGCCGAGCATGCCCGCGAACGACGTGAAACGCGCCCGCTGCACGTTCATCGCCACGGCCGCACCGGCAGCGGCCAGATCCGGGGTCCGCAGCGCGTGCCCGACCGCCGCACGGATGTTCGGCCACTCCTCCCAGAGCCTGCCCATCCACCGCGCTTCGCCGGGGGAGAACCACGAGCGGGCGGCCTCATCCACGAACTCGCTGTAGTGCATCGCATAGCGACGCAACGGCTCGTCCGTGTTCGTCAGCAGACGCGCACCGAACTGCGCCACGGTGTCCAGCAACCGATAGCGGGTCTCCCCGGTGACCGGGCTCGCCGCCGTCGTCACGATCGATCTGAGCACCAACGCGGACAACGGTTTCAGCACGTCCGCGCCTGCCACCGCCTCGGCCGCGGCGAGGTCGAAGTCCGCGGGGAACACCGACAACCGCGCCCACAACCGGCGTTCCTCGTCCGTGCACTGCCTCGCCGACCATTCGAGCACCTGCTCCAGCGTCGCGGGTTCGGGGTGCTGTAGTACTTCGGACAGCACCACATCGCCCGGCCGCGCGGCCAGGAGTTCGATCGCGAGCGGCAGCCCGTCCACCGCCTGGCACAACGCGGTGACGTCGGCCAGGTCCGGCGCCACCTCCGCCCGTTCCTGGAACAGCAGCACCGCGTCGTCCACGCTCAGCGGCGGAACCCGCAGCAGATGTTCGCCGTAGACGCCGAGCGGCTCCCGCGAGGTCGCGAGGATCGTCAGCCCCTCGCAGTCGCGCAACAGGTGGTGCACGAGATGCCGGACCGCCTCCAGCAGGTGCTCGCAGTTGTCCAGGACGAGCAGCAAGTGCTTGTCGTACAACGACTCCACGAGCCGGCCGAGCCCGGCCTCGGGTGCGTTGTCGACGATTCGCAGCTCGGTCGCCACCGTGCGGGCCAGCGCCGCCGGGTCCCTGAGGTCCCCGAGCCGCACCCGCCAGGCCCCGTGCTGGAACGCCTGCGCCAGCGCGCGCCCGGTCTCCACGGCGATCCGGGTCTTGCCGACCCCACCCGGTCCCGCCAGCGTGACCAGCCGTGCCCGGCCGAGGTGCGCCTCGGTTTCGGCGAGCACGGCCCGGCGGCCGATGAACGTCGTGGTCTGGGCAGGCAGATTGCCCCGCACGGTCATCGGCGCATCTTCGCCTAGCAGCGCGGAAGTGTGCCGAAGAGGATCTCCTCACCACCCTTTCGGACTAGCGAGTTCGACCAGGCGTGGTCACGCGCTCGCGGGTCCGGATGATCATCTTGCTCGCGAGCCGAAGTCCCTGCCGTGCGTTGAGGTGCGGGAGGTACGCGCGGCTCACCGCGTTCGCGATGCGCGGCAGTGCGGCCGAGTCCGGATACGCCATGAACATCGGCTGATAGGTCGGCTGGAACTTCGCCTTGAACGCGAACAGCGAGCGGAACCCGTACACCGGCTCCAGCACCTGCCCGGTGAAGTCCAGGACGCGCTGCAACGCCCGCGGTCGCTCGCCCCGGTCCAGCCGGGCGAGCGGTGCCCCGGACAGGCTCAGGAACCGCGCTCCCTCGGCCTGGAGCTGTTGTGCCGCCGAGGCGATCAGGAACTCCATCGAGCCGCGGAAGCCGTGCGTGCGGCGGCGCATGAAGTCGAGCGTCCACCCGACGACCTCGCCGTCCGCGTACACCGGCAGCCAGCTCGTGATGCCGTGCACGGTGCGGTCGCCGTCCACCGCCAGCAGGCAGCGCACGCCGTCGCCGGCCAGCTCTTCCAGGCCGCCCAGCGTGAAGCCCATCTCCGGCAGGCCCTTGTCCGCCACCCACTCCGCCGAGATCGAGCGGATCTGGTCCGTGATCGCGTACGGCGCGTCGGCGTACGTGCACCACTCGGCGGTGATGCCGGCCTTGGCGGCCTTGTTCAACGCCGTGCGCACGTCCTGCCACTTCTTGCCGGTGAAGCTCAGCTGGTCCAGCTCGATCATCGTGTCCTCGGCGACCTGCACCGCGGACCACCCGAGGTTCTCCACAGCGGCGCGCGTTTCGGCGCCCACGCTGTAGAGACACGGCGTCCAGCCGTTCTGCGCGCAGAACTCCGCGAACCCGCGCACGGCGTCCACCCGCGCCGGACCGATCGGATCGCCGACCGTCAGCGCGATGGTCGCCACCACGCGGTACGCGATGGCCGTCTCACCGTCCGGCGTGAACCAGTACTGGTTGCCGCGCCACGTCGTCATGTACGACAACGACGAACCGCCGTGCCGCTGCATCAGTTCGCGAGCGTGCGTCGCCGCTTCCTCGCACGACGACGGCCACGTCCGCCACGACGCCATCAGCAGACCGGCCAGCACGATCAGCCAGAACACCACGCCCGTGTACTCGAACAGCAGCGCGCCGACGAACCCGTCTGCGGAGAACTGCAGCGGCACCAGGTCGAGGTAGCCGGGCGGCAGGAACCGCGTCGGCAGGTCCGCGAGCAGCGCGCCGAACCCCGGCTCCGGCGTGAACTGGTCGCGGACCAGGTACCCGCCGAAGACGTACAGCGCCGACAGCAACGCCACGCTGATCGCCGTGAACCGCCAGAACTTCACCACGGCATGCCGAGGTAGACGCACGTCGAAGTGCTTGCGCGTCAACAACAACACCACGATGATCGCGAGCGGTGCCAGCATCGGCACACCGAACGAGACCGACAGCTCCAGCAGACTGGCGTCCGGGTACTGCGCGACGTACACGACGTACGAACCGATGAACGCCGCGAACGCCACGTTGAACACGAGCGCCGCCCGCCACGCGAACCGCCGTCCGCGCCGCAGCCCTTCCGCCAGCACGAGCAGCAGCAACGCCGGCAGCAGCGACATCACGAGCGCGGGGAACCGGCCGTACGACAGCTGAACCACCATCGTCCGGCACAGCTCGACCATGTCGGACGAGCACACCGCGTCGACGTCCTCCTGCGACGGCTGAGCGACCGCCACGACGTCCGCGAACCACCAGAGCGGTCCGTTCGGGTACGGCGACATCATCGACACCACCGGCCCGAGCGCCGACGCCGCGAGCAGCAACGCCACCAGCACCCGCGTCTCCTGCAGCGAACGCGCCTTCTGCACCGGCCCGTTCTTCAGGAACAACGCCCCGATCAGCAACCCGGCCACGCCACCGGACAGTCGGAGCAGGTCTTCAAGCCAACCTGACCACAGTGTGAGGACCAGCACCGACAAGATCATCATCAGCCGGACGCGGCGCCTCCACAGCGGCGGCATCCGGAACGTCAGCGCGAGCACGAGCCCGACCCCGCCGATCGACGGCCCGGCCGCGACCTCGCCCACGAGCGATTCGAGCCAGCCGAAGTGCAGGTCGCGTCCGATCAGCACCAGCCCGAGCCCCAGGAACGAGCCGAGCACGTGCGTGGCCAGGAAGATCGCCGCGGTCCGCGCCGCGCCGAACGAGCGCTCGGCCAGCGGTCCGGCGACGAGCAGCAGCACGGTGGTGGCGACGTAACCCAGCAGGTCCATCGACCACAGCGCCGAGCTGAGAACGGTCCACCACGGACTTCCGGTGCCGAACCCGGTGCGCGCGAGCAGGTCGTCGCTCGCGCCGGTGATCGCACCGGTCAGCGCGCCGACCGTCCAGAAGACGATGAGGAACGCGCAGGTCAGCGGAGCGGTGCGGAACAGTCTGGCGATCATCTGACCAGTCCTGTTCGCTGCGCGAGCCACGGCAGAGTGGTGTAGAGGCCCGGCCGCCAGACGTTCCAGTCGTGTCCCCCCGGTAGTTCCTTCCACTGCACGTCCATTCCGGCCCTGCGACAGGCCTCGAACACTTCAAGTCCCGCCGGGCGGTACTGGCCGTCGTCCTTGCCGGCCACGATCACGCCCGAGGTCTGCGGGAACTGCTGCTTGGCGAGGACGTCCAGCGGGTTGACGCGGACGAACGCCGCCTCGTCACCGCCGAACGCGGCTTTGACCGTCTCGGCGCGCGTGCCGAGCGTGGGCTCGCGCTGGCCGGACAGGTCGATGAAGTTGCCGTACACGTCAGGCGCGCGCACTGCGAGCTGCAGCGAGCACGTGCCGCCGTGTGAAAGGCCCGCGACCGTCCACGCTTCACGGCGTTCGTCGACCGTGAGGCGTTCTTTGATCCACTTGGGCACGTCGCGGGTCAGGTACGTCTCCGCCTGGCCCAGCTTCGAGTCGAGGCACAGCGGGTTCGCCGTGAGGGAGCCGATGGAGTCGGGCATGACGACGATCGGCGCGAGGCCTTTGTGGGCGCGCGCGAACTCGTCCATGTTGTCGGAGATCCGGCCGGCGTCGTACCAGTCGCGCGGGGAGCCCGGCTGGCCCGCCAGCAGGACCAGCACCGGCAGCCGCGGACGGGGTTTCGCGGCGTACGCGGGCGGCAGGTAGATCCACGCCGGGCGCGTCTTCATCGCGCCGGGGATCTCGATCTCGGACAGCGTCCCCTTGTCCGGCACGCCGGCGCCGGTCCAGACGTCGGCCAGCTTCTTGCCGGCGGGCAGGTCGAGCACGTCCGCGACCGGAACGCTGTCCGGCAGGTCGACGCTCGGGTTGTTGAACACCTCCAGCGCGGCCCGCGAGGTCGGGTACAGCCCGTAGTGCGCGTTCGTGGCCGTCAGTGCGCTTGAGATGACGACTACGGCGGCGATGACGGTGAACACACGTCCGTACCACCGCGACGGCCGTAGCCTCGCCACGGCGAGACTGATGGCCACGAGTGCCGCGCCCAGCCAGACCATCAGGATGATCGGCATCGGCTCCGGCCACGGTTTCCACACGTTGTTGATCACGAGCGTCAGCCCGGTCACCACGAGCGCGCACGCCAGCACGACGATCGGCACCACTCGGACCCACCAGGTCCGGTTCTTCCGAATTGCCAGGTACGTGAGGGCGAGCGCGGCCGCGACCGTGGCGGCCTTGGGGATCGGTCCATTTATCAGGGACAGATCCAACGGGCTGAGCATGCTCCCCATACTTCAGGAAGTCTTCAGGAAGCACATCGGAGGTTCGTCTGAGTTCAGAGCTGTGAACATCAGCCTTAAGAATGACAACCCGTCAGTCGGATGATGCGTCGCGCCAGGCGTTCGTCAGGACCCGCAGGGCGTCCGGATGCCCGGCGATCTCCGCGGCGCGGGACAAATCGGACTCCGCCATCCCCAGTTCGCGCAACGATGTTGCCGCACCGAACCGTGTGGCCGTGTGATGGATGCGACTGGCCAGATCGGACGGTGCCGTGTGCGGAAGTAGCGCCGTGTGCGTCGCAGCATGCGGCAATCCGAACGAACCACCTAAAACGTGCGCGAGCTTGTGGTGCAGTCCCATGGGGACGGACGCGAGGCACGTGCCCGCGAGCCACGCCGAGGACAGCAGCTCGGTCCGTGCATCCACAGTGGACGGGTTTCCGCTCAAAGCGTGCAAAACACCCTCGATCGCCCTGGTCGCGATGGCGTCGATCAACGGGTTCTCGTTGCCTCGGGCGGCGACGGCGTGCGCGAGAGAGTTGAGTGCGCTCGTCACCGTGACATCGAGCGGCAGGTCCAGCGTGAGGTCGACGTCGTAGATGACGGTGCCGGGCTGGATCGCCGCGTCCCGCCGCGTCTTCTTCAGCCCCTCCGCCGTCTCACCGAGCACCTGCGTGACCTCGGAACCCGCGTAGGTCGTCGGGATGATGATCTGCGGCACGCCCGCGCGCACCGAGAGCGCCTTCGACAGCCCCGTACTCGATCCGCCGCCGACCGACACGATGCAGTCCGCGCCGTGCTCGCGCATCGACACGAGCGCGCGCTCCGTGACCTCGACCGGCGTGTGCATGGCCGCGCCCGTGAACCGGGTGACGAGCAACGGGCCGAGTTCGGCCGCCACCTTGTCGCCGCCGTGCCGGGCGATCAGCAGCACCCGCGTGGCGCCGAGCCGTTCGACCTCGGCGCGCACGGTGGAGACAGTGCCGCGGCCGAAGACGACGCGGGTGCGGCCGGGTTCGAAGGTGAAGCTCACGAGGAACGAATATTCGTGAGCGGAGTGCCGGGCGCAACAGCAGAGGGTCAAGCCTTTCGGCTCTGACGGGGCGACTTCGTCACTCCTTAGCGTGAATCTTCATGAAGCGTGTTCGTGTTGTAGTGGCGTTAGCAGGGGCCCTGACCCTGACGCCAATCCCTGCCACAGCGGCGACACCAGCGTTCAGCCTGTCCGGCGGCGTGTCCGCGCCGATCCACTCGATGGCCGACGCGGTCCGGGAGACGGTCTACGTCGACTCCGGGCTCGATCTCGACGGCGACGGCACCCGCGACCGGGTGGCCGCCGACATCATCAGGCCGTCCACGACCGGGCGCGTGCCCGTGATCATGGACGCCAGTCCCTACTACCAGAGCGCCGGGCGCGGCAACGAGAGCGAGGTCAAGACCTACGACTCCGCCGGGGTGCCGGTGAAGTTCCCGCTCTTCTACGACAACTACTTCGTGCCGCGCGGCTACGCCGTCGTGCTCGTCGACTTCCTCGGCACGAACCGGTCGCGCGGCTGCGTCGACGTCGGCGGTCAGTCGGAGATCACCTCCGGCACGGCCGTGATCGACTGGCTCAACGGCCGGCGCACCGGCTACTCGACCCTGACCGGCACCACCACGAAGACCGCCTCCTGGTCGACCGGTGCCGTCGGCATGATCGGCAAGTCGTGGGACGGCTCGATCGCGAACGGCGTCGCGTCGACCGGGATCGACGGGCTGAAGACCATCGTGCCGATCGCGGGCATCAGCTCCTGGTACGACTGGTTCCGCTCGGACGGCGTCGCGTACCCCGGTTACAGCTCGCCGACGGGCCTGGGTTCGCAGTTCGAGAACTCCAACGCGCGCTCGCGGTGTGGTGCGGTGCGCACGCAGATGACGAACGGTTCTCCAGCCAACGGCGACTACACGGCGATGTGGCAGACACGAGACTTCGTGCGCAACGCGTCGAACGTGAAGGCGTCCATCTTCGCGATCCACGGCCTGAACGACCTCAACGTGAAGACGTTGCAGTACGGCCAGTTCTGGGACGCGGTGCCCGCCTCGGTGCCGAAGAAGCTCTGGTTCTCGCAGACCGCGCACGTCGACCCGTTCGACTTCCGGCGCAGCGAGTGGGTTCCGACGCTGCACCGGTGGTTCGACCGCTGGCTGCTGAACGTGCAGAACGGGATCGAGAACGAACCGCAGGTCTCCTCGGAACGCGCGCCCAATCAGTGGGTGGACGACCAGACGTGGCCGCCTTCGGGCACCGTCAGCACCGTGTTGCGTCCTTCTTCTTCGGGACTCGGCACGGCGCCCGGCACCGGCACGGCCGCGTTCACCGACAACGGCAACGCGACGCCGTCGACGTGGCTCTCCGGTTCGAACACCGGCCGGGTGCTCTACTCGACGGCCGCGCTGACCTCTGACCTGCGCGTGGCGGGCACGTCGTCGATCACGGTGGGGGTGTCGTCGTCGACGTCGACCGCGCACCTCACGGCGTACCTCGTCGACTACGGACCGGCGACGGTGCGTACGGGCGAGGGCATCCGGACCCTGAGCACGGAGTCGTGCTGGGGCGAGAGCCGTACGGGCGATGACGCCTGTTACCGCAACACGGAGGCCACGACGGGCAACGTCGACGCGCAGATCATCGCGCGCGGCTGGGCAGACCTCGCCAACTACCAGTCGCTCTCGACTCCGCGCACGATCACGCCGGGAACCAGGTACAGCATGACCTTCCGACTGTCCACAACGGACCATCTGATCCCGGCGGGGCACCGGCTGGGCCTGCTGATCGGCGGCACCGACTCGAGCGCGATCGTGCGCCCGAGTCAGCTGCCGAGGCTGACCGTCGACCTGGCGGCCACCTCGGTGCGGATCCCGTTGAAGGGCTCGGTGCCGGCCGCCTCCGCGGCTCCGCTGATCGCCTCCAGTGTTTCCGCTGGTACGAAGAGCGAGCTGGGCTAGCACACCGGACTGTCGGTGCTGCTCGCTAGCATCGGCGCCATGGGTTCAACCGACGGTGTCGTTCTCGAAGACGCGCTACAGGTCCTGCAGCGCGTCTTCGGGTACCCCGAGTTCCGCGGCGATCAGGCCGCCATCGTCGAGCACGTGGTCGCGGGTGGCGACGCGCTCGTGCTCATGCCGACCGGCGGCGGCAAGTCCCTGTGCTATCAGGTGCCCGCCCTGGTGCGGCCCGGCACGGGCGTGGTGATCTCCCCGCTCATCGCGCTGATGCAGGACCAGGTGGACGCGTTGCGTGCGCTCGGCGTGCGCGCGGGCTTCCTGAACTCCTCGCTGTCCTGGGACGAACGGCGGATGGTCGAGGCGGAGTTCGTCAACGGCGAGCTCGACCTGCTCTACCTGGCGCCGGAGCGGCTGACGTCCGAGGCGACCCTGCGCCTGCTCGACCAGGGCGAGATCGCGCTCTTCGCGATCGACGAGGCGCACTGCGTCTCCCAGTGGGGCCACGACTTCCGGCCCGACTACCTCTCGCTCACGCACCTGCACGAACGCTGGCCGAAGGTGCCGCGGATCGCGCTCACCGCCACCGCGACGGAGGCGACGCGCAAGGAGATCCTCACGCGCCTGGAGCTGAACGAGGGGCGTCAGTTCGTCTCCAGCTTCGACCGGCCGAACATCCAGTACCGCATCGTCGGCAAGAAGGAGCCGAAGAAGCAGCTGCTGGACCTGCTGCGCGCCGAGCATCCGGGCGACGCCGGCATCGTCTACTGCCTCTCCCGCTCGTCGGTGGAGAAGACGGCCGAGTTCCTGGTGGCCAACGGCATTCCCGCGCTGCCGTACCACGCGGGCCTCGACTCGTCGGTCCGTCAACGCAACCAGGCCCGGTTCCTGCGCGAGGACGGCCTGGTCATGGTCGCGACGATCGCGTTCGGCATGGGCATCGACAAACCGGACGTCCGCTTCGTGGCCCATCTCGACCTCCCGAAGTCGGTCGAGGGCTACTACCAGGAGACGGGTCGCGCCGGCCGCGACGGTCTCCCGTCCACCGCGTGGCTCGCCTACGGCCTTCAGGACGTGGTGCAGCAGCGCAAGATGATCGAGTCCTCGGAAGGCGATCTGGCGTTCCGACGCCGCTCGCAGGCACACCTCGACGCGATGCTCGCCCTCTGCGAGACCATCACGTGCCGCCGCAGCAGGCTCCTCGAGTACTTCAACGAACCCGGCGGCGCGCCCTGCGGCAACTGCGACACCTGCCTGACGCCGCCCGAGGCGTGGGACGGCACGGTCGCCGCGCAGAAGGTCCTCTCCACGGTCTTCCGGCTGCGCAAGGAGCGCAACCAGAAGTTCGGTGCCGGTCAGGCCATCGACATCCTGCTGGGCCGCAAGACCGCCAAGGTCATCCAGTTCGACCACGACCAGCTCAGCACGTTCGGCATCGGCGAGGACCTGAACGAGAACGAGTGGCGAGGCGTGGTCCGCCAGCTTCTCGCCCAAGGCCTGCTGGCCGTGGAGGGCGAGTACTCGACGCTGGTGCTCACCGAGGCGAGCACCGACGTCCTGGGCCGCAAGCGCGAAGTCAAGATGCGCAAGGACCCGACGCCTGCCCGCTCGACGACGCGCACGGCGTCCTCGTCCGGCGCGGCCAAGGTGAAGGTGGATCTCCCTGCCGACGCGGGCCCGCTCTTCGAGGCACTGCGCGAGTGGCGGGCCCAGCAGGCCCGCGAGCAGAGCGTCCCGGCCTACGTGATCTTCCACGACGCCACGCTGAAGTCCATCGCGGCGTCACGTCCCGGCTCGCTCGCCTCGCTGGGCGCGGTGAGCGGGGTCGGGCAGGCCAAGCTCACGAAGTACGGCGAGCAGATCCTGGAGGTCGTCGCGGCCGGTGGTCCCGCACCCGCCGCCGCGGCCGCGCCTGCCCCGGCCCCCAAGGCCAAGCCGAAGACCACGACCACCGGCGGCGCCGCGTGGGGCTCGGGCGACGCCGTGGACGAGTGGCCGGAACCGGAGGAGCCCGACGAGCCGATGGACTGGTGACCGGGTCAGGTCACCCTTTCGATCTGGGCGCGCTTGATCACGCTCTTCCCCGATTCCCCGACCAGGTCGAAGGCCGCGCTGTTCAGCACGACGCAGCCCGTTCCGACGCCGACGATCGGCACGGTCGTCTGCTTGCCGTTGTCCAGATTGGTCACCCGCACCGAAGTCCCCACGGGAAGCTGCGACGAGAACGCCCCAGGCACCCCGCCGACGGACGACAACCCGACGGTCGCGCCGTCGCAGACGACCTGTCCCACGGTTCCGGAAGCCCGTACGCGGGAAGTGGAGGGCCGGGTGGTGGGTGTCGGAGCCGGCGCGTTTCCGACGATCTCCACCCGAATGCGCCGGAGAACGCTGTCCACTCCGTTCTGACCTGTTTCGGCGGACCAGAGTGAATCGAGCGCCGCGGTGTTCAGCACCGCGCACCCGGTCGACGTCCCGGTGACCGACACGGTGATCGCCCGCCCGTTGGCGGGATTCGAGAGCCGCAACAACGTCCCGACCGGGAACTGGTCCGACAGCACACCCGCAGGTCCCTTCGAGTTCGCCGTCTTCACCTGCTGCCCGGAACACACCTCTTTGCCCGCCACCCCCGACTGCGACGTGGAGCCGCCGGATCCGGCAAGGGCGAAGGCCGTACCCCCGATGGCCGCGACGACCGAGAAGACCCCGGCACCCGCGATCCAGCCCTTCGACCAGCGCATGCGCAACACCCGACCTTTCTTTCAGGCCGTACGGCCCGCAGATCGGGAAGGTTCAACGGCGCGTGGCCCGAAGCAGCGCCGTCGGGTCGCATGACGCCAAATGGTCGCGCAGGGCGACGTGGGCGAAGCGGTACTCCCCGTCGACGCGGGTGAGCAGCAGCCGGTCCTGTGCGAGGTGGAGCAAAGCCTTGCGGCGGAAGGACAACTCGCCCAGCGACAGGGGTCGCGTGACACCCTCCGCGGCGACCTCGGCGAGCGCGTCGAACGGCCAGACGTAGTCGCGGGCGGCGGTCGGGGTCACCAGCAATCCCAGTGCTACTCCCAGTGCTGTTCCCCACGATCCCATCGCGCCGATCCCACCCAGCAGACCGACCGTGCCGAGAACCGGGACAGCAGGCTGTACCCACCACGGGCGCCCCAGACGCATGCGTTGCTGTTGCACCGGGCGCACCGTGCGCCACACACGTCCCACGGCTGCGGCGAAAACTCCGCCCGCCACGCCTGCGGAGAAGCCGACTCCCATGCCCGCCAGCACCACGTACGGACCGGTCCAGATCATCGACACGCCCGGTGCGGCGGCGATCAGCACCGCCCACGGCACAGGAGCGGAACCCGGTATGAAACCCAACGCCAAGAAGAAAGACGCCACCACCACGAACACGTACGCGACGAAGTACGGCCACGACGTACCGATTCCACCCAGCCACAAACCGGCGAGCCCGACCAGCAATCCCGCGAACACCCCGGCCAGGAATCCCAGCGCGGCAGTCAGAATGCCGTGCGCTCGTCCCGGCGGGTGAAAGACGTGCGGCAGTCTGTTGACCAACACGAGCAACGAAGACGCGGCAACCACGAACACCAATGCGGGCCACAATCCGAGGCGTAGTCCCGTCATGAACGCAACGGCGCACACACCACCGGCATATGCAGCCGGCACGGCGCGCACGAACAGCAACCACAACGGACGCGTCGGCAGCAGCGGAAGCCACGCACGGCGGTGAGGCATGTGCACGGGCGCACCGAGGTCCGGCCGCCCCAACCGTGCGAGGAGTTTCAACGCGCGAATGGTGGGGCCCGCACCGCGTTGGCTGGAAAGCCTTTCCACGACGAACGAACCCACGAAGTCGGTGCCGATCGTGTCGACCTGCTTGTCCAGGTGCGTCAGCGCCAGCAGGTTCAGCGCGAGCGGCGAGTCCAGCCGCTCCCAGATCACCGGCGTGAGCGCGGCTTCCAAGCTGTCGAGCCGAGGGCTGACCGACGCGATGTACTCGAGGACCTGACCGCGCGACAACGGCTCGACGAACACCGAGGGCAGGTTCTCGATCGGCTCCGTCGACGTCACGACCGAGGCGAACGGCGCGAGTTCGGACTCGCAATGCGCCCGGTCGACGCGCGGGACCTCGTCCAGGCCGTCGATGAGCACGGCCACCCGCTCGCGGCGCAGCCAGATCGTGCCCGCCGAGCGGCTGATGCCGTAACGGCGGTTCAACTCCCGCAGCAGCCACGCCGTGAACTCCGTCGGCTTGCGCGTTCCGTACGCACGCCACGTCGCCAAGTCCACGATCACGGGAATCGGCGCCTCGGGGTCGTTGCGCGCTCGCTCGACCAACGCCAGGCACAGTTCGCGCAACAACGTCGACCGGCCGCTGCCGACCGGACCGATCAGAACCATGCTGTGGCCGAGGCGGTCGTAGACGGCTTCCACGTCCGGCGACGAGATCTCCTCGCCGTCGACCCGCACGGAGAGCTTGGGCTGCTGCAGGACGCCGAGCTTGATCTGCGTCTGGGCGGCCAGCGAGGCGCCGAGCAGCGACTTCACCCGCGACTCGACCCGGTCTAGCGCGGCGGCGCGGTTGCTGGTCTCGTGACCGCGGACACGTTCCCAGACAGCGAGACCGATCGCGACGAGCACCATCGCGCCGACCGCGGGCCACAACCACCGGCCGAATTCGCCGAAGAACCCCGGAACAGGCCCGCCGGTGCTCACGCTGATGGCCGCCGGGAGCAGAAAAACGACGGTGACCAGGCACAACGCGGCCAACGCCGTCAGTCGTGCCGCCCTCGTCACCCCGCTCGGATCCACCTTCACCTCCGCGATCCCGGCGAACGACGGTAACCGGGTCGCCGGGATCGGGGAAGTGATTCCACTTCGGTGTAACTCACACGCGAATCACGCTGCTCGCGTGACTACTGCTGTTGCTGCTGCTCGCCGCCGAAGTTGCGGAGGCCTTCCTTGAGCTTGTCCTCGCCCTTGTCGATGTGCTCGCTGTGCTTGCCGCCGGTCTTCTCGTCGGCGAACTGGCCGGCGCGCTCGACACCCTGGTCGACCTTGTCACCGTGCTGGCCGATGAGGTCCTTGGCCTTGTTCTTCAACTCGTCGAATCCCATGACTGCATTACCTCCCTATGCAGTTCGGGTACCCGGTCTTGGATCCGGTACACGTCACTGGATCGAGTGAAGTGCGGCCACCGGGCTCACCCGCGCCGCACGGCGGGCAGGCAACAGCCCCGCACCTGCGGTGAGTGCGGCCAGGACAAGCACCACCACGCCGACCGGGACGACGGGCACCTGCAGAGGCCACTCGATGCCGAGCGAGATGATCGCGAGCCACGCGTAGGGAATCCCGATGACGAGCCCCGCCACCGCGCCGACGACCCCGTACAGACCGGACTCGGTCGTGACCAGGCGGCCGAGTTCCCTGCGGGTCAGGCCGATCGCGCGCAACAGCCCGGACTCACGAGTCCGTTCGAGCACCGACAACGCCGTGGTCGACCCCACGCCCACCACAGCGATCAACATGGTGAGGAACAGCAGTCCGACCGCGATCGCCACCAACGAGGTGAACCAGTTCTCCTGCGCGAGCCGGTGGTCGGTGAGCGACTCGACCTCGAACCCCGCCGGCACCAGATCTTTCGCGCCGTTGGCGAGCGCGCCGACCGGCTCACCCTCCACATCGGACGAGTGCAGCAGCGCGCTGCCAAGCGGCACTCCGCCGAACAACGTCGCCGCCACGGTCATCCGCACGCCATTGACGTCTGCTGCTGACCCCGCCGTCAGACCGAGCCTGCTCGCGGTGGCGGTCGACAGGATGATCTTGTGTGGTCCCATGTCCGCGAGAGCGCCGGAATCGACGCGGAAGTCCGTGAGGTCGCGGAGTTTGGTCATGTCGAGGTCGGTGCCGCGCATGGTCAGCCGGCCGTCGACGGTGATCTCGGTGCGCCGGTAGGGGAGCACGTCCGTGAGTCCGGAGGCCTTCAGCGTCCCGGCGTCGACCGGTCCGGTGATCTCCAGATCCGCGGGGTAGGCGCTCGCCATCTCGGCCTTCCCCAGTCCCTGCAACGTGTTCGCGCCCGTCAGCGTCGCGATGATGAGGCTGACCCCCAGCGCCACCACGGCCGTGACCGAGGCGGCCCGGCGTGGCGCACCGCCGACGCCGCTCACCGCCAGCGACCCGATGGTGCTGCGCCGCAACGGAATGCCGATCAGCCGCAGCAACGGTGAGATCAACGCAGGTCCGAGAGTGATCAACGCGCCGAACGCCAGCGCACCGCTGATGGTGGTGCGCAGCAGCAGGTCTTCGGTCATCCCGCTCGGCCGTTGCTTGGTGGCGAGGCCGTCGATCGCGACCTGGACCAGCAGCACGCCCGCACCTGATGCCATCAGGATCCCGAGCACCCAGCGCGCCGCTCCGATCCGGCTCTGGGCGTCCTGCACGGCCGAGGTGCGCAGTGCCTCCAACGGCGAGACCTTGGCCGCGGACCACGCGGGAGCCAGCACGGCGAGCGTCGTCAGCACGAACGATCCGAAGACCACGATCAGCGCGGGCGTGAGCGGGAACCCCGGCGCCACCAGGCCCGCCAGCGGCACGAGTTGCCCGGCACCGACCGCCAGCGCGACCCCGGCGACCGACGCCAGCAACCCGGTCAGTGCCCCCTCGGCGATCAACCCCCGCGCCAGCCGTGCCCGCGAAGCTCCGACGGCCCGCAGCAACGCGAGCTCCCGCATCCGTTGCGCGAACACGATCCGGAACGTTGACGTGGAGACCAGCGCGGCCACGATCATGGCGACCGTGACGAACGCGCCGAGCAGCGCGAACACCTCGACCAGCCGCGCGGCCTGGACGGCCAGGGAGCGTTCGGTGATGTCCTTGGCGAGCACGGTCGAGTAGGCGAAGAACGCCGCGATCATGATCGACAGGACGGGCAGGAACTTCCTCATGCGGCGACCGCCTGAACGACCCGTCCGTCGGCCATCCGCACCACGGCGTCGGCGTAGGAAGCGGCCCTGTCGTCGTGCGTGACCATCACGATCGTCTGGCCGAACTCCCGCACGGCCTGACGCAGCAGGTTCAGCACGTCCGCCGACGACCGCGAGTCCAGGTTCCCGGTCGGTTCATCGGCGAAAATCACCTCAGGCCGTGTGACCAGCGCACGCGCCAACGCCACTCGCTGCTGCTGCCCGCCGGACATCTCCGAGGGCCGGTGCGACAGCCGTGACGACAGCCCCAGCACCTCCACGAGCTGCGAGAACCACGCGCGGTCCGGCTTTCGCCCGGCGAGGTTCAGGGGCAGCAGGACGTTCTGCTCGGCGGTCAGCGCCGGCAGCAGGTTGAACGCCTGGAACACGAACCCGATGCGATCCCGGCGCACCTTCGTCAGCACGTTGTCCGAGAGCCGGGTCAGGTCTTTCCCGCCGAGCAGAGCCGCGCCGGACGTGGCCGTGTCGAGGCCCGCCAGGCAGTGCATGAGCGTCGACTTGCCGGAGCCGGACGGCCCCATGATCGCGCTGAAGGCGGTGGGCCGGAACCCGACGGTCACCCCGTCGAGTGCTCGAACCGCGGTGTCGCCGGAGCCGTACACCTTCACGAGGTCGACCGCGGCGGAAGCGAAGTTGTTCACATGGCCAGCAAAGTCCGGAACGGAGGCGAAAACCTCAGTCCTGCGCCCGGTCCACCTCTGTCTTTCGGCCGATCTGCGGACCGCGCACAAGTGCATAAGGTCGTGGCCATGCTCTGGAGGTTCGGCGCGATCGCCGCTCTGCTCGCCGCGGCGTTCGTGGACTTCTACTACGGCCTGTTCCGGTCGCCGGGCCTCTACCCGTGGACCGGCTGGGCCGCGTTCGGCTGCATCGTGCTGGCCGCGCTCGCCTGGGTGCGCCCTCATCGGGCCCTGGCCGCTCTCGCCGCCACCGCGAGCATCGCGTTCACCCTGGTCAACCCGCTCGACAAGGAGTTCGGCCTGGCCGAGACGCTGGCGCTGACCGGGGTCCTGGCCGTCACCGCCCATCGGGCCAGGTCGGGCCGGGACGCGCCGCTGATCGGCTGGGTCGTGATCGCGCTGGTCACCCAGCCGCTGCGGTACCCGCTCGGCCCCACCGAACTGACCCTGGCGATGGCCCTGGTGGTCGTCGCGACGGGGGTGCTCGCGCTCGTCGGCTACCTGCGGTTGCTGGCCAACGCGCGGGAGAAGCAGGTCACGGCCGTCAAAGCCGAGCAGAAGGCCGAGTTCGCGCGGGACCTGCACGACTTCGTGGGCCACCACATCACCGGCATGGTGGTGCTCGCCCAGGGCGCGAGCCGAATCGTGGAACGCAACCCGGCGAAGGCCAAGCAGGCACTCGACCGCATCGAGGAGGCCGGCGGCGAGGCCATGACCGCGATGCGCCGCATGATCGGCATGCTCCGCGACGACGCCCCCGTGGCACCGGTCGCGGGCATCGTCGACATCGAGCCGTTGATCGCCGCCGAACCGCGAGCCACCCTCGAGATCCACGGCGACACCGGGACCTTGCCGCTCGAGGTGGCCAGCTCGGTCCACCGCGTCGTCATGGAGTCGTTGACCAACATCAGGAAACACGCCCAGGAAGCGACCACAGTGGACGTCCAGATCCATACGACGCCCGACTGGGTGACGGTCAAGGTCTCCAACGACGGCAGGGCCGCGAGACAGGGCAACGGTTTCGGGCTCATCGGACTCACCGAACGCGTGCAGGCGCTCGGTGGCAGGATCAAGGCGGGGCCGGGCATCGACGGCGGATGGGTCGTCGACGCCGCGCTCCCGACCGGAAAGGCGACCGCGTGATCAGGGTTCTCGTCGCGGACGACCAGGCGATGGTGCGCACGGGCTTCGGCATGATTCTGGAGGCCGAGTCCGACATCGAGGTCGTGGCGGAAGCGCGGGACGGTGTCGAGGCTGTCGCCGAAGCTCGCCGTACTAAACCGGACGTCGCGTTGATGGACATCCGCATGCCCCGCATGGACGGACTGGAAGCACTCAAACAGATCGCGAACGACGTCCACGTCGTGGTGTGCACGACGTTCGACCACGACGAGTACGTGCACACAGCGCTGAAGAACGGCGCGTGCGGGTTCTTGTTGAAGGACGCCGGTCCGAACCTGCTCGTCGAAGCGGTCCGCGCGGCGGTCACGGGTGATGCGCTCATCAGTCCGTCGATCACGGTCAGGCTGTTGCAGCACATGAACTCGCCTGCGCCGCAACAGCCGCACAGTCTGTCCGCACGTGAGCTGGACGTCGTGAAGCTGGCCGCCATCGGCCGTACGAACGCCGAGATCGCCCAGGAGCTGTTCATCTCGATCGGCACGGTGAAGACGCACCTGGCGAGCGTTCAGGCCAAACTGGACGCCCGCAACCGCGTCGAGATCGCCGCCTGGGCGTGGGAATCCCGGCTGGTCGGCCAAAAGTAGGACCCACAACCGGTCTGCGGACAGAAGCCCCGGCCCGCACTCATCACCAGAATTCGAGCCATGAAGAAACTCCTCCTGCTGATTCCCGTGCTGGCGCTCGCGGCGTGCGGCCAGAAGAGCTACACCTACGAGGCCTTCTACGACATCGAGGGCACCGGCAAGGCCGAGATGACGCTCAGCGTCCCCGGTGGCGCGTCGCAGTCCGAGACCGTGGACCTGCCGGTGAAGGACCGCGCCATGCTCGCCAACGCGCTCGGCAGGATCACGCTCACGGTGAAGCCGCAGACCGGCCAGGCGACGTGCAAGCTCCGCGTCGAGAAGGAAAAGGAGATCACGAACGCCGGCGCGGAAGCGAAGTGCGAGTACGAGATCACCGAGTCCACGGACAACTGAGCGGCCCGTGTGATCCGTTAAAACTTGCCCGGCCACCAATGCTGCACTAGGAAACGCGCATGAGGCGAATCGCAGCTGGACTGGCAGTGGCGGCGCTGGCCGTGGGTTTCATCACGACGGGCACCGCGTCCGCCGAGGTTCAGACGGCCCGGCCCGACTGCGGCTACACCGCGACACCGGAGGAGCCCGCGGCTCGCCCGGTGTCGATCCCGCACGACCCGTGGTTCACCAAGGGCAAGGTCCTGGTGAAGGTGAAGACCAACCAGGGCGACATCCCGCTGGTGCTCGACCGCGCCAAGGCGGCGTGCACCGCGCACAGCTTCATCCACCTGGCACACCGCGGTTTCTACAACCAGACCGAGTGCCACCGGCTCACCGCGTACCCGACGCTCAAGGTGCTGCAGTGCGGCGACCCGTCCAGCACGGGGGAGGGCGGCCCCGGCTACAAGTACAAGGACGAGCTGCCGACCGACCTGCAGCCCGCGCCGAACGACCCGACCGGCCTGCGCCGCATCTACCCGCGCGGCACGCTCGCGATGGCGAACGCCGGCCCGGACACGAACGGCTCGCAGTTCTTCCTGGTGCAGTCGGACTCGATCTTGCGTCCGAACTACACGGTGTTCGGCCAGATCCTGCCCGAGGGCCTGAAGACCCTGGACAAGATCGCGGCCGGTGGCATCGCCGGTGAGGACCCGCTCGACGGGCGTCCGAACGTCAAGTCCGAGCTGAAGTGGGTGCTCCCGCTCGGGATCTAGTGGTGTGGCTCGGAACGTTACCGGGGGAATTCGCGGTCAGACGGGTGCATCGTGGTGTCGCCCCCACGTCCTCGTACTGGTTGTACGGGGGCGTGGGGGCGCCGCCGCGAGGTGCCCTGCTGAGCGTGGAATACCTCGCCAACGTTCCGAGCCACACCACTAGTTCGACGCCCAGCCCGTGAGCGCGCCGTAGAACGCGTCGGAGAGCCGCCGGACCACCTGCTCGTCAGGTAGTCCGGCGGTTTTCGTCAGGTCGAGGATCTCCCGCGGGGCGAACAACGCGTTGTGCAGAAACCGTGCCACGTTCAACAAAGCGTCCGGCAGCGCCAGGTCGATCAGCACACCGCGCAACGCCTGGTCCCACGCGCTGCACGACAACGCCGCCGTGGCCTCGCCGCACTGCAGCCGTTCCAGAAACCCGCGCTGTGACGTGAAGCGCGCTATCACCGGGCCGTGCACGTTCTGCAGCTTCACCCAGCGCGCGGCCTGGTGTTCGAACAGTTCCTTGCCGGTCTTGCGAGACCGTTCACCGTGCTCGATCAACGACGCCATGACGTCTTCGTGATAGGCCACCACGAGCGCCTCCACGGACGGAAAGTGCCGATACGCCGTCGCCTGTGAAAGCGCTGCCTTGCGCGCGATCGACTGCATCGTCGCCGTTGCTGGTTCAGCCCGCAGGACGTGCGTCGCGGCATCCAGCAATCGCTTGCGGTTGCGACGCGCGTCACTGCGGCTGTTTGTCTCCTCCGGCAGAACGTCCTCCCACCCGCGAACCCCGTTGCGGAGTGCAGGATAGGGCGAACGATCAACGAAATGATGCGATTCCGGTCAACGCGTGGCCGATGGATAGCAGGTGGATGTCGGAAGTGCCCTCGTAAGTAAGTACGGATTCCAGGTTGTTCGCGTGACGCAAGGGCGAGTACTCGAGCGAGATGCCGTTCGCGCCGAGGATGGTCCGGCTTTCCCGTGCGATCGCGATGGCCGACTCGACGTTGTTGTACTTGCCGACGCTGATCTGCTCGGGCTTGAGCGTGCCGGCCTCCTTGAGCCTCGCCAGGTGCAACGCCAGCAGCATCGAGTTGCTGACCTGCACCGTCATGCTCGCGAGCTTGCGCTGGGTGAGCTGGAACGCGGCGATCGGCTGGTCGAACTGGATGCGCGTGCCGGCGTAGCGCAGCGCCGCCTGCAACGAATCCCGCGCGGCACCGACAGCGCCGAACACGATCCCGAACCGCGCCTCGTTCAGACACGTGAGCGGCGCGCGCAAGGAAGTCGCGAGCGGCAGCCGTGCGCTTTCCGGCAGCCGCACGTCCTCCAGGATCAACTCGGAAGTGACGGATGCTCGCATTGACAGCTTCTGCTTGATGTCCCGCGTCGAGAATCCCGGCGTGCCGCGAGGAACGAGGAATCCTCGAATTCCCTCCTCGGTCCGCGCCCACACCGTCGCCACGTCCGCGAGACCACCGTTGGTGATCCACATCTTGGTGCCGTCGAGCACCCAGTCCGCACCGTCGCGCACGGCCCGCGTGCGCATGCCGGACGGGTTCGAGCCGAAGTCCGGTTCGGTCAGCCCGAAGCACCCGATCGCCTCACCGGCGGCCAGGCGGGGCAGCCACTCCTGCTTCTGCTCCTCCGACCCGTACTTCCAGATCGAGTACATCGACAGCGAGCCCTGCACGGACACGAAGCTGCGGATGCCGCTGTCGACGGCCTCCAGTTCCAGGCACGCGAGCCCGTACGCGAGCGCCGACGTGCCCGCGCACCCGTAGCCCTCGAGGTGCATGCCCAGCACACCGAGCTTGCCGAGCTCCTGCGCGAGCTCGCGCGGCAGGACGCCCTCCTCGAACCACGAGGCGATGTGCGGCCGGACGTGGTCGGTCAGGTACTGCGCGACGGTGGCCTGGATGTCGCGCTCCTCGTCGCCCAGCAACGACGGGATGTCCAGCAACTGCAACGGGTCCTGCACGTCACTGCTCCAGCTTCGGCGGGCGCAGCCGGTAGGTCACCGGCGTGCGCGACAGGCGGATGGGGTTCGCGACGAGCGTCATGTCGTCGATCGTCGCGGTCGGGCTGAGGTCCAGCGACTCCGCCAGCGCGAACGCGCGCGCGACATCGTTGACGGGACCGCACGGAACGCCCAGCGGTGTCAGCGTCTCGAACCAGTGCTGCGCCGGGCGCGCCCGCAGCCGTGCCGCGAGCAGGTCGAACAGCTCGTCCACGTGCTCCACCCGATCGGAGTTCGTGACGAACCGCGAGTCCGTGGCCAGTTCCGGCACGTCCAGCACCGAGCACAGCCGGCGGAACTGCCGGTCGTTGCCCACCGCGAGCACGATCGGCTGGTCGGCCGTCGGGAACACCTCGTACGGCGCGATCGACGGATGCCGGTTGCCCATCGGCTTCGGCACCGAGCCGGCCAGCGTGAAGCCCGCGCTCTGGTTCACCATGCTCGACAGCAGCACCGTCAGCAGGTCCAGCTCGACGAGCTGGCCCAGCCCCGTCGCCTCCCGGTGCCGCAGCGCCGCCAGGATCCCGACGCACGCGTGCAACCCGGTCAGCACGTCGACCAGTGCCACCCCGGTCTTCACCGGTTCGTACGGACCGGGCCCGGTCACGCTCATCAACCCGCCCACGGCCTGCACGAGCAGGTCGTAGCCGGGCAGGTCCGCGCCCTTGCCCGCGCCGAACCCCGAGATCGAGCAGTAGACGAGGTCGTCCCGCCCGAGCGACTCGTAGTCCAGCCCGAACTTCTTCATCGTGCCCGGCTTGAAGTTCTCGACCACGACGTCCGCCCGCGCGATCAGCTCGCGCGCCTTCTCCCGGCCCGCCTCCGTCGACAGGTCGATCTGCACCGAAGTCTTGTTCCTGTTGACGGACAGGAAGTACGTCGCCTCGTCCTGGTAGTGCGGTGGACCCCACGTGCGGGTCTCGTCGCCCCTGCCGGGCCGCTCGACCTTGACCACCTCGGCACCGAGGTCGCCCAGCATCATCGTCGCGTACGGCGCCGCCAGCACCCGGCTGAAGTCCGCGATCACCACGCCTTCGAGCGAGCTCATGCGACCCGCCCGCGCAGCCTCATCGCGGTCAGCACGCGTTCCTGCGCCAGCTCACGTGCCGCCACATGTGTTGTGGTGCCACGACTTCTCGCCTCGACGAGGACGTTCGCCGCGTTCGCCCTCAGCTTCGAGGACACGGCCTCCAGCACCGTCGCCGGGTTCACCGGGAACGGCGAGTACCGCGCGTCCATCGCGAACGCCGCCGCGACCACGCCGCCGGCGTTCGCGATGAAGTCCGGCACGACCGCGATCCCGCGCTTCGCGAGAACCTCCTGCGCCGCAATGGAAGTCGGCAGGTTCGCGCCCTCGACCACCAGGGTGGTGTCGAGCTCGCCCGCGAGTTCCGCGTCGATCACGTCCTGCAGCGCCGCCGGCACCAGCACGTCGCACGGCACCCGGAGCTCGGCACCGAGCGCGCGGACACCGCCGTACTCCTCGACCGCGCGATCACCGAACTCGTCCCGCAGCTTCAGCAGTCGTGCGACGTCCAGACCGCCGGCGTCGACCAGTGCCCCGTGCACTGAGGACACGGCGACGACGACAGCGCCGAGTTCGGCGAACCGCTTCGCCGCCGCGGCGCCGACCGCGCCGAAACCCTGTACCGCCACGCGTTTGCCGCGCAGCTCCATCAGTTCGTCCGCCACCTCGGCCACGCCGTACCCGGTGACGCCCAGCTCGTCGTACGGGAGACCGCCGAGTTGAGCCGGTGCGCCCATCATAGCGCCGCGGTCCGACAGTTCGTCCTGGACGATCGCGGCGTCCCGTTCGGTGAGGCCCATGTCGAGCCCGAGCACGTACTCGCGCGGCACCTCGTTGGAGAGCTTGCGCGCGAACGCCCGCAGCGCTGCCTCCTTGTCGGGAGAGGAAGGATCGAACACGATCCCCGCCTTCGCGCCGCCGAAGAACAGGTCGACCCCGGCCCACTTCCACGTCATCACGCGCGCGAGACGGGCGATCTCCGCGACCGTCACGTGCGGGCTCATCCGCGTGCCGCCCTTGCCCATGCCACGCGCGGTGTTGTCGATGACGAGCACACCTTTCATGCCGGTGCGCCGGTCGGACACGCAGACGACCTTCTCCGGCCCCCACTCGTCCATGAGCTCGAGTACGTCCATCACAGTCCTCACACGCAGTTGAGTTCCGGCCGTGCCTGGTCGGCGGCGAATCTGGAGGCGTCCAAACTGGACACGTCGACGAAGGGCTCGCGGCCGAGCACGAGGTCGCGCACGACCTCGCCCACCGCGGGGCCCTGCAGGAAACCGTGCCCGGAAAAGCCCGTGGCGTAGAAGAACCGGCCGGCCGAGCCGATCAGCGCGTTGTGGTCCGGCGTCACCTCGTACAGCCCGGCCCACCCGTCGCGCACACCCACGTCCAGCAGCCTCGGCGCGCGCCTGCCGATCGCCTCGGTGAGCCTGGGCAGCCACGCGTCGGACATGTCCAGCTTGAAACCCGGTGTCTCGTCCGGGTCGGACATGCCGAACAGCAGGCCCTGGCCCTCGCGGTGGAAGTAGAAGGTGCTGCCGAAGTCGATGGTGAACGGCGTCACCCGATCGTGTAGCTCCGGCATGGCCCCGGTGAACATGATCTGCCGCCGCAGCGGGGAAACCGGCAGGTCAACGCCCACCATCGCGCCGATCTCCCGCGACCACGCGCCGGCCGCGCAGACCAGATTCGGCGTCGAAACGGCGCCGCGGTCGGTTTCGACGCGAAAAGTGTCGGACCCCGTTCCTACGATCGATCTCACGGTGGTTCTGGTGTGCAGGCGGGCACCGAATCGGCGGGCCGCGGTGGCGTAACCGAGGACGACGGATTCAGGCGTGCAGTGCCCGTCGTCCGGGGAGAAGGTCGCCGCGAGCAGGCCGTCCGTCTCGATCAGCGGAGACATCCGCCGGGCTTCCTCGACAGTCAGCATTCGACTGCGCACGCCGAGGGAGTTCTGGAGGTCGACGTTGCGCTCGAACGCCGTTACATCGTCGTCGGAAGAGAGGAGGAACAGATAGCCGACCTGGTGCAGGTCGATCTCCTGCCCGGGGCGCTGCGGAAAGCGCTGGAACAGTTCGATGGATCGAGCTCCGAGCCTGATGTTCAGTTCGTCGGAGAACTGGGCGCGCACTCCACCCGCCGCCTTGCAGGTGGAGCCGGACCCCAGGTCATCCCGCTCCACGAGCACCACATCCCGGACTCCTGCCTCGGCGAGGTGAAAAGCGATGGATGTGCCCATCACCCCGCCGCCGATGACGACGACCTCCGCTTGAGCAGGCAGCTCAGGCGAGGCGGAAGTCAAGGTTCGCCTCGATCGCGAGAGTGTCCATCTGCGCCTTCTGCAGCTTCCCGGAGTAGTCCCAGTTCATGGACTGCCAGCGGGTGAACTGATCGAGCACCCACACGCCCGACTGCCGGGAGCCGTTGCCGCTCTTGCCGTTACCGCCGAACGGCAGGTGCGCCTCGGCCCCGGACGTCGAGTTGTTGACGCTCACCATTCCGGCGGAGATGCCGGCGCGGAACCGGAAGGCCTTGTTCGGGTCCGTGGTGTAGATCGAGCACGACAGGCCGTAGCCCGGCTTGTTGCCGAGCTCGATCGCCTCGTCGAGGTCCGAGTACTTCATGACGCCGACGAGCGGTCCGAACGTCTCCTGCAGGAACAGTTCGTCGTCGTCACGCACACCGGAAACGATTGCGGGGTGGTAGAAGAAGCCGTTCTCACCAGTGAAGCCGTAGCGCGGGCTGGCAGCGGAGACGCGGCCGGTCGGGCCGTGCACCGTGTGGTGCTCGCCGATCCAGCCGAGGTACTTCTCGTACGCCAGTGCGAACTTCTCGTCCAGCAACGGTCCATAGAGGACGTCACCGGTGGGGTCGCCCACGGCGGCGCCGGCGACGGCCTCGACGAACCGGGTCAGGAACTCGTCGTACACCGACTCGTGCACGATCGCCGTGCCGAGCGAGGTGCAGCGCTGGCCCGCGGAACCGAAGCCGGCGAACAGTGCGCCCTGCACGGCCAGGTCGAGGTCCGCGTCCTCGGTGACGACCATCGGGTTCTTGCCGCCCAGTTCCAGGCACGGCGTCTGGAGGTGGCGTCCGCACAGTTCGCCGATGCGCACACCGACCTCGCTGGACCCGGTGAAGCCGACCTTGTCGACGAGGCCCTGCCGCAGCGACTGCTCCAGTCCGTCGAACGTCTCCGAGCCCTCGGCGAAGACGATCTCGAACACGCCGGCCGGAATGCCGGCGGCCTGGAACACGTCGTAGAAGGCCTGGGCCGACGCGGCGGAGTACTCGGCGGGTTTCCACACGACCGAGTTGCCGCACAGCAACGCCGGGATGATGTACCAGGACGGCACGGCGACCGGGAAGTTGCCGGCGGTGATGATCGCCGCGACGCCGACCGGGTTGCGGAACGTGAAGAGCTGCTTGTCCGGCATCTCCGAGGGGACCGTCTGCCCGTAGAGGCGCCGGCCCTCGCCGACGAAGAAGTTGGCGGTGTCGACGATCTCCTGCACCTCGCCGCGGGCCTCCGCGATCGGCTTGCCGATCTCGCGGGTCACGAGCTGGGCGAGGGGTTCGAAGTTCGCTTCGACCAGGCGGCCGATGTTGCCGATGACCTGGCCTCGCACGGGTGCGGGCACGCGTGCCCAGGCGCGTTGTGCGGCCTTGGCGCGTTGTGCGGCGGCCACGAAGTCGCGGCTGGTCCCGAGCTCGATCTCGGTGACCACGTCGGAGGTGTTCGACGGGTTCGTGGAGACGTAGGGCATGCCCTCCACCCTGGTAGCTGCCCGCCGAATCCGCCAGAGGTTGCAGGATGAGACCTCGCGACGTCGAGCGTAAGCTGTGCTGGTGCTCAATCCGGTTCATCTGCGCACGCTCGTCGAGGTCGTGAAGACGGGTTCCTTCGCGGAGGCCGCGCGCAGTCTCGGTTATACGTCGTCGGCCGTGTCCCAGCAGATCTCGGCGTTCGAGCGGGCGGTCGGCGTGACGCTCTTCGAACGCGAGGCGCATTCGATTAGGCCTGCCAGCACCGCGCTGCTGATCGCGGACCGCGGCGGTGAGCTGCTCGCCGCGTTCGACGGGTTCGAGCACGAGGTGAAGGCGATGGTGCAGGGCCTGCGCGGGCGCCTGCGGATCGGCACTTTCCCCACGGCGAGTTCGCGGGTGATGCCGAAGGTGCTGGCGAGACTGCAGGCGGACCTGCCGGGAGCGGAGCTCCGCCTCGACGAGGCGGAGCCGGACGACGTGCTGCCGCTCGTGCTGGCCGGCGAGCTCGACCTCGCGCTGGTGTACGTGTACGACCTCGTGCCGCGAACGTGGCCGGAAGAGCTGACCGTGCTGCCGTTGCTGGACGAATCCCTCCTGGTGATGGTTCCGGCGGACCATCCGGCCGCGAAGAACAACGTCAGACTCGAAGATCTCAAGGACGAACGCTGGATCGCCTCGCGCGACGGGACCTCGGGCGCGGTCTGTCTCACGCGCCTCTGCGCTGCGGCGGGGTTCGGGCCGAAGATCGCTTTCCGGAGCAACGACTACGAGGTCGTGCAATCGCTCGTGGCGGCCGGGGTCGGCGTCGCGCTCGTGCCCGCGCTCGGCTACCGGGAGCTGGCAGGCACGCACGTGATGCCGTTGCGCCACAAGCCTGTGCGCAGGCATGTGCACGTGGTGCACCGCACCGCGAACACCAACCCGCTGCTGCGCGACGCGGTGACTGCGCTGCGGGAGGTCTGCCAGAACACCGTGGGCGGCTACACAAGTCAGCCCTGATGACGAGAACGTCCAGCTATTCGCCGGTCTGCCCGTCCGCGAGTTCGCGGAGCAGATCCAGATGGCCCACGTGGCGCGCGGTTTCCTGCGCCACGTGGGCCAGGATCCACCGCACGGTGCGCTCGCCGTCCGCCGCCGTCGCGTCCGGGCCCAGCTTCTTGAGCGCCTCGGCGTTCGCCCATTCCTGTTGGTAGGCCTGGATGAGCGACGCCGGGGTGTCCTCGCCCTCGAGGTTCCAGGACGGGTCGGGGCTGCCCTTCCACAACGACGGCAGGTCGAGGCCCGCGCCCGCGATGCACAGCCAGTACCGCTCGACGGCGATGAGGTGCTTGAGCACGCCGAGCGCCGTCAGCTTCGGGGACGTCCGGATCGGCGCCGCCGCGGCCTGGTCGCGGGTCAGGCCCTCGACCTTCAGCACGGCTGTCTTGCGGAGGAAGTCCAGGAACTCCCAGGCGAGCACACCTTCGTCGGTGGCGAGGTTCTCGGGCCAGGTTCGGGTCACCGGGCGAGTTTGTCAGCTCAGTAGTAGCGGCGGAGCTTCGGCCAGAAGGTGTCCCATGGTTCGGTTGGGGCCGTGCACAGCTTTATCTCTGTGCCGTCTTCTTCGTTCTCCACGGGGTTGTGGTGCTGGGCGACGACCTTGCAGTCGTCGAACGGCGGCCGGCTGAAGCCGACCAGCAGGACCTTGGTGCTGGTGGGCTGCGGTGGTCCCCAGTCGTAGAAGGACATGTGGCCGGAATAGGTGTGGATCTCGGTGTAGGCCTCGATCGCGCCCGCTTGGCCGTAGTTGCCGGTGATGACGACGGGGCGGTCGTTCTCGAACCACGCGTCCTGGACGGTCAGAGCCAGTTCGCGCCAGCCGACCTGTTCGCCCTGCTCGGGGTTGATGGCGATGACCGGGCCCAGCGCGCTGGGCGGCAGGATCGGCAGCGAGCCCACCACCGCGGGGATGACGCTCAGGGCCACCAGGACGCTGCCGATCGCCTTGCGGCGCAACAGCCATTCCTGTGCTTGGCGTGCGCCCGCCGCGACCAGCACCAGCAGCAACGGGACCGCGTAGTAGGGCTTGCCGCCGGTGATGAGACACAGTGCGCAGAGGATCGGGTAGGCGAGTGCGATCGAGCGGAAGGTCCTGTCGCGCCAAAGGTTCCGGAAGCCGACGAGCCACACCGGGACCAGGAGCGGTGACAGCATCAGCAGTTGCATCGGGACGAACATGATCCGGTTCTCGGTGCCGTCGTCCTCGCTGATGCCGCGGGCGACGGTGAGCAGCGGGAAGTCGTGCAGCGCCTGCCAGATCACGACGGGAGCGGCGATCACCGCGCACGCGGCCACGCCGGCGGCGAGCCACCAGGTGCGCAGGACGGTGCGCGGGCCGACGGCGAGCAGTGCGATCGCCAGGGCTGCCAACAGCAAGAGCAGCAACCACTTGTTGGCCAGGCCCACACCGGCGGTCGCGCCCAGGGCGAGCCACCAGCGGCCGTCGCCGGTTTTCAGGAGTCTGATCGCGAAGTAGCCGATGAGCGTCCAGACCAGCAGGTCGACGGTGGCGGTGGAGAGCATGTGGCTCACGGCCAGGACGAACGTCGACGTCGCCGAGGCGGCGGCCGCGAACGTGGACCCGCCGCCGAGTTCCTTTGCCATCAAGGCGACCACGACCGTGATGGCCAACGCCAGGAGGGTCGCGGCCACGCGGAGGCCGACCGGGGTCTCGCCGAACGCCGCTGTCGACAGGCGGGCCAGGATGGGAGTGATCGGGGGCTGGTCGACGTAGCCCCAGGCGGGGTGTTTGCCCGCCGCGATGAAGTAGAGCTCGTCGCGGTGGAAGCCGTAGCGGCCCGACAACGCGGTCAGCACCACTGCCTGCACGGCGAGCACGATCCCCAGACCACGTCCCATGAACGGGAAGGTACCCAGGAGATGCCTGATCAGGTGGCGTTTTTGCGGTACCAGCGCGGGGACGTGGTGATCGGCGGCTTGAGACTCGCGTTGACCACGATCATGGACGGGCCGGAAGCCTCGTCCAGGGCGGACTTCAGGTCGTCGAAGCCGTTCAGGGTGACCGCGGGGATGCCGAAGCTCTCGGCGAGCTTGGCGAAGTCCGGGCGGGTCAGGTCGACGCCGCTGATGGTGTGGTTCGCGATCTGCTGGTCGTAGCGGAGCATGCCGTAGCCGCCGTCGTCCACGAGCACGATGGTGAGCGGCAGGCCTTCCTGCTTGAGCGTGGCGAGGTCGCCGCACGCGAAGAGGAAGCCGCCGTCGCCGACCACCGCGATCGTGCGATGGTCGACCGCTGCGCCGATGGCCGCCGGGAAACCGAAGCCGAGCGTGCCCCAGCCGACCGGGTAGGCGAGGCCGCGGGGCTTCGTGACGTGGTGGAAGCCGCCGATCCAGTAGCCGGGGATGCACATGTCGGCGACGATCGTGGCGTCGGTGCCTTCCAACGCCCGCAACAGTTTCATGGCTTCGGGGGAGTCGGCTTCGGCCAGTGCGCGCACTTCGGCGTTGACCGCTTCGACGTCGACGGTGGCTTGCCTGGCGGTCACGTTGGCCACCAGTGCGGCGGTGACGGTGGCCGCGTCACCTTCGATCGTGACGTCCGCCGGGTAGTTCTTGCCGGCCTCCGCCTTGTCGATGTTGACGGCCAGCAGGGCGGGCGGCTTCGGCTGCAACCAGTTCTGGGTCATCATGCCGTCGAAGTCGGTGCCGATCGCGATCACGAGGTCGGCGTCGTCCCACAGCTTTCCGACGGGCGGTGCGTGCACCGGACCTCGTACGACGTGAGGGCCGTCCGTCAGGCCGCGCGCGCCGTACGTCGTGATGATCGGTGCCTGGAGCTTGGCGGCCAACGCGCCGATCGCGGGTCCGGCGCCGGACCGTGCCGCACCGCCACCGGCCCAGATCAGAGGCCTCGCGGAACCGGCGATGAGCTTCTCGGCCTCGGTGAGGTCGGCTGCCTCGTGCGAGGGCCCGACCTTCGTGACGGTGTGGTGCGGGACCTCGGCGGACAGGAAGTCCGTGGGGACACCCAGGTAAACCGGTCCGTGCGGGCTTTGGGTTGCCTGCTGGACGGCCTTGTCGGTGTACGCGGCGATCTCGTGTGCGGAAGGCACGTTGAACGACGCCTTGGTGACCGGTGTGAACATGGCCTTCTGGTCACGCGTCTCGTGCAGCACGCCGCGATGGACGCCGGGCCGCCGGAGCGTCGACGGGATGTCCGTCGCGATCACCAGCACCGGGCTGCCCGACGCCCACGCCTCGCCGGTGGCGCCCAGGGTGTTCGCCGCGCCGGGGCCGGTTGTCACGACCGCCACGCCGAGCTTGCCCGTGGTGCGTGCGTAGCCGTCTGCCGCGTAGACCGCCGTCTGTTCGTGGCGCACGCCGATCATGCGGATGCCGGGGTGCTTCCCCAGCGCCTCCCAGATGGCGAGGTTGTGGACACCGGGCAGGCCGAACACCACTTCGACGTCGTGCGCGGCCAGGACGGTCAGCAAGCTCTCGGCACCCTTGGGCATGCGCTCGACGCTAAGGCCCGCTTACCGCTCGGACAACGGGTGCGCAGCAGGTCTGGTGCTCAGGGTCAGGCGCGGGACGGCTCGAAGGCGGGTTCCGTCACGTTGTCCAGTCCACCTGGGACAGTGTGAACGTTCCGGCCCGCGAAACCTCGTTCGAATCGTGCGAAACGCAATTCGGGCCGGTGCGGCCGGGCGTCGAATTCAGCGTCGCCACCGCGTCTTTTCCTCCCGCGGGAGGAATTGGTTGCGCGGGTCGGCAGACAGCGGCGGTGGACCTGACGGCCGAACGGGACGTGCTGCGCCCGAGGTTCCGTCTGGTACGGCTCGTCCGCCGCCGGGCGGCATTTCCGTCCTCCGTGCGGCTTTTGTTTCGAAGGATTCACGGCTTCGTGAATTGGTCCCAAGATGATTGACGTGTGAACTGTGTTCAGGGAGTGGCCCCTTGTGTCAATATGTGCGGCGACCGCACGACCTGGGGGTGGAGATGCTGTACTTCGGTGGGCTGTTCGGAGTGCTGATGACAGGACTGATGATCTTCGCTGTCGTGGACGTCATCACGACCGACGAGGGCTCGGTTCGCAATCTGCCGAAGATGATGTGGCTTCTTCTGGTCCTGCTGTTCCCGTTGGTGGGGGCGATCGCGTGGCTTGTTGCTGGCCGTCCGGTGGTGGGGACCGGACGTGCGCGTTTCGCGGCCTACGAGCGCGGTGCTCCTGCTTTTCCCGAGTACGACCGGCCGGGACGGTTCGCGGCCACCGATGCTGACGACGATCAGGAGTTCCTGCGCCGCTGCCGTGAGCGCGCGGAGGAACAACGACGCAAGGGACGCGAGAACCAGTGAGGATTGTCCTGCTGTTCTTGGTTGTTCTGCTCGCCGGTTGCGGCGGAAACGCGCAAATGGCGGCACAACCCCCCACAACACAAACGTCCACTTCGGACAAACTGGCGCCGGCCGATTTCCAGGCGCGCTGGTGGACCTGGGCCTCCCAGCCCTCGAACAGCAACCCGGTGTCCGACACCTCCGGGCGCTACTGCATGCGTGACCAGCCCGTCGAGGTCTGGCTGCTCGCCGGGTCGCTCGGTGAGGGCCCGGTCGAGCGGCAGTGCCGCGTCCCCGCCTCCAAACCCCTGCTCGCGCCCGTCGTGAACCTCGCGACCGATGTCGCGGGCTGCGAGACGTTCATGAAGAACGCGCAGGGCGAGGTGCTCTTGGACGGCTCGACGCAGGCGTTGACGAGGGTGTCCGCCACGCCGTTCACCTACGAGGCGCGCGCGGGCAACCCGTACGGCACGTCGGCGGGCCGGATCAACTCGGTCGGCTGCGGTCTGTACGCGTGGATCGCTCCTCCCGCCTCCGGTGAGCACGAGCTGGTGATCCGCGGCTCCGCGAACAACAAGGAAGTCGACGTGAAGTACAAGCTGATCGTGGGCGCCGACTAGCGCGGAAAACCAGGTGCGCCGGTCCGGTAACGTGGTTCGTGGCGTCCGAGCAGACGTGAGGCTGGAGCCGCTCCCCGGCAGTGAGCGGCACTCTCCGCCGCAGTGTTCAGCAACTCCTGCTCACCGAAGCGAACTGACCACGTAGACGCGTGACACATGCGTCCTTGTCGGCCGAGCCGGGCGGCGGAAACGAGGACTGCTGTCATGGCACGTCTGTCCACCACGGACCAGCTCGCCGATCTGCGGCGCACCTACACGGGCGAGAACCTGTCCCAGGCGGTCCCGGCCGTTCGCGACGGGGACTCGGTGCTCCCGGAAGCCGCCACCGATGCCCAGCGCCGGCTCGAAGCCAAGGTGCTGGTCGCCGGGTGCGCCGCCGCGAGCATGCTCCAGCTGATGCCGCCCGCGAGCATCATCAGGCCCGCCCACGCGTTCCGGACCGTGGAACCGGGGGAGCCCCTGAAGCTGCACCTGAGCGACAGGGCTCTCGGCCCGCTCCTGTTCGAACTGCTCCCGCGCACCGAGAGCGGGTTCGGCATGGGCGTCGCCGGTCTCGAGCACCGGCAGTACCGGCGGTCGGCCGAGCTGACCACGGGAGACGCCGGCGTCGTGTTGGCCGGGGTCGACGAGCAGGCGTGGGAACTCGGCATGCGTTACATGCGCTGGATGCACGAGCACCGCGGTGTCGAGTACACCGACGGTGGCGGCAACGACGACGAGATCGCCGAAGCGGCCACTGGGAGCGCTCTCCTGCGCCGGGTACACCTGTGGCATGACGCGAGCTGGTTGCGAGCACTCCCCATGGGCGGGGCCTGGTTCGTCGAGTGGGCGGGTGGCCCGTCCGAGGACGAGATCAGGCAGAAGCTCGGCCACCCGGACTTCGGGACCACCCGCGAGATCACGCCGCGCCGCATCGACGCGCCGTCCGAGGACGTCGAGGAGGGACTGCGGACCTATCCGTGGCCTGAGGAGTTCGTGTCTGCCGTCACGGCTGGTGAGCCTGATCAGCGACCGGACCGCCGGTAGACTGCGCTTTCGCCCGCAGGAACGATCGTCAGGAGGACCCCGGTGACCCAGCAGGCTGCCGAGGCCCAAGCCGAAGCCACGCGCAAGGCCCCTCGCGTGCTCGTCGCCGAAGACGAGGCGCTGATCCGTCTCGACCTCGTCGAGATGCTGCGCGAAGAGGGTTACGACGTGGCGGGCGAGGCCGCAGATGGTGAAGAGGCCATCAAGCTCGCGACCGAGCTCAATCCCGACCTGGTCATCCTGGACGTCAAGATGCCCAAGGTCGACGGGATCGAGGCGGCGCAGCACATCGCCGGCAACAGGATCGCGCCGGTCGTGATCCTCACCGCGTTCAGCCAGCGCGACCTGGTCGAGCGCGCCCGCGACGCGGGTGCGATGGCCTACCTGGTCAAGCCGTTCGCCAAGCGGGACCTCGTGCCCGCGATCGAGCTGGCGATGAGCCGGTTCAACGAACTGGCCGCGCTGGAGCAGGAAGTCGCCGGGCTCACCGAGCGCCTGGAGACCCGCAAGGTCGTGGAACGGGCCAAGGGCATTCTCATGACCAAACAGGGTCTGAGCGAGCCGGAGGCGTTCAGGTGGGTGCAGCGCACCGCCATGGACCGCCGCACGACGATGAAGGCCGTCGCAGAGGCCGTCATCGAGAACTTCGGCTGATCAGCTTCGGCGCAGTTCCAGCCACACGGAGTCCGTCTGCCGTCCCGGATCCTCGGGACGCAGGCGGACTTCGACGTTGTGGCTGCCTTTCAGCGAGATCTGCAGCTCGTGCCGGCCACCTACGCCGCCGGGCATCGGCACGGTCGCCGCGAGAGAGGTGTCGACGTACACCTCGAAGCCCGCTATCGGCGCCACTGACCGTGCGTGGGCCGCGTCGAGGGTGATCACCAGGGCCGCGTCGTTCGGGCCCTTAGAGGTGATCTCAGCCGTCATGACGGGCAAAACGGGCGGTGGCTCGTCCGGGGCGTTCTCCAGCTTCACCGGAGACCGGCCGGGCACCTCGAGGTAGCTCTCCAGCACCTGGGCCTGCGACGCGCCGGGCATCCGCAGCACGAACGGGGTGAGCGCGTTCGGCCCGTCCGCGCCGAGCAGTTCGGCGGGCACGTCCCCGACCAGCGTCAACTCGCTGTCCTCAGCCGCGGACCAGCCGTTCACCGCCGGCCGCAGCGGTACCTTCGCCGATCCGAGCTGCGCGACCAGGCCGTTCGGGTCGCCGCCGTCGCCGAGCCGGACCGTTGCCCGCAACCGCGCCGAATCGACCCCACGCAACGGTGCGCGCGCCACGCCGATGCCTGGTGCTTCTTCTTCGGGTTCGAGCACGCGCAGCGTCCCCGCCACGAGCGGTGTCTCGATCACCTCGTCCACGGGGCCACGAGAGCCGGAGATGCCGATCGCGTCGATTTCCACGCGTCCCGGATAGCTGACCGGAGGCGTCACGCCGATCAGCACGCTCGCCTGACGCCACTGCGGCACCACGGATGAAGCCGCGATCTCGGTGCCGTCCTGGAGGACCCGCACGCCGTTATCTGTCAGCACTACTTCGAATCGATGCAGAACGCCCGCACCGCGCGTTCCGGGGGCCACGGAGTCGTCCACCACCACGCGAACCGCATCAGCAGGAGGTATGGGTCCGAGTCGATCAGGCGTTCCGGGCGCCAGATCGACCACGAGTTTTCCGCGCGGTCCTGCCGCGTCCGTCACGACGACCACGCGACCGAGTTCCGGCGACTCCTGCAGCAGCAGCGGTGTCCGTGCGCGCAGCACGGCCGTGTCGTTTCCACACGGCATGTCGATCACGAGGCGGCCGCCGGAGCCCGAACCGGGGTTCACGCACCCGCGCCGGCCGCTCAGGTGGTAGCGGCGATCGAGGAACGTGTCGTCGAAGTCGTCCAGCCAGCCGCTGACCGCCCGCCGCCAGTTGTCGTCCCTCGGGCGCTCCTCGGCCCTGACCGGCGAAGATCGTTGGCCGAAGGCGTCCACCGCGCGCACGTCCGGCCGTCCTGAGCCCGCGATCTCGGGCGACGCGACGAGTTTTCCGAAGACCTCGTACCCGGCCGCGCCCGGCACAGGTGCCCATTGGACCCGTCCGTCGCTGCTCCATACGGAGGACGGCGGGCCGGGCCGGGGTGGCGTCTCCGAAACCCTGACGAAATCCGCTGTGTACTTAGTTAAGCGAACGGCCTCTGAACTGGGCTTCTTCAGGGCATCATCGGACTCACGCAGAACCAGCACCGCCGCGACGATGATCGCGACGATGCCCACCGCGGTGATCACTCGACGACGCGGAGTCATACGTCCACGTTATGGCAGCCGTCCAAAGAGTGAACGAAGGTTACCGTCTGTGACATTGCTTAAGTGAAACATAACGCCGCGTTGCGTTATGGTCACGAGCCCATTGGCTTTGATGACTGCGGTCACAGTCATCGCCTAGGTTCCGGCCATCCCTCAGGAGAGGGTGATGGAGCGGTGCGCGGAGATCTCGCGTAGCCGGGAGCAGGGATATAGGAGGGACATCACGTGCGTAAGCACTCTGTGAAGTCCGCAGCGATCGTCGGCGCCTCGCTGCTTGTTCTTGCAGCCTGTGGCTCGAACAAGACCGAGGGCGGCGGCACCACCGGGGGCAGCTGCGACACGTCGAAGGGCACTCTGACCGTCGGTGTTGTCGCCCCGTTGTCCGGGAACCTGTCCGCTCTCGGCGTCGGCATCAAGCAGTCCGCCGAGCTCGCCGTGGACGAGGCGAACAAGAAGTGCACGGTCAAGGGCTACAAGCTGACCGTGTCCGCCCAGGACGACGAGGCCAACCCCGCCAAGGGTGCCCAGGCCGCCACGAAGCTGTCGACCGACCCGAACGTTGTCGGTGTCGTCGGCACGCTGAACTCGTCTGTGGCCCAGACCGTGCAGCCGATCCTGCGGGACAAGAAGATCCCCCAGGTGTCGCCCGCCAACACGAACCCGTCGCTGACCAGGGGTAACGACTTCCTGACGGCCCCGAAGCGGCAGTTCGACAACTACTTCCGCGTCTGCACCACCGACGACCTGCAGGGCCCGTACGCGGCCAACTACCTCGTCGAGAAGGCCGGCAAGAAGAAGATCGCCATCATCACCGACGGCAAGACCTACGGTGAGGGCCTAGCGGCCGAGCTGTCGAAGCAGGTCACCAAGAAGGGTGGCACGATCGTCGGCTCCGAGAAGGTCGGCGAGAAGGACACCGACTTCTCCGGCGTCATCGCCAAGATCAAGGCCCTCGGCCCGGAGGCCGTCTACTACGGCGGTGAGTACCCGGTCGCCGGCCCGCTGTCCAAGCAGATGAAGGACAACGGTCTCGACGTTCCGCTGATGGGCGGCGACGGCATCTTCGACGGCAAGTACATCGAGCTCGGCGGCAAGGAGGGCGACCTCGCCACCTCCGTCGGTGCCCCGACCGAGTCCCTGGCCACGGCCAAGGCCTTCGTCGACGCGTACAAGGCGAAGTTCGGCAAGGAGGACTACGCCGCCTACGGTGCGTTCTCCTACGACGCCGCGAACGCGATCATCGGTGCCCTGGCCAAGACCGTCGACGGCGCTGCCTGGGACGAGTCGAAGCGTGACGCCATGCTGACCAACGTCGGTGCCTACGCCGGTTCCGGTGCCACTGGTGAGGTCAAGTTCGACCAGTACGGCGACAGCACGAACAAGGTGCTGACCGTCTACCAGGTCACCTCGGCCAAGTGGAAGGACGTTCAGACCGGCACCTACACCGGCTGACGACTACCTAATTACTGATTGAAGCCACGGCGGGGGCGGGCGTTGTTTGCTCGCCCCCGTTGTTTACGGAGGTAGTCGTGTCAGTCCTGCTTCAACAGCTGGCCAACGGGGTCATTCAGGGTGCGTTGATCGCCCTGATCGCCCTGGGGTACACGATGGTGTACGGCATCATCCAGCTGATCAACTTCGCCCACGGCGAGGTTTTCATGGTGGCCTCGTACGGAGGCCTCGCCACGTTCACGCTTCTTCCTGACGACCTCAAGAAGTCGCCCGCCGTGGCACTGCCGCTCATGTTCGTCGGCGGCATCGTGGTGGCGGTCCTCGTCGCCGTGATCATGGAACGGTTCGCCTACCGGCCGCTGCGCAACGCGCCCCGGCTGGCACCGCTCATCACAGCGCTCGGCGTGTCCGTGTTCCTGCAGGAGGCCGTGCGCGTCTTCTACCCGAACGCGAAGTCCAACCTGCCGTACCCGAAGGTCTTCCCCGAGGGCAACCTGAAGCTCGGCCCGGTCCTCATCTCCTGGACCGGCGTCCTGCTCGTCGTGCTCTCCGTCGGTCTCGCGGTCATCCTGCAGACCTACATCAACCGCTCGCGCATGGGCCGCGCGATGCGTGCGACCGCGCAGGACCCCGACACCGCGAAGCTCATGGGCGTCAACCCCGACCGCGTGATCGTGCTGACGTTCATCATCGGCGCCGTGCTCGCCGGTGTCGCCGGCATCATGTTCGGCGGCTACCTCAACAACATCAACATCGACATGGGCTTCCAGAACGGCATCTTCGCCTTCACGGCGGCCGTCCTGGGCGGCGTCGGCAGCATCCGCGGCGCGGTCATCGGCGCGTTCATCATCGGTCTGATCAAGACCATCGCCGGTCAGTACATGCCGGGCGGTACCCAGTACGACTACGTGTGGATCTTCGTCGTGCTGATCCTCGTGCTCGTCTTCCGCCCGCAGGGTCTGTTCGGCGAGCCGGAAAGGGTGCGCGCATGAGTACGGTCGACACTTCTGCGAAGCGTTCCGCGCTCGCACCGCTCGGCAAGCCGTTCGCGGCCGCCGGTGGCGTTCTCGGCATCGTCGCGGCGCTCCTGCCCTGGGTCACGTTCACCCTCAACGACGGCAACTGGCCGGACAAGTCGACGCTGCAGTTCTTCGACGCGCCGTTCCTCGTCACCGGGTTCCGCTGGCACGTCCTGGTGCTGGGCGTCCTCGTCCTGGCCGCGGCGTTCGCGCCGGTCCCGTCCAAGGGCCGGGTCGTCCGGGCTCTCGGCTGGGGCCTCACCATCGTGTCGTTCGTCAACGCCGCGTACATCACGGTCAAGGGCGGTGGCCTCGGTGCCATCACGGCCCTCGACGGTGCCAGCGCGTTCGGTGGCGTCGTCGGCCTGGTCGCCGGCGTGCTGACGATCCTCGCGGGCTACGGCATCGGCATCGGCCCGGTCGGCGAGTGGAAGTTCAAGGTCTCCACCCCGGTCGCGTACCTGGTGCTGCTGGTGTCGTTCGGCGCGGTGCTCTACGCCGTCGCCGCGATGCTGACCACCGGTGGCGTCGGTTCCGCCAACCCGTACGCGGGCGCGATCTTCCTGTCGTTCCTCGGGTTCGCCGGCGGTCTGCTCGGCGCGCTGAGCGGCGTCGGGTTCGTGCGCTGGCTCTCGGCACTGTCCGAGCAGCACCGCGTGTTCAGCGTGATCGTGCTGGCGGCGTGCGCGCTGCTGCTGCCGTTCACCGAGGCGGGCAACGAGTACTGGATGACGGTCGCGGCGAACATCGGCATCTACGCCGCCACCGCGATCGGCCTGAACATCGTCGTCGGTCTCGCGGGTCTGCTCGACCTCGGGTACGTGGCGTTCATGGGCATCGGTGCCCTCGTGGCGGCGAACTTCTCCGGTGCCGCGACCGCGCACTTCGGCATCACGCTGCCGTTCCCGGTCGCCGCGGTCATCGCGGCCATCGTGGCCGGCATCTTCGGCGCCATCGTCGGTTCGCCGACGCTGCGGGTCCGCGGTGACTACCTCGCGATCGTGACGCTGGCGTTCGGTGAGATCTTCACCCGCTCCGCGCAGAACGACATCGGTGGCATCACCAACGGCTCCAACGCGATTCCCGGTGTTCCGGCGCTGTCGCTGTTCGGCGCGGAGTTCAACAAGTCGATCTCGATCGGCGCCGTGAAGCTCCCCGCAGGTGTCCTCTACTACGTCCTCATCGTGCTGCTCGTCGCGGCGACGATGGCGGTGTTCGCGAACCTCAAGTTCAGCCGCATCGGCCGTGCCTGGATCGCGATCCGCGAGGACGAGGACGCCGCCCGCGCGATGGGCATCCGCACCGGCAAGATGAAGATCCTCGCGTTCCTCATCGGTGCCATGCTCGCGGGTCTCGCGGGCGCGGTGTTCGCGCACAAGAACGGCACCGTGTCCTACGAGTCGTTCAAGTTCCTCGAGTCGGTCACGCTGCTCGCGGCGGTCATCCTCGGCGGCATGGGCTCGATCCCGGGTGCCGTTCTCGGCGCCGCGCTGCTGTTCGTGCTGCCCGAGAAGCTCCGCGACTTCGAGGACTACCGCCTCATGATCTTCGGCCTCGCGCTGATCCTGATCATGCGGTTCCGGCCGGTCGGCCTGATCCCCGATGCGCACAGGCGCGCTGAGATGATCGAGCGCGCTGATGAGAACGCCGAAGAGGCGCATGTGGAGGCGAAGAAGGCATGAGCACGCCTGTACTGGAAGCGCGTGACGTCTCGATGGTCTTCGGTGGCCTCAAGGCGTTGAAGGGTGTCACTCTGACGCTCGAAGAAGGCAAGATCGTCGGCCTGATCGGTCCGAACGGCGCGGGGAAGACCACGTTCTTCAACTGCCTGACGGGTCTGTACACGCCGACCACGGGTGAGGTGCTGCTCAAGGGCAACGTCCTGCCCGGCGACCCGGCGAAGGTGACGGACGCGGGCGTGGCCCGCACGTTCCAGAACATCCGCCTGTTCCCCAGCATGACCGTGCTGGAGAACGTCATGGTCGGCCGCCACGTGCGGATGAAGCAGGGCCCGCTGGCCTCGCTGTTCCACGGCCCCGCCTACCAGCGCGGTGAGAAGGCGGCACGCGAGCGTTCGCGGGAGCTGCTCGCGTTCGTCGGCCTGAACAACCTGGACGACGAGCTCTCGCGCAACCTCCCGTACGGCGACCAGCGCCGTCTGGAGATCGCGCGCGCGTTGGCGACGGACCCGGCGGTGCTGCTGCTGGACGAGCCCACCGCGGGTATGAACCCGCAGGAGACGGAAGCGACGCAGCAGCTGATCTTCCGCATCCGCGAGACGGGTGTGTCCGTCGTGGTCATCGAGCACGACATCAAGTTCATCTTCGGGCTGTGCGACTCGGTTTCCGTGCTCGTGCAGGGCGAACTGCTCGTCGAGGGCAGCCCCGAGGTCGTGCGGGCGGACCCGCGGGTCGTCGAGGCCTACCTCGGCAAGCCGCCGGAGGAAGTCGCGCACGAAGTCGAGGCCGCCGCTGCTTCTGCTGAGGAGGAGCAGGCATGACCGCGCTGCTCGAAGTCCGCAACCTCTCGGTCGCCTACGGCGCCATCGAGGCCGTCCGCGACATCTCGTTCACCGTCGAGGCCGGCCAGATCGTGTCGCTGATCGGCTCGAACGGTGCGGGCAAGACCACGACCCTGCGCACCATCTCGGGTCTGCTGCGTCCGGCGTCCGGCGAGATCCTGTTCCAGGGCAAGCCGATCCACAACGACCCGGCGCACGCGATCCTCGGTGAGGGCATCGCGCACTGCCCCGAGGGCCGCCGGCTCTTCCCGCGGATGACCGTGGAGGAGAACCTGCAGCTCGGCGCCTACGTCCGCAAGGACGACGGCGTCGACGCCGACATGCAGCGCGTGTACGACCTCTTCCCCGTGCTGGGGGAGCGCCGGCACAACAAGGCCGGGCTCTTCTCCGGTGGTGAGCAGCAGATGCTGGCCATCGGCCGCGCCATGATGTCGAAGCCCCGCCTGCTGATGCTCGACGAGCCCTCGATGGGTCTCTCGCCGATCATGACGCAGAAGATCTTCGACACCATCAAGGAGCTCCAGTCGCTCGGCACCACCATCCTTCTGGTGGAGCAGAACGCCCTGGCGGCGCTGGCGTTGTCGGACCACGGGTACGTGATCGACCTCGGCAGGACCACTTTGGACGGTCCGGGGCACTCGCTCCTGGCCGACCAGCGGGTGCGCGACGCGTACCTGGGTGAGGCTCACTGAGGTTTCGGTTGTGGGAGCGGGGCGGAGGGCTTGTCCTCCGCCCCGCTTTCGTTTGCCCGCCTGGAGGTTCGGCAGGTGGGAGGTGGGAGCGCCCGCGCGAGTGGGAGCGGCTGCGTGGGTGGGAACGCTGGCGCGGGTGGGAAAGCGGCTGTGAGTGGGAACGGGCAAGGAGATAGGACTGCGGGCTCTGGGCGCGGCCGCGGGTAGGAACGGCTGCGGGGATGAGAGCGGCTGTGCGGGGTGCGAACGGCGGCGCGGAGTGGAACGGCTGCGCGGGTGGGAGTGGCGGCGCGAGTGGGAACGCGGCAGTGGGTGGGAACGGGGCAGTGGGGTAGGACTGCGGGTTCTGGCCCTCGGCCGCGGGTGGGAATGGGGGCAAAGGGGCGGGATTGCGGGTTTTGGGGGCGCGGCCGCGGGTGGACCGCTGTGAGTGGAGCGGAGCCACGTGCAGCTCCCGGCTTGTGCGTGGCTCCGCCAAGTCCGGAGCCGGACTGACGGCAGGCCGCCGAGTGCGGAGCCGAGCTGGCGACGGCTGCCGAGTGCGGAGCCGGGCTGGCGATGGCCGCCGAGTGTGGAGCCGGGCAGACGGCGGGGCGCCGAGACCGGAGCGGAGCTGGCGATGGCCGCCGAGTGCGGAGCCGGGCAGACGGCGGGGCGCCGAGTGCGGAGCCGGGCTGGCGATGGCCGCCGAGTGTGGAGCCGGGCAGACGGCGGGGCGCCGAGACCGGAGCGGAGCTGGCGATGGCCGCCGAG
>NZ_JBIRVV010000003.1:0-36485 GCF_044387305.1 Lentzea sp. NPDC020367 | reverse complement strand
GAGTGCGGAGCCGAGCAGACGGCGGGCCGCTGAGACCGGAGCCGAGCTGGCGATGGCCGCCGAGTGCGGAGGCGAGCTGGCGACGGCTGCCGAGTGCGGAGCCGGGCAGACGGCGGGCCGAAGGGAGAGGACGGGCTGTGTTCCGTTCTCTCCCTTCGGTTGTCAGCTGACGGAATCGAGGTTGAGCCGCGGCTCCGGCACGGGCGGGCTGCGGGCGGGGCGGAGGTTGGCCTCCGCCCCGCCCTCTGTGCTCCGGCCGGCGCGGCGGTCAGCCGCGGTCGAAGTCGGCCAGGATTCGGGGCAGGGCCAGCTTGGCGGCCTTGCCGTGGTTCACGTCCGCGCCCAGGTCGATGAGCGTGCTGCGGGCGTGGTGCTGCTTGAGGCGCTGGTCGCAGTAGGCGGAGGTTTCGAGCAGGGTGTCGCGGTCGCCCGCGGACGAGTAGATGGTCACGGGGACCGTTGGGCGCCAGTCGCAGTAGCTGTCCGACTCGCGCAGTTTCGCGCGCAGGACGCCGGTCGGGTGCTGGACGCGGTCGAAGTAGGAGTCGGTCAGCAGGTCCCGCATGGTCGCGGGGAGGTGCGGGAAGATGTCCTCGTTGCGGTGCTCGCCGTCGAAGAGCGCCTCGATCGACGGGTCGCGGAACGCCTCCGACGGGTCGGAGTAGAGGTGGTGGAGGCGGTTCCACGCCACCGTCCAGTACGCCATGTACGCGACGCCGTTGGAGATCTCGTCGTTCGTCGCCTTGGCCACCAGCAGGCTCGGCTTGAAGGGGCCGCCGATCGGGGCCAGGGCACCCACCTTCAGGCGGGGGTCGGCTCCTCGCTGCAGAGCCTGGCCCAGAGCCATGGCGGCGTGGCCGCCCTGCGAGTGGCCGGTGATCATGACGCGGGGGTCCGGGCGCAGGCCCTTCGACGTGGCGTGCTCGCGGGCCGCGCGCAAGGCGTCGATCGACGCGGTGACCGTGGACGGGGCGTCCACGTACGGGTGGTAGCCCGGGCCGGTGCCCAGGCCCAGGTAGTCCGGGGCCGTGGTCAGGTAGCCGGCGGAGGCGAAGAGCAGGGCCGCGGCCCTGTCGTTGCCGTCCGCCACCGAGGCCACCGAGCCGCGGTAGCCGGTGGTCCCGTGCAGCCAGGTGGCCTGGCGGGGCGTTCGGTTCCCGTTGCGCGGTAAGACGATCAGGGCGCTCGCCGTCGTCGGTTTCCCGAACGCGTCGATGGTGCGGTAGGTGATTCGCTTCGCGTCCACCGCGAAGCGGACGCGCGAGGCGTCCAGGCCGTGGTCCCCCAGGTACGTGACCAGCTGGTTGGTGTCCATCGTGGACACCGGGACGACGTCGAGGAGCTCGCCGCGGGCCGTCCTGGCCGACGCGGTGGCCGGGACCGAGGCCGCGACCAGCGCGCCGCACAGGACCGCCGCTGTGAGTCGAGTCGTGAAGGTCATGGCTCCACGATGTCGGGATGATCTTGGTCGCACACTGGGGCAAGCCGCACAACGAGGGTGTGGTTTACCCCAGTAGGTCAGGCGCCCGGCGGCTTCGGGCGGATGATGCACGTGAGGCGGGCGGTGCAGGTGCGCTTGCCGTCCTCGTCGGTCACGACGATCTCGTACGTCGCCGTGCTGCGGCCGAGGTGGATGGGACGTGCCACGCCGGTGACGACGCCGTCACGCGCCGCCCGGTGATGGGTGCAGGACAGCTCGAGCCCGACGGCGATGCTGTCGAACTCGGAGGCGTGGATCGCGGAACCGAGAGAGCCCAGCTGCTCGGCGAGCACCGCGTTCGCGCCGCCGTGCATCAGGCCGAACGGCTGGCGGTTGCCCTTGACCGGCATCGTGCCGATCATCTCCTGAACATCCCATTGGGTGATTTCGATGCCCATCCTGACGTGCAACTGCTCGTCGGCGAACTCGATAGGCAGGTCGGGGGTCACGCGGGCTCCAAGGGCTCAAGCGAAACTGTCAGACCCCCACCCTAGACTCGGGCTCGTGACTCACTCAGACGTGAAGCGGCTCCTGCTCATCGACGGTCACTCGATGGCCTACCGAGCGTTCTACGCCCTGCCCGCCGAGAACTTCGTGACGAAGACGGGCCAGGTCACGAACGCCGTGTACGGGTTCACGTCCATGTTGATCAACATCCTGCGGGACGAGAAGCCCACGCACGTGGCGGTGGCGTTCGACGTGTCGCGCAAGACCTTCCGCTCCGAGCAGTACCCCGAGTACAAGGCCGGGCGCACCAAGACGCCGGACGAGTTCCGCAGCCAGGTCTCCCTGATCAAGGACGTGCTGGCCACGCTGGCCATCCCGACCATGGAGAAGGAGAACTACGAGGCGGACGACATCATCGCGACGCTGACCACGCAGGCCGTGGCGCAGGGCGTCGAGGTGGAGATCGTCACCGGCGACCGCGACGCGTTCCAGCTGGTCAACGACCAGGTCACGGTGCTGTACCCGGTCAAGGGCGTCTCGGAGATGGGCCGCTTCACCCCGGCGTACGTCGAGGAGAAGCACGGCGTGCGCCCGGAGCAGTACGCGGACTACGCGGCGGTGCGCGGCGACTCCTCGGACAACCTGCCGAACACCCCCGGCGTCGGCCCGAAGACGATCATCAAGCTGCTCAACCAGTTCGGCGGGCTCAACGAGCTCGTCGACCGCATCGACGAGGTGCCCGGCAAGGTCGGCGAGGCACTGCGCGGCAACCTGGCGAACATCATCATGAACCGCCAGCTCACCGAGCTGATCAAGGACGTCGAGCTGCCGTACACGATCGACGGGCTCGAGGTGCAGCAGTGGGACCGCGACGCGGTGCACCGGCTGTTCGACGAGCTGGAGTTCCGCGTCCTGCGCGACCGTCTGTTCCAGACGCTCACGACCGCGGAGCCCGAGGCCGAGGAGGGCTTCGAGGTCTCCGGCGGCGCGATCCCCGCGGGCACGCTCAAGAAGTGGCTCGACGCGAACGCCCGCAAGACGCGGGTCGGCGTCGCGCTGCGCATCACGACCGACCTGGAGGGTGTCGCGCTGTGCACGGCCACCGGTGAGGGCGGGTACGTCGACGTCACGGAGCTCAACGAGGCCGATGAGCAGGCGCTCGCCGCGTGGCTGGCCGACGAGGAGGTGTCCAAGGCGGGTCACGACCTGAAGCTGCCGCTGCGCCGCGTGCGCGCCCGCGGCTGGAAGCTGCGCGGCCTGTCCTCCGACACGGCGCTGGCCGCCTACCTGGTGCGTCCCGGCCAGCGGTCGTTCGCCCTGGACGACCTGGCGCTGCGCTACCTCAAGCGCGAGCTGCGGGCCGAGGAGTCCGGCGACGGTCAGCTGTCGCTGCTCTCCGACGAGTCAGAGGAAGCGCAGAAGGTCGCCACCAGCACGATCCTGCGCGCGCGTGCCGTCGCCGAGCTCGCCGACCGCCTCGACGAGGAACTGGTCACCATCGGCGGCACCGACCTGCTCGCGAACCTCGAACTGCCGCTGATGAACGTGCTCGACGAGGTCGAGGCCGTCGGCATCGCGATCGACGTCGACCACCTCTCGGAGCTGGAGGCGCACTTCGCGGCCGGCGTGAAGCAGGCGGCGCAGGACGCGTACTCGGTGATCGGCAAGGAGATCAACCTCGGCAGCCCGAAGCAGCTGCAGGCGGTCCTCTTCGACGAGCTCAACATGCCGAAGACGAAGAAGACCAAGACCGGCTACACCACGGACGCGGACGCGCTGCAGAACCTGTTCGAGCAGACCGAGCACCCGTTTCTGCAGCACCTGCTGTCGCACCGCGACGTCACGCGGCTGAAGTCCACTGTGGACGGCCTGCTGAAGTCGGTGGCCGACGACGGCCGCATCCACACGACGTTCCACCAGACGATCGCCGCGACGGGCCGGCTGTCCTCGACGGACCCGAACCTGCAGAACATCCCGATCCGCACGGACGAGGGCCGCCGCATCCGCCAGGCGTTCGTCGTGGGCGATGGCTACGCGGAGCTGATGACCGCGGACTACAGCCAGATCGAGATGCGGATCATGGCCACGCTGTCCGGTGACGAGGGTCTGATCGCGGCGTTCAACTCCGGCGAGGACCTGCACACCTACGTGGCCTCGCAGGCGTTCTCGATCCCCACCGCCGAGGTGACGGGCGAGATGCGCCGCCGCATCAAGGCGATGTCGTACGGCCTCGCGTACGGCCTGTCGGTGTTCGGTCTGTCGCAGCAGCTGCGCATCCCGACCGAAGAGGCCCGCGAGCAGATGGAGGCGTACTTCGCCCGCTTCGGCGGCGTGCGCGACTACCTCAACGAGATCGTGAAGAAGGCCGGCAAGGACGGTTACACCGAGACCGTTCTCGGCCGCCGCCGCTACCTGCCCGACCTCACGTCGGACAACCGCCAGCGCCGCGAGATGGCCGAGCGCATGGCCCTCAACGCGCCGATCCAGGGCAGCGCCGCGGACATCATCAAGGTGGCCATGCTCGGCGTCTACCGCGCGCTGGAGTCGTCCGACCTGCGTTCCCGGATGCTCCTGCAGGTCCACGACGAACTGGTGCTGGAGGTCGCCGAGGGCGAGCGCGAGGCCGTCGAGGCCCTCGTGCGCGACCAGATGGGCAACGCCTACCAGCTGCTGGTGCCGCTCGAGGTCTCGGTCGGCGTGGGTCGCTCCTGGGACGACGCGGCCCACTAAGGGCCCGCAACGCGAATCAGCCCGTCCGAGCCGAGTGCTCGGGCGGGCTGTGTTGTGCAATGCCGGGAATCATTTCCCCCATTGGAACTTATAACGCACCGGGGGACTTGCCGCAAGACCAGGGGTCGCCCGCACAATTCGTGGCCTGACCAGGGGATTGAGGGGTTTCACGATGCGATTTCTGGTGTCCACGATCGGGTCGCGAGGAGAGGCGCAGCCGGTCACCGCACTGGCCGTGCGACTCAAGGAACTGGGTAATGACGTCAAGGTCGTGGCGCCGCCCGACTTCGAGGAACTCGTCACCGGCAACGAGCTGGACTTCACGCCGGTGGGTCCGAATCTGCGCAATGCCACTTCCATCAAGACCACACCGGACGAGCTGCGCAGGCTGGCCGAGGAGTCGGTCAGGGAGCAGTTTCGCGTCGTCACCCAGGCGGCCGGCCAGGCAGACGTGCTGGTGGCGGGCGGCGCGTTGCAGCACGCGACCCGTTCCGTGGCGGAAAGCATCGGCGCGCACTACGTGTACGCGAGCTTCTGCGCGAACACACTGCCGTCGCCGCACCACGCGCCACCGGCGATGCTGGGCCGCGTTCCAGTGAACGGAACGCCCGAGGAAAACCTCGCGCAATGGGACCAGCAACGCCATTACTTCACGTTCTCGCGCGACACCCTCAACGCCGAACGCGCCAAGCTCGGCCTCGACCCGATCGACGACGTCCGCGACCACATCTTCAGCGACGCCCCGTGGCTCGCCGCGGATCCGGTGCTCGGCCCGTGGCCAGGTCCCGGTGACCTCGTCCAGACCGGCGCGTGGCTGATCGACGACCAACGCCCGCTCAGCCAGGAGCTCGAAGCGTTCCTGGACGACGGCGAACCGCCGGTCTACTTCGGTCTGGGCAGCATGCGCGGCGCCCTGGACGCGGCCCAAGCCGCCGTCGAAGCCGCCCGCGAGATCGGCAAACGCGTTGTCCTGCAACGAGGCTGGGCAGACCTGAAGCTCACCGAGGACGCCCCCGACTGCATCGCGATCGGCGAGGTGAACCAGCAGGCGCTGTTCCGCCGCACGTCCGCGATCGTGCACCACGGCGGCGCGGGCACCACCACGACGGCCGCGGCGGCGGGCAGGCCGCAGATCGTGCTGCCGCACATGTACGACCAGTACTACTGGGGCAGCCAGGTCGAACGGCTGAACATCGGCCGCTCGGCGACAGCCGTGACGGCAGAGGTTCTGGCCGAGGCGCTCGAACTCTCCGACCAGGCCGCGAAAGTCGCCCCGCAGGTGCGCACGGACGGTGCGAGGGTCGCGGCGGAACGGCTGATGGCGCTCTGATTCGCCTGATGCGGGCGGTGGCCGCGTGGTAAGTCAACGGTATGAAGATCCTTGCCGTGGCGCTGCTCCTCGCCGTCACCGCCTGCACGGCCACCGAGCCGGGTACCCCGGCCAAGCAGCCGTGGCTGGAGGGAAAGCTGACCTTCCGCAAGGTGGAGAGCGTGACGCCCACGACCAAGCCCTCGTCCGGCTACCCGGTGCCGCAGCACGAGGCGGGGGATCCGGCCGTCCAGACGGCGCGGGCGACCCGGCAGAGCACGGACGCCACCGTCCGCGAGCAGGCACTCGGCCTGCTCGACTGCGCGGCCCCGGATCCGCTGGTCGGCAACGACGACCCGGCCGCCCCGCTGGTGACCTGCGACGCGGGTGAGTCCAAGTACGACCTCGGCCCGGTCGCGCTCGACGGCGACCGCGTCGCCAAGGCCACGAGCAGCTTCGACCAGAACGGCGGCGGCTTCGTGGTGACCGTCGAGTTCGACGCCGAGGGTGCCAGGACGTGGGGCGACTTCACGACCGCCAACGTCGGCAACCAGGTCGCGATCCTGATCAACGGACGGGTGCTGAGCGCGCCGAGCATCCAGTCACCGATCACCGGTGGCGCCACGCAGATCTCCGGCAAGTTCACCAGGGACGAGGCCGAGCAGCTCGCACAGCAGCTGGTGCGTCGATGATCCAGGACTACGACGAGCGCAGGCTCGGCAGAACTCCGTTCGGCGCCGTGAAAGAGCAGGACGGCGTCCTCGTCCGCCTGCACCACGGCACGCACGTGACGATCGAGCACGCAGATGCCGTCACGGGTGACCTGAAGGCGTTGGTCGAACGCCAGCAAAGCATTGCGGCGGAACGGATCGAGCCCGTCGAGTGGCGCGTCCACCAGCACTTCGCCACGCGCGAACTCGCCGGCCACCTGGTCGAGGCGGGGTTCACCGAGGACGAGCCGGCCCACGTCATGATCATGGGCCGGGACCGCGCACTGGCGACGGACGCCTTGCCGGAGAGCGTGAGCGCTGTCCTCGGCAAGGCGGAGTTCGACGAGGCCCGACTCGCGACGCCCGCCACACGACAGGTCTGGGAGGACGAGGCAGGGGTCGTCACCTGGTACGCGCTGCGTCGCGACCAGGAGCTGACCGGCCTGTTGTGGTGGCACGCCGCTCCCAGCGACAAGTTCATCGAGTTCGGCATGACCGGTGCGCACGAGGAGTTCGGGCCGTTGCCGCAGCGCGTCGCGCCGAACTGGCCGTTCCACCAGCGGCACCTGCTCGTCGAGGCAACGCGCGAAGTGCGTGATCTCGTTGCGCGCCAAGGATTCCACGAACTGACCGCGATTCGCACGTTCCGCTGGGCACCGAAGGGGGAGAGGCACGTGACGCGGCCGATCAGGCCGGTCGGCGAGGTCGAGTACGAGGACCTGCTGGACCGCTTCGGACAACGGTTCGCTTTCAACGCCGACATGCACCACTTCCCCGGCATCACCGAGCCCGCGGACTCCATCACCTGGTCGAACGTCCTCGACGCGGCCGAAGACGTCGCACCCGCGATCCGGCGCGCGCTCAAAGCCTGCGTCAAGCCCGGCGAGCTGATCTTCTTCGCCGACCCGTACCACCTGGGCAGCGCGGCGGACCTGCACCGGGTGGACGGGCCTGGCCAGCCGCGATGGCGCGCGTCCCCGATCCCCGACGGCGACTACGCCGTCCTCGCGCCATACGACCTGAGGTTCGGCACGTTCGGGCATCCGTGGGAGGACTCGCTGTGCGTGTGGGGCGAAGAGCTCCTCGCTGAGGTGAGCGACGAACTGGACGCGCTGATGCCCCGTCTGCGCACCGGCGGCAAGAAGAAGTGAACCGGCCCAACTGAGACGTACGTGTTGTGGGTGTCCGCAGTGAGGGGTGACCCGCAATGTCGTACCAGGTTGGGCTCGATCTCGGATCCGCAGGCATCACCGTCGCCACCGGTGGCGACGTCACGACTATCGCGCGGCGTCAGCAGGCGCCCGCCAGGGAGATCGCGACCGTTCTCGACGACCTCGCGCATCGCTATGGGGAGCCGCCGAGCCGTGTCGCCATGACGCATCCGATGTGCTGGCCGCACGAGCATCTCGAACAGTTGCGCCATGACCTCATCGAGGCGGGACGTGCGGACGTGTTGTTCGTGCCGGCGCCGCACGCCGCCGCCATCGCGTTCGACGCTGACGCGCAGATGCCTGAGCACACCACGGTGGCGGTGTTCGACTTCGGCGCGACCGGGTGTGACATCACGGTGCTGCGCAAGCAAGGTGTGTTGTTGCTGGCCGGAGTGCCGGAACGGGTCGAGGTGGGTGGCTTCTACCTGGACGAACTGGTCGCGGAGCACGTGATCGCGAAGATCGGCACGCACAGCCGTGAACTCGTGCAGAGCTGTGTCGAGGCCAAGGAGCTGCTCGGCAGCTATCCGGAGGTGCGGATTCCTTATGTCGCAACGAACGGTGAGGTGCGCGAGGTCAGGCTGAGCCGCTTGGAGTTCGAGGCGATCATCCGGCCGTCGGTCGAGCTGGCGGTCGACGCGCTGGAACGGGTGGCGGGCAGCGCCGGGTTGTGCCTGCCCGACGTCGTGCTGTTGGTGGGCGGGTCGTCGCGGATTCCGTTGGTGGTCAAGGAGATCGCGCAACGGCTGCACATCCCGGTGCTGAGGGCACCGGACGGCGCGGCCGCCACAGGTGCGTACCTCGAAGCCAAGCAGTTGGAGCCCGAACCCGCGGAACAGGCCACTTTCGAGCTGCCGAAGCCACGCGTGGAGGACGAGCCGAAGCGGCGGCTTTCGACGACGCCGTTCGTCGCGGCTGGGTTGCTCGTGCTCGTTCTTGGTGGTGGGTGGTTCGCGCACGACGCGATGAACGAGCCTCAGGTGAAGACGGAGAACACCAGCGTGCAGTTCGAACCGCCCGGAACGGCCGAACTGCCCAGGCTCGTCAAGCCAGCGCGCTGATCTCGCGCACCGTCCGGTCGATCTCCTCCGGGGTGTTGAGGATCGACGTGCCGACCCGCGCGTACGGGATCCGGTAGGACGCCGTGGTGATCTGGATCTGCTTGCGCCCCAGCAGTTCCACGACCTCGGGGCCGGTGTGGCCGGGCACGTCGAAGCACACCATGCCCGCGGACGTCGCCGGGTCGAGCGGCGTGTGGACGACGACGCCGGGGATCTCGGCGAGCCCGTCCTTGAAGCGACCGGCCAGTTCGGTGATCCGGGACGCCACCCGGTCGCGGCCGAGCCGTTGGTGGAACCGCACGGCCGCCTGCACCGCGAAGTAGTGCTCGAACGCGTGGAAGCCGCCGGGCCCGAGCGCCGCCGTCTGGCTGCGGTCGCTCAGGTTCGGCAGCAACGGCACGATCTCGCTGCTCACCTCGGGGTTCACCCACACCATGCCGGTGCCGCGCGGCCCGAACAGCCACTTGTGCGTGCCGGCGACGAACACGTCCGCGCCCATGCGTGCCGCGTCTTCGTCGACGGCCGCCAGTCCGTGCACGCCGTCTACGACGAGGAGGCAGCGGTCTTGCTGTGCACGCCCCTTGTTGGCCTCGGCGACGACGGAAGCGCACGCTCGCACGGGCATCCGCAGGCCCGTGCTCGACTGCACCCACGTGATGCCGACGGCACGGGTCTGCGGCGTGATCGAGTTCCGCAGCCGCACGGCGATCTCGTCCTCGGTGGCCTTCGCCGGGTTCTCGTAGAGCGTGCCGATCCTGACCTTCGCGCCCACCCTCGACGCCGCCAGCCTGGCCGCCTGCTGGTGCCACGCGTGGTCCTGGTCGTTGAGCAGCACCTCCTGGTCGGCACGCAGTTTCAGGCCGCCGTAGACGATCGAGAGCCCGATGGTCGTGTTCGGCACGAACGCGATGTCGTCCGGGGTGCCGCCGACATACTGCCCGAGCGCGACGGCGACCTGCTGCGCCTGGTCGGGCATCAGGTCGTGCGAGTTGTTGTCCAAGCGCCGTTTGAACTCCTCGACCGCGTCCCGCACCTCGCGCGGGTTCGACGCGAGGTAGAACAGCCCGAGGTTGGTCAGCGAGGGGTCCAGCCGGAACTCTCGGCGCACGGCGCCCCAGTCCACTCCCTGCGCGGCCGACGACGCGGTCGGTGCGACGGCGAGCAGTCCGGCCCCCACGAGGAAGTCACGACGATCCATGCCGTCCATTGGACAGCTTCTCCGGCGCGAACGGCAGTCCGGTGTTCAACGCCTTGGCGCCCACGGTGCACAGCTCGCCGAGCATGCCCACGCCGATGGAGAGCTGCGTCGGCGCGTGGTGGTCGAGCAGCAACGCCAGGCCAAAACTCGCGCCGATCGACGTCACCCACACGATCAAGGTCCACGGCGTGTACCGCTGCCACAGGTGGCCGTCGCGCTCGAACAGCTTGATCGTCATGCCCCTGAACGCGCCGAACGCGAATCCGACGGCGAGCGGGAGCAGATAGGTCAGATGGAACTCGTCGACCGCGCGGATGCCGAAGAACAGCAGGAACGCGGGCGGCGCCAGCAGGTCCCTCGCGTTGAGCGGTTCCCCCATGAACCGGCGCACGAGCACGTACAGCACACCGGCCGCGATCAGCAGATATGTCATTGCATCCCCCTAAGTAGCATGACCATGCTACTTAAACTAGCAGGGTCATGCTACAAAAGGGAGGTGTCACCGAGAGTCGTCGATCCCGTCGCCCGCCGCCAATCCGTCGCCGAGGCGGTGTTCGGCGTGGTCGTGCGGGACGGCGTCGAACAGGCCTCGCTGCGCAACGTGGCGGTGGAGGCGGGGCTCGCGATCGGCTCGATCCGGCACTACTTCGACAGCCACGACGACATGATCATCTTCGCCGTCGAGGCCCTCATCCACTCGATAGACCAGCGCGTCATGGCCCACGTGCAGTCGCTCGAAGACCGAAGCGACCCACGGCGCCCCGCCGAACGCGTGCTCTCCGAGGTGCTCCCGCTCGACGACCGCCGGCGTGACGAGGCAGTGCTGTGGCTGGCCTTCGTCACCGCCTCCCGCACCCGTCCGTCGCTCGTGCCGCACGCAGAACGGCTCTACGACGGCCTGCGCATGCTCTGCAGCCGCGCTCTGACCGTGATGACCGAGGCCGGGACCATCGCGGCCACGCACGACGTCGCCCTGGAGTCCGAACGGCTGGCGTCGCTGCTCAACGGCCTCACCGTCGACGGGGTGCTGCACCCGGACCGGATGACGCCGGACCTCACCGTGTCGTTGCTGCGCAGGCACCTCGACTCGCTGCGCTGACACTTCGCGTCCCGGAAACGTGTCGCGATCAACGGAAATGAGGCATTCTCCTAGTCACACCGCAGTTCTGGGGGATGGGGGTGTGAGCGTGCGAGCGCTCGTACTGGGGCCGATCGAGGTCTGGGTCGGCGAGAGACAGGTCAGTCTGGGCGGGCCGAAGCCGAGGACGCTGCTGGCCGCGTTGCTGTTGCAGCCGCGTCAGGTGGTGCCGGTGGAACGGCTGATCGACCTGATCTGGGAGGAGTCGCCGCCGCAGACCGCGGGCGCGCTGGTGCACACCTACGTGTCGTCGTTGCGGCGTGCGGTCGGCACGGCGCTGGTCACCAGGGCGCCGGGATATCTCCTGGACCTGGACAGCGACGTCGAACTGTTCCAGAAGCACCTGACGACGGCGCGGCAGGCCGAGCGGGCCGACGACTACGCCACCGCGATCACGCACTACCAGCACGGACTCGCCTTCTGGCGCGGGCCGGCGTTGCACGGGGTCGACGCGCAGTTCGCCCGAGGGCACGCGCTGTCGCTCGAGGAGTCCCGCCTGAGCGCCGAGGAAGGGCTCGGCCGCTGCGAACTCGCGCAGAACCGGGTCGAGGACGCGATCACGCGCCTGTCCGCGCTGGTGAACGCCCATCCGACCCGCGAGGAGACGCGGGAACTGCTCATGCGGGCCTTCCACCGCGCCGGACGGCAGGCGGACGCGCTGCAGGTCTACCGCGACGCCCGCGAGCACCTGCTCGACGAACTGGGCATCGAACCCGGCGAGAAGCTCCGCGACCTGCACTCGGCGATCCTCAACGGCACCCTCGAGGCCGCTCCGCCGAAGCTGACGGTGACTCCGGCTCCTGCGGCCGTGACGACGCAGCAGGTCGTCCCGCACCACCTGCCACCCGACATCAGCGACTTCATCGGCCGCCAGGAGGCGTTGAAGCAGGTCCTGGGCCTCACTGAGGGACGGGAGGCGGGCACCGCGACGCCGATCGCGGTCGTGTCCGGGTTCGGTGGCGCCGGCAAGTCCGCGCTGGCCGTGCACGCCGCGCACCTGCTGCGGAAGTCGTACCCGGACGGGCAGCTGTTCGCGGACCTGCGCGGTGGCGGGCGGAACCTCGAACCGCAGGAGGTCATCGGCCGGTTCCTCGCCCTGCTCGGCATTCCCGGCCAGGACCAGCCGACGGCACCGGACGAACGCGTCGAGCTGTACCGGCGCACGGTCGCGGACCGGCGGCTGGTGATCGTGCTCGACAACGCCCGCGGCGAGGCGCAGGTCCGACCGTTGCTGCCGGGCAACGCGAACTGCTTCGTGATCATCACCAGCCGCAGCAGGCTCACCGGTCTGGAGGGCGCCGAACCGGTCGAGCTGGGGTTCCTCAGCGACGAGATCAGCGAGGAGATGCTGCGGCGGATCGTCGGCGCCGAGCGGATCGGCGCGGAACCCGAAGCGGCGCAACGGATCGCGCGGCTGTGCGGTGGCGTGCCCCTGGCGTTGCGGGCGGCGGGCGCGAAGCTGCTGGCGCGGCCGCACTGGCCGTTGAAGACGCTGGCGAAGCGGTTGTCCGACGAACGCCGGAGACTCGACGAACTGGAGATGGGCGACCTCGCCATCCGGTCGTCGCTCAAGCTCAACTACGCCGAGCTGGACACCTTGCACCGCACGGCCTTCCACCTGTTGTCGGTGCTCGACCTGCCGGACTTCGGCGCGTGGGTCGCGGCGCCGTTGCTGGACATCTCGCCGTACGACGCGGAAGACGTCGTGGAGCACCTGGTCGACCTGCGGCTGGTGGACGTCGCCGGGGTCGACCAGATCGGCCGGGTGCGCTACCGGTTCCACGACCTGGTGCAGCTCTTCGGCGCCGAGCAGGCGTCGGGCGAACCCGCCGCGGAAGCCGTCTCACGCCTGCTGGAGACGTGGCTCTCGCTGGTCGAGACCGGGTCGAAGAAGCTGCCGCGGGTGACGCTCGGACTGCGGCCCCGGTTGCACGCCGAGATCGAGGTGGACCCGCGCCTGGAGGAGGACGTCGAGGAGGACCCGACCGGCTGGCTGCAGTCCGAGACGGACGCGGTCGTGCGAGCCGTCGAACGCGCGCACGACCTCGGCGTCGACGAACTGACCACGGCCGTGATCACGTCACTGCTCTCGTCGCCGTTCGCGGCACGCAACCAGTTCGGCAACTGGCAGCGCACCCACCTGGTCGCGCTGCGGTCGGCACGCGAACGCGGCAACCGGCGGGCCGAGGCCGTGCTGCTCGCCGGACTCGGGCAGTTGCGGTACGAGCAGGACGACTTCGCGGCGGCGCTGGCGAACTTCCAGCAGGCGGCGGACATCGCGGCCGACATCGACGAACCCGAGACGCTCGCCGTCGCCTACGTCGGTATGGGCACGGTCCGGCGCGATCTGGCCGAGTTCGACCTGGCCCGTGACCTGTTGGACAAGGCGATCGCCTTGGGGGACAACGGGGTCGTCGCGGCGGCGAGTTATGGCGTCGGCGCGATCCACCGCGACCACGGCGATCTGGCCGAGGCCACGCAGGCGTTCGAACGGTGCGTGGAGCTCTACCGGGCGCTGGAGGACAAGCGCGGCGAGGCGTTGGCGTTGCGCGGCCTGAGCCTGTGCCACCGGGCGGCGGGGGCGTTCGCGGAGGCGGTGGAACTGAGCCGGCAGGCCGAGCAGGTCCTGCGCGAGGCCGGCGACGAACTCGGTGCCACGTATGCGGTTCAGTCGCTCGCGAAGGCGTTGCTGCGGACCGGGGAACTGGAGGGCGTGGACGACCTGCTGGCCGAGTGCCTGGAGGTCTGCACGCGGCAGCGCGACCGGTTCGGGGTCGCGCTGATGACCAGGACGCTCGGCGAGCTCGCGCTGGCGCAGGGGCGCGACCAGGCGGCGGCGGACCTGCTGCAGGACGCGCTGAACCAGTGGGCCGTGCTGGGGTTGCCGATCTGGCAGGCCCGCACGATGCGGGACCTGGCGGCGGCGACCGCGGACGACGAGATGTGGTCGCGTGCCAGGGAGTTGTTCGCCTCGCTGGGCGCGCGGGAAGCGAAGGAACTGGCGGGGCTGAGCGCCGGGGAGTGGCGCTCAGCCCTGTAGACGTTCTAAGACAGGCGCGGGGCGTCGACGGCCCAGTACCAGTTGTTGCCGGCGTCGAAGAGACGCCAGGAGACGCGGGCAGTGCGGGCACCGGACGGGACGGTCACGTTCAGCGAGATCTGCTGGGCGAGGCCGTTCGCGTCGTGAGTGCGGACGACCTGTTCCGCGCCGCCGTCGAACGACACGCTGACCGTGCCGCGCTGCGTGCCCTCCTGCAGGTAGTGCGAGAAGTAGTCCAGCTTCACGCTCGACCTGCCCGCCACGTCGTAGGCGGGCGAGGTCAGCGTCGAGTCGAACTTGCCGCGCGAGGCCGGCGCGCCCTTGTCGTCCCACTCGTCGGGGTCGGCGACGGCGAAGACGCCGCGTGCGCGCACGTTCGCCTCACGCGACTGAGAAGGCGCGGTGCGCGTCCAGAAGTCATCGGTGGTGAACGACCAGCCCTGCCACTCCGCGACACCCTGCGGCATCGACGACGCCGTGGTCACCGTCCAGCCCGCCGGACCCTGGTGCGTCCAGCCCAGCACCGAAGCGGGCACACCGGTCTCGTCCTGGCGCGGCTTCAGCGTCACCGAGTCGAACGGGTCGACCGGCGCGGTGCCGAGCGCGTAGCCGTCGAGCGGGGCGGAGACGGTGAGGTGCTTCAACGCGGACGCGGCCACGTCCACCAGCTTCGGCGCCACGGCCGGGCGCGCCGAACCGGTGGAGATCACGAACGTCATCCGCTCCTCGGGCGAGTCGCCGCCGTGGCCGCCCGCCGCCGTGTGGCCGTGGTCGGTGGTGATCATGATCAGCCAGTCCTCGGACGCGTACGACGGCCGTGACTCGATCGCACGCACCAGACGGCCGACCTGCGCGTCGTTCGTGCGCATCGCCGAGGCGTACTGGGAGGAGTCGGCGCCGTTGTCGTGGCCCGCGATGTCGATCTGACCGAGGTAGACGAACGACGCGTCGGCGGCGTCGGTCTTCAGGTGCTGCTCGGCGTCGACGGTGATCTTCTCGTCCGAGCCGGGGTAGCCCGCCGCGTCGCCGTCGAGCACGTACTTGCGGTCCTGGCCGGTGCGCAGGACCTGGTCGCTGATCGGCTTCCAGTCCACGGCCGCGTACGTCGACAGGGCCGGGTTCGCGGTGTTCGCGCGCTCCAGCCAGCTCGGGTACGACGTGAGGGCGTTGCCGGAGAAGGAGTTGTCCTTCACCTTGTGCTTGTCCGGCCAGACGCCCGTGAGGATCGTCGACCAGCCAGGGCCGCTGGAGGTCTGGGCCATGCCCGACCCGTACAACGCGCTGCGGGCGCCGTAGCCGCGGTTCAGCAGCGCCTTGATGTTCGGGGTGTCCGCGGACAGAAGCTTGTCGTACCGGGCGCCGTCGAGCCCGATCACGAGCACCTTGGGCGTCTTCGCCGGGGCCGCGACGGCAGCCGGGGTCACCAGCAGGAGGGGCAGCAGCAACGCAAGAGCAGCTCTTGTCATGACAGGCAGACTTGCTGGCTGCAACCGTATTCAGCAATGGAGTGCGTCTTGAGTTCACTCAGGCTTCGACAGTTGTCAGTACAAGTTCACTGCCTGGCCGTCACCTGCACGTCGCGCGCGGTCAGTTCGGCGGCGCACTCGGTGCACTCGACCTTCGCCCGCACGCCGCCGCCGCAGTCGCGGTGGTGCAGGTGGAACGACTCCTCTTCCTCCGGGGCCATCCACCTCTCGCCCCACGTGCGCAGTGCCATCAGCACGGGGTAGAGGTCGCGGCCTTTCTCCGTGAGGCGGTACTCGTGCCGTGTGCGGCCGTCCTCGTGATAGGGCACGCGCTTGAGCACGTTCTCCTGCAACAGCACGTTCAGCCGGTCGGTCAGGACGCTTCGCGAGATGTCCATCGTGGCCTGGAAGTCTTCGAAGCGACGGGTGCCCAGGAAGATCTGGCGGAGCAGCAGCAGCGTCCAGCGCTCGCCCAGCAGCGCCGCGGGGCGGCTCAGCGTGCAGGGCATGCTCGCGAAGTTCGAGTACGGCATGACTCCAGGATATCCCTTGCGTTCGAATTTCGAACTCAGTTACAGTTCGGATTCCGAACTCAGAGGGGTCGATCCTCATGCGCGTCACCGAGCTCAACCGCGACACCGCGCCGGAAGCTGTCGACGCGGTGTTCGAAGGACTGTCCGCGCGAAGCCGCTACCTGCGCTTTCACTCGCCGACGCCCCGGCTGACCGCCTCGGCCCGCCGGGTGCTGGTCGACGTGGACGGCGAACGTCACGCGGCCGTGTGCGCCCGCGTCGGCGGCGACCCGATCGGCATCGCCAGGGTGATCAAGACCGGCGAGTGCGGCGCGGAGATCGCGGTCGCCGTGGTCGACCTGTGGCAGCGCCGCGGCGTGGGCCGCCTGCTGCTGGAGGAACTGACCTCGATCGCGGCGCGGATGGGCGTCGCGCAGTTGCACGGCGACGTCCTGCCCGACAACCACGCGATGCTCGCGCTGGTGCGCAAGGTGCTGCCCGGCGTGCGGCTGACCAGGGAGATCGACACGATCCAGCTCAGCTACCCGCTGGCCTGGGTGACCGCCGAGATCAGCGACGCCGACCTTATAGAAAGCTTGCAGGAGATTTAGAGATCAAGCCCCGACGATGGCCACGTGACCACCGCACGTGCCGCCGGCCGCCTCATCCTCCGCTCCGAGATCGTGGAGCGCGCGTGTTCCTGGTTGCGCGACTCGGTCCCCTACAGCCAGACGAGATTTCACCAGAACGAACACGGCATCTACCGCGCCGACTGCTCGGGCTTCGTGTCGATGGCCTGGGGCCTGCCGGGCAGGCCGGAGGACCGGCACGGCGGCCTGGACACCTCTGGTCTCGCCGTCGTGAGCAGCCTGATCACCGCGCCCGAACTGCGGGCGGGCGACGTGGTCATCCGCACGGACGGCACCAACCTGACCCGGCACGTCGTGATCTTCGCGGCGTGGGCGGAGGAGCCCGGCCGGTACTGGGCCTACGAGCAGGCCGGGGGGTACCGCACACGTTTGCGCGCCGTCACCTATCCCTATGAGACGGGAGAGGAGCTGTACGTGCCGCGCCGGTATCTGAGCGTGTTGGAGTAACCGCTTGGGCCACTTCTCCGATGGAACTGGCATCGACACCTCGACCCGACCCCGTCAGCGCTCCGGAAGGACAGGCCGACCACGTGAGCAACCGCCACTCCGACCGTGCGCAACCGCAGGAACATCCGACGTTCGACCGGACCGAAACTTCACACCGTCTTGCTAACGTGACCGGCATGAAACGGTGGGGGATGCTGGCGGTCGCAGCGGCGGCCATCACGTTCGGCTCGACGCTGGCCATGCCGGACGTCGCCGTCGCCGCCGAGGGCGGGGTGATCTGCGGGACGTACGAGGCCAATTCCAAGATCACGCGGAGCGAGATCCTGGCGCGCTCGCGCACGTGGATCAGCGCCCGCGTGCCGTACAGCCAGAGCGACTGCTTCGGCAACAAGTACGGCGCCTACCGCACGGACTGCTCCGGCTTCGTGTCGATGGCCTGGGGTCTGCGCATCTCGTACACCACGCACATCCTCGAGCAGGTCGCGCACCGCATCGACTGGGCTGACCTGCGTCCCGGCGACGCGCTCAACGACCGCCTGAACCACGTCGCGCTGTTCATCGGGTGGGCGGACGCGGCCAAGACGCGCCCCATCGTGCGCGAGCAGGCGGGGCCGGACGGCAGCAGGCCGGTTCAGCGCGTGTGGAGCGCCGCCACGGCTCGCCAGTACGTGCCGCTGCGCTACAACAACATCCTCGAGGCCGGCAGCGGTGGCTCCGGCAGCGAGACGCCGGTGACGGACAAACTCGTCGTCAGCGCCGGCCCGCAGATCTCCAACACCGGGCAGCAGCAGCTCGAGATCTTCGCGCGCGGCACGGACGGCACGATCATCACGAACTTCCACAAGACGAGCCGCTGGAACGGCTGGCAGCAGCTCGGGTCCGAGGCCTTCGCCGGCGACCCGGTCGCGCTGATGAACCCGAAGACGCAGATCGTCGAGGTGTTCGCGCGCGGCAAGGACGGCAAGATCTACCGCCGCGTCGACGGTCAGTGGCTCGCGCTGGGCGACACGGCCGTCGCGGGCGACCCGACGCTGACGTGGAACGACAGCACCAAGGCCGTCGAGGTCCTGGCCCGCGGCGCGGACGGCCTCCTGCTCCGCTTCACGGACAAGTGGGCGCCGGTCGGCGACCGCAAGATCGAGGGCAACCCCGCCGTCGCCGACAAGGACGTCTACGCGCGTTCCGCCGACGGCAAGCTGGTCAAGTGGGACGGCAGCGCCTGGGCGGACCAGGGCGACAAGAAGATCGTCAGCGACCCGAGCGTCGCCGTCGACCAGGTCTTCGTCCGCACCGAGTCCGGCAGCGTCGAGCAGTACGCGGCCGGCGTCTGGACCACGCTGGGCGGCAAGGGCACCGGCGCTCCGTCGGCGGTCTTCAACTCGACGACCGGCTCCATTGACGTCGTGCAGCTCGGTGAGGGCGGCTTCGTCGAGCACTCCCGCGCCAGCGACAAGGGCTGGACCACGTGGGCGAAGCTCGGCACCACCAAGGTCTCCGAGCCGCCGACCGCGATGTACCATGCGCAGACGAAGACCGTCGAGGTCTTCGCCCGCACCGACGAGGGCAAGCTGGTGCGCCGCTTCTACAAGGAGAAGGCCGGCTGGAGCCAGTGGGCCGTGCTCGGCGACAAGTCGATCAGCTGAGTCGCTTCACGGCATCCAGCACTACCTCGAAGAACCGCTCAACGTCCAGGCCGACGGCCACCAGGGCGTTGGGCCGTTCTTGCATTCGGCCGTGCAGGTCCACGACGGTCGCGCCGCGCGTGAACGTCCCGGTGGTCTCGATCCCCACGAACGCCTCGACGCACGTCACCAGTGACGGGTCGATCACCCGTGCCACCGCCACCGGGTCGTGCAACGGCGGCGCGGCGAACCCGAACACGTCGCGATAGGTCGCGGCGAAGAACGCCATCAGCTCCCCGCACATGCGCCCGAGCGACCCGAGTGCGTTCAACTGCGCCACGATTTCGGGAGTCACCAACGCCTGGTGCGTCACGTTCAGCCCGATCATCGTGATCGGCACACCGCTGGAGAACACGATCTGAGCGGCTTCGGGGTCGACGTAGATGTTGAACTCGGCGTACGGCGTGGTGTTGCCGCGTTCGGTCGACCCGCCCATGAGCACGATCTCGCGCACCGCCGAAGGCCCGTACCGCCGCAGGTACAGCGCCACGTTCGTCAACGCGCCGGTGGCCACCAGCGTCGCCGGCATGTGGGCGTGCATCACGTCGATCGCGTGCTCCTGCACCACGTCTACGGTCAGCGCGCCGAACGCCGGACCGTCCATTCCGGACTCGCCGTGGATGTCCTCCGCGACGTACAGGGGACGCACCAACGGCTGGGCGGACCCGCGGGCGATCGGCACCGAAATTCCGGCGGCCGAGCAGACCCGTTGTGCGTTCGAAGTGACCTTGTCGAGCGTCTGGTTCGCGGCCACAGTGGTGATCGCGCGCAGGTCGATCTCTGGCGAGCCGGCCGCGAGCAGGATCGCGATCGCGTCGTCGTGGCCGGGGTCGCAGTCGAGCACCACAGGAGTCGGCATGAGATCCATCCTGCCGTTCATGTCCATGAAACAGCTGAAAACGTTTCCGAGAGACCTTGACGAGGTCAGGGCAGGTGCGACTAGCGTGAGGAAAACGTTTGCAGAGGAGGCTGGAGATGGCTCGCAGGCGCTATGCGGTGGTCGGCACGGGATCACGCGCGGAGCGGCACGTCCACGCCATCGCGGTCGAACACGCGGCCACCTGCGAACTCGTCGCGTTCGCCGACGTGAACCGCACGAGGATGAACGTCCACAACGACCGGCTCGCCGAACTGGGGGTCGAGCCGGTGCCCACGTACGACGCGGCCGACTTCCTCAAGATGCTCGACGAGCAACGGGTCGACGTCGTCGTCGTGACCACAGTCGACCGTCACCACGACACGTACATCGTGGAGGCTCTCGACGCCGGCCGTGACGTCGTGACGGAGAAGCCGATGACGACGGACGTCCCGTCGGCCGGCAAGATCCTGGATGCCGTGCACCGCAACGACGGCAACGTCACGGTCACCTTCAACTACCGCTACAACCCGATCCACGAGAAGGTGCGCGCGCTGCTCGCGGACGGCGCTGTCGGTGAGATCGGGTCCGTGCACTTCGAGTGGCTGCTCGACACCCGGCACGGCGCCGACTACTTCCGCCGCTGGCACCGAGACAAGGCCAACTCCGGCGGACTCATGGTGCACAAGGCGACCCATCACTTCGACCTGCTCAACTGGTGGGTCGGTTCGGTGCCCGAGACCGTGTACGCGCACGGCCGATTGTTCTTCTACGGCGACGAAAACGGCAAGCGCCACGGCTACGCCCAGGACGACCGGTTCGACATCAAACTGGAGCAGAACGACTGGCTCAAGAAGCTCTACGTCGACGCCCAGCACGAGGACGGCTATCGCCGCGACCAGAATCCGTTCGAGCCCGGCGTGTCCATTGAGGACGACATGTCGGTGCTCGTCCGCTACGCCAGCGGCGCGAACCTGACGTACCACCTCACGGCCTACTCGCCGTGGGAGGGCTACCGGCTGATGGTCAACGGCAGCAAGGGGCGTCTCGAACTCGAAGTCGTCGAGAACTCCTGGGTGTCGGGCCAGGACCCGGCCGTGCACGGCGTCAACGCCAACCCGGAGCAGGGCTGGGCGAAGCTGTCCGTGCAGCGGTTGTTCGAGGAACGCGAGGACATCCCGCTGGAGTACGACCGGGACGGGCACGGTGGCGCCGACCAACGCATGGTCGACGCGCTGTACGGACCGCCCGGGCAGGAAGACCCGTTGGGACGCAAGGCAACGCACTACGACGGCACGCTCTCGCTGCTGACTGGTTTCGCCGCCAACCGCAGCTTCGAGACCGGGGAACCGGTCCACGTCGTCGACGTCATCGACCTGAGATGAGGAGAGAACGTGCGCAAGGCCATGGCCTTGGTGCTCGGCGGCGCGCTGGTGGCGGCCGGGTGTGGCGGCGGTTCGGGAAGCGGTCAGGCGGAGATCAGGTTCATCTGGTGGGGCAACGACGACCGCGCGAAGATCACGAACGAGGCGGTGCGGCTGTTCGAGAGCCGTAACCCGGACGTCAGGGTCGCCACGTCGTTCCAGAACTTCCAGAACTACTTCGAGAAGCTCTCCACCGAGATCGCCGGCGGCAACGCGCCGGACGTGATCCAGATGGACTACCGCTACCTCAACGAGTACGCGGGCCGCAACGTCCTGCTCGACCTCACCCCGTACGTGGGCAAGGAGATCCGCACCGCCGACTGGAACGCGGGTTTCGCCGGCAGCGGCGAGCTGAACGGCAAGCAGGTCGCGATGCCGTTGGCGCAGAACGCCACCACCATCGTCTACGACCCGAAGCTGTTCACCGCTGCGGGCGTGCCGGAACCGAAGATCGGCTGGACCTGGGCCGACTACAAGGAGATCGCCGGAAAGCTCAAGGCGAGCACCGGGATCTCGGGCTCCACGGACTTCGGCGGCACCGAGGACGTCTTCGAGACCTGGCTGCGGCAACGCGGCAAGGCGCTCTACGAGAACGGCAGGCTCGGCTACGGCAAGGACGACCTCAAAGCGTTCTGGCAGCTCTCTAAGGACTTCCGCGACGCGAACGCGACCACGCCGCCCGAACTGGTGACCACGTTGAACGCCGGTGCCGAGCAGACCCCGATGGGCAAGAAGCTGTCCGCGTCCGAACACAGCTACGACAGCCTGTACGGCGGCTACAACACCGTGCGGCCGGATGAGCTCAAGCTCGGCCCGTATCCCAGTGACAGCAAGGAAGTCCTCGGCTCCTACCGCAAACCGTCGCAGCTCATCAGCGCGTCGGCCCGCACCAGGCACAAGGACGCGGCGGTCAAGCTGATCGACTTCCTGCTCAACGACCCGGACGCGGGCAAGATCCTCGGCGCCAACCGCGGCCTGCCCGCGAACCTCAAGATCCGCGAGGCCGTGGCGCAGAACCTCAGCGGTGCCAACAAGGTCGTCTTCGAGTACCAGAAGTCCGTGGACGCGAAGCTCGGCGACGCGCCACCCGCCCCGCCCAAGGGCGACGGCACGATCTACAAGCTGATGCAGCGCAAACACGAAGAGGTCGTGTTCGGCAAGAAGACGATCGACCAGGCGCTGGACGAGTTCTGGCGTGACGCGGAAGAAGCACTGAAGTAGTGCCGTACCTGTTCCTGGCGCCGTGGCTGCTCGGCGCCATCGGACTCACCGTGGCGCCGATGGTCGTGTCGCTGTACCTGTCGTTCACCGACTACGACCTGTTCAACGAACCCCGGTGGGTCGGCCTCGACAACTACGCCAGGCTGTTCGGTGACGACCCGCGCTACCTGGGCTCGGTCGGCGTGACGCTCAAGTACGTCGCGTGGTCGGTGCCGGCGAAGCTGCTCCTGGCGCTTGCCGTCGCGTTGCTGCTGAACTCGTTGCGCGGCAAGGGACAGGCGTTCTTCCGCTCGGCCTTCTACGCGCCCTCGCTGCTGGGCGCGTCGGTCGGGCTGGCGCTGGCGTGGCGGGCCATCTTCGACACCTGGGTCGACACGCCGGACACCGCGCTGCTCACCGTCGTGCTGCTGTCCGCGTGGCAGTTCGGCGCCCCGATGGTGATCTTCCTGGCCGGGTTGCAGCAGATCCCGCGCGACCTGCTCGACGCGGCAGCGGTGGACGGCGCCGGGTGGTGGCGCAGGCTCGCGTCGATCACGCTGCCGATGCTGTCGCCGGTGCTGTTCTTCAACCTCGTGCTGGAGACGATCCACGCGTTCCAGGCGTTCACGCAGGCGTTCGTGGTGAGCGGCGGGCGCGGGGGACCGGCCGACTCGACGTTGTTCTACACGCTCTACCTGTACGAGCGCGGGTTCTCGGAGTTCCGCATGGGCTACGCGTCGGCCATGGCGTGGGTGCTGCTGGTGGCGATCGCGCTGATCACCGCCGTGCTGTTCCGGACCTCGCGGTACTGGGTGTTCTACGGAGACGAACGATGAGACGGGCCGCGACCTTCCTGCTGTGCCTGGCCGCGCTGGCGTTGGTGCTCTATCCGATCGTGTGGCTGGTCTCGGCGTCGCTGACCCCGGTCGAGGACCTGGTGGCGAACCTGCGCTCGCTGTTCCCCGGTCGCGTCACGACGGACGGCTACGCGGGTGCGCTGGAGGGCGCGGGCGGCGAGTCGTTCTGGACGTTCCTGCGCAACTCCACGATCGTCGCCTCGGGTGCCGTGATCGGCAACGTCGTGTCGTGCTCGCTGGCGGCCTACGCGTTCGCCCGGCTGCGGTTCCGGCTCTCCGGCCCGCTGTTCGCGTTCGCGCTGGTGACGATCATGCTGCCGGCGCACGTCACGCTGATCCCGCAGTACGTGGTGTTCCAGCGGCTGGGGATGATCGACACCTTCGTCCCGTTGATCCTGCCGAAGCTGCTCGCGACCGACGCGTTCTTCGTGTTCCTGATGGTGCAGTTCATGCGCGGCATCCCGCGCGAGCTGGACGAGGCGGCGAAGATCGACGGCTGCGGGCCGGTCCGCAACTACCGGTACGTGGTGCTGCCGCTGTCGAGGCCGGCGCTGGTGACGACGGCGATCTTCACGTTCATTTGGACCTGGAACGACTTCTTCTCGCAGCTGATCTACCTGTCGTCCACCGAGAACTACACGATCCCGATGGGGCTGCGGCTGTTCGTCGACCAGACGTCGTCCTCCTCGTTCGGGCCCATGTTCGCGATGTCGGTGCTGTCGCTGGTGCCGATCGGGCTGTTCTTCCTGGCGTTCCAGCGGTTCCTGGTCGCCGGCGTGGCCACGACGGGCCTGAAGGGATGAGACGGTTCGAGGTGCTCGCGGACACCCTGCTGCTCGGGGTGTTCGTGTTCGTGGCCTCGCTGCCGGTCGTGACGGCCTTCTCGGCGTTCGGCGCGGCCCGCGAGGTGTTGCGCTCGGAGCTCCCGCCCGGACGGTTCTGGTCGTTGCTGCGCGTGCAGTGGGTGCCGGGCGTGATCTTCGGACTGGCGTGGGCCGTGCTCGGGCTCGACGTCCTCTTAGTGGTCACCGTGCTCCCGGCGCCATTGCCCGTTCGGGTGGCGGTGTTGACGGCTTCGGCGGCCGTTGGAGCCTGGATGCTGTCGCAAACGTGTCTTGGTTGGCGCGGCGCATTGAAATTCCACCCACCTCGGCTGATGCTGATGGCCGCGTTGGTGGTCGCCGGTGTGCTGGTGTGGGCCCTGCCTCCGCTGGCGCTGGTGATCGGCGGACCCCTGGCGCTCGCGGCTGAGTCCGCCCGAGAAGGGTGAGAGCGATGCGTGTTGCGCTGGTCGGCGCTCGGGGACATGGGGCGCGGCACGTGGAGAACCTGGTCCGGCTCGGCCACGACGGCCTCGCCACGTTCGTCGGGGTGGTCGACGTCGTGGACGTGGACGCGCCGGTGCCGTCCTACCCGGACCTGCCGTCGCTCGCCGAGGAGCTGCATCCCGAGATCGTCGTGATCTCCTCGCCGCCCGCGACGCACCGCGACCTCGTCCTGGAGGCGTTCGAACTGGGCTGCGACGTGCTGGTCGAGAAGCCCGCGGTGCTGTCGACGACCGACTTCGACGACATCTCCGCCGAGGCGCTCAAACGCGCGCTGGTGGGCCAGGTCGGGTTCCAGACGCAGGGGACGGGCTCGTACCGGCGGCTCTGCTCGTTGATCGGCTCCGGCGCGCTGGGGGACATCACCGGCATCGGCGCCGCAGGGCGTTGGACGCGCACGGACGCCTACTACGAACGTTCCGACTGGGCGGGACGGCAAGGCGAGGACGGCACGCTCGTGAACCCGTTCGCGCACGCACTGCAGAACGCGCTGCTGCTCGCCGATGTCGAGGAACGGACCGACATCGCTGTCGAGCTCGAGCTGTACCGGTGCCGCGACACGATCAGTGCGGACGACACGGCTTGTGTCCGCGTGACGGCCGATGGCGCCCCACCGGTCGTCGTCGCCACCACGCTCTGTGCGACGACATCGTTGCCACCAGTCGTCCTCGTGCACGGAACGCTAGGGCAGGCCGTCTGGTGGTACGACGACGACAGACTCACGGTCAACGACCACCGCATGGCCGTGGCACCGTCCGTGGATCTGCTGGAGAACCTCATCCGGCACCGCCAGACCGGCGAGCCCCTGGTCGCGCCGCTGGCCGCCGCACGGGCGTTCACGTCGATCGCCGAGCAGTGCGGCAAGGCCGACGTGCCGCTGCTGCCCGCCCGCCGCGTCGGTGACCGGGTCGTGCTCGACGGCATCGACGAGGTCGTCGTGCGGGCCGCCGAGAAGCTCGCGACCTTCACCGAACTCGGCTGCGGATTCGGGCGGTAGTCTGCCGCGCAGTTCGCCGCGTTCGGGGAGTGTTGCGTTGGACACCTACATCGAGCTGAAGGACGTCCGGGTCACCGGTTACGTCAGCATGGGCCTGATAGCGCTGGTCGCCGCCGAGTCCATCTGGGGCACGATCAACGACTGGCAGGGCGGATCGTCCTCGTGGAGCTTCCTGGCCATCATGATGGTCATCCCCGCGGGTGTGGCGTTCGTCATCTGGTTCCGCAGCGCCACCCACAACGCCGAGGCGATCGCGCTGCACGGCGTGCGCATGGTGTCGCAGGTGTGGAAGGCGAGCGACCCGGCCCAGCGCGAGGTGCCGTTCGCGCAGCGCGTGGCGAGTCCGCTGATCAGACCGTGGCAGCTCACGTTCCTCGCGATGGTGCTGGGCGACGTGCTGGAGTCGCTCCTGCTCGACACGCCCCTGTACGTCGTGTTCTCGACGCTGTCGACGTTGTGCGCGATCGGGGCGGCCGGGCTCGCCTGCTTCGTCATCTTCCGGATCTCGATCATGCAGCAGCGGTTCGCGGTACCTCAGCGAAGGCGTGGCTGAAGCCCTGGGGCATGCGGTAGACTGCTTCATTGGTTGCGGTTTTGTGTTCGTGTCTTTTCACGCTCGCCGAACTTCAGTTGCGAGCGCTTCTCCTTCTTCGCGGATGGGGCGGTCGGCTCTCGACCAACCACGGGGCAGTCGCAAAGTGCGGCTTGCTCTTCAGCATTGAAGGAGCAGTACATGGCAAACGGCACCGTCAAGTGGTTCAACGCCGAAAAGGGCTTCGGCTTCATCGCCCCCGAGGACGGCGGCGCTGACGTCTTCGTCCACTACTCGGCCCTCAACGGCGGCGGCTACCGCAGCCTCGAGGAGAACCAGAAGGTCTCGTTCGACGTCACGCAGGGCCAGAAGGGCCCGCAGGCGACGAACGTCACCGCTCTCTGACGTTGTTTCACACCGCAGGGCCCCCGGGACTTCCCGGGGGCCCTGCGTGTGTGTCGGGGGCCTTGTGGTCTCCCCTAATCTGGCTCGATGCCGTTGCTCGGACCAGCTGATCCGCTGCCGCACGTGCCCCGGCGCATCCTCGTCGCCGGCAACGCCGGATCCGGCAAGTCGACGCTTTGCCTGCGCATCGCCCGTCAGCACGACCTGCGGCGGGTGGAGCTGGACAGCCTCTACTGGGGTCCACAGTGGACGCCGCGGCCGGAGTTCCTGGACGAGGTGGCCGCGTTCGCGCGCGAGGACCACTGGGTCACCGAATACCAGTACAAGGCGGCACGGCCCAGGTTGCTCGCGCGGGCGGACACGGTGGTGTGGCTCGACCACCGGTTCCCGGTCGTGATGCGACGGCTGGTGAGTCGCACGATCAGACGTCGCGCGGCAGGGGTGGAGCTGTGGAACGGTAATCGGGAGTCGTCGCTGTGGTCGGCTTTCACCGATCCCGGGCACATCCTGCGGTGGGGCTGGAAGAGCTACCGGCGCAACCGGGTCAGGGTGCTCGCCCTCGTCGACGACGTCGTGGTCGTGCGGCTGCGCGGGCAGCGGCAGGTGGAGCGGTGGCTCTCGGGCCCGCTCGCCTCGGTCGGGGAGGAGCGTGCTCGATGAGAACGGCGCTGGTGCTCGGCGGGACCGGCATGCTGGCCGGCTGCGCGGGACAACTCGTGGCACGCGGGTGGCGGGTGGTGCTGCCGTCGCGCACGCAGCCGTTGATGGCCGACGACGGTCCCGGACGGGCGGCGCGGGCGTCGATCTCGCGGGGACATCGGCCGACGTGGGTCAGGGCCGACTGGGAGCACCCCGCGAACCTCGCGGCGGAGGTCGAGGACGAGCTCGACGGCCAGCTGGTGAACCTGCTGGTGGCCTGGGTGCACGACAGCTATCGCGTGGGCGTGCTCAACGCCGTGCGGCACCTTCTCGCAGAAGACGCGCCGGTGGTGGAGGTGCACACCTCCGTACCTGTACCTGACCCCGTGCTCCCGCATCCGACGCAGCAGGTGTTGCTCGGCGCCTTCGCGCACGACGCGACGCTGCGCACGAACCGTGCGGTGCTGGAGGCCGTTGAACGAGGACTGGCGGGACGGGCGCCCTCGTTGCACCACGAGGACGCCCGCTGAAGCCCTAACGGGCCTCGGTCTTCTGGACCTTCGCGCGGCCGATCTCCGCCTGCACCTTGATGCCGGCCGCCACGTCCACGAGCTGACGGACCACCACGTCCTCGTTGCGGATGTCCGCGATCTTCTGCTTGGTCTTCGTGACGAACTCGAACGCCGTGACCTCCGCCGCCTCGATCTCGGCGACCTTCTGGAAGTCCTTGCTGAAGTCCAGGACCACCTCCGCGTTGTCGAGCACCACCAGCTGGTAGTCCGACGGCGCGTCGGAGGCGAAGCCCTTCTTGAACTCGCCGGCGACCTTGATGCCCTCGGCTGTCTCCTCGAAGTCGAGGACACCGGCGACGGGGGTGAACAACGCTTCCTGGAAGTCGGCGGTGGCCTTCACGGGGTCCGGCGCGGCCAGCGCGGGGGACGCCGTGAGGGTGATGGTCGCGAGCAGGACGGTGGCGATGCTCAGCAGTTTCGGCATGTCTTCGTTCGTACCTGCGGGCATGTGGCCCTGCTCGGTCAAACGCATCGCTCGATCGGGCGTTGACGTCGTACGCTCAGTGCCGACGTCAGGGGACGTGTGCTTTCTGGGGGAAGTCGAATGAGTTCTGAGGTTGTCAGATCTGTGCGCGGGTTCGGCACGGCGGCGACGGGGGCGATCGCGTTCTCCGCAGCGACCCAGGTCGTCACGGCCGCGCTGCTGTGGATCTCCGTCGACGAGGCCACGGTCCTGGCCGCCGGCTTCGTCGCGCTGTTGGTGCAGGTCGTCGCGGGTGTGCTGTTCATCGCCTGGATGCGCCAGGCACGGCTCAACTCCGATACCATCACGTCCAGGCACCAGCACCGCTGGACGAACATGTGGGTGATCGTCGGCTGGATCATCCCGTTCGCGAACCTGTTCATCCCGTACGCGGTGATGCAGGACATCTGGCGCGGGTCTGATCGGACGCAGCCCATGGTCGGGCTGCAGAAGCGGCCCCAGAGCGGCCTCGTCACCGGCTGGTGGATCACCTACATCGGCTCGAACGCGCTCGGCGTGATCGCCGGCCGCGCAGCGCTGGACGACTACGCGTTGCTGTCGACGGTCTCCACTGCGGGTCTGGTCGTCGCGGCTGTCCTGGCGGCGCAGATGATCAAGCAGGTCACCGAGAGGCAGGAAGCCGTTCCAGTTCAGGTGGAGGCGTGATGAGCGGCTACATCGACCTGAAGGACGTCCGGATCAGCGGCCACGTGACCCAGGCGCTGATCGTGGCGGTGGCCGTCGCGTCCGTGATGGGCACCGCGCTCAACCAGGGCGCCCGTGATCCGATGTGGGACCTGGCGGTGCTGCTGCTGACGGGACTTGCCGGCGTGGCGTTCGGAGTCTGGGTCCGCAACGCGTCGCAGAACGCGGGCGCCATCGCGTTGCGCGAGGTGAAGCGGATGGCGGAGATCTGGCGAGCGTCCGATCTCGCCCAGCGGGAGGTGCCGTTCGAGCGGCGCGTGCCCAGTCGGTGGATCAGGCCGTGGCAGTGGACGTTCCTCGCCATGCTGGCGTCCGAGGCGGCCGAGGTCTTCGCCGGCAGCGGATCCGGGTACCGCTTGGTCGCGACCGCATCCGCGGTCCTCGCCGTCGTGGCCGCCGCCCTGGCCGTCGTCGTGATCGCCCAGGTCTCCGCTCTGCAACGACCGGAGCGGATCGCTCAGCTCTGACGCGCCGAGCGCATCCCCCGCACCAGCAGCATGACGGAGTCGCGCACCTCCGCGCGTGACCGCTCCGGCTGGAACACCTGCCAGTCCAGCGCGATCACGAGCAACGTGCCGAACAACGCCGCCGACGCGGTGCCGACCTCCACGCCTTCCGGCAGGCGGCCCGCGTCGGACAGGCGCTTCATCTGACCGCGCACGATCGACACGATGTCGTCGCGCAGCAACGAGAGAGTGCCGTGCCACTGGCCCGGCGTGCGCCACAGCTCCGAGACGAGCAGCTGGCCGAACGCCGGGTACTCGGCCCAGAAACCGAGCATCTCGTCGACCAGCGCCTCCAGCGAGTCCTCGGACCCCTCCGCGGACCGCAGCCGGCCCGCGAGGATCTCCACGCCGTGGTGCAGCAGCGCTTCGACGAGGGCGTCCTTCGAGGCGAAGTTGTAGTAGATCGTGCCTTTGGCGACGCCGGCCTCCGCGGCTATCTCGTCGACCGTCACCGAGGCCGCGCCCCGTTCGCCGACCAGTTTCAACGCCGCGTCGAAGAGCTTCTGCTTGGTCGCTGTCGTTCGCGCGCTCACAGCACGAGCTCCGGCTTCAGCTTGGACGCTGTCCACACCCGCTGCTTGTAGGCCGCCACGGAAGTCAAGGCTAGGGCCCCGAGCAGCCAGGCGAGAAGGATCAGCGCGTCCTTTCCGACGCTGCCCAGGTCGCCGCCGTACATCAGGTGGCGCAGGCCGTCGACCGCGTAGCCCATCGGCAGGCCGTAGTGCAGCGGGTACAGCGGCACGGGGATCGTCTGCCACGGGAACGTGCCACCCGCGCTGACCAGCTGGAGGATCAGCAGGATCAGGCCCAGGAACTTGCCCACGGCACCGAACGCGGCGTTCAGCGCGTGCAGGATCGCCACGAACGTCAGTGACATCAGTGCGAGGAACCCGAACGTGCCGATGGGGTTCGACGGCTCGATGTCGACCACGAACCGCACGACGGTGAACATCACCAGCACCTGCACGATGCCGAGCAACGCACCTGGTAGCCAGCCGCCCAACGCGACACGCAGCGCGGACTGACCGGCGGCGAGCGCACGGCGGGAGAGCGGACGCAGCAGCAGGAACAGCACGAACGCGCCGATCCACGTCGCCAGGCCCAGGAAGAACGGGGCCAGGCCGGCGCCGTACGTGGCGGCCTTCGTCTGCGACAGGCCGCGCACCGCCACCGGGTCACCGATCGCCTGCGCGATCGCGGCGCGCGTCGGGTCGTCCTGGTCCGGGATCTTGTTGATGCCACCGGACAGGCCGTCGCTCAGCTCCGCCGCACCGCTAGCGAGCTTCGTGGCGCCGTCCTTGAGCTGAGGGGTGCCCGTCGCCGCCTTCTGCAGGCCGTCGCGGAGCTGGGCGTTGCCGTCGGCGAGCTTCGTCGCGCCGTCGTCGAGCTTGGCGACGCCGGCGACCAGTCCGGGCATCTTGGACGAGAGTTGCTCGGCGCCGTCGGCCACCTGGTCCGCGCCGGTCGCGAGCTTGCGGAGATCACCGGCGGCGCCCTGGACCTTGCCGTTGGCGTCGTCGACCGGCTTGCGGACCTGGCCGATCGTGCCCAGCACGTTCTGCACCTGCTCCTCGGTGAAACCCAAGGCGCGCAAGCGGTTCGCGATGTCGCCATTGGCCTGGTCGAGCACGCCGACGAGCGCCTGGGCCTTCTTCGCGTACTCCTCGGCCTGGGTCGCGGCGGTCTCGTTGCCGGTGGCGACCTGGCGCGCGCCGTCCGCGATCTTCTTCGCGCCGTCGGGCAGCGCCGCGGTCTGCGAACGGAGTTCGTGCGTGCCGTCGCGGAGCTGCGCGGCGCCGTTGGCCGCCGTCACCGCACCCGTGGAGAGCTGCTGGACGCCGCTGTCGAGCTCGCCGACCTTGTCGCGCAACGTCGCGCTGCCGTCCGCGAGCTGCTTGGCGCCGTCGGCGGCCTTGGTCGTCTCCTGGCGGATCGTGGAGAAACCGAGCAGCAGCTTGTCCGCGGCCTCGGTGGAGACCTTCGCCGTGACGGCCCTGCGCACCTCGGAGACGACCTGGTTCGCGATCGTGCTGCCCAGGTAGTTGTTGGCGTCGTTGGTGGTCAGGGTCAGCACGCCCTGGCGCGGCTTGTTCTGCTCCGCGGACGTGAGCGCCTCGGAGAAGTCCTCCGGCAGCGTCAGGGCGAAGATGTACTTGCCCTTGCGCACGCCCTCGTCGGCGTCGTCCACGACCTGCCAGTTGAACTTCTTGCCGTTGAGCAGCTCGTCGGCGACGTCCTTGCCGGCGTTGAGGTCCTTGGCTCCCTTGTCCTTCACGACCAGCGCGGCGGGGACGTGGTTGAGGTTCGCGTACGGGTCCTTGTTGGCGTACAGGTACAGCGACGCGTAGAGCAGCGGCACGAGCGCCAGAGCCAGAACGGCGAGCTTGGGGAGCTTGCCGGAGGTGATCCGGCGGAGTTCGTTGAAGGCCATGCGAAGGGCGCTCATGCGGAGATCTCCATCTTGGTGTCGTTGTCCTCACCAAGGCGCGCGTGCGGGAGGTCGAGGATGTGTGCGGAGGAGTTCGAGCACAGGACGACGACGGACCGTTCGGGGGTCACGTGGTCGTGGGCCAGTGCGAACCACTCGCGCGGGTCGGGGTGGTAGCGGTCGGGGCAGTCGAGGATCAGCGCCGTGACGCCAGGGCGTGCGGCGGCCAGGTCGAGCATCACGGCGCAACGCGTGCGTGCCGGCACGTGTTCGAAGCGCTTGGCCGCGTGCTCATCGGCTGCGTGCTCCACCAACCAGTCGTGCACTGCCTTCTTGCCGGAGGGCATGCCGTTCATCGCGAGCTCCTCGCCGACGACGGCGGACAGGCTGAGCGCCTCTTCCGGTTCGTTCACCTCGGGGGCGTCGATCAGCACGACGCGCTTGCGCAGCGTCTTCGCGTCCGGCGACACGGTGCCCGTGGACGGCTTCATGCGGCCCGACAGCAGCAGGCCGAACGCCGTGTGACCGGTGCCGGGCTCGCCCGCGACCAGCGTGAGCTCGCCGGGCTTCACGACCAGCGAAGTCGGCCGGAGCAGGGGACCATGGCCCCCGTTGACGCCTGCTCGACTTGCGTGGATCTCCACGGCTTTACCCTCCGTTTAAACTGACCGGTCAGTACAAATTCTCCCGCAGCCTTCGGCGCTCTGCAACTCGGACATAGGTCACCTAAGGGCGGAGGCGGGGCGTACTTCCCAGACGGTCCACAGCGGCCGGTAGCCCTGACGCGGCCAGAAGACGCTGCTCAGCGGGTTCGGCGGGTTGTAGTAGAGGTAGGTGCCGACCGTGCCCATCCGGTGAAGTTCCTGGTGGGCGTACGCGAGAAGCTGCTGGCCGATGCCGGTGCCACGAGCGCAGGGGAGCACGGAGACGCAGTTCACATAGCCCCAGCGGCCGCGGGGGAGTCGCGTGGCCGCCATCGTGCCGGGCTCGGACGACACGATCGCGCACTCGGCGAGCGCCACCGCGATGCCGTCGCGTTCGGCGAGCCAGATGGGGCTCGCGTTCTTGAGTCGCTCAGTGAGTGCGCGGCGCTTCGTGGACGCGGCCTCGGGTCGCACGATCGTCGAGCCGACGTAGGAGGAGTACTCCAGCTCTGCGAGTGACAGCTCCAGCACGGTCTCCAGGTCGTGCGGGGTCGCACGGCGGATCGTGAGCGTGCGCGAGATGTGCTGGGTCGGCGTTTTCAGGCGCACGGCGAGCACGGACAGCGGCACGAGGCCGTGATCCAGGAACGTCCGTGCGGCTTTGCTGTCACGGCTCGGCCAGTGCACGACGCACGCCGTGTCGTCGCCTATCTCCTGCGAGTCGAGGTGCCGGCGGAAGCGGGTGAGCAGCGCGTCCATGCCCTGCGCCTCCCCGACCAGGGGCAACATCTCCCAGACCTCGGCCGTCGACCACAGCCGCGTGGTCGAGTGCGGTTCGAAGCTCTGGTGGCTGATGACCCCGGCCACGCGCGTGCCGTCCGCCAGCGCCGCCGTGATGACGTGGCCGTCCATCGGCGGTTCGGTGGCGGGAGGGAGCAGCGGATCCAGCGACGCGAAACGTGCTGACTGGGCCGCTACTAGTCCGCGTGCCGAGGTCATGGCCGTTGAGATTACGACGTCAGGCGGGTCCGGAAGATCGCGGTGCCGGGGAAGAGCTTGCCGCGCAGGGGGCTCCACTGGCCCCAGTTGCGGGTGTGGCCCTTCGGCCACTCGGGTTCGACCAGGTCCTCGACCACGAACCCGGTGTTCGTGAGCGCGCGGACGTAGTCGCCGAGCGTGCGGTGGTGCTCCACGTAGGTGGCCTTGCCCTCGTCGTCCACCTCTACATAGGGGGTGCGGTCGAAGTAAGACTGCGTGACCGTGAGACCGAGCGGGCCGGGGTCGTCGGGGAAGATCCACCGCATCGGGTGGTTGACCGAGAACACCCAGGGCGCGCCCGGCCGGAGCACGCGGGCGAGTTCGCGAAAAACTTCTTCGACGTCCGCGACGAACGGCACTGCGCCGAACGCGCTGCAGGCGGCGTCGAAGGAGTCGTCCCTGAACGGCAGCTGGTCGGCGCTGGCCTGGACGAGCGGGACGTCGATCCCGGTGGCGGCGTTGTTCACGCGGGCGTGCCGGAGCATGCCCTCGGAGATGTCGAAGGCGGTGACGTCCGCCTTGTTGTCCTTGAGCCAGCGTGCGCACGGAGCACTGCCGCAGCCGACCTCCAGGACCCGTTGACCAGCGATTTCACCCAGGAACCTGACGTCTTCTTCGCGCACGCCCTCCGGGCACCAGACGAAGTCCGCCGCGCCCAGGAAGTCGCCGTGCGTCTCGTGGTAGTCGTCGGCGTCCGCGTCCCACCAGATTCGGTTCGCCACGCGCGACTCGGCGGCGTCCGCCCCGCGCTTGACGATGCCGGTGGTGCCGAGCGCTTGTTCCGCGCTCGCGTGCTGGTTGGACACACTGCTCCTTCACATGGGGGCTGGTTTGCTTGCGCGTCTCGCGGCCGCGTACGATATCGCGTGCGTAGTGGGTTAGTGCTGCCCATGATCCAGAACCGCGGGATTCCAGGTCGCTGTGTCGCTGCGCGCGCACCACTACCAGCCAATCAATGCCAATCCGTACCGGAGCCACCTACCTAATGTCCACCGACACCACCACCGCCCCCGTTGCCGCTGCTCCCAAGCAGGTCGCGATCAACGACATCGGGACGGAGGAGGACTTCCTCGCAGCTATCGACAAGACGATCAAGTACTTCAACGATGGCGACATCGTTGAGGGCACGATCGTCAAGGTCGACCGGGACGAGGTCCTGCTCGACATCGGCTACAAGACCGAGGGCGTCATCCCCTCGCGCGAACTGTCGATCAAGCACGACGTCGACCCCAACGAGGTCGTCAAGGTCGGTGACGAGGTCGAGGCGCTTGTTCTCCAGAAGGAGGACAAGGAAGGCCGTCTGATCCTCTCCAAGAAGCGCGCTCAGTACGAGCGTGCGTGGGGCACCATCGAGGCGCTCAAGGAGAAGGACGAGCCCGTCAAGGGCACGGTCATCGAGGTCGTCAAGGGTGGTCTCATCCTCGACATCGGCCTCCGCGGCTTCCTCCCCGCCTCGCTCGTCGAGATGCGTCGCGTCCGCGACCTCCAGCCGTACGTCGGCCGTGAGCTCGAGGCCAAGATCATCGAGCTGGACAAGAACCGCAACAACGTGGTCCTGTCCCGCCGCGCGTGGCTCGAGCAGACCCAGTCCGAGGTCCGCAGCGAGTTCCTCAACCAGCTGCAGAAGGGCCAGGTCCGCAAGGGCGTCGTGTCCTCGATCGTCAACTTCGGTGCCTTCGTGGACCTGGGTGGCGTCGACGGTCTCGTCCACGTCTCGGAGCTGTCCTGGAAGCACATCGACCACCCGTCCGAGGTTGTCGAGGTCGGCCAGGAAGTCACCGTCGAGGTCCTCGACGTCGACATGGAGCGCGAGCGCGTGTCGCTGTCGCTCAAGGCGACGCAGGAAGACCCGTGGCGCCAGTTCGCCCGCACCCACGCGATCGGCCAGATCGTGCCGGGCAAGGTCACCAAGCTGGTTCCGTTCGGTGCGTTCGTCCGCGTGGACGAGGGCATCGAGGGCCTGGTCCACATCTCCGAGCTGGCCGAGCGCCACGTGGAGATCCCGGAGCAGGTCGTCCAGGTCGGCGACGACGTCATGGTCAAGGTCATCGACATCGACCTCGACCGCCGTCGCATCTCGCTGTCGCTCAAGCAGGCCAACGAGGGCTTCACGGTCGACACGGAGTTCGACCCGACCCAGTACGGCATGGCCGCCGAGTACGACGACCAGGGCAACTACATCTACCCCGAGGGCTTCGACCCGGAGTCGCAGGAGTGGGGCGAGGGCTTCGACAAGCAGCGTGAGGAGTGGGAGCGCCAGTACGCCGAGGCGCACACTCGTTACGAGGCCCACATGAAGCAGATCCGCAAGGCCGCCGAGGCCGAGGAAGAGGCTTCGGCCGAGGGTGCGGGCAACTACACCTCCGGTGGCGACGCTCCTTCCGCGTCCGTTGGCGCGCCGGCTCAGTCCGGTGGCACGCTCGCTTCTGACGAGCAGCTTGCTGCTCTGCGGGAGAAGCTGTCGGGCGGCATGTGAGTCTGGGGATTCCCCCTGGCTTGGTAGCTGACTGAACTCAGGCCCCTGCACCCTTTGGGTGTGGGGGTCTTTGTTTGTGCCGGTTTGCTGTGTCGTCCCCCTGTTGCTTGCGGCCTGTTGCGTTGGGTGCTTCCCCTGGGGGCTCTGCCCCCAGACCCCCGGCAATCTGATCGGGGGGTCCGCGCCACTCGCGGGTTGATGGCACGCCAGTTGCTTTGGGCGGCTGCCTGTTGCGTAGAGGGTGCGTTGGCGGTGGGTCCCGTCACGAGCCGCACCAAGAGCGGGCCACATGCGAGAAGGGGTGTCAACTCGACGAAAAGCGTGTCGAGTTGACACC